>NZ_JACJRJ010000004.1 GCF_014697195.1 Cylindrospermum sp. FACHB-282 | reverse complement strand
CTCAAGTACTGCTTTTAACTCTTCATTTGGATTAATTAAATTTTGCTGGCATCCATACATTTGTTTTGCCTCCTTACCTGTATGCTAACATAAGTGTGTCGTCATTGTGTCATATATGACAAAAAAAGAATTACACATTAGAATTACCGAACGCAGAATGAATAAACTGCGGTTGTATGCTGCAAAAAAAAAAGATACAACTATTGCCCAAGTTGTAGAGGAATTGCTTGATACTCTACCTGAAATTACAGATATATTACAGGTAGGCTAAAGCCTACCGAGTCGTTTTTCATCCCCGGTCTGAAGTACGGAGTATGGCGCTGTGCGCCTGTTCCTCCGGGGCTTTCAAACTCCCGTCTGTTTCTTCTAAAGTTAGCTAAAGCTAACTAGAATCATTTTCTTAACCCGTTAAAACGGGTTTGAGCTTTAAGCCGGAAATTTATTTCCAGGTTTTAATCTTTGTTAGTCTGGGGATGCGGACTATCCCTACGGGACGCTACGCGAAGGTTTGTGTAGCCGCGAATTTTATTCCCTTGGGCAATCTGGAACTTGTGTATCACCATTTTGAAGCTTTGCGGCGAAAATTATGGTATGTCTGCTGCTGCATCGGCTGCCAGCATCCCTTGGAGTTCTTCACACTCTTTGAGTAGGGGAATACCCAGGACTGAGGCAAGGGAATGAGCTTGAGCGTAAAACTCCCGCGCTAGGTCAAGCTGTCCTGTTTTGTGGTGGAGTTCACCCAGTCTGAGGAGGGCTTCTGCTTCACTACGACGCTCACCCAGTTCTTTGAAGATATCTAGAGATGTCTGTAAACGTTGTTGAGCTTCCGGATACTGTTCAAGCTTAAGCAGTGTTTTGCCCCAATTAACTAGTGCAATCGCTTCTCCCTGTCGGTCAGGAATTTCACGAACAGTAGTTAAAGATTGCTGAAGGTAGTCAATCGCTTGAGAATAGTTACCCAGAGTCTCGTAAACATTGCCTAGATTGCATAGTGAAATCCCTTCTCCTCGCCGATTACCAATTTCACGGGCAATAGTCAAACATTCCTGAAGGTAGTCAATCGCTTGATGATAGTTACCCAGAGACACGTAAACATTGCCCAGATTGCCCATTGCACGCCCTTTTCCCTGAATATCACCAAGTTCACAAGCAATAGTCAAATCTTGCTGATGGTACTTAATCGCTTGAGGATAGTTGCCCAAAGAGTTGTAAACATTACCCAGGTTGCCCATTGCAAGACCTTCTCCCCGTCGATAACCGATTTCACGGACAATAGTCAAACATTGCTGAAGGTAATCAATCGCTTGATGATATTTTCCCAAAGACTTGTAAACAATGCCTAGACCGCCCAGCGCGTTGCCTTCTCCTTTGCGATCGCTAATTTCACGAGCAGTCGCTAAACTCTGCTGATAATGCTCAATCGCTTGAGGATAGTTGCCCAAATTCCGATAAGC
This sequence comes from Cylindrospermum sp. FACHB-282, assembly GCF_014697195.1. Classification (GTDB taxonomy): domain Bacteria; phylum Cyanobacteriota; class Cyanobacteriia; order Cyanobacteriales; family Nostocaceae; genus Cylindrospermum. The sequence continues at coordinate 176,258 of NZ_JACJRJ010000004.1, read as the reverse complement.
ATTCCCGATGCCCTTCTCACAAACCACATCTACCGCAGCATCTAACTTACCAAGAAGCTGCTCATAAAGTGGGAGCATTTCCCGATATTCACCCCACCCCAGAAGTTGATCACCCACTTTCTGATCAATCAGAATTGCTTTAGCTACCTTCCAGTCCTCCACTTCACAATAATGGTGAAAGGCTTCCAGAGAACCCCGCACCTTTTCCAAATAGGGTGCATCCGGTTCTGGTTCATATTCATTCAGCCACAACCGCGCTGCTGTGCGTTCTGTCTCTCTCCACAATGCCGCATCCGTTCTCAACAAACTACGCGTAACCTGCCTAACTAGGTTATGCTGCCGCAACAACAGCACCCCGTCATCTCTCAACTCTTCCTCTGCCAAGTGGTGAGACTTCAGCAACTCCAACGCATTATCCTGCTTATCTTCTGCCAACATTGCCAACCAAAATCCTTCCGGGACAGGACGACGATACACAGAACTGCAACACAGCATTTGATAAGCATCCGATGGTAAACGCTGCAAGGACTTCTTCACCCGTTCTTTTACCAGCAATTGCAACTTACGAGATGATGTACTTTTCTGTTTGCGACGTTCATCTTCATCAAATTCAGCTTGGTATCGCTGCCAATATTTCTGCACATTTCCATAAAAAGGCTTATCCAAAATATCCTTTGCAATCACCTGAATCACTAGAGGATGACCTTCATACAGATTACCAATGCGCTTTAAAATCTCTGTTCCCAACTCATCAGGCTTTAACCCGTTCTTCTCAAACAACTGCAACTGTTCTGCTGCTGACAAACCACCCAAATCCTGACGATACCAATAATTGGGATAACTCGACCCTTCTATCTCCAATTTTTCCGATAACGCTTGGGTTGTAAGCAAGATTTGACTTTGACATTCTCCCCCAGCTAGCAATTGATGAAAAAATTCCACCCACAGGTTATCTACAAAGGCATTCCATCCACTCTCATCATCACCCTGCAAAAGCATCTCCACCGAATCAATCTGCACCAGAAATTTATTATTTCTCAGAGTTTGCAGCAGGTGTTTAAGTGCGTTTTGTGGGTCTTTCTGGTCTTCTAATGTCACCGTTTCGCCCAACTTCGGTAACAGAGAAAGCGCCCCACTAATGAAATCTGTTCCCTGTCCCCTATCATCAAAGTTGAGCCGATGGAACTGTAAACCATTGCGGTGAATTTCTACCACTAACCGCTCTGCAAGTGCTGTTTTACCGATGCCTGTGATGCCCGTCAGTGCTAAGATTCGGCATTTTTCCTCAAGTCTTTCGGTAAGTTCTGTAATCAGTGCGTCACGCCCTACCCAGGTTTTTGAATTATAAGTAGAAAGCGATAAATTGTTAGATTTTGCTGGAACAGGGAGAGGATTTTTTGAGGTAGAGACGGCTTCCTGATTTAACTTTTGTTCAATTTCATCTAGTTCTACTTCTAACTGTTTTTGTTTCGCTTCTTCTTCCTGAAGTTGCTGTTTCAACTGAAACTTTACCGTCGTCCCTGCCTCAATTGCCAAATCTAGCCGTATGTCTTTGATCTTCTGACTAAGAAGCTCCCACTCCTTCAAAAATGTATTTTGTCGTTCCTCCAATTGTCGTCGCTGCCAGGGCGTTAAGGATTTTGGGTTATTCATTATTTTGAAGGATAAAGCGACAAAATCTGTGCCTGAGGGCGGATTGATAGTTAGTTACTAAACCTGTATAGTTTAAAACTAAAAGGGTATTTTATGCGAGCTTTGCTACTTTGGCCGATAATGCCCAATTCTTTTTGGTCTTACCAGGAAACTCTTGATTTGGCGGGTTTACGCTCCACAAATCCGCCATTGGGTTTAATCACGGTGGCAGCGATGTTGCCGAGTGATTGGGAGATTAGATTTAGCGATCGCAATGTCCGTCTAGAAACAGATGCAGATTGGGCATGGTGCGACTTAGTAATCATCTCTGCAATGATTATTCAGCAGCAAGATTTAGGGGAATTAATTAAAAAAGCAGTTGCGTTAGGTAAAAAAGTGGCAGTGGGTGGCCCTTTTCCTACATCAGTACCAGAATTTGCTCTCGAAGCGGGCGCTAATTACTTAATTTTAGATGAAGGGGAATGCACCGTCCCCATGTTCTTAGAAGCTTTGGAAAGGGGAGAAGAAAGAGGTGTTTTCCGTTCTTCAGAAAAACCGGATGTTACCCAAACGCCGATACCTCGGTTTGATTTGCTCGATTTAAATGCCTACTATGCAATCACGGTGCAGTTTTCTAGGGGATGTCCTTTTCAGTGCGAGTTTTGCGATATTATCAACTTGTTTGGTCGCAAGCCGCGCACTAAAACCCCTGAACAGATGTTAGCTGAACTAGAAGTTCTCTATCAAATGGGCTGGCATCGTTACGTATTTTTGGTTGATGATAATTTTATTGGCAATAAACGGAATGCTAAGGTATTTTTACGCGCTTTAATTCCCTGGATGGAAGAACGCAAATATCCATTTACTTTTATTACAGAAGCTTCGTTAAATCTAGCTGAGGATGACGAACTGATAGATTTAATGGTAAAGGCAGGGATCACAATTGTGTTTATGGGGATTGAAACCCCAGATGTTGAGAGCTTGGTGGGAATTAATAAAGAACAGAATACACGTCAGTCTTTGCAGGAATCATGCGATAAAATTACCCGTGCAGGATTGCAAATTATGTCTGGCTTTATTATAGGATTTGATAATGAACGTGCTGGTGCAGGTACACGCATTCAGGACTTTGTTGAAGAAACCGGTATTCCTCAAGCACATCTCAGTTTGCTGGGTGCATTACCCAATACGGCAATGTGGACTCGTCTGCAAAAAGAAGGACGGTTACTTGAGGGGTTTACTAAATACTTTACTTCTCAGAAGTCTTTGATGAATTTTGTTCCCACACGTCCAATGGCAGAAGTTGTCAACGAGTTTATCACTACTTTCTGGAATTTATACGAACCGCTACCTTATCTCAAACGCACATTTCGCCATTTTATCATGATGGAAGGTTGGCGTCCCCAGAACAAACGCCAGTTTACTTGGCAGGAGGTACGTTTTTTCTTTGCTATCTGCTGGCGTCAGGGTGTGGTGCGTTCTACTAGGTGGCGGTTTTGGTGGCAGTTAGTAGCGATCGCACTCCAGAAACCACATCTATTCTACGACTATTTGATAGCTTTGGGTGTAGGTGAACACTTTTTCAATTTTCGCCATGAGGTGAAAGCGCAACTAGAAGCACAACTGGAAGATTTGCAGCACCAACCAGTCTTAGAAGCAAGTTATCAGTTATCTTCTGCTCGTTGAAAAGGCAATTTCAGGAAAATGGAACCACAGATAAACACAGATTAAAATTGATTTTTTATCTGTGATTCCAATATAAATAATAGTAGATACCTATAATCTATAATAAAAAATAGGTATCTTTCAATCTAGAAAACTTGGTTATCCTACCAATTACAATTGATGTAAATCAATCACAAATAAGCGTCAAAGAGTTATTATCTCTAGTGCTTGAAGGTAAAGAAATTGTTCTGACTGAAGGTAGTATTCCCCAGGCTTGTTTGGTAACAATGTCAAAAGAACAGCCTCCCCTTTCTACTTCCCGTACCCCAGGCTTACATTCTGGAGCAATTTGGACAAGCGATGATTTTGATCAGCCTTTACCTGATGAGTTCTGGACAGGAAGTGTATGAATTTACCCGTCTCTACAAAGGTTCTGGATAAAACATATTTAAATTTTGTCGATGTCTATTGTAGAATCTTCTAATTCCGCATATATCGATATCAAGCAACAAATGCCAGGAATACAACTTTCTTTTTTTCCTAATCAAGAGCAGCATAATCTTAACAAAAAACAAAAGAAACCTAAGTTAGGACGTTATCAACGTATTCAACGCGAACTAGAGCAAAACGACACCGATTCATACAAGCTATTTATTGATATTGGTTCCGTACCAACGCCATTATCTAACTATACTTTTGTGGATCTATTTTGTGGTGCAGGGGGAATTACACAAGGGCTAGTACAAGCTGGATTTCAACCATTAGCCAGTGCGGAAATTAGCCCTATTGCTTCGGAAACTCATCAAAACAATTTCCCAAAATGTCATCATTTCTGTGGAGATATTGAAAAACTTTCTTCTCAAAATTGGTTGCAACAAATCGGCTCACCTGAAATACATCTTGTTGTTGGTGGGCCACCGTGTCAAGGATTTTCTGTAGCTGGAAAACGTGATCCCAAAGATCCACGAAATCGGTTATTTTATGAGTTTGTGCGGATTGTTTCAGAAATCCGCCCTTGGTATGTCGTCATGGAAAATGTACCAGGAATTTTGACAATTCAAAATGGTAACGTTAAACAAGCAATTATTGAGGCTTTTGAGTCTATTGGTTATCCAAATATTTCTGTAGCAATTCTCGAATCTGCTGCTTACGGAGTTCCACAAATTCGACCAAGAGCTATTTTTATAGCTAACAGATTTGGAATGCCAAATCCCTATCCTAAGGCGCAGTTATTGCCAGAAGAATATAAACCTATTGAATCAGCCATTTCTGATTTACCAGCATATACTAGAATACCAGAAATTAACCATGAATGGACTAAACATTCAGCAGAATATATGGAACGTATTGCTCAAGTTCCTCCTGGTGGTTCTTTATATACAAAATATGTCGATGCTTTCAAGCGACAATATCCTGGTAAACCGAGTATGACGGTAAAAGAAAATCATGGAGGTACTCACATTCACCCACATTTAAATCGGGTGATTTCAGCTAGAGAAATGGCAAGATTACAAACATTTCCCGATTCGTTTATTTTCGCTGGTACAATGAAAAAAGCTATGTGGCAAATTGGTAATGCTGTCCCGCCACGTTTAGCAGAGTGTATTGGTTATGCGCTGATTCCTTATTTAAATGAAATTGTACTTAGGGAATCCCAAAAAATAAATTATCGAGTAATCAAAGACTTGTAGGGACACAGCAGTGCTGTGTCCCTACCGATTAGATATTTTTTTAATTGGAAATTCCTTAACTCTAAACCCATGGTTAACCTTACCAGTTTTGAGCAGACTGAGTTAGTTTTTGATTGAGAGAGTTCCAAGTGACTACAAAAATGGGAAAAATGCGACAATAATCGCAAAACCGTATTTACAATAATAATGAAATTTATCGGTGTTGATTTTGGCTGGAAATCGCAACCAAGCGGGCTATGTTGCTTAGAATTAATAGACGGAAAACTGCAACTACTAGATTTAGATCGCTTAGAACTCATTGCAGATATCCTCACCTGGATTGATAAAACCGTCCAACCAGACGAACCAGCCATGATTGCTGTAGATGCACCCACCCTCATCCCCAACGCTACCGGGAGTCGCTTACCCGATAAACTCAGCCACAAATACTTTGGTAAATATCATGCTGGATGCTACCCAGCCAACCAAAACTTACCCTTTAGCGATCGCACCATCAACTTTGGCTTAGAATTAGAATCACGCGGATTTGCCCACGCCCCAACCATCGAACCGCAAAAACCCGGCAGATATCAAATAGAAGTCTTTCCCCACCCAGCCATCGTTAACCTATTCAACCTCCAACGCATCCTCAAATACAAAAAAGGACGCCTCAACGAGCGCCGCCTAGAACTAATCAAACTCCAAAATTATATTCTCAATATCCTACCCACCCTCGAACCTTCTTGGCGTCCTACAGCCCTATGCCTAACGGCAGGCTTACGCCAACGGGCATCGCTGCTGCGCGGGCGTCTTGGCGGTTCGTTTCCTCATGAAATCCCCACCACAGGTGCAGCACTCAAAGCAGTAGAAGATCAACTAGATAGCCTAATTTGCGCTTATGTTGCAGCACACTGGTGGTATTGGGGAGAACAACGTAACCTAGTATTAGGCGATCGCACCACAGGCTACATTGTCATCCCCAAATCAGCTTATTCAGCCCAAGCAATCAACCTAGGTTCATAAGCACTAGACAAGTATGGGTGTTTTGGTAACACGCGCAAAGACAAACCTTGCAAACCAGAACTGGTATAGGTGATATTACCCGTGTAAATACCCAAACCTTGTGGATCAATTCCTTGGTAATCCATCACCACTGGCTTGGCATTGACAATCTCACCATGAGCATCAATAGCACCCTGGTAGAGTTCCACCTGCACATCATCATTAGTCAAAACCGACAAATCAACCTTGGCTTTGACAGACACAGTTTGGTTAACCTCAATATCTGAAGCTGCCGAGACGTCAATATCTTTGACCTTGATATTAAACCAGTGATCAGCTAATTTTGACTTCCAAGCAGCCAATTCCTTAGCTGGGGCGTAATTTTCGGTAATTAGAGTATGGTAGCGATCGCTTGCGGGGAAGTAAGCCCGTTGTGCATATTCACGTACCATCCGCGCTGTATTAAAGAACGGACAATTTAAGCGGATAGCATTCTTCATTTTAGCAACCCAAGGACGGGGCAAGCCATCACCATCCCGATGGTCATAAAATAGAGGTGCAACTTCCTTCTCCAGCAAATCATAGAAAGCGTTGGCTTCCACTTCATCCTGGTAATTGGGATCTTCGTAATTCTCACCATGTCCAATCGGCCAACCGGTGCGGACATAATCAGCCTCATCCCACCAGCCATCTAGTACGCTTAAATTTGGCAATCCGTTCATCGCTGCCTTCATGCCACTAGTACCAGAAGCTTCCCGTGGACGACGTGGTGTATTTAACCAGATATCGCAACCTGCCACCAACAACCGGGCGATGTGAATGTCGTAATTAGGCACAAACACCACTTGTTTTTCTAAGTGTTGTTCGCGGATAAAGTGATTGATATCGCGGATCAGTTCTTTACCGGGAATATCTTTCGGGTGTGCCTTCCCAGCGATTACAAATTGGACTTTGCGGTCTTTATTCCCCAGCAAAATTTGCTTGATCCGGTTTAAATCGCGCATCCATAAGGTAGCGCGTTTGTAGGTAGCAAAACGACGGGCAAAGCCCACAGTTAACACATTAGGATCGAGAACTTCTTGGGCTTGAGCAATTTCTGAGGCAGAAGCGCCGCGATCGCGCAAATGTTTAACTAAATGCTCCCGCACATACAAAATCATGTCTAAGCGGCAGCGTTCGTGATTGCGCCACAACTCCTCATCAGGTATGGCGTCCATCCGTTCCCACAACTGACTATCAGGTGGTGCTGATGACCAATTTGGCCCCAAATAGCGATCGTATAACTCCTGAGTTGATTTAGAAACACAACTCCGAGCATGAACACCATTAGTAATTGCGGCGATGGGTACTTCCTCTACAGGCACCTTCTTCCACAAACCCTGAAACATCTGCCGTGATACTACACCGTGCAGTTGCGCCACACCATTAGAAAATGTTGCCATCTTCAGGGCTAACACCGCCATACTGAAAGGCGCAGATAAATCCCCAGTATTTTCTCGTCCCAATCCTAAAAATTGCTCTTTAGGCAAACTAAAGATATCTGCATAGTACCCCAGGTAATGCAGAATCTTGTCAGGAGCGAACAAATCAATACCCGCCGGCACTGGCGTGTGAGTGGTAAAGATATTACTAGAAGATACAACCTGTCTAGCTTGGGCATAACTCAAACCATCTTGCTGAATCAAGGTGCGGATACGCTCTAGAGCAGAGAACGCCGCGTGACCTTCATTCATATGATAAGCCGTGACTTCATAACCCAAGGCTTTGAGCATCTGCACACCACCGATACCCAGCATGATTTCCTGGTGGATACGCATATCGATATCACCACCATACAGCTGATCTGTGATGTCGTGATCGTAACTGTTGTTGGGTTCAATGTTGGTATCCAACAAATACAAAGGCACCGTTCCCACCTGTACGCGCCACACTCTGGCGTATACCTTGCGTCCTGGATAATTTACCGCAATCCGCAGTTCAGAACCATCGGCATTGCGCTCAAGGTGCAAAGGCATATTGTAGAAATCGTTCATCAGGTAGCGCTCTTGCTGCCAACCATCAGCATTCAGATACTGAGCAAAGTAGCCTTGCTGATATAATAAGCCGACGCCAACCAACGGTAGCCCCAAGTCACTAGCCGATTTGAGGTGATCACCAGCGAGAACGCCCAAACCACCAGAGTAAACCGGTAAGCAATCTACAAGTCCAAATTCAGCTGAAAAATAGGCATAGCATTCTTTTGCATCTTGGCCCCGTTGTTTCTGATACCAGGTGCGTTCTTGAAGATAATCTTCTAACTGACGGTTGGCGCGATCCATTTGCGCCAGAAAGCCTTCATCTTCCACAACTTCCAACAGCCGTCCTTGGCTGATAGTACCAAGCATCAACACTGGGTTATGATGGCTAGACTCCCACAGGTCAGGGTCTAAGCGGCGAAATACATCTTTAGTCTCAACATTCCAATCCCAGTGTAAGTTGTATGCTAATCGCCGCAGGGGTTCGAGTCGCGACGGTAGCGAAGGGGATACATTGAATGTACGAATTGGCTGCATAGTTTGTCAAAACTCCAAGTTTAGTTATTTACGGTTATTGTTTACTGTCTGTACCCAAAGTAGCCAATTTTTTATACTGTGTTTGTGAAAATGCGATGACTTTGTTAAGCATTGAGAATCATTCTTTCCGTCGATGCTAAAGTTTACACTAATGTACTTTCGGAGTCTATGGGTTTACCTTAAACATTTACTCAGGCTATTAAAATTTAATTATTTGTGCTTACTCAATACTTAAATCAATCTAAAGATAGTATTTTTGTTGATAAATATTTATATTTAACATTTATTTTAGATTTATGTTGTCAACTGCTCTAGGCACAGAATCTACTCAGAGGGTGAGAACTGGCGATCGCTACTCAAGTAAAAGTTGATTTTCTTAATTATTTCTTTATAAAATAGGTTGTACAGTGGCAGCAAAGAACTATGAAAGAAAAAATTTGTGTAATTTCTCCCTCTAGCCGATTCTCCTAAGTGACATTACTGAGTATAGCAGGTTTAGGGTATCAGGTTACACGTTTAGCCATTTCTAGCAAATGAACCACACAACAGAAACTCTTTCCCCGTCTAGAAACTAAACATGACTTGTCTCTACAGTAGTCTAAGTAAGTAGGCGAAAAGAAATCAAACTATGTTAAGTAAACTAAAAAATATTGAAATTAGCGCGTAGTGAGTGAGGGCTTCAGCCCTCTCTATCTCCTGTGGTCGACCCTAGGCGATACCAGACGCTACGCCAACAAAGTAGAGCTAAAATCCTCACTACCAACCTTAAATTATTTACGCCAACCTACTTAATTAACCGAAAAATGCTGTATGTGGGAGGGACATCGGAAATTACTGGCTTGCCAAAATAAAATTACCAAAATTCTCCTAGTCCAAGTTGAGCCAGGTAGACACGATTAGCGACTGGCATCAAAGTACTTAGCATTAAATTATTTTTTACTACCATTCAAACCAACCTACCAGCGAAGTAAGCTTAGAGCAGGATGAAAGTATATAATTTCCTGTTAGATAAAATTTTTGCTGTATATATAAGAATATTTGATATTGCTATTTTCGCTACTTATAAAACTGGTAAAAGCTTAAATTTGACCAGAGAAATAATATTCAAATAAACTTGCTACAAAGAATGCTCCATCAAAAGCAAACTATGTTATCGTTAAAAACATCTATTAATAAAAGCCATTCATGTTATTACCAGCGTGATTTGGTTAATCTGTAACTCATTTGTGTGCAACATGTTTAGAGCAGCATACCCTAAAAATACGTTGCAAGAAAGCCGTCATAACAATCGGGGAAGTGCTTACTTGTTCGCACCGATGGCCAACTTTAATGTCATGGCAGAAGTGGGAGATACTCCACCCTAGGTTAATTTTATATCGGGCATAAATACCCAAATGATTCAACAATAACTACATATATTAGGCAAACTTTTATTTTTTGTTAGCAAGAGTCTGACCTAAATAGATGTAACTTTGTTGAAAAAATGCTGTCGATTTTAGTTGTAGCGAAAGATAGAAAATGCCTGACAAAATTGTAATCAAGGCAAACAACTATATCGGTATTTGCATAACAAGCTTTTCAAATTTTCCAGACAACCGAACAACTAGCCCATCTCAACTACCCAATTTCATAGTCTGAGTTTTGATACAGCCATGCATTGATGTTGGCTGATTAATGCAGTCTAGTTAATGTATTTCCAGACAGAGGGATTCTACAACACTTAAGTTAGATAATTCACATATATTCATCCGATGAATCTGGGTTTTAAGTGTTGAAGATACCATCTACAAATATTAGGGAATTTGTGTAGCAATTCTCAGGGTAGCCATAGGTATTGAAATATCAGCATAGGTAGCAATACCAAGATATGGGATAGAGAGCCAACAAATTATCAACACTGTCAACAACAATTTACTTGAGAGATATGTAACCATGAAGAACCAACAATATTCCTTAAAAATGCAACGTATAAGAGAGCTTTTTGTTACTACTTTATTAAGCGATATTCCCACAATTGCTTTAGGTGCTAAGTTGCGACCTTTAGTATATCGGAGTATTTTTGCCCAGATGGGCAGCCAAGTTTTTATTCAAAATGGCGTTGAATTTATCAATACGAATGGTATTGAAATTGGCAATGGAGTATATATTTTCAAAGGTGTGCGTTTAGATGCCAAAGGACACCCAAATAATAGAATTCACATAGGTAATCAAGTAGCAATTGAGCGTAACGTAAATATAGGGTGCTTAGAAGACACCTGTATATACATTGATGAAAATAGCTTCATTGCTCCAGATGTGTGTATTGCTGGGCCTGGAGACATCAAAATCGGTAAACACTGTATGATTGCAGCCCACTCCGGAATATATGCCAATAATCACATTTTTAGTGATCCCCACTCACCAATAAGAAGTCAAGGTGTTACTCGTAAGGGAATTGTGATTGAGGATGACTGTTGGCTAGGCCATGGAGTGACAGTATTAGATGGCGTTACTATTGGTCAAGGCAGTGTCATTGGTGCAGGAGCAGTTGTGACTAAAGATATTCCTCCCTTCTCTGTTGCCGTAGGTACACCTGCAAAAGCTATCAGAAGCCGAATTGTTAAGGATTTAGTAAAATATCCTGACTGAAAATTGCTAGACACAAGGACTTACGCATTGACAAAAAATGCTAAATATGTGGGCTAGTTTTATTCATTGAAAATCTTAATCCGTGCGTTAGGGAACGCACGCTACGGGTAGGATGCGTCTCTTGACGCATCAAAACACCATTAAAAAACCCCAAAATTAGGATGAATTTCCCAAGGAAGTAAGTCCTAGAGACATGGCTTGCCTAAATTGAGAGTAGTGCAGATTTGTTTCTCAGATGGGAAACATCTGCCCTCAACTAACGTCACAAGACTAATCTAGCCGGGAATTTTTTAGGGACATCTACAAGTCAGACAAACCATAGCGCCACCCTAAAGTGCTAAGTTCTACTCTCTCATCCTAGTCCTCCAAAAAAGGACGAGATGTGGGTAATATATAGGAGCTATCTTTTCTGCATGAAAAATCACTCAGAGAGAGCTTCTTGTTGTCATACCCTTTGGAGATATTTCTATGTTGACTTTAAAAATCGCTGTTTATATTGTTGTTGCCTTCTTCGTAGGTATTTTTGTCTTTGGGTTTTTGTCGAATGACCCAGCGCGTAACCCTGGACGTCGGGATTTAGAGTAAAAACTCGATAAATAGCTCCCGACTGCTGGAAGGTGAAAAACACTAAACGCCCTGAACACTGGTTGCATCTCACTGAAGGGCAACACAGTGTTCTCCTTCTGGTGACTTGCTATAGGTAGGCAGAAGGCAAAAGTCGGAAGGGAAATGTGTAATTAATCCTTCCAGCTACTGTTTGCTACATGACTTAGTTTGATTTGTCCGAGATATGCTTCATCCAGTTCTGCCGCCTGTTCCACCTTCCATTATCGAACCTTTAAAACCTGGAAATTCTATCTCCTCTGCTGTAGTTATCGAAGCTGAAACCGAGACGCAGCAATTTGTGAGTCCAGGAAACACGGGGAATTTTCGGCATTTGCCAACTCTCATCAAGGCAAATCAGGATGAGGTAGTAGTTGCCGAAACCCTCTCCACAGTCCCTAGGCCAGAAACTTTTCCCCCGGAATTTTCTCCCCTCACTGCCTCTAGAAATGCAGGACTTTTGGGAAAGCCCCTGGCAGTTGGTTATCCACCGCTTTCAGCATCTAAGACTGATGACGGTGGTAGCGAAAATACACCAGATGCTAAATTTCCTCAAGTTTCTAGTGAAGTTGCCCCAACAGTTATAAAGAATCATCCTGAGTTGCATTCTCAGATAGATACTGGGCGAAATGGGGAGACAGGAGCCGAAAAAACGGACTCTATTCGTTCTCTACAAATAAATACAACTCTATCTAAAAAGTTATTGCCGCCTAAGTCACAATTAGTAGCTGATAAATTAGCTCAACCACAAGGGCAAAGTGTTATTACTACACAACAGGATTCGGCGGGTAAAATTAATCTCTCTGTCTCATCCCCCGAAAATATACCGAGTTCTCAACCAGGAAAAAATATTATTGAGTTCAAGTCTCGCAGCCAGACTAACGAACAATCAACGCCCTCTGTGATAGAATTCCAGCCCCGCACCCAACCAACTCCACCCCAGGGTGAGAACACAAAACAGCGACAAAGTCAACCATCTGAGACAACGCCGCCAGTGAGAGAGCGTGTTGTGGAAGTGACATCTGATCGCCAGGAGTATGATGAGCAGCGGCGGATTGTTACAGCTGTGGGGAATGTGGTGGTGCGATTTGATGGAGCGGTGGTGGATGCCGATCGCCTGCAAGTAAATTTGGACAATTTAATCGCGGTGGGGGAAGGTAATGTTGCCTTGACTAGAGGCGATCAGGTACTGCGGGGACAACGCTTTACCTATAACTTTGTTCAAGATAGTGGGGAGTTAGAAAATGGTAGTGGAGAGATTTATATACCCACAACGGCAACAGATTTTGCTTTCTTACCTACCGATGTGACGGCGGGTGGAGTACCCAAATCCCCGCCGAGCAATCGCATTCGAGCTAATCAGCCCGTTGTCGGTGTGGGTAGTCCAGGAGGAATTGATTTTAGCTTTGGTGGTCAGTCAGACGCGAGAAACATTCCACCACCGAAAGCAGGCGGTGAAGTCAAGCGGCTACGATTTGAAGCTCAACGGATTGATTTCTATCCACGGGGCTGGCAAGCTAGGGACGTGCGGATTACCAATGACCCCTTTTCACCTCCAGAGTTAGAAATCCGGGCGTCTAAAGTCACCTTGACGCGACAAGCACCCTTGATTGACCGCATCACTACACAGCGTCAGCGTTTAGTGTTTGACCAAAAAGTCCCCCTACCTATTCCATTGGATCAACGGACGATTGACAGACGGGAGCGAGAAGTTACTCCGACAATCGTCTCCTTGGGTTTTGATGGAGATAAGCGGGGCGGGTTGTTTGTTGAGCGCGCCTTTGAACCGGTCAATACAGAACAGGCGAGATGGAGCATCACCCCCCAATTTTTCGTGCAAAAATCTCTCCAAGACGGGGATAACTTAGGATCGCTGTTTGGTGTAAAGTCGAGACTGAATGTAGTTTTAAGTCCAAAGACTAAAGTCCAGGGTTCTGGAGAGTTAACCAGTTTTGACTTGACCCAGGTAGAAAATAATTTGCGGGGGAGTTTGCGGTTGCGCCAGACTTTAGGCGATGTTAATCCCCATTTCTTAAATCTAGAATATAGCTATCGCGATCGCCTTTACAATGGTACCCTCGGCTATCAAACCGTTCAAAGTAGTCTTGGCGGCGTCATCATCTCACCAGTAATTCCTTTAGGCAAAAGCGGCATCAACCTTAGCTATCAAGGAGGCGCTCAGTATATCGACGCCAACACAGATCGCCAAGACTTACTCAAGCCAAAACGAGAAAACGATCGCATCTCCCTAGGTCGCGTACAAGGTAGCGCTGCTCTCAGTAGTGGTTTACTGCTGTGGCGAGGGAAACCATTACCATCCACTCCCACGGGGGGATTACGATACACACCCAACCCTGTAGTTCCTTACTTGCAAGCCTTCGCTGGACTCACAGGTACTTCCAGTTATTACAGCAGTGGTGATAACCAAAGCACCTTAACCGGGACAATTGGCTTGGTAGGGCAGATTGGGCAATTTTCTCGCCCCTATTTAGATTATACCGGTTTTAATATCAGTTATTCCCAGGGTTTAAACAGCGGATTATCGCCCTTTTTGTTTGACCGTTCTGTTGATAACAGAGTGCTGAGTGCTGGGTTATCACAGCAACTCTATGGGCCATTGCGCTTAGGTTTTCAAACATCAGTTAACTTAGATACAGGTAAAGAAACTAGCACCGACTACATTTTGGAATATAGTCGCCGCACCTATGGAATTACCTTGCGTTACAACCCAGTACTGCAATTAGGTGGCTTCAGCATCCGCATTAGTGACTTTAACTGGACTGGTGGAACTAATCCATTTTCTGGAGACGATGTTAAGCCAGTTGTGCGTGGCGTGCGACAGGATAATTAAGAAGTTCAAAATTCTCTCATAGAGCCTATGGCTCCCGTAAGGGATACAAAATTCAATTAATTGGCAAAATAATTGTGAATGTAGTGCCGACACCAACTTGACTTGTCATCTTAATTTCGCCCTGGTGAGCATCAACGCACCTTTTGACAACCACTAACCCTAGTCCATTACCCTGGATAGATTGCACATTCGAGGCTCGATAGAAAGATTCAAAAAGTCGAGTTTTATCTGCTTCCGGAATGCCAATTCCTTGATCTTGAATTTGAAAAATTGCTACCCCTGCAACCGCATCGCAGGTGAGGTCAAAATGAATTTCTCCACCGGGGAGAGAATACTTAACTGCATTGGAAAGTAAATTCCCAAACAGATAACTTAAGAGTTGTTGATCCATCACAGCATCTGTATGATGACTATGACAGGTAAAGATGATTTTCTGGGAGCTATTTTCAGTAGCATCAAATTCCTCAATTAGCTCTTGACAGAATCGCTCTAGATTCAAGGGAGCAGTGTTGCACTCAAGTTTTTCAGCCTCAGCCCGACCCATAAACAGTACATCTTCCATGAGGTTTTTCATGGATTGCACAGCATTCTTAATTCGCTTTATATAGGTTTTTCTTTTTACTTCTGTCAAATTTGCCCCTTGCATTTCTATGAGTTCTACTGCCGATTGAATCACAGTCAAGGGATTACGGAATTCATGAGAAACTGTAGAGATAAATAGAGACTTGAGACGGTGGAGTTCTTGCTCCTTCTCCAAGGCTTTCTCTAGGATTTGTGCTTGGTGCTTTTCGCTAAGATCCCAGAAAACAACTACTACACCACTAATAGCGTCAGTCCCCCGCCTTAGGGGTGAAGCACTATCGCCAATTGGGACTTTTTTGCCATTTCTAGTAATTAGAGATGTGAATTCCCCCAAATAAACAACCCGTTGTTCCCGTAGCACTTTGGTTACGGGGTTTTCTAGGGTAGTTTCTGTAATTTCATCGACAATACGTAGAACCTTAGATACGTCGCTACCGATAGCATCTTTTTCCTGCCAGCCAGTCAGAATTTGGGCAGCAGGATTGATGAATGTGATAATTTCCTGTTCATTGGTGGCGATTACAGCATCGCTCATGGAATTTAAAAGGGTTGCTAACTGGTCTCGATTTTCCCGCAGGTCACGTTCTAGTTGGTGTTTTAAGAGACCAATTTCTATAGCTATACGTAAATCTTTGATAGTAAATGGTTTAACAACATAACCGAAGGGTTGAGTAATTTTTGCCCGTTCTAAAGTATTGTCATCACCATAAGCGGTGAGGTAGATTACAGGAATATCTAAATGCTCACGAATATAACCAGCGGCAGTAATACCGTCCATCTCACCTTTGAGGACAATATCCATTAAGACTATTTCTGGTTGAGTTTCTGATGCTTTGGCAATGGCAACCTTTCCAGAAGAAGCTGTACCTGTAACTATATACCCTAGCTGATTGAGTTGGCTGGCAATAGTTCTAGCCACAATCACTTCATCTTCAACAACTAAAATTTTAGCTTGCCCCATTATAATATTTACTTGTGCCCGTTTAACTGTGGAAATTGGATCTTGAATACTGTTCCTTGATTACGTTCTACAGTAATGTTGCCTTCAAGCTGTTCTGTGGCCAAGTCATAAACTAACGAGAGACCCAAAGAAACAGTATTTCTCAAATCTAAATTATCTGGTAAACCAATACCATTATCTTGCACAGTCATCTCTATACTACTAGTATTATTACGTAAACTGATGTTAATTGTACCCGTTTGTTGATCGGGGAACGCGTGCTTTAAGGCGTTGGAGATTAATTCATTGATGATTAGCCCACAGGCAATAGCTTGGTCAACGTTCAAACTAACTGAATCTATATTAGTTTCTAGACCGATTCTCCCTGGCTGTATTTGATAAGAAATTAGCAGACTTGCTGCCAGGTTATTGATGTAGTCGAAAACATCAAGTTGTCCAATATTTGGGGAAGTGTATAAGTTTTTGTGAATCAGAGATATAGACTCAATCCGATTCTGGCTTTCTCTCAAAGCTCTGATGACTTCAGGATCTTTGATTGTGTGAGACTGGAGTTGCAACAGACTAGAGACAATCTGCAAGTTATTTTTAACTCGATGATGAATCTCTTTTAACAAAACTTCTTTTTCAGCTAAGGCGCTTCTTAACTTAACTTCAGCTTTCTGTCTCTGAGCTAGTTCGCTTTGAGCCTGCTGAAATATGCTGGATTGTTGAATGGCGATCGCAATTTGCACTGTCAGCTGATCGAGCAAATCCAATTGATGTTCTTCCCAATCCCTTGTACTACTGCATTGGTGGGCGATCAGTAAACCCCAAAGACGAGAGCCAGTATTTTCACCACCAACTTCTACCAAAATTGGTACAACTAAATTGGCCTTAACCTCAAACTGTGCTAGCAAGTTAAGATGGCAATCAGTTAGTCCGGCTTCGTAAATATTGGCGATCGCCCGTCTTAACCCTTGATGATACTCTTGTCCAGCACCTATCTGAAAACATCTATCCTGAATATCGCTACCCAAAGCAACCGTCCATCCAGTTTCCACCGATTCCGCTACAACCGTACCGCTCATATCCGAGGAAAACTGAAAAACTATTACTCGCTCAACCTTTAACAAAGCCCGCACTTCTTGAACAGTTGCATTCAGAATATCTTGGAGATTGAGAGATTGACGAATCCGTTCAGCAATAGTTCGCATTAATTGCTCTCGCTCAACCTGAGCCTTTAGCGCCTGTTCAGTTTGCTTCCGTGCTGTGATATCCTTGCCGATACCGATGGTTTGACCATTTGCCAGCCTAACATTAGTCCAAGACGTATCTATTACACTACCATTCTGCGCCTGAGTTCTAAAGTCCCCCCAAACCCGTTGTGCAGACTGAATAAAATTAATCACATACTGACGTTCTTCAAGATTGGGATATAAAGTTTCAAAAACATCGCGAGTTTCTAAATATTTAAAAGTCCAGCCAAGAAGACGTTCCCACTCTTGGTTTACCCATTGAACTTTACCGTTGATATCAATGAGTGCAATCATCAACGGAATATTCTCAAAGATGGTTTGCAGAAACTCATTTTGTTCTTGGAGTTTTACTGCTGCATTTTTGCGATCAGTAATGTCATAAAACACCGTTAAGATTGCCAATTCTCGATTAAAATTTAAAGCCTGAAGTGAAGCAAGTGCCCAGAAAAAAGAACCATCTTCTCTCTTAAGTTGGACTTCATGATTATCAAGATATGCTTGTTTGATAAAAAGCTCTAATATTTTCTGATGTTCAGCAGGCTCTTGATATAAATCTGAAGCTTTGAGATTAACTAAACTTTCTGGAGACAGCCGAAATGTTTGTATAAACTCTTGGTTAGTATATAAAATTAACCCATCAGCTAACCGATAAATAGCTAACGGAATAGGAATTGCTTGAGAAATAGCTCGGAATCTAGCCTCGCTTTCCTGAAGGGTCATTTCCACTCGTTTGTATTCTGTAATATCTCGTATATCTACCAACCGAGCATTGTAACCAGCATACTCTATTGAGTGCGTAATAATTTCTACAATAATATTTTGACCATCTTTTCGAGTATGCCGCCATTTTTCAGAAAAGTTTAAATAATCGAGATTTTGAGTTAAATATTCCAGCAACACAGGTAAATCTTCTGGCGGACTAATATCTGTGATTTGCATTTGCAAAAACTCGGCTTGAGAGTAACCATATTGAATAACCGCAGCTTCATTCACCTCTAAAAATTTTAGACTTTGCCGATCATAAATCCACATGGGGTTGGGATGATTAAAGAATAGGAGATTAAAATTGCTTTGGCTCTCATCAATAATTTTTTGCCGATGTAAATCTAAATGCTTAATTACTAAATTTGCCAATTTTTTTAATCCGGCTTGTTCCTTAACACTCAAGTTTCGAGGAGCAGAATCAATTACACAAAGACAACCTAATGCCAAGCCACTAGAATTAATCAGGGGAACTCCCCCATAGAAGCGGAAATAGGGTTCTGATATCACCAGGGGATTTACAGCAAACCTTTCATCCTCTAAAGTGTCTGGGATGATCAAAATTTCACTTTCTAGGATAGTGTAACTACCAAAAAAAAGGCTGCGAGGAATTTCTGATATATTGAATCCGACTTTTGACTTAAACCATTCCCGTTCTGCATCAACTAAACTAATTAGAGCAATGGGTGTTTCACAAAAGTCCGCCGCCAGTTGAGCAATTTCATCAAAAACTGCTTCTGATGCTGTATCTAAAATTTGATATTGATGGAGTACTTCTAGCCGTTGACTTTCATTTTTAGGAAATAGCATGGCTGCTGATTTTACAAAAATATTTACAGTAGAAATTTATTTTATGTACCTTTGCAGTTCGTTGTAATCAATGCCGGGCTATTTTTTTCTAGACATAACTAGAACTTCAGTTCAGGGCTAATAACTCAATTCCGTTAAAACGGTATTGAAATTGCTTTTAGTCGTCTAAAGACGACTTTCCCTATTAGACTCAGAATTCATTTTGATAGGGCAGCGTGACGTAAGTCATGGCGGTTATGGAGAAGGAAATAGCCCTGATAATCAATGAATGACGAATAATTAAATTGTATGTGGTATTTTAACCCAATATCTTAACTTATGAATCCAGAAAATTTACAAGGATTGAGCCGTCGCCAGTTTTTGCTTGGCGCAACTATGACTAGCGGTGGCATTGGGCGACAAAACTGTTGCCCAAATCAGGTTTAGCACAAATTGGGTTGGTAGTGGGCGATAGTAATACCAACTTTGAAAACTTGGCCAAGGGCGACGGCATATTGAATGAGAGAATTTTGAATTGCTTACCTTGGTCTTCCCAGGGTGGTGATGTAGAGAACAGCCTCATCGGCGGGAATTCCCAAAACTTCATTTACTTGGTCATCAAAGAAGCCACCGATGCCGCTGACGCCCAAATTTAGGTGTATTGCGGCTAAATTCAGCCTTTGTCCCAAATGTCCCGCATCCAGATGTAAATAACGGTAAACGCGATCGCCATATTGAGCGATCGCAGATTTTAAATCAGCAGTATGAAACAGCACCGCTGCCGCATCTCGCCCCAACTCCTGCCCCAAGCAAAGGAAGTGTAACTCTCGCCGGAAATTTTTAAACCGGATTTGTCGTAATTCCTGCGCTTTAGGCGCGTAATAGTAACAGCCTGATTCCAGACCTTTCACCCCAGAGACAGCAATAAATGTTTCGATTAAATTTAGATCAAAGTAGTCTGGAGAACTATCTAAATTTTGGTCGATGTAATTTTGTGATTGATAGGTGAAATCAAGTAAAGCTTTCAGTTCATCAAAAGTTAAATCTTCACCACTGTAGGCACGGGTAGAGCGTCGTTTGAGTATGGTGTTATCCAGTTCTGAGAGATTTTCTCCCCAGTTAATCGGCATAGTCACCGTGGGGATTTTTAGACAGAAAGGAAAATTGTATTTATCCTCCAAGGTTTTTTCTGGCTTTACCTCCGGTAAATTCAACTTACCAGTTGTACCCGGTTCGATTTGGGTATGCAGATGAAAATATTTCAGCAGTTCCCCATCAGGGATTTGCGGATAATTAGTTTCAGTAGCAGAAGGTAAAGCAGTACGTCCCAGAGGCAAATTTTGTTTGATATCTAACAAGTCTGCCAAAGCCAAGACAGCAGTAGCACCTTCCTGTTGGGGATCAATATAAAGTAGATTGTTGACTGCTTCATCTACAAAGCCACCGATTAAGTGGGGGCGATAATCAGCGATCGCACTAGCTAACTCTATATTGCCCAACAAATGCCCCGTATCCAGAAAAATGCGGCGATAAGCCCGATCTTCGTAGCGCCATGCAGAACGATAAAAAACCGCAGTTGTAATTATAGCCAGTTGGGTATTTTCTAGGGCTGGATGCCAGAAACAAGCTGCTTGCAAAGCTTGCCAAACATCACTTTCCCAATAATGCATCAGAGAATGAGTCCGACACTGGTAGTTATACAGTCCAGGTGGCAATAGCGGCGTCCCACGGGAAACCACATATACCTCAGCCGGATACAACCCCCCGGCACTAGGGGCAGCCCGTAAATACACCGCGCTACCCATAGAAGGCATTCTGGCCGTCAGTCCATAGCTGCGAAACAGCATTTGTGAAAGCCTCTGCCACCACCGAGCATCTGGATTATCAGCAAGTCCATCAAAGTTGTCTTGGATGTAGGGTTTGAGGTCAAAATCTGAGCCAATTTTGTACTCTTTGAAGGGCACAGGCTGCTTAGACCAGTCCAACCTCTGATTTTTGGCGGACAAAGTCTCAGGGTCGTATTTAGTCCGTTCGTGATAGTGCTGGGCAATAGATTGGTGAATTTCTGGCATAGTACTTTCAATACCCTAAAGGCTTGCTTTTTTCTGATCTTGGCATTCATCAGCCTCATTGTTTCGTGTTAATTCACACAATCTGTAAAAGATAAATGTGCTGTTGGGGTTTCATTAAAGTTATCCAAAATCTACTCGTTAGATGGGTAAACTCAGACCCTTGAGGGTGGCATAATCCAATATTTTAGGTGAAAACGAAATTCTCAAAGCCGCCAAATAGCGTTGGCTTACCAATTTTGTCCAGATTTTTCCCAAGGGAATGAGTAGGCATTCTCTAAAGAGAAAGGGTTTTTTCGCAGTACTATATTAAGCGCGAAGCTATTTCTCCTCACATCCATCTGCAATGATGCCTGTACGTCAAACCCTTTCAGAGCCAGATATCCAACTTTCTTACCTAGAGTGGCATCCAGAAGGTGAAAAACCTTTGCTGCTGTTACATGGTTTAGGAGACCATGCCTTAGTGTGGTCTAACTTAGGAGAATACCTAGAAGGGGACTACCACATAGTTGCACCAGATATGCGTGGTCATGGTGACAGTAGTAAACCTGATAGCGATTATAGTTTTGAAAGTGCGATCGCAGACCTAGAAGCACTCATGGATAAACTAGGATGGTCTTCTGCCCATGTAGTCAGTCACTCTTGGACAGGTAAATTAGCCGCCATCTGGGCCAGACAAAAACCACAACGCCTGCGGAGTATAGTTTTAGTTGATCCAATTTTCATCTGGAAAATTCCCAGCTTCTTTAAAATCACCTTTCCCCTGTTGTATCGCGTCTTGCCTTTCCTCAAAAGCATGGGGCCCTTTGCCAGTTATGAAGCAGCCGAACAACAAATACGACAATTAGCTCAATTCCAAGAATGGACTCCCCGACAACAGCAAATCTTCCAAGCCGGAATAGAACAAAAACCAGATGGTAGCTGGGGTAGCAAATTTACAATCGCCGCCCGTGATGGCATTTTTGAAGCAGTCATGCAAGTACCCGGCTTCATCACCCCCCTTGATACGCCTGCCCTCTTTATACAGCCAGAAAAAGGCGTAAACCGACAAAATTGGCAACTTCAACCCTATAAAACCTATCTCCAAAACCTCCGCCTCAGCCAAGTTCCCGGCAATCATTGGCCCTTTTTGACCCACCCTCAAGAATTTAACCAAACTGTAGCAGCTTTCTTAGCCGAACAAAAATGAAACAACCTCACAAGTCAATTGGTAATGGGTAATTGGTAATGGGTAATTGGTAATTGGTAATTGGTAATGGGTAATTGGTAATTGGTAATTGGTAATTGGAGCAAGATTATAAGATTAATCCTGCACATCCTTTCATCCTTAAATCCTGATCAAGATTAATCCTGCACATCCTTTCATCCTTAAATCCTGATTGTGATTGTTTTATTTCCATAACCCATTACCAGCCTCACAGATACTATAAATAATCAATCCTACACAATATATATTATGAGCCTTTGTATTAATCCAGTTTGCATTCAACCAAACCATCCCGATAACGACGAAAATCGCTTTTGTCAAAGTTGTGGTTCCCAACTAGAATTGCTAGGACGCTATCGGGTAATGCGCCTATTGAGTGACAAAACCGGCTTTAGTAAAGTCTATGAGGCTTATGAACAAGACACCCCAAAAATCCTCAAAGTACTCAAAGAACAATTAGCAAACAATGCCAAAGCAGTAGAACTATTTCAGCAAGAGGTAAATGTACTCGGACAGTTACACCATCCTGGTATTCCCAACGTAGATAGTTACTTTCAGTATCAAACCAGAAACGGTTTAACACTGCATTGCATCGCCATGGAAAAAATCGAAGGCCCCAACTTAGAACAGTGGCTAAAACAACAGCAAAATCGCCCCATTTCCCAAGCCCAAGCAATAGCCTGGTTAAAACAGCTAGCAGAAATTTTAGCAGTAGTACATGACCAACAATATCTACACCGAGATATTAAACCATCTAACATCATGATTCGCCCCGATGGGCAGTTAGTGCTAATTGATTTTGGCACCGCCAGAGAAGTAACAAGAACCTATCTCGCCAACGGCGGCGGAATGACAGCAATTACTTCCTCCGGCTACAGTCCCCTAGAACAAATGAATGGTCAATCTGTGGTGCAATCAGATTTCTTTGCCTTGGGACGCACCTTTATATTTTTAATAACAGGACAACAGCCCTGGGAAATAAATGATATTTTACACTGGCGAAATCATGCCACCAATATTGCACCCTTACTACTAAATCTAATCGATTGGCTAATAGCACCAGAAGTAAAAAACCGTCCCGCCAACGCCCAGCAAATTTTGCAGAAACTAGCAGAAATTGATTGTCAACCAACAGGAACTACCCCTGCAACAGTTAATGTCATAGGGATTCCTAGAACTGCACAGCTTCCCCAGCCAACTACTAACAAAACCTTATTAACCCAAGAAAAACAGCCAGAAAAAGTACCCCTACTGGCATTATTTGCCGCATTATTAGTTTCATTAGGCATAGTTAGCCTAGTAGCCTTAGCAACAAAAACAACCAAATTTGCAGCATCTGCCAATTACGGACAAGCTCCAGAGAGAAAAGGCAAAGTTGATTATTTCCCCTACGAAGAAGGTAAAGATAGTCAAGGAAGAGTTGCCGAATTTAACATCGCTGTTTTATCAGTAGAATACAAATGGCTTTTAGGCAGCAACTTTCAAATCAAATATAACGATAAAATTATTAGTCTCGACCTTTTAAGATCGAATTTAGAACAAGAAGGTATACAAAAGCTGATGGAAAACCCTAGTGAGATTATCTCTGTAGGTACAGCTTCTTGTGAAGGTAAAGTTACCGCTGAACAAAGACGTGCTTTAGAACGTTCTCAGCAAATACAACTTTTAGCGAAAAAGTTATTTAACAATACACCAAGCGTCAAAGGTTATAGATTATTAAACCTAGGACAATTTCAGCGAGTTGATTGTCAAGCAAATCAAGATTCAACAGCTTATCAGCGAAGCATTATCATTATTGGTGTCAAAAAACAATCTGAAGGCGTAATTCTCGATGAAGCCTTAAGAGACAGATTGGAGAAAAAGCCTTTTGCAGATTTCAAATTAGAAGATTACTCTCTAGGTTCAGTAGAGAACTTCAAGACAATACCCAATATTTTGTAGCCAAATAAAAATCACTAAAAAAATACCCTAAAACTGACAAACCTCTGCAAATCGTGGAAATGCTTTTCCTTGGACTAAACTTGCAGTTATGGGTAAATGTCCAGCAGGAGGATTTTGAAAAATTGGCTCCATACCTGCTTTATAACGCATTCTTCTAGTTTGCCAGTCTAACTCCTGCTCTACAGTCTTTACAAAGTTTCCACCAGACAATCTTCCCCATCCAACGTGGTCATACATCTTTTGCCACTCTTTTCCTTGCTGTTTATAAATTAGTTGCTGAACGCTGAAACCTAACTTTCCATCACTTGCTGTAACCCAGAGATTATTAATTGTTTTTAAGTCAGGACAGGATAAAGTTTGGATTTCATCGTAATTGATATAACCTCGTAATTGTGATTTTCCACCTGCAATTTTTAGCAGTAATTCAGAAGTTTCTATATCCGCTGACTTCCAATCTTTTTGTTGCAAATCTTCTCGTAACTTGCTATAGTTTATTCCTCCCTCTGAAGGCAGAGGAACTTTAGCAAATAAATCTGTTGATTTAGAAGGAGAACATACATGAATTAAGCCTAGGGCAATAAAAACTCCGAATAATCCCCCTAACCCTTGTGTTACTGAGCCTAGTGATGCTATCTTCTTCAAGATTGTGATTTTTAGCTTTTTAGCTCCATCTTTAGGTGGTTTTTCTCCTGGTAATTGTGAAGCTATATCTCGTATAACTTCATCTGCTGATTGATAGCGGTTTGAAGTTCCTAGCTCTAGTAACTTGTTCAGAACTTTACCTAACTTATCGCTAACCTTCTTACGACTTTGCCATTTCCAAGAGTTACTGCCGTCATCAAAAAGCTGAGATGGATTAGCATTTGTTAACAAGCAAATACAAGTAACTCCTAAGCTATACAAATCACTTGAAAAAACCTCTCTACCTTTATATTGCTCTGGAGCCATATAGTTTGGCGTTCCTATACGACTTCCCATATCAGCAGTTCCTATGGTATTTTGGATAGTTGGCGCAACAGATTGAGGCGCAACCAATTTTGCAGCATCAAATTCAACTAGAACCAATGGCTTATTCTTCAGAGGTCGAATAATATTTTCTGGCTTGATATCTCTATGAATTATATGTTGCTCATGAAGATATTTAAGGACTGGTAGTAATTGATTAAGAATTTGCCAAATTTGAGATTCGCTGAAGCCTCCGTTTCGACTTAATTCTGTCTGTAAATTTTCACCCTCAATAAACTCTGTTACCAAATAAAGATATCCATCTTGTTCAAAGTGCGTTATTAATGTAGGAATTTGAGGATGTTTTAATTTTGCAAGTCGTTGTACTTCTTTACGATGTACCTCTTGGAATTTTTTTATAGCCAGCTGTCCCGAAATTATAGTTTTTGTTTGAATGTTAATTCTATTTTTTAATATTTCGGCTTGGTTTTGAGGATAAAACTGTTTAACGAGATACTGTGACTCATGAAGGCTATGTTTATCCACCACCTGAAATGTTCTGCCAAACTCTCCTTCAGCAATCAATCTAAGAGGACGGAAGCGATTATTTAGCGATAATCCAGAGCCACAATTTTGGCAATGGTCACCCATATCAGGATTTTGTGGGTTTGAACAGAGGGGATTTACGCAGTAGCTCATCATGATTAGCGGGCTAACAGTAAAAATACGGTTACCAGATTATAGCAACAAAAATTAACTTTTGGTAGAAGTGTAGGGTGAGATCGGGCACCATCCCCAAAAAAAACGCCTCTTTAGCCATAAACTACTAAAATAGCCATCTCCTCCCCCTATGGCAAAATCAGCCGACATCAGCACAAAAAAATTAATTAGCCTCGCCCTCGAAAACTCAGTAAAATAGGTAACACTGTTTTCCGATATTGTATCTGGAGAAGTCATCAACTCTGAATTCCAATGGATAAGCCGCGAAAGCGATGTATTAGATAGGGCTTTAGTTCAGCAAATAATGAGGTGGGATATGGCCGGATTACGCGAATCTCCCTGGTATCAACAAATTTTGAAAGAGGGAGAAGAACGAGGTGAAAAACGGGGTATACTTTTGAGCATTGAAAACTGATGCCCGAAATTTCGCAGATTTCTGATTTAGCGCAACTAAAGGCAATTCAGCGAGGTATTCTGACTTTGACATACTCCCCAGCCTAAAGGCGTGGGGATTCTGGGGTCAAACAGCAATTGCTGGCGTAGCCAGTCTAACATCACCTAACCCAATGGTTGATGCCCCAACAAGAGAGAATATTGATAGCGGCGTTTTCATCACGTCCATTAACGGAGTTACAAGATGGACAACGCCATTGTCTAACAGATAAATCCAGTTTTTCTAAAATATGCCCACAATCAGAACAAGTTTTACTAGATGGATACCATTGATCTATATAAACAACTTGTTTATTTTTCTTTTTAGCTACCCATTCTAGTATTTGTAGAAATTCTCCAAAAGCTAAGTCTGATATTTTTCTGCCCCAAAGACGTTGCATACCCTTGAGGTTTAAGGTTTCAAAGCATAAAACATCAAAGGTATCTGTTAATTTATGAGCTAGTTTCCAAAACCAATCACGTCTGCGGTTACAAACATCCTCGTATTTACGAACTAAGTTCTTTCTAGCTCTTTCCCGATTACTTGACCCTTTGACCTTTTTGGAGTGGATTCTACTAGCTTTTTTGATAGCATTCAAAGATTGCTTAAGGAACTGTGGAGAATCAATTAAAGTTCCATCAGAGCCAGTTAGAAATGTTTTGAGTCCAAAATCAAAACCCGCTATTTTACTAGTCGTTGATTTGATTTCTAGCTCTGACTCATGAGCAACCACAGCCAGCATAAATAACTCGCCCAATGGGGTGCGCTTAATGGTTAAGGTTTTGATTTTTCCTTCTATTTCTCTAGAGTGATAAAATTGATAAACTTGCTTTCCTATCTTAATTCTATTTCCACCTAAGAATTTATAACCAGCTTGTTTAAGAGTAAATGATTTGTATTTTTTGACTTTTTTAAAACCTGGTGGTCTGACTCCTTTTTTATTGTGTTTAAAAAATAATTGGTAGGCTTTCTCTATGCGTTGACAGATATCTTGCACTGCTTGAGAACCTATTGATTGCCAAAATTGATTACGTTTTCTTAATTTGGCAATATGAGACTGTAGTTTTGCTCAGTTTAAGTGTTTACCCCACATCCGGTAGTACCGTTTATGCAGAGCAATACAATGGTTGTAGATCACTCCTCCGGCATTAATCATCCGTTTGAGGTGTCTATTCCGTTTATGTTCGTACAGCTTAAACTTCAGCGTTTTCATGGTAATATTATATCACAACTGACAGCAATATGACATCATAAAAAGATGCTCAATCAGATGCTCGGAGGAAGAATACGAGATACTTGTGGGGTATTGTTCAGAAGCAAACCGTACTCAAAACGATGTACTTCGAGAGTTGCTCCGGAAATTAAACAAAAGCCGTCCTAGAAGGACGGGGCTTTAAACCCAGTTTTTTGGTAAATACTTTCGACCAATTACGGGAACTCATTTAGACTATTCCAACTCCTGCAAGTTAGATAAATCATCAGGTGGGTATCGTGGTGTTAGAAAAATCATTCTTCTATCAGGAAATTTTGCAAAAGGGTAGAGAAGAAGGACGGCAACTGGAGAGGCTGTCAAGTATTGAACTAAGTTTAGAAGTTAAATTCGGCAGTGAAGGTTTGCAACTGATGCCCAAAATATCTGAAATTTCCAATTTAGAGCAACTAAAGGAAATTCAGCGGGGCATACTGACTGCAAATACTCTAGATGAATTGCTAGAACTAATTCAGAAAATTAATTTTTTGGCAAATTAGCAAAATTAGGGAGCGTCAAACCCAAAACTCTTAATTTTGTATCCCTTACGGCAGCGGTGGGCATATTTTGAATTTTGAATTTTTTACGCTCCCATCCCGGAATATTGCTTTAATCCCGCACGCCAAAGCAAGCGATTCACACCTAAAAACACCAAAAACCAACCGATAATTGATAAAAAACCTCGTGCTAAATCCACAGGTAGCCCTACTAAAATACTTGCTGGAAAATTAATCAAATAGGGAAAAGGTGTAAACATGACTATTGTCCGCACAGGTTCGGGAAACACATCTAAAGGTGCAATTAACCCAGATAAGAATAAATAAAACAGCAGCCAAAAATTTTCTATAGCCGAAGCCCGTTCTGTCCAAAAGGCAAACATGGAAAGGGTGTATTGAATTATAAATCGTAAACAAAAAGCCAGTAATGTTGCTAAAGTAAACAACAAAATTTTCGCCAAACTTGGTACCCAAAAAGCCTGGGGATATAATATAAAAAATAATGCTATCAATAGGAACACAAACGGGATTCGGACAAATCTTTCAGAAAGATGGGATGCAATATGATGCCATACTGGGTCTAGGGGTTGTAACAACCGGGGTGAAAGTTTGCCTTCTACTACTTCCCTTTCAAAATCATAAATTACCCAAACGGCGGTGAATTGTCTGACAATAAAAACTGAGAGGAAGTAGCGGGCAAAATCTACAGGTGCGAAACCAAATTTTCCACCTTGCGCCGCCTGTATCCAGACGCCCATGAGAATAATGGGTAAGGAACCAGACAAGGCCCATAAAACTAATTCTGCTCGATACTCAAGCATATTGGCGTAGTAGACTAGAAGCAAAGTTATGGCTTTTTTAATAATCCGTTTCATTTAATATTTTCCAGTTAGAAAATTATCTATTTTCCCATACAGTTCTGTTTGGATATTTTATCCTAAATGCGCTAGTCAGCACTCAGCACTGACTATACAAATCCCGCCTGAAAAACTCTTCCAATCACTTCTTCTATAGGTGGTTCAGTGACTTTTAAATCAATTACCTCTAAATCAGCCAAAATCTGAGTTACGGTGCGTGTGAGGGCTTTTTGCTGGACTAGAAAGCGCACGGCTCGCCCTTCTAAAAGTTGTATATCACCGTAGAGCATAAGCTTTTCTCGTGGTAGTGGTTGGGCTAACTCTACATAAATTTCCCGGTAAGGGGCGAAGCGCTCCAAGAGTCCATCCAAGCTACCGTCATACATCAGTTTACCTTGGTGAATTAATAGCACTCGTTGACATAAAGCCGTAATGTCGGCCATGTAATGGCTAGTTAACAAAATTGTCGCCTGATAATGCTGATTGTATTCGCGCAAAAAATCACGCACTGCTACCTGAGCATTGACATCTAGCCCTAAGGTTGGTTCATCGAGAAATAAGACTTGGGGACGGTGCAAAAGTGCTGCTAATAGTTCCGCCTTCATCCGCTCACCTAGGGACAACTTCCGCACTGGTTGGGAAAGCTTGCCTTCTAGAAATAGCATCTCGGTTAATTCTCCCACTCGTCGCTGGAATTCTTTGTCAGAGATGTTATAAACAGCGGCGTTAATTTTTAAAGAATCCAGTGCGGGTAAGTCCCAAATTAACTGCTGTTTTTGCCCCATCACCAAGGTGATTTTTTGCAAAAATGCCTCTTGACGACGAAATGGTACAAGTCCTGCCACTTTAACTGTACCGCTGGAAGGATGAATTAGCCCGGTGAGCATTTTGAGTGTGGTGGTTTTGCCAGCACCATTTGGCCCTAAAAATCCGACTACTTCACCAGGGGCGATTTCAAAGGAAACGTCTTCAACTGCTTTGATTGAGCGATAAGTGCGGCGAAAAAAGTGGGTGATTGTCCCTTTGATTCCCGGTTCTTTGATGGCTACGGGATAAAATTTACTTAGGTTTTCAGCAACGATGATCGGCATTATGCTCTACTTTAAACGCCCTGAGCGCAAAATACTAATAATTAACCACAAACCTAACAGACTGGCGGCGGCAAATAAGGCACTGCTTAAAAAAGATAGTTGAGTTGTTGTTGCTCTGGTGGAAATAATGGCTGCACCCATAATTAGGGAACCTACCAAAATGCTGAAGGAAAGTCGATTGGCTGCATCGTCCATTGTGCGGCGTACGCCATCTAAACCTTGGAGTGATAGATTCCACTGTAAGGTTTCTGAGGTGACGCGGTCTAGTAGTAGTTCAATTTGGCGGGGAGAGTGCAGTGAGAGGCTTTTTAGGTCTAGGGCGGTGCGGAGGAGCGATCGCACTGGATTATCGCCTAATAACTGACGGCGAAACAAGTCTGTGATTAATGGCTTGATTTCATCAAACAGATTGACCTCTGGATTAAAAGTACGCGCTACCCCTTCTAAGTTGGCCAAGGTTTTGGCATATAAGCCCATGTTGCTAGGTAAGCGAATTTTATTGTTGCGGGCGACTTGCAGAATTTCATAAAATACTTGACTGAAGTTAATATCAGTTAAGCTGGCATTGTAATATTTTCGCAGCATCCGGTCATAATCATTTTCTAACCGCGCTAAAATAACTGGTTGAGCAGAATCTGATAATTGCAAGGTTAACTGAGCGCACCTTTGAGCGTCTAAATCAATAATAGCTAATAACATTTCTGTTAATATCTGCTGTGTGCGGGGGTCAAGTCTACCTACCATGCCACAGTCTAAGAGAGCAATGCGACCATCTGTGAGATAAAATAAATTGCCTGGATGGGGATCGGCATGAAAAAAACCATCTATATAGAGTTGCTGAAAAAATGCCCGAAATAACAAAGTAGTGATGGCTTTCCGTTGGGTGGCGGGGTCTTGACCATTTTCATTGCTAAGTTTGGCTGACAATATCGGTACTCCTTCTAACCACTCCATCACCATTAATTTTTCTGTGGTTAAATGCCAGTAAATTTTAGCCACCACTAGTTGTGTGGGATCAAACCAGCGACTATGAGATAGATTGCGCCGCAGTTGGTCTGTAAAACCGGCTTCTCGTGTAAAATCTAACTCGGCTTCTAAAGCTTTGGTAAATTCTTGGGCGATCGCTTTAATATCGTAGTTCTGGCCAAATTCGGTACGCGCTACTAAATCGGCGATACCTTGAATTAAGGCGATATCTTGAGCGATCGTCACATCAATTCCCGGACGTTGCACTTTGAGAGCAACTTCCCGACCATCTGCTAATGTTCCTCGATGGGTCTGGGCAATTGATCCCGCTGCTACTGGGATATGATTGACGATACTGAAGGTTTCTTCTAAGGGGCGTTTTAGCTGTTTACGGATGATTACTTCTACCTCTGACCAAGGAACTGGCGGGACTTCGTCTTGCAGGGTTGACAGTTCTTCAATGTAGGCGGCGTTGAGTAAATCTGGACGGGTTGAGAGTAGCTGACCGAGTTTGACATAAACTGGCCCCAAATCCACCAAGATGTTTTTTAGCACCGCAGGCGTGGGTAACTGGGGTTCATCAGTTTTGCCACCAGTGAGTAATCTTCGCATATAGTCCCAGCCATTGCGAAGGACTACTTCGATGATTTCTCGTTGACGAGGGACAGTTTGGGTAAGGAACATTGTTAATCAATTAAAAATTAAAAATTAAAAATTAAAAATTCTCTCATAGAGCCTACGGCTCCGGTAAGGGATACAAAATACAAAATTCAAAATTATAAAAACCACTATCTGAGCAGGAATCCCCACCATGTAACAGACGATGGGGACAAGAAAATCCTTTGGCTCCTGAAATATATTTTTGATAGGCGGTGATAGAGTTGATTGCTACTGTCTTGGCTAAAGGCTCAAAGCTGCTGATTGCCATAACTGTCACCAAAAATCATAGACAGTCAAGTTATAATAGAAAATAACACTTCTCAGCCTCTACCAAGGGTGTTAACTTTTACAGTAGGTTGGTAAATCGGGGATCAGCTTCCAGGGTTT
Organism: Cylindrospermum sp. FACHB-282; assembly: GCF_014697195.1. Classification (GTDB taxonomy): domain Bacteria; phylum Cyanobacteriota; class Cyanobacteriia; order Cyanobacteriales; family Nostocaceae; genus Cylindrospermum. The sequence goes on along the minus strand of NZ_JACJRJ010000004.1, from coordinate 144,304 downwards.
TGAGGATTTGCTTGATATCTTGGGTGCGGTCTTTTTTGACAATCAGGGTAACATTGCGATCGCGCACAATCACCACATCTTCTAAACCGATAGTCACAATTACATCTTCTGGATCTGAAGCATAAATAATTGCACCCTGGGTATCTAACCCCAGATGGGTAGCGAGTTCCACATTGGGAGTCCCTTCTTTCTTTAGTAAGCGTTCGATCGCATTCCAATCTCCTAAATCATCCCAACCAAATTCCACTGGCAAGACGTATGCTAGAGTGGTCTTTTCCATCAGCGCATAGTCTATACTCTTTTTAGGCAACTGGGGATATATATCAGGGCCCTGTTGTTCTAAGGGTTCGATAATTTCTGGAGCGTGGGTATGTAGTTCCTCAAGAACAACCCCAGCCCGAAAAACGAACATGCCACTATTCCAGCTAAAGCGTCCCGTAGATAAAAAAGTTTCTGCCGTTTCCCGGTTAGGCTTTTCAGTAAAGCGGTTGACGTGATAAGCTGGCAACTCATTAAAGCTACCTATCTTTTCACCTTGTTCAATGTAGCCGTATCCAGTTGATGAGAAAGTCGGCTTGATCCCCAAAGTGACAATCGCTGCTTTGCTAGCCGCTAATTGGGTAGCAGCACTGAGAGTGTGTACAAACGCCTCCTGGTCAGCAATCCAGTGGTCAGCAGGAAAAAAGCCAATTACAGCTTCTTCTCCGTAACGCTTTTTAATTTCTAAACTTGCCCAAGCAACGGCGGCGGCGGTGTCCATCCCCTGTGACTCAATCAGCAAGTTTTGATTCGGCAGATCGGGTAGTTGTTCTCGCACTCCTTGAGATATTTGACTAGAAGTTATGACCCACAAGGAATCCCAGCCGCCGGCGATTGCTAACAGTCGATCAGCGGTTGCTTGTAGTAGGCTTCTAGAGCTACCATCGAGACTTAAAAATTGCTTGGGTCGGTCTTGACGACTCAAGGGCCAAAATCGTGTACCTTTACCGCCAGCAAGGATTACGGGAATAAATGAGCTATTCATCCTGTTATAGATACCTACCGAAGAACAATACAAGTGTACAGTGAGCTTTTCCACTGGCAAGATTTCTAGCTTGCATTAACATACCTTTAGGGAGTGGTTGAGTGGGGAGATAATTGTGATTAAACAAGTCAAATGGTCAGAAAATCAGTTCACGTCTCAACAAGTACCAGCCTTAGATCAAGAGGCAAGACAGCAACAACTCAAACGGGCAGAAAATCAGTTTGCGCCTCAACCAGTAACAACTTCGGAGCCAGAGGTAAAACCAAAACAGTCAGCATTTACTAACCGTAACGTCGTTAATTCGGTAGGTGCAATTCCTAGCGAGCTTTATGACCGGTTGGGCTTGACGATGCCGCGATGGCTATTGTGGATATTAACAGTTGTTTTGGGGGTAATTTTATCGGGTTTGCTGGCATCAACTTTGGCCCTGTGGACTCCCCTGTGGAGTAATCTGGATCAAACAGACGAAGATTCTGGAAATGCTAGTAAAGATCAGGCAAAAATCCCATTACCTGGGGATGTATGGGGCGAAATATCCCGGTACAAACTAACAAAACCCATGAATATTTTAATTATGGGGATTGAACCAGTTAAGGGCACTGTTGACGGCTCTCCAGAAAGCTTTGCTGGCACAAGCGATACCATGCTGCTGGTAAGGCTCAACCCCAGCGATAAATCTATTCGGGTGCTGTCTATTCCCAGAGATACGGTCACGGCTATTCCAGAAAAGGGATTAACTAAAGTATCTGAGGCCAATGCCCAAGGTGGGCCAGTCTTGGCAGCGCGGGTAGTCAGCCGGACATTAAATAATGCCCCTATCGACCGCTACATCCGCATCTCTACCAGTGGCTTACGGCAATTAGTAGATCAGCTGGGTGGGGTAGAGCTTTTTGTGCCCCAATCGATGGACTATCACGACGCTGCTGGTGGGCTGTCAATGAATTTAGTCAGCGGGTGGCAAACTCTCAATGGTGAACAAGCACAACAGTTTGCCCGATTCCGCGAAGCAGGTTTGGGAGATTTGCCCAGAGTACAGCGCCAACAGGTACTAATGTCGGCTTTGCTTCAACGCCTTAGTAGTCCCACTGTCTTACCTCGGTTGCCTCAATTAACTCGCATTATGCGAAAGTACTTTGATACCAACCTGAAGACGGAAGAAATGATGGCGTTGGCGGGTTTTTCCCTGAACATGGAACGGGATAAGTTCCAAATGACTGTGTTGCCTGGTAGTTTCAGCCGTTTCAGCGCCGACCCTAATAGCTATTGGCTGAATATGACTGGACAACAGAGCCTGTTGAATGATTATGTTGGGGTGAATGTACCTGGTCTTAAGCCTGATACGCGACCAGTTTCTCGCCTCAAAATTGCTATTCAAAATGCTTCCAATCAACCGCAGTTAACTGAAAAAGTTATCGCCTATCTCAAACAGAAAGGCTTTACTAATATTTACACAGTATCAGATTGGCCGGATATCCAACCCCGGACTCAGATTTTTGTTGAAAAAGGGAACCGACAACCAGGAGTTGACCTACAAAAAGTTTTAGGCTTGGGTCAAATCGAGGTGGCGGCAAGCGGGAATTTGGAATCTGAGATTACAATCCGTATTGGTAAAGACTGGAAATAGTCATTAGTCATTAGTCATTAGCAAAAAACTATTGACTAATGACACAAGGCAAAGAACAAATTTTATGAAAAAGATTTTACTTCGGCTTTTAGGTTTGATTTTGATTTTGATTTTGGCTTGGTTTTGGATAATTATTAATCCCCAACCAGCATTTGCTCAAATCAATACCATCAACTACAACAACGCAAGTTTAGAGAATAGAGATTTTTCTCACACAGATTTAGTAGGTGTGACTTTTGTGGCGGCAGAAATGCGGGGGGCAAATTTCCAAGGTGCAAATTTAACTAATGCAATTCTGACTAAGGGAGTTTTGTTAAAAGCAAATTTGGAAGGTGCAAACCTGGCGGGTGCTTTGGTTGATCGGGTAACTTTGGATGGTGCAAACCTGAAAAATGCTATTTTCACAGAAGCAACTTTGACACGTAGCCGCTTTTATGATGCTGTAGTTACTGGCGCTGATTTTACAGATGCTTTGATTGATCGCTATCAAGTCTCGCTATTATGCAAAAGAGCAGATGGCGTAAATCCAGTAACGGGTATTTCTACGCGAGACAGTTTGGGATGTAGATAGTAGGGTGTGTTAAACGATGGCTAACTTAGCCTACTACTGATTTAACAGGGTGTAACTATGGAAAAGAAAAATTTTGAAGCCTTCACTAATTCAAAAGCTTTGAAACAATATGCTATTCAATGGTGTGGTCAAGAGTTTATTGATGGTTTAATAAAAAGAAGTATATTCGCCAAAGATACAAAATTTTGGCAAGAGGTAAACCAATATCTCAAAATACCTAATGACGCTTATGAAAAAAAAATAGCTAGAGATAAACTAGAAAAAGAACAAAAAATAGCAGAAGAAAAAGCCAGAGAAAAAGCAGAAAAAGAAAGATTGTTGGCAAATAAGAAGCAATGTTCCGATAGTAAAGAAAGGAAAGGATGGGAGATTACTGTATTTGAACTTCCAGGGTCAGATAAATATGGAAATAAATTTATAGCAGATTGTACTAAAAAGCCAAATTTAATAGAGACTACCGATTTATCAAAATCTTACGGTGACGCTTATAGTCGAGCTTGCAGTTTTGTAGACAAGTTTGAAAAAAATCAAGATAAATTAGAATGCTTTATAGACCATTACCAAGTTCTAAAACCCTTATATTTAATGATTATATACCTTTCTGGTAGGGATGAATATAATCGTTATTTGGGAAATTACAAAAATAAAAGCTGCAAAGAAAGTTTTGTGGGAATTACTTTTTGGAATGGACTAGATTTTGATATACTGAATGTATTAGAAAAGGAAAAATTATTAGAAATCTCTGATAGCAAAAAGACTTTAACAATGACTAGAGAAGCAATCATACAAGCGAGGAAAATATTAAAAGAAATAAATCTAGACGGTGTAGAAGCGCTATTAAAGCAGCGAGAACATCATGAAGAATACATTTACTATAAAAGTCCACTAGATGTTGAAGAAGAGCAAGAATAATTTTAAATCAAGTAAGATTATCACCAAATTAAAGAATATCCAGATAAATCAACCCTAAGAGCTTATATTTGTCCTGAATGTGTTTCCAAACATTTAATAGGGCAACTCAAATTTTCGATTTTAGGTTAAATATTGTCAGAGCTACTTTCTACAAGAGTTTTCAGGTATTATTCGTGACGCAACAAGACCAAAAAACCTCTCGTTCTTTTGCTGGAATTGCTGGCATTGTTGCCGCTGCAACGTTAATTAGTAAAGTCTTTGGTTTAGTACGACAGCAAGCGATCGCAGCTGCTTTTGGTGTGGGTGCTGCTGCTACTGCTTATAGTTACGCTTATATTATCCCCGGCTTTCTCTTAATCCTACTAGGTGGTGTGAATGGGCCGTTACACAGTGCCATTATCAGTGTTTTAGCCAAGCGTAAACGAGAAGAAGCCGCACCCTTGGTGGAAACGGTGACAACCCTGGTGGGTGGATTGCTGTTGGTGGTGACATTTGCTCAGATTTTCTTTGCAGATGCGATCGTTGATCTAGTTGGTTATGGGTTGGAAGCGACAACGAGAGCGATCGCTATTCAACAAATCCGCATCATGGCGCCAATGGCTTTATTTGCCGGCTTAATTGGCATTGGTTTCGGAACTCTCAACGCCGCAAATCAATACTGGTTACTCTCCCTTAGCCCTTTATTATCCAGTATTACCTTGATTGCAGGCATTGGTATTTTGACCTTGCAATATGGCAAAGATATTATTAAGCCAGAATACGCTTTTATCGGCGGCATCGTCTTAGCTTGGGGAACTTTAGCCGGAGCAATTCTCCAATGGGTAGTGCAATTAATTGTCCAGTGGCGGTTAGGACTAGGTACATTACGCCTCAGATTTGATTTTAAATCTCCCGCCGTCCAAGAAGTAATTAAAATCATGACTCCGGCAACAATTTCTTCCGGGATGATGCCCATTAATGTCGCCACAGACCTCTATTTTGCTAGCCCAATCGCCGGAGCAGCAGCGGGTTTTAGCTATGCCACCCTATTAGTACAAACTCCTTTAGGGATTATTTCTAATATTATATTATTGCCCCTGTTACCAATGTTTGCCAAACTTGCCGCCCCCGAAAATTGGCAAGAATTAAAATTACGCATTCGTCAAGGACTGCTACTAACTGCTGTCACCATGCTACCTCTAGGGGCACTGATGGTAACCTTATCTGTCCCCATTGTCCAGGTAGTTTATGAACGTGGTGCATTTAATCAAGAAGCTACCCAGTTAGTATCTTCTCTGTTAGTCGCTTACGGTGTTGGGATGTTTGTTTATTTAGGGCGTGATGTTTTGGTGCGGGTGTTTTATGCTCTAGGTGATGGACAAACACCTTTTAGAATCAGTACTTATAACATTTTCTTGAATATCGTATTAGATGCGATTTTCGTGAAACCTTTTGGCGCTCCCGGTTTGGTGTTAGCCACGGTGGGGGTAAATTGCAGTTCAATGTTGATGCTGTTATTTTTACTAGATCGCAAACTCAACGGTTTACCTTGGAGAGAGTGGAGTATACCGATTTTAGGTTTAACTGCTGGTAGTGTTGCTGCTGGGGTAGCTAGCTATGGTACTTTGCTTGGTTGTCAGCAGGTTTTAGGTAAATCGGGCTTAGTGATTTTGCTGGTTGAGTTGTCGATATCTGGTTTGGTGGGAATTGGCGTATTTGCAATTATTGCTTCTTGGCTGAAAATACCAGAGGTGAATATGTTTGTTTCAAAGATGCGTCAAAAGTTTTTTAAGAAATAGCCTATTTTATTCTTCATCAGATTGATCGATCATCGGTTTTTGAGCAGCTTGCTTGATTCGGAAAGTGACAGAAGAGGGTTATTTCTACAAAGAGGTTTTTGTAACATGGCTTATATTTTGGCAATTGCTGGTAGTCCTTCTCATCCTTAGAGGGAGAAAAAAGACGTACAAACCTTGTTGTTGCCAAGGTTGGTGCTGCTGGCGAGCCAAATAGCTTTTTAAGAGGTAGTCAAAGTTTTTCGATATATGTCTAGCTTTGTCTAGTTTATTGGTTACTAGTAAATAACTCTTGACTTCCAGAAAATATATGAGATACTAATACTTAGAGAACCTAATTATTTTAGAAAGGAAGTAAATTTTACTCGTGACGAAACTTACGGGAAGAACAGAATTTGCGGAAATACCTGCACAGGTTCCAAAATCGGTAATATTGGAAACATTGGAACTGACGCGCCGCTTTGAAAAATTTACAGCCGTTGATGCTTTAGACCTCTCCGTTACGGCTGGTGAAGTATTTGGTTTACTGGGTCCAAATGGAGCAGGTAAAAGTACAGTAATTAAGATGTTAACTACCCTGCTACCAGTCAGTAGCGGGAAAGCATATTTGGCTGGTTATGATGTGACTCGTCAACCGGATGCAGTCAGAAGAGTCATAGGCTATGTACCCCAAGCTTTATCAGCAGATGGTAGTTTGACGGGTTATGAAAATCTTTTAATTTTTTCCAAACTATATGATATTCCTTCTCGACGGAGAAAACAGCAAATCCGTGAGGTGTTAGAGTTCATGGGTTTGGAGGATGTGGCACATCGCTTAGTCGGCACTTACTCTGGTGGGATGATTCGGAAATTGGAAATTGCCCAAGCTATTTTACATCAACCGCAGATTTTATTTATGGATGAGCCGACTGTAGGATTAGATCCAGTAGCGCGATCGCAAGTATGGCAGCTGATGGAACAACTGCGGATTGATTACGGTACAACCATCTTTTTAACTACCCACTTTTTAGAAGAAGCAGATGCTCTCTGTAACCGAGTGGTGATTATGAACCAGGGTAGAGAGATGATCACGGGTTCACCCGCAGATTTAAAAGCAGCGATCACCAAACCAGATGCAACCTTAGATGATGTGTTCATCCACTACGCAGGAAGTCAATTAGTATCAGGAGTGAGTTATCGTGAAACCGCAAGAACTAGACGTGCCACTCAACGGCTGGGTTGAAACTAGATATCAGCGCCCAAAAGGGATTTTTTCTCCCATTAAACAACTATTTACTAAAACCCTGGTAATTACTGAATTAGAAGTGCGAAAACTTCGCCATGATCCTAGTGATTTAGTGATTAGGGCTGTACAACCAGCTTTATGGCTGTTGATTTTTGGGCAAGTTTTTACTCGTACTCGTGCTATTCCTACAGGAGACATACCTTACTTGGATTTTATGACTCCTGGTATTCTCGCTCAAAGCGCACTGTTTGTTGCCATTTTTTCTGGGGGGATGACATTAATTTGGGAGCGCGATTTAGGGATTGTGCATAAATTCCTAGCTGCTCCCATACCCCGTGCAGCGATTGTGTTGGGTAAAAGTGTAGCTTCAGGTGTACGTTGCTTTTCCCAAGTGGTGTTTATTTATCTTTTAGCTTTGTTGTTGGGTGTAAAACTCAATCTCAATCCCTTGGCTTTTTTGCAAGTTGTGCTAATTGTGTTTTTGGGAGCAGGTTGTTTTTGCACTTTTTCCTTAATTATCGGCTGTTTGGTGAAATCGCGGGAAAGGTTTACCGGAATTGGACAATTGATGACAATGCCGTTGTTTTTTGCCAGTAATGCAATTTATCCGATATCGTTGATGCCGGGTTGGCTACAGATTCTTTCGAGGCTAAATCCTTTAACTTATGAGGTAGATGCTTTACGGGGTCAGATGCTGGCGAATGGATCAAGTATTTATGGGTTCGGGTTAGACTGTACAATTCTCCTGTTAACATTAATAGGCTTAACTTTCATCTGTGGACGACTTTATCCACGGGTAGCGATGTAATCAGGAGAAAACCGTCCTATGAGTTTGGATAAACCCTCTGAAGAATGTGCCGCTAGGGTTATGGAAACGGTTCCATTATTGATGCGGTTTATCCGAGCCGAAATGCGGACTCACAGTGGTGATTCTTTATCTATACCTCAGTTGCGATCGCTTGCATTTCTCAATCGCAATCCTGGTGCTTCTTTATCTGAGGTAGCAGAACATTTAGGCGTCACCTGTGCTACAGCATCAACAACTATAGAAAAATTAGTCCAACGTCATCTGGTGCAACGCACTGATAACCCTCAAGAACGGCGACGAGTAGTCCTGAATTTGACCAAGGAAGGAAAGGTGTTGTTGAAGCAATCCCAGGACAAAACTCGCGCTGAAATCGTTGATATTCTAGAGGGTTTGACACCAGAGCAAGTATCACATATTGAATCCGGCTTGACTCTACTAAAAAATGTCTTCGAGCAAACAGAAACCAACTCTCCATAACGGTAAGGCTGCACAACACGATCCTTTTGCAGCCATGAGATTTCGAGATTATCGGCTATTTAGCATTGGGCGTGTACTCCTCTTCACAGGGGGACAAATGCAGACTGTGGCGCTGGGCTGGGAGCTATATGAGCGGACAAATTCGGCGATGGTGCTGGGTTTTATAGGGCTGGCGCAAGTTGTACCGATGATTGCGCTGACTTTGATTACGGGACACGTTGCTGATAAGAGCGATGCCGAAGGCGGGCAAAGCCAACGCAAACGCATTACTTTATTCTCAATTCTGCTGCTAGCCCTTTGCTCAATAGCTTTGGCGTTTATTTCCTTTAATAAAGGTGCCATTTTTCTAGTTTATGCTTGCTTATTATTAACAGGTGTAGGGAGGGCATTCCTCAAACCTGCCGGTGATGCGCTGATGTGGCAGTTAATACCTACGAGTGCTTTTACCAATGCAGCGACTTGGAATAGCAGTAGTTTTCAGTTAGCGTCGGTAATTGGGCCCGCTTTGGGAGGATTTAGCATTGCTATTTTCGGAAATGCGACAGGGGTATATATATTATCTGCGATCGCAGCACTATCATGTTTTTTCCTCACCGCAGCAATCAAACCACAAAAAACCAACTTTGCTAAAGAACCAATATCTCTAAAAACCCTAGCTGCTGGTGCTGAGTTTGTTTGGAATAATCAACTAATTCTCGCAGCCATCACCCTGGATTTATTTGCTGTCTTGTTGGGTGGTGCAGTTGCATTATTACCCATTTTTGCCAAAGATATTTTGCAAGTCGGTCCAGTAGAATTAGGCTATTTGCAAGCAGCCCCATCTATAGGTGCATTGATTATGGCGGCATTGTTGGTATATCTGCCACCTATCCGCAAAGCCGGGCCAGCCTTACTTTGGTCGGTTGTCGGGTTTGGAGTTGTGACAATTATCTTTGGGTTGTCTCGTTGGGTTTGGCTTTCCTTGTTGATGTTGGCATTAAGTGGGGCGTTGGACAGTATTAGCGTGGTAATTCGTCATACCTTGGTACAAATTCGCACTCCTGACCATTTGCGGGGTCGAGTTGCGGCTATTAATAGTGTGTTTATCAGTGCTTCTAATGAGCTGGGGGGTTTTGAGTCTGGTTTGACTGCGGCTTTATTTGGGCCAGTGTTGTCTGTGGTTGCTGGGGGTATTGGGACGATTTTGGTGGTGGTGGCGACGGCGGCGATTTGGCCGGAGATACGGAAGTTAGGAGCGTTGCATGAGGATTGATAAAGGAAATAGTCTCACGCTCCAGGTGCAAAGACACAGAGAAGAGGTTATTATTAACCCTTCAAATAACTAGGGTTCCATTGTAACCAGTAGTTTTCCAAAGCTTTCGCAACTATATCAGCCAGCTTACCGAATAAAGCATATATTACAATACTCAACACCACAATATCAGTTTGCATAAATTCTCTAGCATTAGTTGCCATATAACCAATTCCAGAATCGGCAGCAATTGTTTCCGCCACAATCAGCGTCAGCCACATAACCCCTAGAGAAAACCGCACACCCACCAAAATTGAAGACATTGCCCCTGGTAGGATAATTCGCCAGAATAAACCCCAAGTGTTTAAACCGTAAATTTTACCCATTTCAATCAATCCGTGGTCAACACTGCGAATCCCATGGAAAGTATTGAGATAAATAGGGAACATTACACCCAAAGATACCAGAAATAATCTTGCTTCATCGCCAATACCAAACCATAAAATCACCAGAGGAATTAATGCTAAGTTAGGAATGTTACGAAGCATCTGAAGAGATGTATCTAATAACTTTTCTGCAATTGGAGAAATACCATTTAGTAAACCCAAGCTAAATCCAATACTTCCCCCAAGCAAAAACCCAGATATTGCCCGTAAAGCACTAATACCAATATTTCTAAAAAGTTCACCTGTTTGAGCCAATTTAATAGTTACACCAATAACTGCTGAAGGTGCTGGTAATATCCTCGTAGGAATAAAGCCAATAGAAGACAAGAACTGCCACACTATAATTAGTGTTATTGGCACAAGCCAAGGTATGAATGATTCAAAGTAGCGAGTTTTGATAAACTTAAAATTGGATTTATTTTTTCTCGTTATATATTTTGATGTAAAATCGCTAGAAGAAGAAACTTTCATGATGATTAAGTGAAGATGATGATTATTAGGGGCGAGGTTTAGCTACCGTCAGAATCTGAGAGTTAGAATAAAAACAGGTTATTTTTTACTAATTCTCTGGGGTGTAATAAGTAGTAGGCAAAAAAAATCAACCTATGTTTTGTAAAGTAAGAAATATTGAAACTAGCTCGTAGTAAGGGCTTCAGCCCTCACTACAAACCTTTAATTATTTACGTTGCTCTACTTATCTGTATCAAGACTTTCGCTTTTTAAGGTGTACCTCAGTAGACTAGCAAAAGCTATAATACCAAGCAGCACCTTCAAATAAAGTGGGATCGTATCTATGCAGGAATTGTTGTCATCTATGCAAGTCAACCAATTTTGGATTTGTTACTGGTTAAGTTCTGTCGCTAAAACACAGAACCTAAAATGGACGACTACCAGCTAAACTAATCCGTTTCATCACCCGACGTTGATTAGGGTCAAAAGCTTGCCGATAGTGCAAAGTAGATTGATTATCCCAGTAGACAATATCGCCTACAGACCATTGATGTTGATAATAAAACTGAGGCTGATGAAGATGTTGTCTCAACTGTTGAATTAATTCTGAACCCTCTTGGGGATCTAAACCGACAACTTCAACCTCTGTAGCATAATCTAAATATAAAATCTTCTTGCCATTTTCAGGATGTGTTCTTACTAATGGGTGAGGAAAGACAGGACTAATTAGGGGTATACTCTGATCAAAACGATATTTTGAACGTGGCGCACCTGGTTGATTTAAAAATGGATTATAAGTAATCAATTGCAAATTGGCAATTTTTTGTTTTGTAGACTCATCCAAAGTTTCATAAGCTAAATTCAGATTTAACCACGAAGTATTTCCACCTTGAGATGGGACTTCCAAAGCATAGAGTAGAGAACCACTAGAAGGATAGGGTGTCCATTTATGGTCTGAATGAAAAGCTAATTCACCTGTGCCTGTGTAGCCACCATCGACATTAGCAACGGGAATTATAACTGGTGTGACTCCTGGCTTGGAAGCTAGAACTGGAACATTGTCTGGTGGTACAAATAGCGAACCAAAGTTAAACGAGAAGGTTAAGAATTGCTCATCATTAAGGGTTTGATTTTTGAAGATGAGGATATGATAGTCACGCAATGCTTGCTGTAATTGCAAAATTGTCTCAGGAGTAACAGGTTTTGCAGCATCCAATCCAGTTACAACTGCTCCCAATGGTGCATCAAGAGGAGTAATTTGGAAGTTAGTTAAAGTAAGTGTGGGCATAATCAAAAATTAAGTCAAAACGTTATGGAGAAATTTCTATTTTTTAGCAAGCACTTCTTTGGGAGTAATTTCGGCATATTGTTCAGGAGTTAAAAACCCATCTCTGACATTTACCTTTTTGGGTATGAGTCCTAAACTTAACCATTTATCGGCTACTTCCTGTTGCTTTGTGATAACTTCTTCAGTAATTGGCACTAATTTAAAATCATATTTGCTATGCATTTTATCTAATGTTGGTACATCAAGCTGAGTTGCCGAGGTGAGCAACTGAGCAATTCCTTTCGGATGATTTCTTGACCAGACTTGTGCTTTTTGTAATTCGTCCAGAAATACTTTAATTACTTCAGGATTTTCTAGATAGAATTTGCGACTTGTGGAATAAAAGTTGTTAGTATCTCGCAAACCTCCACTGCCATCTATCAGCACACGACCAACTTTGTTTTCTACGTTTCTAGTCACAAATGGTTCCCAGATAAACCAAGCATCAACTTTACCTTGACTAAAGGCTACATTAGCATCTGGAGGTGCTAGAAAAATTGACTCTACATCAGTTAGTTTAAAATTTTCTTTTTCTATGGCTCTAACTGTTAAGTAATGACCAATAGATGCTTTTTGGAAGGCAATTTTTTTACCTTTCAAATCTTTGAAATTGTTAACTGGGGAATTGACAGGAACTAAAAGTGAAATTGCTTGACCATCAGAGGAGTTAGCTGCTAAGTATACAAGAGGTGTGCCAGCGGCTTGGGAAAAAATTGGGGGTGATTCGGCTGTAGAAGCAATATCAAGTCCACCTGCATTTATAGCTTCTAGCTGTTGGGGGCCAGCGGCAAATTCAGACCATTCAACTTTGTAACCTAGTGGTTCTAATCGTTTTTCCAGAATACCTTGCTTTTCTAAAACTGCAAGGGCGGTAAGTTGTTTAGCACGGACAATTCTGACTACTTTTTTACTATTACTAGAGCTAGATATACTAGATGTATTTGTTGTGTTGGAAGTAGATAGGATCGCTTTTCGCTGAGTGTCATTCTGGGGGTTGCTGCAACTAAACAGCGTGGTAGATAATACTAAGCTGTAGCCAAAAGCAAATAAGGCATGACGGCGACTGATACGTCGGCGTTTCCATGATTCAAATTTATCTTGCCAATTTTCCATTTATCAACTTACCTTTTTGTTGCTTTTTTTTAATGCAAAATTGAATTAATTCTAAATTGAAGAATTTTTAATTGTTCTCATTTTGCAATTTTCATAAATTGGCAAATAAGGTGGAATTACCTACCTCAATTAGCTGTAGTAGAGGCATACTGTGGCGAAAGATTGGGCGTTAGGAATATTGAGTAACAATTGGCAATTCTTGATTGAGTACCCAATTACCGAGATCGCATAATTTGTAATCTACGGGCGGGATTGTAGAGAGTGAAGGTGCGTAAGTCCCGCTAGTGTCTATGTTAAACACGAGTATCATCTGATTCGCTACATCATAGAAATGATTCAAAAATCGTTTCTACACATCTTCAGGATTGTTCAATTCCTGCTGCACCAAATTCATCCAATTCTCCTGAATCTTCTGGTGAAAATAACTTACCGTCGAATACTAAAGTATCACCGAGTTTATCCAAACGACCTTCTACTAATTTTATGCCCTAAGTAGCAAAAAGTTCGCGCAGTAATGCCTATCTATATTTACAGGATTGTTATTTTGCAAAAATTCTCGGTTACGGCTTTCCCAATGCCAAAGGATATCTGCGTACAAACTTGCACCTCAACAGGATAACCTAACTTTTCCCGTATCTGTGCAGATTTGGTTTTTTGAGGACGTTCTATGGCAATAGTCATCATGCTGTCTCCAAATACTTTCTAATAACGGCATTTATGCAGACACTGAACTCAGGAAATAAGCAGATTCTGCTACTAATTCTTTTTGTAGGGATTCTTGCTTACCCATTACTCTGTCTAAAATACTCTCCACAGTTTTCGCAAACTTCGCATTTCCTCTAGCCCGTGGTCGTGGGAGGTCAATTTTCACATTCATACTGATTTGACCGTTTTCAATCAAAACTACTCGGTCTGCCAGTACAACCGCTTCTTCAACATCATGGGTAATTAACAGTGCTGTAAATCCTTGTTCTTGCCATAAACGTTCTAATAATTGCTGCATTTCAATTCTGGTTAGGGCATCCAATGCTCCCAAGGGTTCATCTAGTAGTAATAAAGAAGGTTTACTAGCCAAGGCTCTTGCTAAAGCTACCCGTTGCCGTTGTCCACCAGAAAGGACGGAAGGCCATTCATGGGCGCGGTCTTCTAAGCCCACCTCACGCAGCACTTGTAAAGCTGTTTGTTTGGCATAAACTTTAGAGTTAGAACCTAATAAACCTAACTCTACATTTGCCAACACTCGCTGCCAAGGTAACAATCGCGCATCTTGAAACATCATACGGATAGTTGGATTCATGCGCTGTTCAGTATATTTGCCATTCAATAAAACATTGCCGCCACTGGGGGCGTCTAGCCCAGCAACTAAACGCAACATTGTACTTTTACCACAGCCACTCCGACCCACAATGGCTACAAATTCTCCTGGCTGAATCTCCAAATCAATTTCTTGTAAAACAGTTTTGTTTCCAAAAGACTTGGTCAGCCCTTCAAGATTTAATTGCATTCCTTTTACTTGATTAGTCATATTCAAAACCTCTCATTTTAGATTTTTTACTAGTCAGTTCAGCAAAAGTGTGAACTAAAAATAAGCAACGCTCGTAAAAAGTTCTTTACAACCGAAATTTCTACAATGTCTAGCTAATGTTTATTTATTTTTCGGTTTGAGAACACCAGTGAATTGACAGAAACTTCCCCTCAATCGGCTTGAGTGTCTCTCAAGCAAAAGCCTTAGTAAACAAGCATCTAGCATTGATACCAATATGTTTGTTGTTCAACCAACATTGTTTTAGGCACAAACTACAGTAACTCGGTAGGATTGCCGTAGCTTTGTTTTAGTTTGACACAATTAGATTCAAAAAGCAAGTATTTTTTAATCTAATTGTACAAAAAAAATCCCCATAAACTAGTGGGGATTTACATCATTAAAATTCTTCGCAATTAACTAATTAATTGCTTATATCAAGCAAAATAATTTGTATTTGAGAGCTATTTAACGTAATTTAAAATCCAAATTCTTCAAAGCCTCCCCCAACCTATCCCGACCAGATAAAGACTCGCCAGATGCTACCCTTTTAGTAGAATGTTCTGACCAATCACCAGGAATGTTCATTTGCTGCGAACTATAGAAATCTTTCATGATTTGGTTGTAGAGTGATATTCCCTCATCTTGTTCTGCAAGTTGATAAATTTCCCTATGTAGCACTACAGACTGAGGCAACCGTGGTTTAATAGCTACATTCACTATAGGATCAGCATAACCAACACACAAACCAAACACAGCAACCACATGGGGAGGTAAATTCAGAACCTGCGCCACTTCCTCTGGTTTGTTCCGCAATGCACCGATATACACTGTTCCTAAACCAAGAGATTCTGCTGCAACTACCGCATTTTGTGCCGCCAATGCTGCATCTATGGCTGCCATCAGAAACATTTCTAAATAATCCAAACCTTCATGGGGTACTCCCCGATTTTCGGCGATATATGTCAATCTTGCTAAATCTGCTAGCCACACTAAAAAGAGAGGACTCTGGCGAATATGTGCTTGATTATTAGCCAGTTTCGATAATTCTTCTTTGCGATTTGGATCTTCCACCGCAACTACACTCCAAGCTTGAAGATTCGAGGAAGTAGATGCAGATTGGGCTGCGGCTATTAAAACTTCTAAAGTTCCTGGAGGTAAGGCATCAGGTAAGTAAGCACGAATCGACCGATGAGATAGCAGAGTGGCTAATGTTTCACTCCAGGGAATATCTGGATTAAACTTTCCATGACCATAACGGTGATTGAGTAATTCCGTTGGATTATTCACCATAATTCGTAATTGTTTTAACTATCAATTTTTAGCTTAAAGATGGATGAAAGTACACAATTTTACTTTCTGTACTTTTAGTCAAGACTTACACAACTGGCATAATTAGTAAGGTGCGTCTTGAGCAATTAAAAATTAGAGCAGAGCGACTGACGCACCCTACAAGAAACATTGAGTGTGACGCACAGCTTTAGTCCTATTAGTGACAAAGCAGTGTATTGCTCAGGTGTAAGTACTGCTTCCTTAACATTAATTTGTTTAGAAATTAATTTCAACACTTTCCTGCTCTATACAGCCTGCACTTGATTTTGAAAGTTAAAACCTGAAGGTAGTACGAAGCCAACCAACTAGACTACTAGGATTGCTGGCATCCGAGTCTGGTGCAGTAACCCAAATAAATCCAGGCGTAACTTCAATGTTATCAGTAAGTTTATATTGATACCATCCCTCAACGTGCAAAGAGATATCTTTATCTGCTTGACCCTTGCCGGCTCCCAAATCTACATTCTTACTCAGGCTAGTTAGTGTTGGTGCCATACCCACAAAAATAGCGCCTAAGCTACCTTTTTTTCCCAAATCAGGAGATGTTAGTCCTACTCCCCAGTTCCAGACCTGACCATCTCCATGTCCCAAATAACGATGGGCTGAATAACCCACAAAACTATTGATTGCCAACTTCGGATTAAGTTTATATAATGCCCCAATGCCATAAAGGTTTCCTACTGTTCCTGCCCCGGCTACAGTGCTGTTTGCCAAGTTACTGCCAGCGGCTGGCCCAAAGTTTGTTCCACTTTGACCCGTTGCACCTGGCGCGCTGTAGGTATTAGCGTAACTCAAACCAAGCCGAAAATTTTTCTTGGGGCTAAAGTATGTTATTTGTCCAAAGGCGACATATCTGCCTGTAAATAAGCCATTATTAGGTAGAGGGTTGTCACCATTAGGCGCACTGTATGATAACCCTAATTGAAACTGGTCATTCAGATTATGGAGTATGGCAATTCCCGGACCTGTATCTCCATAGTTATAGACCATATTCCGGCGGGAAAATCTTGATATCCCATTAGAAGCAGACCCTTCAAATGGATTTGTCGGACCACTTAAGCCGATTTCATTGGCTCCATCAGACTGAGCAAAAATGTTGAATTGTGTCTTTTTACCAATTGGAAAACGATAACGGATACCACCAAGAACAATCTGATTGGGTTGGAAACGAGGACTGCGATTATCTGCGGTTCTGCCATCAAAAGTTCCAAAAATTCCAGTTCCTCTTCCTCCTAAAGACTCAATATTTCCACCTGAGAGTGTTAGTCGCAGTTGATCTTTACCAGTAAAACTGGTATTTAAAACTAAGCGAGCCTGGTCTTGAAATGTGATGGTACGGGGTGCGGGTTTTTTGGTGATAACGTTATTGCCCGCGAGAACTCCTCCCAGCACGAACTGAACTTGACCGCTTAGTTTGGTTGTTGTCGAGAACTGATTGGCTTCTATCTCTGCTGTCCGTGCTTCTAAGCTATCTAATCTTCCGCGTAATTGAGTAAGTTCGGTATTAAATTCCTCAGTTAGGCGCTGTATGGTTTGCAAATCTGTTTTTAAAGCCAGATCAGATGTAGATGATGCAATAAGTTTGTTGACTTGATCTAAGCAAGCATTTAGTCCTGCTGCAAATTCATAGCGACTTAAGGAATGATTGCCTTTATATTTGCTATCTGGATAGCCAACAATACAACCATAGCGTTCTACTAAAGATTGCAAAGCTTGAAAAGCCCAGTCAGTCGGTTGGACATCTGAAAGCTGAGATACAGATGTAACTTGTGACTCATCAGCTGAAGAGGAAAGTCCTTGTACAGGTTCTTGTTGGGAAATTATTTGACTAACGTTGTCAGAGGCAGGAATATTTATGTTGAGAGGTGATAAAGTCTCTTTATCTGTTGTCTCATTTTCTCCTCCTCTTTCACTGGCAAGAGTTTTCGTATTAGCTGCTAAGACTAATAGCACTACAGATATTGGCAAGGTTAGCAATAAATTCCAAGCAGTTTTTTTCATTTTGATCACTACACACACGCACACACAGAATTTGATTCAGTACGAAATCACAAATGATTTTGCACTTACTATAGGAAAAAGATCAGAACTTCTCAGATAGAACTTTCCTATAAAATGTCTATCCTCGGTAATATTTGTATTCGTAATAAGATAAAGACCTCTAGTAGGAACAAAATTACCTTATTGAATTTATTTTCAATAACACGGTAATTTGATTGACTTACTGTAGTTAGTCTTGGATAGATAGCAGTATTTCACAAAAAATCTAGAATCAGAGTATTCTTGGATACATTTTTTCTAATTTTAAATTAATTGCTACAAAGGGTTGTATATCTCAATTTTGTATGATATTATACGTTTTTATCTATTAACTCCGATAAATCAGTAGATTTAGTACTGTTGCAATTTCTGAACAGTTAGCAGCATTCGCTGATGTTATTAAAGCTGGAAAAATTCGCTATCTGGGTTTGAGTAATGAAACGCCTTGGGGGGTGAGTGAGTTTATTCGCATTGCGAATGAACTGGGATTACCTAAAGTTGTGACGACTCAAAATGCTTACAATTTACTCAACCGCAACTTTGATTCAGCTTTATCAGAAGTTTCTCGCTATACAAATGTTGGCTTATTAGCTTACAGTCCTCTTGGTTTTGGTTTTTTGACTGGTAAATACATAGAAAATCAAGAATTAGAAAATACCAGAATATCTTTGTTTCCGGGCTTTGGACAACGCTATTTAAAACCTAATGTTCAGGAAGCTGTAGCGGCTTATGTAAAAGTTGCTAAAAAATATAATCTCAAACCTGCCCAATTAGCGATCGCATTTGTCAAAAGTCGTTGGTTTGTGAAAAGTACAATTATTGGAGCGACAAGTTTGGCACAATTACAAGAAAATATCAACGGTGTGAATGTGGTTTTAGATAAAGAAATTTTAGCAGAAATAGATGCTATTCATACTCGTTATCCTAATCCAGTACCTTAAGTCTTTCTTAGTATAATTACAACTGTTAGGATTGATATAGGGCTACGCTAGAACTTAGGATATTGAGAGATATAGCAAGCCTAAAAAGAATAAGGTGTTGCTGAAACCAAGTATGAATTTAGTGTAGAGACGTTTCATGAAACGTCTCTACAGGGTAATTAGCCTGACATAATATGATATCGTGTCCGGTTAAAGACTTATCATTAAGACCGCAGGGGGAAACCCTATTTTTGCACAGATGTAGGAATCATAACTAATTAGCCTGACATAATATGAGATGTTTACAAATCAAAAACAAACGCAGATATAACTATCCTCAGTAGGAAAGTATTGTTTGTGAAAAATTTTATACGAGTTTAAATAATTTATTTGGTTCATACTGGGAAAAAAGTTTAAATAATAGAAACTACGGTTTACTGAGGAACTACGGTTTACTGCCCCATTTAAAGGTGATTATTTTATGAGTATGGCATAAGTACTGATAAAATTCAAGTCTTTTGAAAATAAAATATTATGTTTACTGAAATCTAAGTTAGACAAATTATTAGTATTTCTAAAAATTTTACTTTACTTCTCTATAGTCCTCCTCTATTCTTAATTTTTCATTGATCTATCTGAGAAAACCAGTAACTCAAACAAAAAATTTCCAACAGGTAAGTTAATAAGCTGTGACTGATATTGAGAAATTTGGTCTGCAAGACAAAGCATTAAAGCAAATGTTAATAAGTAATTTAGCAACTTAAATAATATTGTGCTTTTAAGCACATAATACGTAATACTTTTAGCTAAAAATTATATTTAGATTACCTAATTATTAGAATTAATAAAAAATATATGAACTTATGTAAAGGTATATTTTTCGATTAGCCACTTGTTTTTTGTCCAGACTTATGTGATTATGTAGCTAATCTACATTAAACCGCTCGAATAACCGTAGATTAAGTGACTTTCAGGAAAAGTACCACACTAAATAAATCATTCACAACTTTTGATACCTATAGATGTGGGATAAGGAATTGGCAAAAAATCAGCAATTCCATCATGGTACTGACCTTACACAAGTAGCTATTAGCGATACAAAACCAATAACACTAACTGTAATCTTCACCAACGGAATATAAATAGAAAAGCAAATGAGCAAAAAACGCAAGTTTCGTTTAGGTGCATTTATTCAAGCCACTGGACATCATGTTTCCGCATGGCGACACCCCAATACAAAAATAGATGCAGGTCTGAATTTTGAGCATTACAAAGAAATTACCCAGACAGCCCAACGCGGCTTGTTGGATGCTGTTTTTCTAGCAGATAGTCCAGGAGTTTGGGGTGGCACTCTAGAAACTCAGAGTCGCAATGGTAAAATCGCTCATTTTGAGCCGATTACTCTCTTGTCTGCTTTGTCCTCCGTGACCGAAAATATCGGCTTCATAGCTACAGCTTCGACTACTTATGAAGAACCCTACAGCTTGGCACGTAAATTTGCTTCCTTAGATCACTTGAGTAAGGGACGAGCAGGATGGAATGTAGTCACCACAGGCAATGATAATGCCGCAGCTAATTTTGGACTTGAACATCACCCAGAACATAGCCAGCGTTATGAACGGGCTGAAGAGTTTGTGGAAGTCGTCAAAGGACTGTGGGATAGCTGGGAAGACGATGCCTTCATCCGTGACAGAGAATCCGGTGTTTATTTCGATCCGAACAAACTGCATACACTTAACCACAAGGGTAAATACTTTTCTGTTAAAGGTCCGTTGAACGTCGGTCGTCCACCCCAAGGTTATCCGGTAATTGTGCAGGCTGGAGCATCTGAAGCTGGAAGAGATTTGGCGGCGCGTACTGCTGAGGTGATTTTCACCGCCAATCAAACCCTAGCCGATGCACAGGAATTTTATGCTGATGTCAAAGGTAGATTGGCGCAATATGGACGCTCTCTAGAGGATCTTAAAATTATGCCTGGAGCTTTTCCTATCATTGGCCGTACTGAAGAAGAAGCTCAAGAAAAGTACGAATTTCTGCAATCGTTGATCCATCCCGATGTAGCCTGGGGAATCTTAAAGAACTATTACAAAGGTGTGGATCTGTCGCCATATTCCCTAGATGATCTGGCTCCGGAACTGCCTAGCGATACCAATACCAACAAGAGTCGTCTTAAACTGGTCAAGGATTTAGCCACTCGTGGCACTCTGACACTGCGTCAGTTGTATCTTTCTTTGGCTACTGCACGAGGCCATCGCACCATACTTGGTACTCCCGAAACTATTGCTGACCAACTAGAGGAATGGTTCAACAATGGTGCAGCAGATGGGTTCAATATTATGCCCCCAATCCTGCCTACAGGATTAGATGAGTTCGTTAACCTAGTGGTTCCTGTCCTCCAAAAACGTGGACTTTTCCGTACTGAGTATGAGGGTAGTACCCTGCGGGAAAATCTGGGTTTACGTCGTCCAGATAATCGATTTGCTGTCAAACAAGCAGAGAAGAGCTTGGTATTAGCATAAATACTTCAGATTCGTTCATACATCAGATTTCAGGTAAATGAGGATGGAAGTAGACCCTAGGATTTTAAACCATTTTATCGAGGCGCAAAGGTGACAGTAATTGGGGCAATTAGTTTGAAAAAGATTGGCTGTCATGACTCTGAATAGCTCGGTTGATATTCTAATTGCTACTGCTCTCGATTTGATTAATCTCAAACATTTAAAAAACTGGTTTACTGACTGTTGTTACTTTACCTCATAAACCTGCAATACGCTGTAAGAGCAAAAATTCAGACATTTTGACAGCTTAAATACTTTAAATACTCAGGAACTTTTAGAGATGCTTCAAGAAAAGCTATTGAGTCCAAGTTTCTGTAGATCACCTCCTATTTAGATGGGGTTATATGTTCTGCAGTAGACCGAAAATTAAATAAGTTGGAATGTTGGCAAAAAACTGTGATTTTTTAAAGGAAACAACATGACTGAATATAGCAGATTAAAGACTTCTCGTTCCGCCGCAATCAGAGCAACCCTTGATTATCCGGTAATTGACACTGATGTTCACACCAATGATTTCACACCGGCACTTGAGGATTATATTGCTAATTACGGCGGTGCGAAACTTGTAGATGAATTACGCAAGGCAGAATCTTCCCGTCTTAATTCCAAGACTGATGGTAAAGACTGGTATCAACAAACCCCGGAAGAACGTCAAAACAACCGCACCATCCGATCGCCTTGGTGGGCTAGAGTTACTCGCAATACCCTAGATTTGGCTACTTATACTCTGCCTGAATTGTTCTATCAGCGCCAAGCGGAGCAGGGATCAGACTATTCAGTGTTGTTTCCCAATAATGTCCTCGCACCAGCAGGAGCAAGTCGAGAGAACCGACAAGCACTGCAACGGGCGGTGAATCACTATCATGCTGACTTGTACCGCAAATATAGCGATCGCCTGACACCTGTAGCTGGTATCCCTATGACTACTCCCCAAGAAGCCATTGAGGAATTAGAGTTTGCAGTAAACACACTGGGGTTGAAGGTAGCTAATATTCCTGGTGGTGTAAAAAGGCCAATTAAAGCGATCGCAGATAAGTATCCAGCTGATCAATTCCCCGAAATCGCCAAGTATGCCTCCTATATCGACTTCTACGGATTAGATAGTGAATACGACTACGACCCATTCTGGGCTAAACTCGTTGAGCTAGGTGTACCTGTCACTACCCATTACGGCAGTCAAGGTTGGACTGGACGCTCCTCCATCAGTAACTACATGAACAACCACATCGGCCACTTTGGCGATGGTTCCCAAGCATTTGCTAAGGCGCTGTTTTTCGGTGGTGTTACCAAGCGTTTTCCACAGTTGCGCGTAGCTATGCTAGAAGGTGGTGCAGATTGGGGCGCTCACGTCTACATTCATTTGGTGGATCGCTTCTCTAAACGGAATTTAGAAGGGCTGCAAAACTACAACCCAGACCTCACCAATCCTGATGAGTTGTTGGAGTTGTTTGAGCGTTACGGTAGTGAAATTACTAACGGATATTCCCTCAGCAAAGAAGAACTGACCAAGAGCGTACTGGGTTCTTCCTTTATGATTAAACGCCGTCGTTTTCTCAATTTTGCTACATCAAGTCTATGTGGTTTTTCTATGGCATATCTGTTAGGAAGTTGTAGCGACCAAAGCCAACAAAATGTTACAAAAAGTCCCAATTCCTTGGATATAAAAACTAAAGTTTTACGCATGGGGTATCAAAGTGCGGGGGATCTATTCAGAAATCGGAGAGTTTTAGAGCAACGCTTAGAGCCGTTGGGAATCAAGGTGGAATGGGCGCAATTTGCCCAAGGGCCTCAACTTATGGAAGGGATGCGTGTCGGCAAGATTGACGTGGGATCAGTGGGAGAAACGCCACCAATTTTTGCACAAGTAGCTGGGTCTAACCTTGTTTATGTCGTCGGTACACAAAGAACCGCAACGACAGGGACAAGTAGTGTAATTGCCGTACCGCCAGAGTCTCCACTGAAAAAATTTGAGGAGATCAAGGGGCAAGAAGTATATTTTCAAAAAGGCTCGGCATCGCACTATTTTATTCTCAGAGCGTTGCAATCAATTGGCTTGACTATCAAAGATATTAAAATCAAAAGTCTACCGACCATCGAGGCACGGGGTGCTTTTCTGGAAGGGAAAATTCCCGTTTGGATGACAGGAGATCCCCACTATGCGATCGCCGAAAAAATGGGTCGAATTCGCGTCCTCAAAGATTCTGTGGGTCTAGATTCTCCTGGTGCTTATTATATTTCTGACAGGAAGTTTGCCGAAGAAAATCCTGGTTTGCTCAAAATTATTATTGAAGAACTTCATGCCCTCGATAAGTGGGCAGAGGGGAATCGAGACGAAGTAGCTAAATTGATGATCACTGAACAAAAGCTCGATCAGGATGTGGTAGCAAGGGTGATGTCTCGTCGCACTTTCGCAGGACGCAGAGGTCTTAGTCCTGCACTAATTGCAGAACAGCAGCGTGTTGCAGATTTGTTCTTTCAAGAGGGTGTAATACCAAAAAAAATTAACATTCAGGAAGCCTTACTTTCACCTGATTTATATGCTGCAATCACACCACCAGAAATTATGGTTTAGGAAATAGTACCACTATGCTACTCAATTTAATACAATCGGACGGCTTATCTTGTCGTCCATTTTTATTTTACAGAACAGCTTATTACTACAAAAAGAACTTACTTCCATGAAGAAAAAAATCAGAGTTTCCAAAGCCTTTCAACGTGCTGCTAATGCGCCAAATTTGCCTGATACGACCTTCAGGTTTATTTGCTATTTTGTTAACCAGTTCCGCTGGTGGTATGTGGCAATGGTAATTCTGGAGGTGATACACGCAACTTGTGGCATTATGTTGCCCTATGCCATTGGTGAGATTATCCGCAGCGTGACGCGATTAACGGGAGACAGCAAGCAGATTTTTGATGCGGTGAGTCAACCCCTGATGCTGTTCACCGCTTTGAGTGTGGGTGAAGTGGTATTCGGGCGTTCTGCTGGACTGTTACAGACTATTCTCCATCCGATTCATCGACAACACATTGTGCGTAGCGAAGCCGCCGAAGGCATCGCTATATGCCTACTTGCAACAACATTCCCATCGCTACCTGAGCAGTAGTTTTGCTGGAGCATTAGCACATCGGATTAGCGAAACCTCTCTCGGTGTTACCCAAACGATGCAAATGCTGATTAGTGAATTTATGGCAGTAATTATTGTGTATATAGTTGCCACTATTTTACTGTATCGCGCCTATCCTCCGCTTGCGGCATTTGTGGGGGTGTGGGCTGTTCTCTTTATCAGTATTTCGTTCTGGCTAGCAACTCGTTGCCGAATTTACTCCCGGAAAGCCGCAGCGGCCAGAAGTGAGACAACTGGCATTATTGTAGATGCAGTAACGAATCTCACCAGTAGCCGACTGTTTGCTCGTCTGGGTTTTGAACGACGCTATTTAAATGAGCAATTAAGGAGCGAACTCAAAGAGGTGAGAAAGTCCAACTGGTACTCGGAGCGAATCCGCTGGTTTCAATACATCTCATCAGCCATTTTGAAAATCGGCACTCTGTATTACTCACTTTCTCTCTGGAGTCAGGGAAAGATCGCTACTGCTGACTTTGTGGTAGCAACCAGCCTGTCGCTGTTAATTATCAGTGAAGCCCGTAATTTAAGCAAACGGTTTCTAGAATTTTTTGAACATATCGGCAATGTTGCCAATGGTGTGTTCACGATTGTTCAACCCCATGAGTTGATTGATCGGGATAATGCGATCGCTCACCCTGTCACCCAAGGGAAAATTGAATTTCAACGAGTAAATTTCAGCTATTCAGGCGATAAGAAAATATTTGACAACCTCTGTGTCACTATCCAACCTGGTGAGCGTGTCGGCTTGGTGGGTTTCTCCGGCTCTGGAAAATCCAGCTTTGTCAATCTGATTTTGCGTCTGTTTGACCCACAATCGGGACAAATTCTGATTGATGGGGTAGAGATTAGAGATATGACTCAAGAGGCTCTACACTCCCAGATCAGCTTGATTCCCCAAGATCCATCTCTGTTCCATCGGACGCTGCTGGAAAATATTCGTTACGGAGACTTAGATGCAACCGATGAGGAAGTAATTGAGGCAGCACGCAAAGCTTATGCACACGATTTTATCGCCCAAATCAAGGAAGGCTATGATTCTCTAGTGGGTGAACGCGGTGTCAAATTGTCTGGAGGGCAAAGACAACGGATTGCGATCGCCCGCGTGATCCTCAAAGATGCACCAATCCTGATATTAGATGAAGCTACTTCCAGCCTAGATTCAATTACCGAAAAAGCCATCCAAGATACCCTAGATTTAGCGATGAATGGAAAAACCGTCATCGTGGTGGCTCATCGGTTGTCTACTATCTCCCATCTAGACCGCATTTTGGTGTTTGATCAAGGTCGCATTGTCGAAGATGGTACCCACGCCAAACTGTTGGCACGCAGGGGTGCTTACTACAGGTTATGGAAAATGCAGGCTGGTGGATTTCTACCTGTAGAAGCTAGTAATAATTTGGAAACATCAACTAAATCTTTATGATTAAAGCAGTTCTCTTTGATTTAGATGGAACGTTACTTGACCGTGAGGAATCGCTGCAACAGTTCATCACCGCCCAATATGATAGATTTTCACTTCAATTGAGCCATATTGCCAAAATAGATTTCATCACCAAATTTGTGCAGTTATTAGACTGCCACGGTCACGTTTGGAAAAATCAGGTTTATCAAAGTCTTGTTACCGAGTTTGATATTCATGGACTAAGTTGGGAAGACTTATTGAGCGATTATGAAACAAATTTCATGTTTCACTGTGTCCCTTTTGCCTACTTACAGGAAACACTTATTCTGCTTCAACAGCAAGGTTATTTATTGGGGATAATCACCAATGGATTTGGCACTTTTCAAACTAGGTCTATTCAAGGTTTAGACATTCAGAATTATTTTGATGCAATTCTGATTTCTGAAGTTGAAAAAATCAGAAAACCACAACCAGAGATTTTCCACAGAGCATTAAATTTACTGGATGTCCCGCCGGGCGCAGGTGTTTTCATTGGTGATCATCCTGAAGCTGATATTTTCGGAGCTAAAAGGGCAGGTTTAAAAGCTATTTGGAAACGTAACTCGGTTTGGACAGAACCCAAAGATGCAGATGCAATTATTAATGAACTCAATGAAATACCCTCCATTCTTAAGCAACTCAATTGACATAAGCTTTTAGCTGTCAGCTATCAGCTTGTCTATAGATTTAGTGTGATTTTTACTGTTATCTAAGTAGGCATTGCTGAAGAATTCAGCTTCCAGCCTTTGAATAATGATAAGTTACACATCTGATTCTTTTACTTACTGTACATTAGCGGTAGCCATTAGCTTACCAGACTTTTAAAAAGGTGAATATAATGTTTTATGAGTTAATTGAACAAGAATTATCAGATGGACAACCTTGGTCAATGAGACAGCAAACTCAGTTGCCAATGCATATTCAAATATTAATAGAACGAGAAAATACAAGACCAGACATTTGGGAATTACCAAACCCACAAATTAAAAAATTACCCAAAGTTAAGGATGGTGTGGCTTTTTTGAGAAGACAAATTTTATCTTGGTATGGAAATCCTAAATTATTCATGAGAAATTTAGCGACAAAGGAGCGATTATAAATATATATGAATAAGCCCAATTACTACGACAATATTGCCCAGATATATGACCAAACACGCTGGTTAACAGAATCCGTAGCGGAGGAAGTGGCTGATTTTATAATTGCTCTCACTCGTGCAACACCAGCAACTTCTTTTTTAGAGCCAGGTGTAGGTACAGGATTAAATGTTCTTCCTTTTGTCAAACGTGGTTATGCTGTGACAGGAATTGATGTATCTCAAGAAATGCTCGATCAATTCCGTCAAAAATTAAATCCCACTCCTGAGAATTTAAAGCTGATTCATGGTGATGCTTCACAATTACCTTTTTTAGATAACAGTTTTGATGTTGTATTAACTATTCATATGCTTCATACTGTTTCTGATTGGAGAGCATTTTTAGATGATATTGATCGAGTGTTAAAACCTGGAGGTTTTTATCTCAACTGTCAATGGATTACCCCACCAGCGAGAAGAGATTTTGAAGGTTATTTTCGAGAAATATTATCTAAGTATCAAGGATTAAAGCCAGAAACAAAGCCTGTTAATTCAACAATAGAAGAGATAGACATAGAAGGATATTTAACTCAAAAAGGTTATGTATCAAATTACTTAGTAGCTAAGAAATGGACAGTTAGTAATACGGTGGAGGAATTGCTAACTGTTTTCAAATTGCGAGCTTATGGTTTATGTTGGCGAGTTTCAGAAGAGATTTATCATCAACTAATGAACGATTTTGAAGAATTTTGTATTAATCATTATGGTTCTTTGAATGTTATTCTGTCTTCTGAAGCCAAGTTTTAAATCTGGGCTTATAGTATTTGAGATTATCTGTTTGTTCCGCCTGTTTTATGGGAAAGCCTCTAACGTTATTATTAAATAATGCACTTGAAAATAATGAAAACTTCAGCTATTTTGCCACCCTTAAATAACATAATAGCTTCTTCAAGTTCTAGTGTCAGTCCGAATTCGGCAACAAATTCGACAAGAACGCGATTGTTCAATGTCTCACTATCTACCAACACTCCATCACAGTCAGTTTGCACTTATATTTTTGTTTTTGAGCAAATATGGATTAGCGTAGAGACGTTTATCATTTATGGATTCTCGTCTCTACATTTTTTACCAGAGATATTTAGTATCCTTAGACAGCAACAGGAACAGGAGTAGCAAACTTAGCATATCGCTCAATATAGAACTCTTTAGAGTGAGCGATCGCCTTCACAGATGCACGTTCTTTGAGATTATGTTTCCACTGTTTCACACGGGTGAATTCTGAGGGAATACTAAAGCCACGATAATGCTTAAGTGCAGCCCATCGCTCAAACCAGGGGAAAAAGGTGAAATCGACTAGACTGATGGATTCACCAAACCAGTAGGGCCCTTCTCCAGAAAGTTTTCCTAAAGCTTCATTTTCAATGAATTCCAGGTGTTTGTATAGTTCCTTTTTAGCTTCTTCTTCTTGTTGGGAATCTTTACTTCGTAAGAGACTAGAAAAAGCAGGAACGAATCTAGTATTAGCAAAATCAATCCAAATCCGAGCCTGAGCTTTACCAATAGAACTACTGGGTAAAAGCGGTGGATTGGGAAATATCTCATTTAGATATTCATTAATAACTGCTGATTCCCAAACTCGGTTTTGTCCGTGCGTAATTGCAGGTACTTTTCCATAGGGAGACACCTCTGTAAATCCCTCTGGCTTATTTTGCAAATCAATTTCAATCAAATCAAAATCAATACCCTTTTCCTGAAGTACCAAGCGGGTACGGTGAGCATAAGGACAAACCACCGCACTATAAATCTTGATGTCAGCCATGTTTAAATTCCTTGGTTAATTAATATTTGAACTTGAGTTCGACACATATTTTTCACCCCTCTCCAAACCTCTCCCCGAAACGGGGAGGGGCTTAAAAACCCTTTTTTTGTAGAGAAAAGTTAAATACTACTGTATTTTGATAGATAAACAGTAGTATTATATGATAATACCGCATAAATCCAAAAGTAATCAAGTATCAGCAAGTAACATAATTTTGCGGTTCAACGTCTCGAAATGCTTGTACAGAATTCTCAACCAAGTGAACATAAATGTGAGTTTATGAATACAAAAAGTTTTCAGGTGTCGGCAGAAAAGAGTGTGATTACTGCTGATGTCCTAGTTTTGGGTGGGGGACCAGCAGGTGTTTGGGCAGCACTTTCAGCTGCAAAGCAAGGTGTTCGCGTTGTCTTAGCCGATAAGGGGTATTGCGGTACTTCAGGAGCAACAGCCCCATCCAATACTGGGGCATGGTATCTCCCTAAAGGTGGACAACGTGATGCAGAAATTGAGCGTCGCTTGTCCCGTTCAACAGGACTTGCCGATCGCCATTGGTTGCAGCGTGTGATCGAACAGGCGCAAACAGGTTTAAATGACTTAGGAAATAGCGGCTATCCCTTTCCTTTTGATGATCAAGGCCAGCCCTACCGTGCTAACTTGCGCGGTCCAGATTACATGGGCTTCATGCGACGGAGAGCGATCGCAGCTGGTGTACGCATTCTTGACCATCATCCCGCACTGGAACTACTTTCATCCAATGGTGTGATTGCGGGTGCAGCAGGTATTCATCCGCGCAGTGGGAATCGGTGGGAAGTCAGAGCAGGTGCAGTTGTACTGGCAACTGGCGGATGCGCTTTTCTGTCTCATGCACTAGGTTGCGATGGTAATACCGGCGATGGTTATCTCATGGGAGCAGAGGCAGGCGTAAGACTATCTGGAATGGAGTTTTCCTCCCAATATGGCTTATCGCCTGCTCATACTTCCGTGACTAAGGGGCTGACATTCTCCTTCGCCAGTTTTTACCTAGAAGATGGCTCTCCTTTGCCGGAAACTGGGGAAGATCGGGCTGTACGCATTGCGCGCCAGCTGATTGCGGGTGAAAAAGTATATGCTCTAATGGATCGTGGCAGCCCCGTCGAACATGATTGGTTGCGCCGGGGTCAGCCTAACTGCTTTTTACCACTTGACCGGATCGGATTAGATCCTTTCCACCATCGTTTCCCAGTCACACTACGCTCAGAAGGCACTGTTCGTGGGGTAGGTGGACTCGAAATCATCAACGATGATTGCGCTACAACAGTACCCGGACTTTATGCTGCGGGCGATGCAGCCTCTCGTGAAAATATTACCGGGGCTGTATCAGGAGGGGGAAGTCCTAATGCGTCTTGGGCGATCGCCAGCGGCACTTGGAGTGGGCGTGCGGCGGCACTTTTTGCTCTCTCTCTAGGGGAGAAAGCCGGGACACGCTTGGTTCATGGTTTAGGTGAGGCGGGATTGCGTCCCCGTAAACAGCAGATAGAGGATGGTCTAATTACTGAAGTGATTAGTGCTGTTCAGGCTGAAACCTTGCCCGTTGATGTCAATTTCTTTCGTTCTGGAAGCAGGATAGCACTGTCGCGTGAACGTCTGGATGCAGTATGGGCAGATGTACGCGATTATTTGGTGGGTGAAGGTCGCAACGCTCTACGCGCACGGGAAGCGGCTGCAATGACAGCTACGGCTCGCTGGATCTGGGCTAGTGCGGATGCACGGAAGGAAAGTAGAGGAATGCACCGACGCACAGATTTCACAACAACAGATGCTGCACAAACACGAAGAATTTTCACGTCTGGTATTGATGATGTTGCAGTTATCACCGAAGAAAATCACTGGAAATAGGTAGCGTAATCATGATTGAAATTGTTGATAGCGATCGCTGTGTCGGGTGTGATATATGCGTGAACGTTTGTCCACGGGATGTCTTCGATTCTGGAAGCGACGGATTGGCCGTGATTGCTCGCAAGTCAGATTGTCAGACTTGTTTTTTGTGTGAACTGTATTGCCCTGTGGATGCTCTTTATGTGTCGCCTTACGCCGAACAGGATGATGAAGTTGAATCAGAGCAGTTAATTGCCCAAAACCTGCTAGGTAGTTACACCCGTAACATGGGTTGGCATCGGGGCAAAATGGGAGGGACTGACAAAGATCCGACTCGACAACTCAGGGTGATGAACAACATTAACAGAGTACCGACTGGACAAAATTCATAGATAAGAATTAGAAGTGTGAAAGGTGATTTAATTTCCTAAATTATAGACAGGAAAGGCCTTTTACCTTCTACTGTTGTTATGGTAGGAGATGCCTACGCTCTCATGATATCATCGGAGCCAAGAAAAATAATATTGCTTCAATTGGTGTCACTTATGGCTATGGAAGTAGGGAAGAATTGGAAAGTCACAAAGCTGATTTGATTGCTAATTGTCCAGATGAAATTCCCACATTACTACCTTTAATTTGATGGCTCAACGCTGATTTCCATCAAAAGCGATACTTAGAGTAAATTATACTATAGCTGGTAAAAATAATTATGACTCTTCACTTAAATAAGATTGGCGACTATGACGAACATGAAGAATGGCGATAACATCTTCTTCGACTACAAACAAAACTCGATATTTTCTTTGTTTTCCAATCCAGAGTTGACGAACTTCACTACCAATTACTTTTGCTTCTGGTGCTATCATACAGCGATTAGGAAATTTTTGTAATGATGCCATAGCATCTTCAAGTTCGTAGTACCAATTGTTTGCTACTTCAGGACTCAGATTATCGCACATCCAACGATAAGCAGCTTCGATTTCTTGAAAAGCAGTAGGTTGAATAATAACTTGGTAATTCATGAGCGAGGAGGAATATTAAATTTGTTTTTTAGGGTTGTTAATGCTTGATCGGCTGGTATTCCTTCACCTTGCTTAAATTCATCTAGTCCTTTACGAATACCTACTATTGTTTCTAAGTAATCAATTCGTTCTAAGAGTTCTTGATATGTACTTAGAGGCTGTTTTGGGGTTGTCTTCAGTGATTGTAAAAAACTCAGCAGATCCTCTAGGAGTTCGTTGGGGGTGTTGTCAATTTCTTGTAAGAGTAACTCTTTGATAGTCATTACAGTTAACTGTGAAGATTGATATTTCTATTATAGTGATATCTTTGCTGTGACCGTGTAAGGAATATGGTAAGCGTTCGATAACTGTATAGAAAGTGCGATAGCGAAGCGCTCCGTAGGAATCGCGAAACGCTGCTGCAAGCAGATCGCCTTCACGATATCATTGGAGCTAAGAAAAATAATATTGCTGCAATTGGTGTGACTTATGGCTATGGAACTAGGGAAGAATTGGAAACTCACAACGCTGATTTAATTGTTGATTGTCCAGATGAGATTCCTACATTACTGCTTTTGATTTAGGTAATCTAGCAAATTTAAACCTATTTATTAACATAGTGCTTGCTTATACAAGATAATAGTGATATATTATTAACACTAATTTTACTACTTAATATAGTTATGAAAGAAAAAAAAGTAGCTTTTACTTCATTTGAAGTAGAAGGAAAATGGTTCTTACCAGAAAATCCTAACTACACAGTAGAAGGAACTTTAAAATTTTCTGCCTATGAACATCCGATTTTGGAATTAAAGGATGATTTGATTAATCAAGTACCAGCAAACTCCTTAGAAGAAAGCTTAAATAGAGACTTCAGCAGATCAAGTGTACCAATTATACTTGGAGAACTTTATAATGGAGAAACAATAGGTGAAAAAATAACACTATATAAATGTGTGGTCAATGCTAAAGGATTTAGTACAGGATTACAAACAATAAAATGTTATCCAGCTTATATTTTACGTGGGTTTCATTTTTATAAACAGGAAGAACTTAAATTCAATAATTTATGCTTTCATTTTACAAATTTAGAAACATGGCTTTCTATTAATAACATTGAAATAGAGTTGATACCAGATAAAAACAAAACAAGATTTGAAGAACTGCAAGTAAATTACCGTCCTCTTCCATTTATTCCTTTATGTAATATTGATAACTTTACACTTGGTATTAAAGATAGACCCATAAGTTCAATAGGATTACATTTAGCATCAGAGTTCAAGCAACATATTGGATATATACCTGTGTCAGAAGATAAGCTTTTTGAATTAAATTCATTTGAATTTCAAGAACTTGATAAGTATTTAGAAACCATATTCAAGGTTCAAGATTTTTTAGTTTTTGCAATGGGACAATCCACTAATTTAACAGAAGTAACTACAATAATAAAAACAAAATGTCAAGATTTTGAGTTTGTTAATGATGAAGATTCTTGTGAAAGTCAAGTTGTAGTTGAAAAACCATATTTACGTATTAGTCACTTGCCTAATGCTAAAATAATTGAGAAGGAAATAGAAAAGGAATTTTCAGTTAAAATTTATTTTAAACAACTCAAGTCTGATTTATCTGGAGAGTTTA
Source organism: Cylindrospermum sp. FACHB-282 (assembly GCF_014697195.1). Taxonomy (GTDB): domain Bacteria; phylum Cyanobacteriota; class Cyanobacteriia; order Cyanobacteriales; family Nostocaceae; genus Cylindrospermum. Next base: position 110,996 of record NZ_JACJRJ010000004.1, on the reverse strand, counting down.
AGTATGATAATGTTTTGTTAGATTTCCACGATATCGAGAATAACTTTAATAATGTTTTCATTAAATGGTATTCTAATTTTGAAAGATTAGAAACAAGTCTTAACTTATATTTGGGACTTTTTTATATACCAAACAGATATGTTAGAGAAAGATTTCTGAGTTTAGCTCAATCAATAGAAGCATTCCATAGAATTGTTTATGGTGGTAAATTCATGGAAGAAGATGACTATGTGAATGGATTATATAAAGATTTTTTAAAAGTTATTGATTCAAGAAATGATATGGAATCTGATTTTAAGAGTTCCATTAAAAAAACTTTATCTCATCTGTATCAATTTTCATTGAGAAAACGATTAAAAGAGCTTATTCGTACTCATCAAACTTGCTTACCTGAGTGTTTTAGAGGTAAAGAACAAAGAAATAATTTTGCTGATATGATAACTAATTGTTGATTGGGATTTGTCTGAATTTTTAGTAAATTGGGTTATACCGCTCCCTTTATGCTAAGATATCCCCTTTTACAGCCATAACCATTACTGTACCTGGGTTTTCGGCTCTGTTATTGCTGAAACCATCATAAGGGGAGCGGTAGGACCGTAAATTGCAAAAATTGCAAGTTATTTGACAGCTAAAGATAGAAGTGAAGCAAGTTCACTCCTACGAGTTAAATAATTTGACTGGCAAGCTACCAGCGTTTCAAATAAACTACTGTTTGTTGGTCAACTTATCGTACTATGTCAGGAGTATTCCATAGTCTTTACTAAAAAACAAGTCTTTTAGCATACATTTATTCTCAAAATGTAGAGCTAAAATGCCTAACAATTGAATACTTGTCCATAGATAGCTTACTTCTCTTCAGTAGCGCGTTAATTGCCGGGGCGCTCAATGTTGTTGCAGGAAAAAAAGTTTTATGGTGTTTCCCACAGTAAATTTTCACGTAAGTAGGTTGGCGTAAATAATTCAAGGTTGGTAGTCAGGGCTAAAGCCCTACTTTGAGGGCTGAAGCCCTCACTACGAGCAAATTTCAATAGTTTTTACTTTGCTTAACATAGTTTAATTTTTTTTCGCCTACTTACTTATTTTACTCTAAAGAATAGGTTATAAATAATACATTTTACTTACGGCATCAGCTATGGCAAGTACAGTTGCATATTGTCACAATCTGAATATCCCACGGTGAGAGCGGAATGAGTAACTTAATTATCCTGGGGGCTTGATTTTCTGAGAATTTATATGGTAGTCTGCTTTTATCCTCAATCTACTAATACTCGATAAACTTACCGTATTTGACAACAGAGTCACAAGCCCACGCTGTGAAATCTGAATTTTTAGCAACCGGAAATCTTCTTTTATGCCAAAAGATTGGTTGGAATGGCACGATCTTTACAACACTGAACCCAAATTACAGCAGCGTCTAGAAATCGTGCGGGAATATATTTCCTATAGTTTGGATAATTCCCCAACAGGGAGCATTCGTGTAGTTAGTCTTTGCGCTGGTGATGGAAGAGATTTATTAGGAACTTTAGCCAATCACCCTCGCGCTAAAGATGTATATGCAAGATTGGTAGAAATCAACCCTCAGTTAGTTGAACGTGGACGCGCAACTATAGAATCATTAGGTTTAACAAAGCAAATTGAGTTTATCAACGGTGATGCAACTGCTTCTGCTAACTATGTAGGAGCAGTACCAGCAGACATTGTGATTGTATGTGGAATTTTCGGCAATCTAGCTGATGAAAACGAACTCAATCGGTTATTGGGGAATCTGAGCTTTCTGAGTAAAAAAGGTGCATTTGTCCTCTGGACTCGCGGACATTCTAACGGTGTGGCTTCCTCGGAAACTGTGCGTAAATACTTCCGTGAGTTTGGTTTTGATGAAGTTTACTTTAAACTCACAGCAACGGGAGATATGGGAGTAGGGATTCATCGTTATTTAGGTGAAAGCTTAACTGTACTAAAAGAGCAAAATTTATTTGTTTTTTCCGGTATTCCAAATAAAACAAGGTGAAACAATGTCGTTTTCAATTACTAAATCAAGCACAATATCTAGTTGGGAAGAACTGTTAGAAAGCGCTCGACAAAATACACCTGCCCGTCGAGTGAAAAGACCAGGAAAATCTCCTTCTACTGCTCCTATTCCTAGTACTCTCGATAAAGTACCCCCAGATAAAAAACCGCCAGTGTTATTATATCGTGATAGTAACTCTTGGTGTCCTTTTTGCGAACGGGTTTGGTTTGCTTTAGAAGAGAAGGGAATTCCCTTTGAAACTGAATTTATTGATTTGAGTAATAAGCCTAAATGGTATACCGATTTAGTTCCTACAACTCTTGTCCCCGCAGCATATATTGAGGGTAAATTAGTTTATGAATCTAAAAAAATTCTCTTAGAATTGGAAGAACACTTTGGCGAAACTTTGCTGCCTGAAAATACCGAGGAAAATGCTGTTGGCAGAGAATGGGTTGAGGATGCTGAAACTAATGGGTTTAGAGATATTGCTTACAAATTACTCAGACAAGCCCCTGAAAATGCTAATGAATTAGCATATTTACAGGCAGAATGTGAATCTAAATTAGACGAAATTGAGAAAATTTTAGGTAGATATCCTGGTTCTTACTTTTTGTCAACATTTAGTCTGGTAGATATCATGTATAGTCCTCATTTAGATAGATTGGCGGCTAATTTACCAGTGTATAGGGGATATCACATCAAAGGAAATCCTCGTTTTCCACAGATTAATGCTTGGTTTACCGCACTCAAACAACGTCCTGCTTACAACCGAGTTAAGTCAGACAACATTACTAATAATTTACTTTTGCGACGCAGATTTGGTATAGAACCTATCGGTAATTCTATACCTTTAGATTTAGTAGAAAGTGAGTTTATTGAATATCGAGCCGAAGCGGCTGAAAGATTAAGTGATAATCGAGAAGTTGCTATTGAAGATATTTTGAAAAACTCTGGAGTGCAAGTTTTAGGTGATATTTCAATAATCAAAGAAGGTGTTGATTTTCACCTCAGATTACTAGCTGATTATCTCATTAATGGTAATGGCGCACCATTGCCTGGTGGTAGAACGGGTGGTAAAGAAAGTATCGATCCCATTATTGCCGCTACTGGAGCTATTACACTGGCTTATGTAAGAAATCGCATTTGTGCGCCACGAGATATGAGTGCAGGTGCTGCAACTGCATTTCGAGCCGCAGCAGATAAGGTTTTGGCTTCTATTTATTAATTTTATCTCACACAGAGAGGAGAGGAAAAATGAGTGAGTTAAAAAAGGTTAGTGATGATTTGAGTGTTGCTGGACAAATTTCTTCTGAGCAATTACCAGAATTAGCTTCTGCGGGATTTAAGTCGGTTCTGAATTTGCGTTCTCTAGGTGAGAAAGATTTTCTTAATGATGAACAGCAACAAGCCGAAGTTGCGGGATTAAAATATGCAAATGTTCCATTAAATCCTCAAGAACCAAATCAACAACTTACAGCAGCAGCAATTCAAGAAATTGAGAATTTGCCCAAACCTATTTTAATTCATTGTGCTGGTGGTGCAAGAGCCGGGGGAATAGCCTTGATTGCTGATGTACTTCAAGCTGGTTTGACTTATGAAGAAGTTGTCCAGAAAGCAAATGCACTAGGTATTAATTTAGAGCAACCACACCTCAAACAATTCCTGCTAGAAAAGTTTGCTAAAAATTAAAAATTAAAAATTAAACTCAAGATCAACAATTAATAATTTTACTCCTCCAATGTAAACATCGTCGTGATGTATATAGAAAATAGAAAGCCCAGAAAATAATTCCAGTTTCTACTCCTCAAATATCGCTTGTGTGTGAGATTTTGGGAGAACTTGCTTGCATAACTCAAAATTTTACCTATTTGTAAAAGTCTGGTCAAAATTGGGTTAAAATAGCTAAAAATTCAAGGGACAAAACTTTGTGGTGAATCCCCACATTCCCAAATTACCCCTACCAGCGCCACTTGTAGGAAATGAAGTTGGCTCTTTTACTGAGTTTACAGTAACTCAACGGATGCCTGCGATCGCCCGCCGAGTCATAGCGGAAAATAAGTTTCCTAGCCAAATTAATCAAAGCTTGGAGAAACTCGCCGCAGAACTACCAACAGGATATTTGCCAACTCTGGCAGATGATACTGGTGCAGATTTCACCGCCTGGAAGCAATATTTAGAACCATATAAAGGTCAGCGTTGGGTAGATGTGCCCTGGTTTTTTGCCGAAACTTATTTTTATCGGCTAATTCTGGATATTACCAATTACTTTCGCCCTGGTGAATTGCAAGGTATTGACCCATTTGAGTTACAAAAATCTCAAGGTTTAGAAGCATCTATTGATTCCATTATTTCTCTGTGCAGTCAAGTAGATAAATGGTTGGATCAATCAAAAAAAGCATCTAAATCAAACCAAGCATCTGTAATTGCTCTGTTGTATTTTGCCCTGTGGGGAAATCGTGTTGATTTAAGTTTGTGGTCAGCCTTTGAGGATGACCGGAGTCGTTTTGATATTCACAACCAACTAACTCATATATTAGTAGATGATGCATTTTCAGTTAGCGAATTATTAACCAGTCATAAGGGTGGAAGCATTGATTTTGTTATAGATAATGCAGGTTTTGAGCTAATTTGTGATTTATGTTTTGTAGATTTTTTGTTAAATAGTGGCTTGGTTAATGAGGTTTACTTGCACTTAAAGCCTCATCCAACTTTTGTATCTGATGCCATGATTAAGGATGTGCATTACACAATTGATTTTTTAGCTGCTGGTAGCCATCCAAAAGTTAAATCCTTTACTCAAAGATTGCGAGCAAATATCGCTTCAGGAAAGTTGGTTTTAGCTGAAGATTATTTCTGGACATCACCGTTACCATTTTGGGAAATTCCTTCATCACTCAAAGGTGAGTTAGCCAAGTCGAGTTTAATTGTTGTCAAAGGAGATGCTAATTATCGGCGCTTATTAGGCGATCGCCATTGGGACTTTACCACCAACATTGCAGATATCGTCTCTTACTTACCCGCGCCAATGGTAGCCTTACGCACCCTTAAGTCAGAAGTTGCCGCCGGACTGAAGGCAAAAAATGTGGCAGAAGTCGCAAAATCTGACCCTGATTGGTCGACAGGTGGGCAGTGGGGTGTTGTGCAGTTGGTGACTTAAGGTATTCTGAATATTCCCTAGGATACGGAGCGTAGATCGTCAAATACTTAATATTTCGTTACAATTAGCTTAGGCCTTAGCTAAATCTACCCATGAAATTGATTTCCGAACCACCGATTCCTGTGAAAATTCAAAAGATGAAGCAACGGGTGCGGTGGATGCATCCCAGTATTATGCAGCGGGGAATTGACCAAACTTCCATGGTATTAGACGATGGCAAGGAGGATAGTCCGGAATTTTCGTTTATGGTGATTGGTGATACTGGCACTAAGTCCCATTACGGTCAACACCCCCAACGACAAGTCGCCGAACAAATGCTAGCGCATGGTGATGGCTGCCGTTTTGTGTTGCACACTGGCGATGTTATTTATGTGGTGGGTTCCCAAGAGTATTATCCGAAAAACTTTATCGAGCCTTACCGGGAATTTATCCTAGGTGGCGACAACCATAATAGCATTCCCTACGATCGCATGGTGTTTAAGCTGCCATTCTTGCCAGTGTTGGGAAATCACGATTACTATGATGTGCCATTGATGTATCGCTTGCTCACTGGCCCCACCTTTTCCCTACGCCACCTGTTGCGCTACAAAGATATCGAAATTGGCTGGCACGGCTCAAATCAAGGTGATGCTTATGCAAGAGCCTTTCTAGATTATATGGCGGCGATCGCATCCCCAAAAGAGTTAGAACATCATTTAGATCAACATTACACCGCTAAAAGTGATACAGGGCGCTGTTTGCGTTACCAACCGGGAAAATTTACCCGCGTCCCCAACCGCTATTATACATTTCGTTACGGTGGGATTGACTTTTTCGCCCTAGATTCTAATACCTTTAATACACCATCACCCTTGCCGACAACTCAAGGGGGGGAAAACAACCGTCGGCAGTTGCAACAGCGTCGCCAAGAGATAGAACAAGAAGAATTGCAGATTTTGGAAATATGCGATCGCCTTAATTCCGATATACCCAGCGAAGCTGAACAACTCGATGAACTCAGTGCCAAATTAGACCAAATCAACGAAGTCAAAATCGATATCGAAAAACAACTATCATCCCAGAAAACATCTGACATCGACTTTGAACAACTCGACTGGTTACGAAACAGGCTGATCGAATCTTGGCATACTAACGAAGTGCGCGGACGAATCATATTTTTCCACCATCCCCCCTACGTCACCGAAGCAACCAAGTGGCATCAAGCACAAACCTTAGCAGTTCGTCATCGTCTACGCTCTTTATTTGAAGCAGTAGCCAAAACTCTGGGTTCCCAGACAAAAGAACGTCCCATAGTCGATTTAATTTTAAACGGTCACGCCCACTGTTTGGAACACATCCGCACAGTTGACACAGGATACGCTGACTCCCACATCAACTGCATTATTTCTGGTGGTAGTGGACATCGTCCCCGTCGTCAACGAAAAGAGGGGCCAGAACTGATGGAGACTTTTAGCGATATTGCAGGGAGTCCAAATCGAAAAGTCGCAGATTCCCTGCTTTATGTTGGCCGCAATGGCTACGGTTTTCAAAGGCGGCTGCCTTACTCATGTGTGCGGATTGATGTTCAATCAGGTTCCCCTCCTAAGTTTATCGTCACACCACTGATTGCAGAGCGGTTTGGGGAACATTGGGATCATCGTCAATTAGCACCATTTGTGATTTAAGTTTTTGCTACGAATGCTGTTATTTAAATAGCGCTGATGGAAAAAAAAATCGAACCTAATTTTTCATGAAAATCTATCTTTATTCTCTCTGTGTTCTCTGGGTACTCTGCGGTTTGTAAACAAAATAATTTTTGCAAAAATATGAATCATAATTTTCAGTCAAAATTTTTAAATTTTCTAGTAATGATCCTAGTAATATTGGGGAGTTTACTAACTCAACCGACAGCCGCCGCCATCACATCCTCTCCCACAGGCACAGTTTACGAACAACGCCAGATTCACAGTCCAGATGGTATTGGTAAATACTACATGGGGCGCGAAATTGCCAAAGTCATGGGACACACAGGCGCTGGTTGGTTAGAAAGACCAAGTCGCGAAACAGAAGAGCAACCAAATCAGGTGGTAAACCTCCTCAATTTGCAACCTGATGATGTGGTAGCAGATATTGGTGCGGGTACAGGTTATTTGAGCTTTCGCATCGCGCCTTTATTATCATCAGGTAAAGTATTGGCTGTAGATATTCAGCCAGAAATGTTGGAGATTATTGACTTTTTCAAACAAGAGAAAAATATCTCCAATGTTGAGCCTATTTTAGCAACTATTACAAACCCTAATTTGCCACTCGCAAGTGTCGATTTAGTGCTGATGGTAGATGCTTATCATGAGTTTGAATATCCCCAAGAAGTGATGCAAGCAATTGTCAAAGCGCTGAAACCTGGTGGTAGGGTAGTACTGGTTGAGTACCGGGGTGAAAATCCCTTTATTATGATTAAAAAACTCCACAAGATGACTCAAAAACAAGTCCGCCAAGAAATGCAAGCCGTGGGTTTAGTTTGGCACGAAACTAAAAATTTGTTACCTCAGCAGCATTTAATGGTATTTGAAAAGCAGGCTGAAGTAACAAAATATTAAAACCAGACAGGACAAGGGTTTCCAGACCATCTTGCAGAAAATTACTCAAATCTCGGCTCAATACCTGATCGCCCTTGCTTTTAACTCAAATCGCGCCCAGCAACTTGAAACTCAAAACTTATCTAGGGGTGCTGTACTCAGGTTTTCCATCAGCAAACAGCAAGTTTATTCGCGTCGTAAAAAGTTCCTTACTCTGAAAGTATAAATTCTCAATTTGTTCAAAATCTTCTTGAGAAAGTTGCAGTGTTTCTCCCATACTTCTGACTTTAGCTCTTTCAGCGGCACTAAAATCACCATCAGCGTCACAAGCTGAGATAGCATCGTAAATCAAACATCTTCTGATTTTTGCCATAGCTGGTGAGAGCAATAAAAACTCTTGAATATTGTCGTCTCCGTCGTAATTTTTTAACAGTTCAATTAAATCCTCAGATCCCCCAACCGCTGCTATGTAACCAACAACCCAGTCTCTTTCAGCTTCTGCTAATGTTCCATCGGCTTTAGCACAAATTATAAGTGCTTTGCTATAAGCGGTGATTTCTTCATTCGTAGGAATAATATGGTAGTCCCACCGTAATTTAAATATCCACCGTTGGCTGAACTTGCGTATCTCAGAATCCATTTGTGCACTCCTTAATGAAGAAAATCACTTTTCAAAACCTTTTCTGGCTCTTGGGTTTGTTTTATGGTGGTTGAGCATTGATTATGACAAAATCCTTACGTGGCAAGGTTTATAAGGAATTATGCTCTTGTTTTAAAGAAAATGCCTACAGGATAAGGCTTTCAATGATTTTGAACCAGATTTTCCATAAAAATAACCGAAGAACCCCTTTTCTTAATAATTGGACTTGACTTGCCCATCATACTACGTGCAGCAATCTGTCAACTATCGCCTGACAAAATTTTAATGCGTTTGCTCTAGGATCGATTAAGGGCTTTCTGCGCTGTTAAAAAAGCCCAAAGCCTGCCGTCCCATCTTTAATTCACCTAAAATTTGGGAGCATATCGATTCAAAGTCCACAACCTCATGCACAAAGCTATATGAAAAATATTTATGTCAAGGGGCAAGTATTGCTTGATATTGATTAGTACTATGATGATGAGAATTGATTGGTGAAATGCTATTTATATTGAGAATTTATAATTAAGAATAGGAGAAAAAGAACAAATTGACAAACCACCTCCTGTCCTATTTCCATCCAATAGCAATAGTCAGGGATATAATAACTTCATTTAGCTTACAACAATCATCAGTTATTAGGAAATAATGCCTAATAACAAATAACTATGCCTACTCTTGGGGTTTCTCCAGGTAATCATGTTTACAGAAAATTAACCTAGGGAGCATCAGGAGATTTTTGGAGGCGTAATAATGTATTATAAACCTGCCGTTTTAAGTCACTGTTAGTTTGGATTTCTACAGTAATTTGGTTGAAACGCTCAGGAGGTAAACCGCTCTTGCTGACAATTTTTTCTGATTCCGTACAGTAGTCCCTTGCAATATTTTTAGCCTTACCTGGCAGAGCATCTATACTATCGGGTTGATTGCAAACTATTGCGGGAACTTCTCCACCATTAATAATTTGTTTAATTTCTTCAAAGGCTTGCTGACGGATTGGTTCCATCGCTAATACAGCTTGAGCATAGCTAGTGATTTCTGCATTGTTGACTGCTGGAGTTTGAGCATAAGCTTTTGAACTTAAGCCAAAATGACTGGAAAATGAACATCCACTGGCAAGAGTAGCGATTAGCAATGATTGGGTAAACATTCGCTGGAGGCTAGTTCGGAAAAATAAATCAGAAATTTTATTCATAGGATTGGGGACACAGTACTACATTAGGGATAGGGTAATAACTGTGAATTATTTTAGGAGTGAGAAGTTCCAGAAAATCTTGACTCCATTAAACTTTTATATTAGACATCAAGCTCTTCGACATATTTGACACAGTTCTATCACTTTAGTTTGAAGTACTGGCATTTCTGAACCCCCTTGCTTGAGACTAACTTCTAACTCTAGTAAAAGGGGCAAAGAGGAGATTAGTTGCTTGACAGAAAGAGACTTGACTTCTTGCTGTAAAAAATAGATCCGTTTGGGGTTACCAATCTCAGCAGCTTGTGCGATCGCTTGTTGATTCTGCTCACCACTTTCGATCATAATTTTCACCCATAACCAGGTGCGAAATTGACCAATTAGTGTAGCAACTATTCGCAATCCAGGCTCTGAAGCATTGATCAGATCAGCCACAGTTCCTAAAGCTTTAGCTGTATCTCCAGTTCTGATGGCTGCGGCCAATTGTAAACTATTTTGCTTAGTATTTCCGACCAGTTGAGTAATGGTATTTACATCTAAAGGTTGGTTGCTGCCAGCGGTATACAGCTGCAATTTCTCTATTTCATTGTAGAGCAACCGTGTATCGTTACCAACAGATTCTGCTAATAGTTCTGCTGTCTGGGGAGTCAGTTTTAGACCCACAGATTTAGCAGCTTCATTCACCGATTGTACCAATAATTCCGTTTTCCAAGGTGGAATCAGGGGAAATTCTCGGAACTCGGTGGCAAATTGTTTTAACAATTTTGTGGCTTTGAGGCGTTCATCTGGTTTGTTACGGGTGGTAAGCAATAAAAATGAGTTTTCAGGAATTACGGGCAAGGTTCGTTGCAATTCTGCTAACAGATTTTCTGGACATTGCTGGCACAGGGTAGTGTTATTCAGCCACACCAGGCGTCCACCAGCGCCAAAAGTTGGTGTCATCACTTGGTTTAACCCCTGGACTGTAGCATCGGCTTGATCTGGGGGGAATAAAGTGTAATTAAAGCTTATCCATAGGGGATCGAGGATGCGATCGCGCAAGAGCGTTACTGCTTTCTCCATAGCAAAATCATCCTCACCCCAGTAAACATAGATTGGCATAGACTTTCCCGGATTGGGGCTCTTAGCAGGGGTCTAAGGGGTCTCTTGGCAGGGGGCTAAGGGGGAATTAGTCTATAAGTCTCCTTCTTTTCTCCTCCCAATCCCCAATCCCATTTTCCCCTAGCATCACGCCAAAAAAACTAAATACTTTTTCAATCACTTGGGTTAATCTGGGTAATTTTCCCTAAAATCTATCAAGTGAGAGCGTGAGGCCATGAAGATTGGACGACAACTATCAAACTTACTTAAATCGGGTAGCAAGACTGACGCTGCCAGAAGCTTACAGATCCCAAGTCCAGCATATCCAGGAATCATCTAAATTTCTGCCCCATTCCGGATTGAGACAACCTGCACCTTTTCCTGGCTATACACTGATTACTCCGCCAGCAGCAGAAGATTCACTAAACTCTGATTTTTATGCCAAGTTACAGGCTTATCAAGAGGAACTTTTGCAGTTACCTGTAAACCTTGATTTGATTGTCCCTGTACCTCCTGCTAGCTTCCATCTGACGTTGGCTGACTTGATTTGGGACAGTGCTTACCTTCACGCCTGTGAAGAAAATCCCAGATTTGACGAAGAGTTGAGACATTGCTTAACCGAAATGTTTCAGCAATATCAACAATCGATGACAAAAAGGACTCATCCGATTCAATGGCAAATGCTGGGACTGATACTGATGCCAAGAGCTGTAGCCGTTTGTTTAGTCCCCCAAGATGAACGCTCCTACGAGGACATCATTCAATTTCGCCGGACAATTTATCAAAATCCCAAGTTAATTGCTTTAGGTATTGAGCAGCATTATCACTTTACTGCCCATATTACATTAGGCTATTTTGGGGAGGTTTCGCCTGAGCTAGACCGGACAAATTTCAGCACCACACTTTCTCAGTTGAATGAAAAATGGCTTTTGAATTTGCCTAAATTTTTGATCCAGGGTGTTGAACTACGAAAGTTTGACAACATGGCGCACTATTATTGTCAACCAGACTGGCCGAGTTTAGATTTTTGAGTTGATGAGATGGGCAAAAGTTTTGATCATGGGTAATTGATCATGGGTAATTGGTAATAAGTAAGATTTTTTTACTATTACCAATTACCTATTTTTTAATCATCTAATATTCTGGCTGTTGATAGGCAAGATAAATAGCTTCTAAAAATACATCAGAGGTAACATCTACTGGCAGGTTTTCTAAATTAATAATAGCTTGAACCTGCTGTGATAATTTTAGAGATAGTAAGGCTCTTGCCTTCGATGCCATTGCACTACGTCGCCCCAAGTATTCACGAATAATGGCAAAATCATCAGGTAATAATAGGGATAAATCGGCAGTTTGTCTCAACTCGATATGGAGTGACTTTGCCTGTTCAGAAATAGTGAAAGCTGCTGATTTAGTAGCTGTTTGGGTTTGAATCACAATTGTGCCTGCTGCCAAATCACCTAGGCGCTTTTCTTGGGGACTTAAGGCAATTAAAAAAGCTCCAATGAATAAAGATTCATCAAAGAGACGAAGTACAGCACGAAGGCTTGCTTGTTGCAAACCGATTGGTCTACCATCATCTCGAATAACGCGAATTTTAGCAATGCGTTTACCAGGGGTTTGTCCCTGCCATAAAGTTTCAAATAAGACGAAGTAACCTGCGTAAATAACGGTACTGGCAACAATGGCGATCGCCAGTAACCACAAAGGGACTGCGGAGCCGAAAATCTCTGTTAAGGAATCTCCTAACTGCGCCGCGACAAAAGCCCATATCAGGAAAAACACCGCCAAAGTCGCCAGCAAAATCAGATAGTCAATGATTAGAGCAAAGACACGACTACCGATGCCGGCGAGGGTGAACTCTAACTCAACACTTTCTGGTGTGCGGAATTTTACATGGTTAAAAAGGTGCATAGTAGTCTCGGTGTTGGCGGTTTAAATATCGTGGTTACGTAACTGCAAACCTAACCCCTCACGACGACTCCGCAGATCATAGTAAATAACAGCTTTGATTACCTGCCAGAATGGCATCACAAAAATCCCACCTACCAAGCTGGTGAGCAAACAAATAGAATACACAATCCAGTACAAAGTAGAACCTTGCTCCAGCCGCTGAAGAAATAAACTGGGTACAGAGTTAAACAAAAATACAATGGGCAGTGTCACAATATTAGCAACTATCACAACACCCTGAACCCTAAATGCAGAAGATTGAGTTAACTCCCAACTTCTATTAATACTCTTGCTACTATTGATATTTTCTTCAACTGCCAACGCTACGTCAGCTATCACCCAACGGGAATAAAACCAAGTTAATCCTAGCATCGGAATAACTACCGCTAACGGCACCGCTAAGAACATTATGATAACAATCGGTTCACGACCTAATATAAAACCTAATATAAAACCTAATCCTAATCCCAACAAAATGACCACTATACTTACAATGGCCAGCCCCAAATAAGCTAAAATAACATATATACCTACTCGCAAATTAACTGTTATAAATGACCAGAGGCGTCGATTAACATGGCTTCTGGCATCTTCAACACTTTCCGGCTGGTTGGTCAATTCTCCAAAAGCTAAACGCGAGATTAGTCCAGGTATATTAGCATATTTTGCCCAGCCATATATGGGAAATAAAACCCACAAATGAGCAATTAATGATAGTTTAAGATAAGTTTTAAGATGAGAACGATACAACCTTACACCAGCACTGACCACATTACCAATACTGAGGGGTTGTATGGGGACGGGAGAACCAAAATTTTCAGGCATGATTTTAAATTTTCCTTTCAAATACGGGTGATTATTTGAGGTTATCTTAAGCTAAGTTAAACTCAGTATTGCCAAAATGTATGAATATTCAACGTTGGATTGCACGGCGAGAAATAAATTGGCAGCGTCTGGACACTCTGTTAAAGCAGGTAGAACAAAAAGGATTAAAGTCACTGCAAGCAGATAAAATTCGCGAGTTAGCGAGTTTATATCGTTCCGTGGCGGCGGATTTGTCGCGGGCCCGTACTCAACAAGTGGGTAATACTTTGATTCAAAGTTTACAATCTTTGACAAGCCGTGCATATACGCAAATTTACCATGGTTCGCGGCGACAGGAATGGCTTGCAGTTGTAGAATTTTATCGCTGGGGATTACCAAATGTAGTGCAGCAAACATTTGCATATATCGCCACTGCGATCGCTTTATTCCTTCTAGGGGCTTTAGTGGCTTGGTGGTATGCTTGGCAAGATCCAACCTTTATGTCGCTGATAGTACCCAAAAGCTTGATTACTCAGGTGCGAGATCAACATAAATTGTGGATGGGTTCGATTGTCGGCATTGAACCTTTGGCATCCAGCAATATTATGATTAATAACCTATCGGTGTCTTTTGCTGCTGTTGCTGGGGGGATGACAGCAGGGCTATTTACAGCCTATATCATGATATTCAATGGCTTATTAATTGGTGGTGTGGGCACTCTGGTGGGTCAAAATCAACTGGCTTATCCCTTTTGGGCGTTTGTGTTTCCTCACGGTTCTTTGGAATTACCCGCTATCTTTTTTGCTGGTGGTGCGGGACTTTTACTAGCTAAAGCAATTTTATTTCCTGGTAAATATCGCCGCCGCGATGCACTAAAATTATCCGGTTCTCTGGCGGTGCAATTAGTATTTGGCATTGTGCCAATGTTGATTATTGCTGGTACTATTGAAGGTTTTTTCTCTCCCAATCCCGGCATACCAAACCAGATTAAATATTTGGCAGGTATGGGACTGTTTATGCTTTTAGTAATGTACTGTAATCGCCAAAAGCCTAATTAATTAAAAATTTTAAATGCTTTTTTGATGCGTCTCTTTACGCATCCTACATAGCACGAATTAATTAAAATTTTCTTAAGTAGGTCAGCGTCAATAATTAAAGTTTAAAAATGGTAATAATTAAGTCTTGGTCGCAGAAGAGAATTACAGTTGATTTCTGGCTTTGAGTTGCAAATAGCGGTCAACTAATTGATCAGCAATCTGATTGGCTGGGGCGTCGAGTACCAATACACCTTTTTGTTTTAACTTGGCAAAGGCAACTTGCCGTTGTGCTAATAAATCTAGTGCTACTGCCCGGATATAAGCGTTTGTGATATCTGTTGTGGCGGTGGATGCTAGATAATCAACTTGGGGATCTCGGAGTGTGACGCAAAACGGTAGATAGCGGGGTGCTAATTTGGTGAGGGCGGCGAGGAGTTCGGTGGAGGCGATCGCATCTACTAAGTCTGTAATCACTACTACAAGTGCCCTGCGAGTTTGTCGCTGCACTACAGTTGTCACGGCACTCAAATAATCAGATTCTAATAATACTGGTTGAATGGGAGTCAGGCGATCAATTAGCTGATTTAGGTGATTTTGTCCACGTTCTGGGGGAACCCAGGTATGCATTTGGCGGTCAAATACTCCAACGCCGACGCGATCGCCTCGATGTAATCCCGCCAAGGCTAAGGATAAGGCTGTATTCAAGCCCCAGTCAAACCGCTGCAAACCCTGTACTTGTGCTGTCATCAATCTGCCGCGATCTAGTAAGATGATTAAGGTTTGCTCTTGTTCTGGTTCCAAAACCCTTACCAGTGGGGATGCGTTGCGATAAGTCCCGACGCGACGGGCGGTAGCTTTCCAATCAATAAACCGCAAATCGTCTCCGGTGCGATAGTTTCGCAGTTCGGCAAATTCTGTACCAATACCCATTTGGCGAAGTTTGCGAATTGAGCCTGATGATTGAATTGTGAGGCGAATTGTCAGCGATCGCAATCCTAATAAATCAGGATAAACTTTTACCTCCAGACTTTGCTTAACAAGCCAATCATCCCAAGCTAATCCCCAAACTCCCAACTGTCGCACTTGAATATTTCCCCAAGGAAACGCTCCCCGCTGTGTTGGGTTGACAGTATAGTTCAATTCCTGAGTGCTATTAGCAAGAACTGTAGCGCAGATTTCCTCCGCAGACACGCCAAAACCTGTTGGGTAGTAGTCACGGATTTGGATGACGGCGTTAGCTTGCCCCGATTTTACCTTTAACACAACCGGATTATCCCGCCCAATGGACAATCGCGGCGGTAATTCACGGGTAATTTCCACGCGGTCGCGTCGCACCCGTAAACCATCTACAATCATTAAACCTAAAATAATGGCATCAAATAGCAAAGTCACAGCGATACTGATGGCCATACCCATAAATAGGGATAAAATTGGGGCGATCGCTATTCCTAAAACTAATAATAAGTAAACTCTTTTTGCCGGAACCATTTTTGTAATTACAATAGCAACATTTTAAAAATTAATCTATGGATTGGTGTTGTAGAGGCGGCTTTGACAGTGCTAAATAATTAACGCAGAAGAAGATTCAGCAATTAATAAAAAATCTTAAAACTGTTGCCAAAGGGAATTTAAACCCCGACTGTAGCAATATTCCCTAGGGTAAGCCCTTGGACTTCCCGGAGGGTAGGGGTGATGGTTGGTTTTTAAGGGTAACGAGCGCGGAGGGATTTGAACCCCCGACCCACAGAACCGGAATCTGTTGCTCTATCCACTGAGCTACGCGCCCTCGTTATGCTCAAGTATAGCACACTTTTTCCACTATAAAAAATCAGCGGGGTTTACAGGTGTGCCATTGCGACGCACTTCAAAATGAAGATGGGGGCCAGTTGAAAAACCTGTAGAACCGACAGCAGCGATCGCTTGTCCCCGTTGCACTGATTGTCCTTCTGAAACGTACAACTCGCTGGTATGTCCATAAAGTGTAGTTATCCCTCCGCCGTGATTGATAATTACAGCCCTGCCATAACCACCATACCAGCCGGCAAAAATCACCGTTCCCGAATCTGCTGCCCGAATTGTACTACCATAACTAGCGGCAAAATCTAACCCTGCATGAAAGCGGCGATAACCGAGAATGGGATGAACCCGCCAACCAAAGGGACTGCTAGTGGATGCATCGCTAGGATATGCAAATACCCCAGTTCCCCGAATAATCACGCTTTTGCTGCTGGTTTTCGCTTGTGCTTCTGCTTCTTCCCTAGCTTGTGCTTCGGCTACCTTTTGTTGAATCAATACTTCCAGACTTTGGGAATCTTGATCTAGTTGGTTTTGCGCTGCTGTCAAAGCGAGGCGATCGCTATTTAGGCGTTGAATCAATTCTGCTTGTAACTGCCCCTGAGTTTGATAATCGGCTTTTTGCGCTAATAGTTGCTGCCTAATCAAGGCAATTTCGTTTTTTTGTCCTTCTACATCAGTTTGCTGCTTAATTAACAGGTTTGCTTGTTCAGTCAGTTTTACCAAAATCTTTTGATCTGCCTGATAAACCAGCTTCAACTGATGACGACGGCTGATAAAATCGCTGATATCTTGGCTTTGCAGCAAAACAGCCCATCCCTGGGAAGCAGGCGATCGCTGAATAAAGCGCAAACGTGCCACCGTTGCTATTTGTCGTTCTTGATATAAACGTTCCGCCGTCACTTTTGCAGCTTCTAACTGCTCCAGGCGTGCAGTAGCTAGGCGTAAGCGTAACGAAATCTCTTGAATCTGGCTATTAGTCGTTTGCAGATTTTGGTTGATACCTGTGAGGTTCTTCTGCGCTTCTTGTTGCAGATTAGTTAAGCGATCGCGTTCCTTGACTACATTCTGCCGCTGCTGCTTAATTTGTTGCTGCTGTTGTCGCAGATTATCAACTGAAGCTGGAGCAGCATATACTGGCGACAATGTCAAGTTAAACCACAGAATGCAGCACAATGCCAGATGCAACCAGTAAAAAATTCTCTTTTTTCCTAGAAATGGCGCTCTCATACCGAGAGATTGACTAAAGCGATGGTCAAAAACACCATAAGGATTATTCCCAAATTCCGATTCACCCACTCAAACACACAAAATATCAAAGAAAGCCTGCCAAGTTGTAACATAAACATTCCTGCTATGTCAGCATTGAGCAGATATATCGGCTGTGGAGGATGTATGAATACGCGTCAAGGCATTCTTATAATTACCGTAATTACGCCAGGTTTAATCGTGCTGGCAATATCGCTTTACTACTTTGGCACAGATTACGCAGCACTGATAAAAGCTGAAAGTTATGTATCACAGTTAGTAGAAACACCAAATACCAATGAAAGAAAGTTAGAATTTGCCTATCATCGCGCTTTAGCCCATCGCATCAATGTATTTGCCGATGGCACTTGGGGATTATTGGGCGGTGCGATCGCGGCACTGGGCATACATGGAATAGTCACGATCAAGGAGAAGGAGATTTAGAGAAAACCCGTAAATCCTTCTCCTGATCAAGCTAAACGGCTAAATTTGCTGATTTCCAGGTTGCCAAATCTGCCAAAGAGCGATCGCGATATTTTCCGTATTTTTCCGGTTTACTTTTGATTCTCATCCCCAAATCTGGCACAATCCCAAAATTAGGAGGCATTGGTTGGAAATGCTTAGGCGAAGCCGAACTGATAAACTCAAACAGCGCCCCCATCATTGTTGTCGGTGGCAGACTCAATGGTTCTTTACCCAAAGCTAGCCGTGCCGCATTAATTCCCGCCAAGCAGCCACCAGCAGCCGCTGCGGTATAGCCTTCAGTTCCAATCAACTGCCCAGCTGCTAATAATGTCGGACGCTGCTTAAATTGCAGAGTTGCAGACATCAACTGTGGTGCATTGAGAAAAGTGTTGCGGTGCATCACACCTAACCGCACAAATTCAGCTTTTTCCAAACCGGGAATTAACTGGAATATGCGTTTTTGCTCACCCCAACGCAGATTAGTTTGAAATCCTACCATATTCCACAGTTGACCGGCTTTGTCTTCTTGGCGCAGCTGAATCACAGCATAAGGACGTTCTCCCGTGCGGTTGTCAGACAATCCTACAGGCTTCAAGGGGCCGTAACGCATGGTATCTTCTCCCCGATGGGCCAGTTCTTCAATGGGGAGACAGGCTTCAAAAAATTTCGCCGTTTCCCGTTCAAAACCCTTAAGTTCAGTTTGTTCGGCTTTGCAGAGTTCTTCCCGGAAGTGCAAATATTGCTCTTTATTCATCGGGCAATTGAGATAAGCCGCTTCGCCTTTATCATAGCGGGAAGCCATGAAAGCAATATCCTGATTGATTGATTCACCTACAATAATCGGGCTAGCAGCATCAAAAAAGCTGAGGTATTCCATCCCCGTGAAGCGGTGCAAATCTTCTGCTAAGTCGGGACTGGTTAAAGGCCCACTTGCCAAAACTACAATTCCTTCAGGAACAGTAGACACTTCTCCCCGACGAAATTCAATTAAAGGATGGCTGGAGAGTGTTTCTGTCAAATCTTGACCAAATTGTCCTCTATCCACCGCTAACGCCCCACCAGCGGGGACTGCGTGTTCATCAGCTTTAGCAATCACAATGGAATTAAGCTGGCGTAGTTCTTCATGTAATAATCCCGCTGCGCGATCGCTTGCCATTGCCCCAAAAGAATTACTACATACTAATTCTGCCAAATGTTCTGTATGGTGGGCAGGGCTAAAGCGTTTGGGGCGCATTTCATGGAGAATTACCGGTACTCCAGCTTGGGCTATTTGCCATGCTGCTTCTGTCCCAGCTAATCCACCTCCAATCACTTGTATTGGTTGTTGTTCCATAGTTAAATTTATAATTCCTGGTTTCGTTAAAGATAATTTGCTGGGAGTGTATATATATCAATAATCATAGATGATTCTTTCTAGTGGGGACATTTTGCATCTAGCAGCGTCTTGAATTGATTGCACCCAGCATCAATAATCACACACAATTAACCTAGATTTTTTGAGCTAAGTAGGTTGGCGTAAATAATTCAAGGTTGGTAGTGAGGGCTTCAGCCCTCAAGGTAGGGCTAAAGCCCTCACTACGAGCAAATTTCAATATTTTTTACTTTGCTTAACATAGTTTGATTTCTTTTCGCCTACTTACTTAAGTTATAAAAATCAATAGTTTCCTACTGTAAATTCTCATCAAGCAACAAGTTTCATGACCGAGTTTGAACGTTATCTATTTGACTTACAAGGCTTCTTGATAATTGAAAATGTACTCAACATTGACCAAATTGCAGCCCTTCAGGCAACGCTAGATCAGCAGATTGCCCGCAAAAATGACTCAGAAGCATCATTTTTGCGCTTTGATAGTCTGCTGCCTTGGGGCAAGCCTTACCGAGAGTTGATAGATCATCCCCGAATCACTCCATATCTATCTGAATTGGTGGGAGAGCAATTTCGCCTAGATCATGAGTATGCTCACATCATCCGTCAAGGTATTGGCCCCATTGGCTGCCATCTCCATGGGGGTGGAACTCCTTATGATCCTTGCCAGTATTACCTGTTCAAAGATGGCAAGATACACAATGGCTTAACTGCCGTTGCGTACGAACTAAATGATGTGCATCCAGGAGAGGGGGGATTTGGCTGTGTTCCTGGTAGCCACAAGAGTAATCTGCCTTTCCCAAAACAATGGCTTGACTTGAAGTCTCCTAGTGCTTGTGTACAGGCAGTTACGATCAAGGCAGGAAGTGCCATTATATTTACTGAAGCTTTAACTCATGGTACTCTTCCCTGGCGAGGAAAAAATGAGCGCCGGACACTGTTTTACAAATATTCCCCTCACCCATCTGCTTGGGCAAGGCATGACTATAATTCTGATGATTACCCCGATTTGACTGCATCTCAACGGCAAATACTCAAGAAGCCTGGAGTTTATCCATGAACTACTTTTTTGCCGTATTCCCCCGGCTAAACTCACGCCTATGCAACTTCACTAAAACTCTGATTCGCCGCTTGAATTGTGCAAAATCTTCATCACTCAATTTGGTTTTTTGCCATACTGGGCGTTGCATTAACCGCTCAGACCATTTATTGATCTGAGGGTAATCATCAAGAGTAAAACCCATATTAGGTAAATAAAGTACAGCATTGCCAGCAACTATATCTGCTAGGGTTAACTGTTCGCTGCCAAAGTAAGGCAAGTTTCCTAATAACTCTGTAAAAAATTTCAGTACTTTATCGATATGCTGCTTTGCTTTGGTAAATTGCGGTGAGTCTTGATTTTCATAAATTAGTGAAATTAATTGAGGAAATAATTCATTTGCAGTCAGCATTTGCACCATTTTAACTGTTGCTAACGCCTGGGGTTCTTGCGGCAACAATGCAGGTTTTGGGTACTTGGCTTCTAAGTAGTCTAGAATTGCCAGAGATTCTACCAACCGAAGGCCATTATCGACTACAACCGGAATATGCTGGAAGGGATTAATTGCTGAGAAATCTGGGTTTAATTGGTCTCCATCCAAGTTCATTAAAATTGGTTCAAAGGGAATCTCTTTTTCTAGTAATGTTATCCATACACGGCGAGCATTAGGCGAAATGGGATTGTAGTAGAATTTCAGCATGGGTAATTATTTCTAAATTTAATTGAATGGGCAAAAAATTTCTAGTGAGCTAATCAATTTTTCTAAATAACTTGCTGAGATTCAGCATATTTATTATGCATTTTTACTGGAATAGGAACGGGGCGTCCATTTTGTAAACTGATAAATGCACCTTTTTGTGTAGCTATGGCTGCTAGTTTGTTATTAGAAAAAATTTCGGCTTGCACAGTCCATTTTAGCCGCCCTAAGTTACTTAGCCACAAACGCCCAATTACTTTGTCATTCAGCTTAATGGGACGTTTATATTCAATTTGAGTACCTGCCAAAATCGGTGCATATCCTTGCTCTAGTTGTGGCCCAAGGTGCCAGTGTTCATCTAAAAACTTTAAGCGTAAATCTTCTAGCCATCTGATATAAACAATATTGCTCACAATTCCTGCAAAATCAATATCGTAGGTTCTCACCGGTATGACTATTTCTACTTCTAATGGTCTGTGTAAGTTGTTGGTTACTAACATGATTGTTCCTGTGTATGCAAATAATAAGACCTTTCGGTCTGTTAAATTATAAAAAAATTAAGCTGGCTCAAACTTGTACCTTGTAGTTCAATGCCAATTCATCACCCGGTAAACCTCTAATACCCCAATTGGATTTAGGGATTTCAAAAATGGTAATTTCAATATCATCGACAGAAATTTGCAATTGTTCGTTAATTTGTTGAAACAACCGACGAATCAGTTGTTTTTTGGTTTCTACTGAGCGCCCATCAAACATACTAATTTCGATAATTAGATAGTTTTGTGATCTATCAGTTGGATAGTAGAAATCTGATTTATCTAATGAGATAAACCGCTGAAATCGTTTTTCTTGGCTAATTTGTAATACCTCGATCATTGAGGTATGGATGAGATTTGAGAGCTTCGATTTGATGGGGTTTAGTTGATCTACTAAACCATATACCTTAACTTGTACCATAGATTTAAAGGTGGGTTTTTATATACTCATTTAGGTGATTTGCTGCTCTTTCTATGTGAATTGTATCTCCATATAGCTTGCTCATCATCATCGCTCCTTCCAGGGTGGCAATTATGATGGTTGCAAGTTGATCAGCATCAACATCAGGGCGAATTTCACCTTGATCAATTCCTTTGTTAATAATTAAACAAATTAGGTGACGCCAAGAGTTCATCGCTTGTTGAGCAAGTTCTCGCAGTGCAGGATGAGTATCATCACTTTCAACAGCGGTATTTAGCAGTGGACATCCTCCTTTAATCGGTGGGTTGTCTACAAAGCTACGAAAGACATCAATGATTCCTAAAAGGCGTTCAATTGCATGGCGTTTATTTCGCAATACTGCTTTAGTATGCTGACTGACAGAGCTAACTGCAAACTGAAAAGCCTGTAGTGCTAGTTCATCTTTGTTTTTGAAGTGATTGTAAATCCCTCCTTTCTGTAATCCTGTGACACGCATAATGTCAGAAATGGACGAGCCTGCATATCCCTGTTGGTTAAACAGTTCAGCTGCTTGTTGCAGAATTTTGGTTTTTGTTTCTTCGCCTTTAGACATTAAAGTGTAACCGACCGATTGGTCTGATTGAGATTAGCATGATCAATAATATACAGTCAAGGCTTTTTTGAGGGTCAGGCGTCTCGCCTGACCTACAGTGAATTACTAGGCAGAGAGAGTTAAAATCTGCTCGACTACTTGAGGATTAACATCTTTGTATTCGCCTAAAGCTGTCATACCATGCTTTTCTAGATTCTTGATGATTGCTGGAATGGTATCGAGTCCGACACCATAGTCAGATAAATGAGTGCGGACACCTACGGACTCAAAGAAGTTGCGAGTTTTGGCGATCGCCTCCTTTACCCGTTCTGCTTCATCACCATCGACAATTCCCCAAACTCTTTCGGCATACTGTAGCAGCTTTTGCGATTTGCGATCGCGTCTAATGGTCAGGGTGCTAGGTAACACAACTGCCAAAGTTTGAGCATGATCTAACCCATGCAACGCCGTCAACTCATGACCAATCATGTGAGTTGTCCAATCTTGGGGTACACCGACAGCAATTAGTCCATTTAGTGCCATTGTTGCCGACCACACCAAATTTGCCCGTGCATCATAGTCTTGGGGATTAGCCAAGGTTTTTGGCCCTTCTTCTATCAGGGTTTTCAGTATTGATTCCGCCATCCGGTCTTGTAGTGGCGCATTCGCTGGATAAGTTAAATACTGTTCCATCACATGGGTGTAAGCATCGACAATGCCATTGCCAATTTGCCTTGGAGGTAGGGAAAAAGTCGTCTCCGGGTCGAGAACAGAAAAACGAGGAAACACCAGGGGACTAGCGAAATATAACTTTTCTTGGGTTTCCCACTTGGTAATAACTGAGTTTGTATTCATTTCTGAACCGGTGGCTGGTAGGGTCAACACCGCACCAAAGGGTAAAGCCGCAGTCACAGGTGCTTGCTTGGCTAAAATATCCCAAGGATCGCCCACAAAATGAACCGCAGCAGCAATAAATTTAGTCCCATCAAGAACAGAACCGCCTCCCACAGCCAATAGAAAATCGATACCTTCTTTCCGGATCAACTCAACTGCTTTTAAGAGAGTTTCTAGATGAGGATTGGGTTCAATTCCGCCAAACTCAAATACATTCCGTCCAGCTAATGCCGATTTTACTTGGTCATAGACGCCATTGGCTTTAATGCTACCGCAGCCATAGGTGATGAGAATTTTGGCATCAGCAGGGATTTCCGCAGCAATATTGGCGATTTGACCTTTGCCAAACAGGATTTTAACTGGATTGTAAAAAGCAAAGTTTTCCATGATTGATTTACGCAAGGGTATAAGTTTTCGCCTTGAGTATTTTAATCAGTTTTCCGTTGATGGGGGAAAAATGCTGTCAGGTTGTGGGGTGAGGGGCGGTTTTGTGCGATCGCACTCTATTGAGAGAAAAGAAATTAGACTTTGCGTTACCAACTTGCCAAGAATAACCCGTCAATTTCGCTGAAGTGTTTATCCCGTGATACTAAAGTCAATTCATACTGCTTGGTAACAGCAGCAATCCAAATATCATTCTCAGGAATTGGTCGTCCCTTCTCTCTTAGAAAATTTTTGATTTCCCCATATTGCTGGGCTGTAACTAGGTCACACTCAAGTACAGCAGTTTTAGCAACAAATTCCTCTATGCGTGTTAAGTTAGCCGTCACTCGTCCAGACTTATAGGCACCATAGTAAAGTTCACCCACCACAGTACTGGATACAAACACCTGTTCAGTTTGCGCTATGTTTTCCTGAACTGATGTATCCCTCTGAAACAGAGCAATAATGATATTAGTGTCTAACAAAAACCTACCATTCATCTAAATCAACCTTACCGCAGTCTGCCTCAATTGCCTTTGCCATCAGTTCTAAGTCATCTGCTCTAATCGACCCAGCAAATTGCAACAGTTGTTTACCTGGGACACCTACAGGCTTTTTTGGAGTCTTCTGGGTTAAAGACTCTACTAAATCCAGCACTTGAGTTAGTGCCTCTTCGGGTAGGAGTTGTATTTTTTCTACAATCTTTTCTTGAATTGATTGCACAGTGGTTTTCCTCTATGGCTGTGGATGCAATTAATTATCTCTACTTTATCCCGAATTCGCTGTGCATGGCATTTGAGAGATTTAATGAAAAAGGTTCGCTTTTTTGCAGGAGACTGGCTATATTTATACTTGTGTAAAAATACAGCTACTAATTACCCGCATCATCTGCTGGAATTTGTTGCACTTGAATTCTTTTTTTAAGGCTAGAACAAACATCAGGGTTATTTCTAGAAATCTCTTCAACCAACTCAAATCGATTTTCAGAACAAAAAACAAATCTACTACTAAAATGCACTTGCAACCCATTATAGTAATCTATATCATCGAATGTTAGCGGGAAAAGTTTTGGGAAAGGCTATATTAATATTTTCAGGTTCACTTAACCAACACACTTGGTTGTTTCCAGTTCCATGGCATCGGAAATAAAACAAGTCCCACCAAACTTATTGAGAGTGTTTCTAATATTTACCTCCACCAGCGGTAATTTTTCGGGAGGAAAGAAAGCGATAATATAAATGTTGTCTAGCAATGTCATGGCGAAATCATCACTGATTGTACCGCCCCTACCTTTGCCAGTCACATTCTTAATCACTGTATGTCCGGGTATGCCTGATTTTTCTAAAGACTCTAAAATTTTACCGAGTTCGACATAATTAGCAAAGATTTCTATCCGTTTAACTAACTGCATAATCTCAACTCCAAAATATATTGATGCCGTATAAATAAAGTGGGATACCTACAATGATATTGAAAGGGAATGTCACTGCTAAGGCAGTGGAAACATATAGACTAGGATTTGCTTCGGGAACAGTTAGCCGCATGGCTGCGGGGACTGCGATGTAAGAAGCACTGGCACATAGCACAGAGAATAAAAGGGTATCTCCCTGAGGCATACCAATAATTTTAGCGATCACTAGGGCAATTGCAGCGTTGACAATGGGGATTAGTATGGCAAACAAGATCAGAAAAACACCAGTTTTTTGCAAATCTTTGATTCTTTGAGCAGCCAGCAGTCCCATATCTAACAAAAAGAAGGTGAGGACACCGTAAAACATATCCTGTGTAAAGGGTTTCAACACCACCCAACCATGTTCCCCAGTCAGCAGTCCCATAACCAGGCTACCGATTAGCAGAAACACGGAACTATTGAGGAAAGCTTCTCGTAAAACCTCTGACCAAACAAATTCCCGCTTACCTTCATTAGCCGTGAAGACATTCACCAATATCAGACCGATGATAATCGCTGGAGATTCCATCAAGGCCAGGGCTGCTACCATATAGCCATCAAAGGGTATGCCCAGTTGCGTCAGGAAGGAACTAGCCGTAATAAAGGTAACAGCACTGATTGAACCATAGGTAGAGGCGATCGCAGCTGAATTATAAACGTCTAGTTTGATTTTCAGAATAAAAAACGTATAAACTGGGACAATACACGCCATGAAAACTGCTGCCAAAAGGCTGAGAATCACTTCCTGACTGATGCCACTTTTGACTAGCTCTACACCACCCTTAAACCCAATGGCAAATAATAAATAAAGGGAGAATAGTTTAGGGATGGGTGGGGGAATTTCTAGATCCGACTTGACAAAAACTGCCAGCATCCCCATAAAGAAAGCCAGAACAGGTGGATTCAAGATGTTAGAGATGATCAAGCTGACATCCATTCCGCCACTCCTATAAATCTTTTTACTTAAAAATTATGTATGAATAAGTGTTGCACAAAAAGTGACAACTGATCGGTAATAATATACTGTTGTCGGTAGTCTGGCTAGAAAAAACACGGCTATGTAAAGGTATGTAACCTAATATTTGGCTTTTGTAGTGCCTACCTACTTAACATTTTCAGCAACTAAACATAAAACTTGAAGTTTGTCAAATACCAGTGAAATTAAGGCAAGACGTCTATGCAATTATCTCCTCAAGAAAAAGATAAACTTCTGATTTTTACCGCTGCCTTAGTAGCAGAAAGACGTAGAAACAAAGGCTTAAGGCTGAATTATCCCGAAGCGATCGCCTATATCTCTGCGGCGATTTTAGAAGGAGCCAGAGAAGGAAAAACCGTAGAAGAATTGATGAGTTATGGCAAGACTCTCTTGGGAAGAGAAGATGTGATGGAAGGCATTCCGGAAATGATTCATGAAGTGCAAGTAGAAGCTACTTTTCCCGACGGGACAAAATTAGTCACCGTACACGAGCCAATTTGTAAATCAATTGTTCCCCTAGTACGGGCTTAGGCTTGCAACTGAAAATCAAGCTCTATCCATCCAAAATCCCAAATTGAATTAACCATGATTCCAGGCGAAATCATTACCCAACCCGGTGACATCGAACTCAATCAAGGGCGAGACATTATCAAAATTGTAGTAGCAAATAAAGGTGATCGCCCGATTCAAGTTGGTTCTCATTTCCATTTTTATGAAGTTAATTCTGATCTAGAATTTTTTCACGTTAAGTATGAACAAAACGAAAGAAAACTCGATAAAATTATCCGCTATAGCGATAACGATCCTACCCTAGGCAGACGTTTAAATATTCCCGCCGGGACAGCTGTGAGGTTTGAACCTATGGATGAAGATGCAACGCAAGTCGAGTTAATTCCCTTCGCAGGTGAGCGCAAGATTTATGGTTTTAATGGATTAGTTAACAACCAATTAAGTGGTGCAGCATAAATAATTAAAAGTTTGTAGTGAGGACTAAAGTCCTGACTACGAGCTAATTTAATTTTTTTACATTCCTTAACAAAGTTTGATCTATTCTCGCCTACTTACTTAGACAGGAATTCAACATTTAGCCGTTGATCATGAACTCAGAACAGGAAATTAACTATGGCAAAATCAGCAGCTAGACTGGGAGTCGGAGGCCCGGTAGGTAGTGGGAAAACAGCGCTGTTAGAATGCATCGTCCCCTTGTTGATGAACCAAGGCATTGAAGTCGCAGTTGTCACTAATGATTTACTCACAACTGAAGATGCAGACCGTCTTAAAAGTCGAGGATTTCTGCCACCTGAAAGGATTATTGGCGTAGAAACGGGTAGCTGTCCACATACAGCGATTCGAGAAGATCCCACCATGAACCTGCTAGCGGTGAAGGATCTAGAACTGCTTTATCCTCAATTAGACATCATTTTTATTGAAAGTGGAGGTGACAATCTAGCCTCTACCTTTAGCTACGACTTGGTAGACTCCTATATTTTTGTCATTGATGTTGGTGCGGGAGATGATATCCCCCGCAAAAAAGGCCCTGGCTTTGCACAAGCTGATTTAGTGATAATTAATAAGATTGATATTGCTCCTTATGTCGGTGCTGACTTGGATTTAATTCGTCAACAAGCCCCTTTATACCGCCGGGGGAAACCTATTGCTTATACTAATTGCAAGACGGGAGAGGGATTAAATGAAGTGGTGAATTTCATTTTAAAGACTGTTCTGTTTCGCAGTTCAGATGCAATAGCAAACTAGGAATGGGTCATTGGCTGTTATCTTGGAAACTTTCAAACAAACCAAAAACTTAGAGCTAAAACTGGAGTGCGATCGCCAACAGCCGGGCGAAGCCCATGGCGACGGTCAGACGATAGTTACTCATCAGTATACAGCTTATCCCTTGGGCATCTCTCGCACCTTCCGCCATTATCCAGAGAATCCCCAGCAGGCTCACCTTTATATCACTAGTAGCTCTCCTGGGTTGCTGGCAAATGACGAGCTAAATATTTCCTTACAACTCGCCGCCCATACTCAGCTTCACCTCACAGACCAATCTGCCACTAAAGTGCATCCTATGCCCATTGCTGGCTCAAAGGCGATCGCACATTATGATATCGAAATTCAAGAAGGAGCAACTTTAGAGTTTGTCCCCGAACCAATTATTCTCTTTAGAGATGCCACTTTAGAGCAAACAATCAACATCAAATGTCATCCCACCGCCAAACTATTTTATAGCGAAATAATTGTACCGGGAAGACTAGCTCGTGGGGAGTTTTATGAATTTAACCACTATTTCAGTCGTCTACAAGTTACTTCTTTAGAAGAAAAGCTTTGGTTTACTGATGCTATGCGTTTAGAAGGAAAACTCAATCCTTTCAAAAACAGCGATTTATTTGCTAGAGCATCTATCTTGTGCAATGTGATAGTGATTCAACCAGAAACTGACCTGGCCTTACTCAGTGCAATTCTAGAAGATATCGAAGCGGCTAATGGCCATAGTACGACTGTAGCCACCTCGATTTTACCCCATCACAAAGGCTTATTAATTAGAGCCGTAGCAACTGGAACTGGGGGACTCAAAGACTATTTGCAGTATGCTTTAAATTGTGTACGCCATCTGGGCTATAGCAGTCCTAAATCATTTGTGAATACAAAGATACCCGACTTCTTAGAGAAGTCGGGTATCTGACTCACTTTATGTTCACAAATCAAATAGGATTGCTATATGACTGAATTAGCAAAAACTTACCTTGGCAATTTAAGAGAGAGTGCTAGCTTATTTGAAAGCATAGAAAAAGCTCGTTCTCAAGAACACTTTTTAGAAGTTTATCTAGAGCAAAGCGATAGCCCCAAAGGAAGAATCCACACTCGCTCTACTTCGGGAATTGATATCGGGATTATTAAAAGCCGAGATTGGCAATTGCGAGAAGGAGATGTTTTTACCACAGAAAAGAGTAACTTATTACTAATTCATCTGCAAGAGCAAAAAGTGATGGTACTGAGTTTTACCGCACCAGTGGGGGAATGCGCTATTGACCTAATTCATTTGGGTCATGTTCTCGGTAATCACCACTGGCCGATCCTCGTCAAGGGTCATCAGATATACATCGAACTAGCAGCAGCAGCAGAAGTAATAGAAACCACCATCCGCCATTTTCAGATTCCTGGCTTACAAATCGACTATGAATGGCGATCGCCTCACGAACAGCTTAACTTTTCTGAACACTCCGAACATCACCATCACCACTGATGAGTCAATCTGCAATTAGTCAACAACTCGCTTTCATGCAATTGTCCGATTCTTTTTTCCCCTCTGGTTCTTATACCCTCTCTCACGGACTAGAATCTTTGGTGCAATTCGGTCAACTGCGCGATGCCAAAGACTTACAAATTTTTCTGCAACTACTGTTGCAAAACAAAGTAAGTCCCACGGATGCGGTGGCTTTAATCCATGCCTATCGAGGAAGTGCTATCGCCGATTTAGAAGCAGTGCGAGAGGCAGATGCTCAACTATTTGCCCAAAACTTAGTCGAAAAAACTCGTGAAACGGGGCGTAAAAGCGGACGCGCCTTGCTGATGGTTGCTAGTACAACTTGGCCAGATGCTCAATTAGAAACCCTAAATCGAGAAGCGGCTGAAGGGAAAATCCACTGCTTACATCCGATTATATTTGCTGTAGTTGCTAGGGCAGCAGGATTGGAAGAACGGGATACAGTGCTAGCTTTTTTCCATAGTTTTGTGACAGGTTTATTGGGCGCGGCCATTCGCTTGAGCGTTATCGGACACCTCCAAGCCCAACAAGTCCTGCTCCAGCTAGCACCAGACATTGAAGCAGCCTACTTGAGGGCGGCTGCTTTGAGCTTAGACCAAATGTGGTCTTGTACACCGGCGATTGATATTGCCCAAATGCGGCATCAAAAACTGGATCATCGGTTATTTGCCAGTTAGTATTTTGCAATTTTTTAACTTGTTGAGGAGGAAAAAATATGAGCTATCGGATGAATCGACGGAACTATGCAGCCATGTTTGGCCCTACCGTTGGCGATCGCGTTCGGCTTGCAGATACAGAGTTATTTATTGAAGTAGAACAAGACTTCACCACCTACGGCGAAGAAGTTAAATTTGGTGGCGGTAAGGTGATTCGCGATGGTATGGGACAGTCTCCCTTAATCAATGGCACCGATATCTTAGGGAATGCTGCCAATATTGCCGATGGTGTCAACCAAGCAGTAGATGTAGTGATTACCAACGCCTTGATTCTTGACTGGTGGGGCATTGTCAAAGCCGATATTGGCATTAGAAACGGCAGAATATTCAAAATTGGCAAAGCCGGCAATCCCTACACCCAAGACGGCGTAGATATCATCATTGGCCCAGGCACCGAAGTGATAGCGGGAGAAGGCAGAATTGTCACAGCCGGGGCCATTGATACCCATATTCACTTTATTTGTCCCCAGCAAATCGAAACTGCGATCGCCTCTGGAACTACAACCATGATTGGTGGTGGTACAGGCCCAGCCGCTGGAACTACCGCCACCACTTGCACCCCTGGCCCTTGGAACATTCACCGGATGTTACAAGCCGCCGACGCCTTCCCAATGAATATTGGTTTCCTTGGTAAAGGCAATACCAGCAAACCCGAAGGCTTAATCGAACAGATTGCCGCTGGTGCTATGGGTTTAAAGCTACATGAAGATTGGGGATCTACTCCAGCTGCTATTGATAACTGCCTGACTGTAGCCGAGGATTATGACGTCCAGGTAGCGATTCACACCGACACCCTCAACGAAGCCGGATTTGTCGAAGACACCATTAAAGCTTTTAAAGAACGTGTGATTCACACCTTCCATACCGAAGGCGCTGGCGGCGGTCATGCCCCGGATATTCTCAGAGTTTGTAGTTATAATTACGTTCTACCCGCTTCGACGAATCCCACCCGTCCCTACACCATTAACACCCTGGCAGAACACAAAGATATGTTGATGGTGTGCCATCACCTTGACCCGAATATTGAGGAAGATGTCAAATTTGCCGATTCGAGAATACGCCCCCAAACAATCGCCGCTGAGGATATTTTGCAGGATATGGGCGTCATTAGCATCATGTCTTCTGATTCCCAGGCAATGGGCAGAGTCGGGGAAGTGATTATTCGCACTTGGCAAACTGCCCATAAGATGAAACTCCAAAGAGGCCCCCTGACGGATGATGGTGCAAATAACGATAACTTGAGAGCCAAGCGCTACATCGCTAAATACACCATTAACCCGGCGATCGCACATGGAATTGCCAACCATGTCGGTTCTATTGAAGTTGGGAAGTTAGCCGATTTGTGTCTGTGGAAACCCGCCTTTTTTGGAGTCAAGCCAGAGCTTGTGATTAAAGGAGGAATGATAGCTTGGGGGCAAATGGGCGATCCCAACGCCAGTATCTCCACCCCCGAACCCGTTTATATGCGTCCGATGTTTGGCTCTTTTGGTGGGGCAATTGGGGCAACTTCAATTACTTTTGTCTCTCAAGAAGCTTTGAATCGGGAAGTCCCTAAACATCTTGGCTTAACTACTCGTACAGAGGCAGTTGCTCATACACGCAATGTCAGGAAAGCAGATATGAAACACAATGACGCTACCCCACTAATTGAAGTCGATGCAGAGACTTATGAAGTCAGGGTGGAAGGAAAATTGATCACCTGTGAACCTGCTAGCTATTTACCCATGGCCCAACGTTATTTCTTGTTTTAAGCGATTTCAACAGATTCTCAGGAATATCCCTCTCCTTGTGAAGGAGAGGGACAGGTTTTGCACCGCAGAACCAGGGTGAGGTTCCGTTAAATCAACACTTATTTTTGAGCAGCAAGATAGGTTGTTAAGGCTTCAGAACCACCAATTAATTGACCATCGATGAATACTTGGGGCACTGTAGTCGCGCCTGTAACCGCCCGTAAAGAGCGTGTAGTCACATCCTTACCCAAAACTATTTCTTCGTAATCTATGCCACGTTCTTTCAGCAAAGCCTTAGCACGGGCACAGAAAGGACAACCCACTTTGGTAAACAGGGAAACTAGTTTAGGCTTAACTGCTGCGGGGTTAATAAATTTGAGCATAGTTTCGGCATCGGATACCTTAAAGGGGTCTCCTGGCTCTTCTGGTTCAATGAACATATTAACAACTACACTGTCCCTCACCAGCATAGAATAGCGCCATGATCGCTTACCAAAGCCCAAATCTGACTTATCCACCAACATTCCCATACCTTCGGTAAATTCACCATTACCATCGGGAATGAGGGTGATATTTCCTGCTTCCTGACTTTTTGCCCATTCATTCATCACAAAGGCATCATTAACAGAAATACAGATAATGTCATTGACGCCATTTTCTTTAAAAACATTCGCCAGTTCATTGTAACCAGGGAGATGAGTTGAGGAACAAGTGGGAGTGAAAGCACCTGGTAAGGAGAAAACAACAACTGTTTTATCAGCAAATAGCTCATCAGTTGTCACATCTACCCACTTGTCATTTTGACGAGTGCGGAAGTTGACATTAGGCACTCTTTGCCCACGACGATTCGATAACATAAAATTTAGCTCCTGAAGAAATCAATCCAGTTTCACTATGACGCGATAACTGTTCTGAATGCCAGTCGGCTAAGTTTATTTATTTTATTTCATTGATGAACTTCATAAGCACAGTGGTAATTTTGCCAAGTATAAAACTGAGTGGGAGATACTGTTGCATCTGGTGTGTTACCTACAGTGGAAGGTTGCATAATTCCCAGCTTCTAATATATCTGCTAAAAAATTATCTGAGGATGAATAAATTGGTATCCTGCGTCTTTTAGCTTTTGATTCGATACCCAGGTATTATATGGACGGTTAATTTGATTATTCGTATCCCAGATAACATTGGGTAAATTATGTTTTGTAAACACAGTATCAAGTAATTCTCTACTGGTGAGATGTGCATCATCCACCAAGTTATAAATACCTTGCAAACGTTGGTGGCGGGCAAATTCTATAGCACCAACAATATCATCCAAGTGAACCCAATTCGTTATATCTTCACCATTACCAGGACGGGTTGTACCAGCAACTCGACCAAATATTTTCACCAGTTCCCTATCAGGGCCATAAATTCCCCCCAAACGCAAGATACAAACGCGGAGATTTTCACTAGTTGCAGATAGCAAAATTTCCTCGGTTTTCCGGAGAATATGGGCATTAACATTAGGCGGTGCTAGCGGTGTTTCTTCATCTACCCATACACCATTTCGATCTCCATAAACCGAATAACTGCCTGTATAAATCAATTGGCTAACACGGGGAAACTGCGGCAAGACTGAAACTAAAGTTTTGGCAGTGTGCAGATAAGTTTCTTCATAGGCATTGGCACTTTTGGCACCCACGCTTAACAGTACAACGTCTTGATTGTCTAAAATAGATTTTAGACCTTCTGTGTCATTTCCTTGAGTGACTACAACTTTTTGCGCTACTGCTTGGAGTGCTGGGACACGTTCAGGGGTTGTTGTGGTTGCACTGAGAATAAGATTCAAATTTTGCTGCCAATATTTAGCAACTGTATAACCAACATAACCACAACCAATGATTGCAACATTCATAATAATTCAGACACAAATAAATTAAATTACTTACTTCCCAGGTTTAAGAGGCGATAGTACAATAATTTTCAACTAATGACTATCGCTCCGCTTCAATTCAAAATTTTAAATTAAAACTTCAAAATGAAATAAACCATGTTTGAATTTTGTATTTTGAATTTTGAATTCCCCCTAGGGGGTGACTACTTTGCTAATTCTTTCTCAATTATGGCAATTAATTCTGGTGAATCTGGCTGAACGCTGCTTTTAAATCGAGCTATTACTTGACCATGCTTGTTAACTAAAAATTTTTCAAAGTTCCAAGCAACCGGGGCTGTTGGCTCAACTGCATTGGTGAGTCGAGCATAAAGGGGGTGCTGCTGCGAACCTTTAGTATGAACTTTATCAAACATTTCAAAGGAAACCCTAAACTTGCTCGTGCAGAATTGCATAATCTCTTCATTGCTTCCTGGTTCTTGCGCTCCAAAATCATTGCAGGGAAAGCCTAAAATACGTAACCCTGCTTGCCGATATTGCTGATTTAGCTTTTCTAGTCCCTCATATTGAGGGGTATAACCGCAGTAGGAAGCCACATTCACAATTAAGAGTACCTTGCCAGTGTACTCGTTTAGCTGCTTATCCTCACCGTTGATCGTCTTGACGGCGATGTCAGATATTGTGCTACTCATGTTGAAACTAATTTTTAGGTAATATTGCCAAGTTTCGCATATTGCCGGTACCGCTAACTCGGTTTTTTTTGCCATTTTGCCAACTAGGGTTGAGTTCACGGATGAATGACGCCATCGGGCATAATTGCTCCAGCCAAGTTAGCTCCAATCAGTTTCACCAGCAGGCGATCGCCTGAACGAATCCGCGCCCCCGTAAAGTCAGCCCCCCGCAAGTCAGCCCCACTGAGATCCGCGCCAATCAAATTAGCAGAGCGCAAATTCGCTTCTCTCATGTCAGCCAAAAGCAGATTAGCCCTAAACAAATTTGCTTCTGATAAATCCGCACCTCTAAGATTAACTTTGTGCATAAAAGTATCGCTGAGATTTGCACCTCTCAAGTTGGCATAACTCAGGTTTCTGCCAGATAAATCTTTATTGCTCAAATTTGCCCGACTGTAGTCTTTACCACTCAAGTCTTGATTTTGCTTGGGTGGTGGGGCGTGTGTTGGTGGTGATGTTTTTTGCTCAGGGGGCGTTGAGCTATGTGTGCTTTGATGCTTTAATTTGTAAGAACGCAATTTTTCACGAGCTTCATTAATTGCTTTGATCTTGGCTTGTGCTTTCTGTTGTAAGCGGGCATTGTCTTGGGGAAGGCGATCAGGATGCCAAACAAAAACTAAATCTTTATAAGCCTGGTTAACTTCTTCAAGTGTTGCCCCAGGCTCCAATTCCAAGACTCTATAGTACCGCTCCAGCTCGCTCATACAATGTTTTGGTGGACAATCAAATTAATTATGAGTGATCCAGCCATCTATCGGCTTAATCAATGATCTCTGTTTTATTCGGCAATTTCCGCTAAGGTTAAATCTTTTTCAGGTAATTTGTCCAAAACGTAGCAAGTTGGCTGGCTGAGAAATAGCTTTTATTACTAAATAGTAGTAAGAATTTATACTTAATTGCTAAGTAAGATTTTGAAACTTTGCCACCGGAATCACCGCAGCCACCTATACAGCTATATTGTATCGCTCTCTACTTCGGACTCAGTCTAAAAATTTTAACAAGCGGTTTTTTCAAGTTGAGAAGCGCTTGAGATATCTCCGCCAAGCATTCTACCAACTCACAGGGGTGAACTATGTCCAGGCAAAACCTTGATGTTACTCATCATAAAGATACTATACCACCTTGAAATATACGGTTATTAGGGGTAATTTACGTCCTGGACAAAACCCTTTGGCCATGGCTCCGCTAAAGGTGGAACGCCGTCACCCACTGCAAGAAATAAGATAATTGATTTTTTGGTATTCCCTTCTATTTAAAGCTACTGCACCACCGTCAGGTTACTGGCGTTATTCTCATTCTTTGATAGCGGCTAATATTTGTCTTACTGAAACATTTCCAAAATTAGCTGCTGGAAAAAAATTAGATTTTGGGGATAATTATGGATTAATTATTATCGTCATCACCTGATTAAGCCACTTCTCCATCGAGTTATTGCTCGCAAATATGCTGCAACTGGAATTTGATAAATTTCAATTATTACCCAAATAATAATTGCTAAATGCGACGAAAAAGTAAGTCCTGTCCAGATATAAGGTATCCAGGTAATGGGTGCATTGGCAGTTGGCGGAAAATAATAAGCTGTTACGCCAATTAAAGTAGTAGGAAGGAGGATAAAAGCAATTGCTGCTAGCCCATAGCCCCAACCTAACTCTACTCCTTCCAATTGGGCTTCTGTCCAATTAAAGCCAGTCCAACGCCAAATCAAGGGAGGTTGTCTAGAAGGTAGCTTGATTTGCTGTTGTTCTAGATTTACGGTAAAAATCTCTTGGCAAAAGTCACAAGACATAGCCTCCATCAATGGCATAGAGGAAATTTTTCCAACCCGACAAACTGGGCAGGAGTAAACTCCATGATTGTCGAGAGGCGTGGCTAAAATTTTGGATATGGGCATAATAAAACTCGTACTTCTAACAAGTTAATCGGTTCAATAATGATTTGGATAAAATTATGAATTGTCAGCTATTTCACAATTCATCTTCATATCCTTCCCTTTACCAATTACCTAACGATACTTGTAAAGTGAATATAACTCTGGCTCTGTTTGACAACAACTTGCTTTCTTTAGTCTACGCAAATTTAGTAACAAGTTTCAATTTTCATATTTTTAATGAGTCTATCGTTTTTTTTTTGCTGTTGTGGGTGTATTGACACCGCTGAATATTTTTGTTAATAAACCTTAATTAAGGTCTGGATAAACTTTTCTAGCACAGCGCCCCAAAAATGTTCAGCAGCAGATCCTACTTTTATTTTTGGTTTAGGGTGGTTCACTGGGAGTGAATCGAGTTTCTTGATGGAAACCGCCCAGGGAACCGCAGAACCACCTCTGGAGACAGTAGCCCAGAGGCTGGCTGCTGCGTCTGTACAAGCTTTGCGTGGTGGTGTCTACAAACCCCCCACGTCTCCCTACGGCTTCCAGGGAATGGGGGAGGAAGGATTAGAAATTTTGGCTAGGGTGCGATGGGCACTCGGCCCGCTCAAAGAGCGATCGCGCGGAGCGCAGGGCCAAAGGCGATCGCATTACAATATCCCTATAGTCACCGAAGTTATGTCAATACTAGTTTTTTCAGATTAAAAGCGTCGGCAAGGACGTTGGGGCTTTGGTTTCTTTCTCGCAAGGAATTTCAATCCAAAACTCCGTACCTTTCCCCAGCTTTGATAAATACTTCAACACACCACCATGCTTATTAACCACAATTTGATAGCTGATAGAAAGTCCTAAACCTGTACCCTTTCCTATTGGCTTAGTCGTAAAAAACGGGTCAAATATCCGTTTACGGATAGATTCGGGAATACCCAATCCATTATCAGCAATCCGCACCACAACATAGCCAGAGCGAGAATATACAGTACGAATCCGAATTTTCAAGTCAGATTTGTTAATTAATGAATCCTCTAGAGCATCAATAGCATTGAGCAAGATATTCATAAAAACTTGGTTTAAGTGTCCAGGAAAGCAGTCCACCAAAGGGAGGTTGCCATACTGTTTAATAACTTGAATACCAGAATGCAATCCTTTAGCCTCCAGTCGATGCTGCAAAATTAATAGCGCACTATCAATACCTGTATGGATATCCACAGATTTTTTTTCAGCTTCATCTAACCGGGAAAAATTACGCAAAGACAGCACAATTTGCCGGATGCGATTAGTACCCACTTTCATAGAAGATAAGATTTTGGAAAGGTCTTCAGCTAGAAAGGGAAAATCAATAGCTTCAGATTTTTCTTTAATATCAGAATCCGGTTCGGGATAATTTTGTCGGTAAAGATGTACTAACTCAAGCAAATCTTGAATATTATCACCAACATGGTTGAGATTGCCATAAATAAAATTGATAGGATTATTAATTTCATGGGCAATGCCAGCAACTAGCTGTCCTAAACTGGACATTTTCTCCCCATGAATCAGTTTTGCTTGAGTGTATTTTAACTTCTGTAGAGTGTGGGCAAGATTCTGATTACTGCGGCGTAAATCCTCTTCCACTTGCTGACGTTGGATAATATTGTTTTCTAAATTAACTAAATTAATTCTTAGCTCCATTTGTGAAAGTACTTGGCGACCTAACCTCCGTAGCGCTTCAATTTGTTCTGGGCTGAGATTACGGGGAATAGTGTCAATCGCGCATAGAGTACCGAGGGCAAAACCATCCGCTGTCACTAGAGGTGTTCCTGCATAAAAGCGAATATTCGGGCCAGAAATTACCAATGGATTATCAACAAACCGCTCATCTTCAAGTGCATTTGTAATAATCAGCGGCTCATCCGGTTGCAAAATAGCATGAGCGCAGAAAGCCAACTCTTTAGGGGTCTCTGTTGCTTCTATGCCGAATCTTGATTTGAACCATTGCCGATTTGCATCCACTAAGCTAACTAGGGCAATGGGAGTACCGCAAATATACGCGGCTAGGGCAGTTAGATCATCAAACCCCTTTTCCGCTGCAGTATCAAGAATTTTATAACTATCTAGTGCTTTTAGCCTATCCGTTTCGTTGGGGGGTAAAGGTGCTATTTCCATTGATTTAATACTTCGTTTCTAAATTGAATTACTTAATTAACTAATTTTGTCTGGAAAAAAATATTTACATTAACTCTATAAACTTGTATGGTTTATTCTCATGACTCTTTGTTTAGAGTCAATTCTTAATAAAGATTTTAATATAAATTAACTAGTTAGCATAGGTACGCTCTCATAAAAATTAAGTTAAATAAAGCCTGATGTTACTGTGGATAGTTTCATATTTCTAGTATATCAATTTGAGATGTTTAAGTTTTTGCAGAGAGGTTTGGGATAAATATTTTTGTCTCAGGCTCCAGGCGCAGAGAACGCAGAGTAAGAGAGCGGAAAACAGGACTTGGGCAATGTTGTTTATTGACAGATAAAGAATACGTATAATTATACGTAATAGTGTTTTAGATTAAATCAGCGTTTCCAGAAAACGTAAACATGATGTCAATTGCAATTTTTACCAATGCTTACTCAGATGAGTTAGTTACAGCCACTGAGTTAAATCGTCAACCTGGGAAGGTTTTAGATAAAGCTTGTGAACGTCCAATTACTATTACTAGAAATGATCAATCTTTTGCGCTGTTGCGTCGTGAGGATGTAGCTTATCTTGTGAAGGGTGTAGCACAAAGTAAGGTTGTTTTTGAGGTGTTATCGGTTGCGTTTCGCTTGTTGTTGGGACAAGAAATTGGTTATGAGCATCCTTATGGCTGGTTGCGGGTATTTGATGCAGATGATTTGCAAGATTTTATTCAAGAGGTGAGT
Source organism: Cylindrospermum sp. FACHB-282 (assembly GCF_014697195.1). Classification (GTDB taxonomy): domain Bacteria; phylum Cyanobacteriota; class Cyanobacteriia; order Cyanobacteriales; family Nostocaceae; genus Cylindrospermum. The sequence goes on along the minus strand of NZ_JACJRJ010000004.1, from coordinate 71,610 downwards.
GAGGCTTTTCGCTTAACTGATACTTCTAATCATGCTTGGGATTTGATAGATGCAATTATTCATGAATGGCGTGAAAGTTCTATAGCTATTAGTAGTTCTGAGTTAGCAGCAGCTTTTAATGATAATAAGGTGAAATCATGAATATCCAAATTAAACCGGAATTAGAGCAAATTATTGCAGCGCAAATTGCAACTGGTAGATATGCAAATCCTGAAGATGTGATTAGTAAGGCTTTGAAGTTGCTTTTAGAGTGGGAGCAAGGTTATCAGCAGTGGGTGGAAGAAACACGGGAAAAGGTTGATGTTGCTATTGAACAATTGGATAGAGGGGAAGGGATTCATGGGGATATAGTGATTGAACAATTGCGGGATAAGTTGGGATTTATCAAAAATAAATAATAAGTTATAATAAAAATAAAGTACTATAAAAATATATGACTACCCAAACAAATGCTCCTCCTGCTGTTGATTATGCACCTCTGGAATTACAAGGGGAATTAATAGCTATGCAAGAATTAAATATTGAGGATTTATTAACTATTGCTCAAAGTCAAGTTCCAGAAAGTCAGCAAGAACTACATTTACAACTTTTAGAAAAAAATCAAAATAATTTATTAAGTGAATCAGATAGGTTATTGTTGAAATCTCTGCGAGTGAGTGCTGATTATTTAATGTTGAAAAAAGCTTATGCCTATGCACTTTTAAAGTGGAAAGGTTATTCTATTCCAGATTTTGAGCAATTAGTATAATACCAGTGTCATCTATTTCTAAATCTCTTCGTCAACAAGTTATTAATGAGGCTGGATATAGATGTGAATATTGTCGCACTTCTAGCCGTTTAATAGGTATGCCTTTAGTAATGGATCATATTTTGCCCAGTTCATTAGGGGGAAGTGATGAGCGAGAAAATTTATCTGCTTGTTGTTATCGCTGTAATGAATTTAAAGGAGCAAAGATAACTGCTAATGATCCCGTAACTAATGAATCTGTATCTTTGTTTAATCCTCGTCTACAAAGTTGGTTAGCTCATTTTCAATGGGCAAATGGTGGTACTCATATTATTGGGATAACTGCTATTGGCAGAGGAACGGTTTTAGCTTTACGATTAAATAATGAAGATGTTGTACAAGCTAGGGCAATTTGGATTAGTTTAAGTTGGCATCCTCCTGATGATTAATGATGGGTATTTTTGAGTTTTGGTTTCGCGCAAAGGAGCAAAGGAGCAAAGTAAGAGAAGTAACATCAAATATGACGAATAGCGAGATATAAAGTGTCATCTATTTCCATTCGCCCAGTTATGAATATTTGTTATTTCGCGCAAAGACCCAAAGTAAGAAAAGTAGCATAAGATAATGGGTATCTAATAATAGTTTCATTTACCCTCAAAACTGTTCAAAATATCTTCAGGTAAGGGAGTATCAAAATCATCTGGAACAATAAACTCTCCAGCACATAAACCATACGGTCTGAGTTGTGGAGATGTTGGGGAAACTGGTTTAATTTGTGCAATTGGTTTACATGATTCGATGATAATTATACTTTCTCCTGCTGCTACTTGGTGAAGATAGCTAGTTAGGTTTTTTTGGATTTCATCAATTGTTAGGGTTAACATGAGATGATTTTGTAGGAATGTTTCTAGTATATCAAGAATGTCACACAAAGTCGCAAAGGAAGAATCAGCAAGGTTTTAAGTAACTGCAAATTCGGTATATTGTCTGATATCGGCTGGTTGGAAGGCTAAAACAATTTGATTTTTAGGAATACCAGCGTTAACAAGTTTGTTGGCTATACCGTATAACGAATATCAAAAAGGCGATTAGAAATCGCGGCTACACAAACGAAGTCCACCTTCGTGGACTAAAAGCAAGATTTTTGAACCCGCGTTCGCGTAGCGTTCCTAAGGAAAGGCGGGTTTTGTCTGTGTAGATGCGAATTATATTCGCCGAGTGTTTAAATCAGGACTTACGCGAGATCATGAAGAAACGTAGACCGAAGGTCGTGCCGTAGGCTACCGCAAAGGACGCAAAGGACACGAAGAAATAAGAGTTTTAGAGATTTATTGCGTAAGTCCTGTAAATGTTTTTATCTCACGCAAAGGCGCAAAGACGCAAAGTAAGAATGCAAAAGTGCGATATATTCAATATTGAGTAATATTTGATATACTTTTAGAGTTAAACAAGTAACCGTTAATACTCCTTAACGATATGGATGACCTTAAATATTTATTAAATCGTGCATCGTTTGACGAGAGAAAAGCTTTAGCAGATATTCTCAAACAGGTGCTTCTTTTCTTAAAATAGAACGGTAATTAAGTGTTTGCCCTAAAGCTGTATGAAATTCACTAATCGCTGATTTTCCCAAAAAAGATTTTATTTCAACTGCTATTTTTTCTCCTTCTTTTTCCGCTGCTAAAAGTCTTTCTGCTCCTAAATCAAGACGAAATTCTATAGTATCTACTATAAATCTTAAAGGATCATCAGTAATTAACCAACCATCTTTTTCTAAAGCTAACCTAACTGCATTGTGAAAGAAATCCTTTGCTGACATATAAACAATAAATTAAAAATTTAAACCGATGCAAAACCAGTAAACTGTCTCACATAAGGTGATCTAAAACCTAAAACAATATCTGTTTTTGGTACTCCTAATTCTACTAATTGATTAGCAATTCCTTCTTCAGTAAAATCGCGCTGAATCCAAATTTTACCATCCTTAATACTAATATGAATTGGACTTCCGTAAACTCTTTCCTCATCACGCCATCCCGCATATAATAATAAGTAAATATCCCGTTCTGTATCAAAAACAATTTCTGTATTTTCTAAATCTTCTGCTGGTTGTTCATTTGCATATTTATAGATGAGATTCTTTACTATCTCCCGATAATCTAATGTTTCCATAACACTATTTCCTCCTTCTGAATATCAAAAACTAATAATTTGATATTGTATCTTTCTAAAACATTTTGAATAAAGGTGTCGGTAAAAAATTCTTGATGTATATCTTTAGATATTGCTAAATATAATACTCTTTCATAGTCTTCCTGTTCTAAGGCTAGCCTATAATTTAAAAATTGACCAATAGCTGTATGAAATTCAGAAATTGCTGAAAGTCCTATAAAACTTTTTACTTCTACTGCTATCTTTTGATTATCTTTCTCAGCACCAATTAACTTTTCTGCTCCTAAATCTATCCTAATTTTAACTAATGCTGTAAGTCGAAAATATAAAGGATCATCAGTAACTAGCCAACCATCTTTTTCTAAAGCTAAACGAACCGCATTATGAAAAAAATCTTTTGCTGACATGGAAACTTAAGCTAACACCCTCCATCTTATTATATCCTCTCTCTGCGCCTCTGCGCCTCTGCGTGAGAAACAAAAAAAGGGATAAGCCCAAAAGCCTATCCCCAAAAAATCAGCTAATCAATGTATCAAGTTCCAGAAGTCCAAGAATTGATGTACTCAATTTGCTCTGCTGTCAAGCTATCAATGAAAATACCCATTGCTTGCAACTTCAAGCGAGCAATTTCTTGATCTACCTCGACAGGAATAGAGTGCAAACCAGGTGCTAACTTACCCTTATTCTTCACCAGGTATTCACAAGCTAAGGCTTGGTTAGCAAAACTCATATCCATGACTGCGCTGGGGTGTCCTTCAGCAGCAGCGAGGTTGATTAAACGTCCTTGTCCGAGTACGACAACGGATTTACCATTTGTCAACTTATACTCTTCGGTGAACGGACGGACATCCTTGATTTCCTTAGCATTAGCAGCCAAGTATTTCAAATCAAGTTCTAAGTCAAAGTGACCAGAGTTACAAACGATCGCACCGTCTCTCATGACATCGAAGTGTTCACCCCGGACGACGTGCTTGTTACCAGTCACAGTGATAAAGATATCACCTTGAGATGCAGCTTCCGCCATTGGCAGGACGCGGAAACCATCCATAACGGCTTCAATAGCCTTGATGGGGTCGATTTCGGTAACGATGACGTTTGCACCCATTCCACGGGCGCGGAGGGCTGTACCCTTACCACACCAGCCGTAACCGACAACCACAACACTCTTCCCAGCTAACAAAATATTTGTAGCGCGGATAATGCCATCTAGGGTAGATTGACCGGTACCATAGCGATTATCAAAGAAGTGCTTGGTGTCTGCGTCGTTGACGTTGACTGCGGGGAAGGTGAGAACGCCTTCTTTAAACATGGCGCGTAACCGCACAATCCCGGTGGTAGTTTCTTCGGTGCTACCAATTAAATCAGAGATTTGGTGCTGACGGTGTTGGATTAAAGATGCAACCACGTCGCTACCGTCATCAACTATGATGTTGGGGCGATGATCTAAAGCGATTTGTACGTGGCGGTTATAGGTGGCGTTATCTTCGCCTTTTTGAGCAAAAACTGGAATTTCGTGATCGACAACGAGGCTTGCGGCTACGTCATCTTGAGTTGATAAGGGGTTACTAGCAATCAATACAGCATCAGCACCACCGGCTTTAAGGGCGATCGCCAAATGTGCTGTTTCTGTTGTAATATGGGCGCAAGCTACAAGGCGTAAACCAGCGAAGGGTTTTTCGACGGCGAAGCGATCGCGAATTTGTCGCAATACTGGCATTTCCCGTCCAGCCCATTCAATGCGTTGTCTTCCCAAGGGAGCTAGGCCGAGGTCTTTAACCTCGTGCTTTAATCGGGGAGAAGTTGCAGTCATCAAAGATTTCCTCAAAAATTGTCAAAAAAGTAACGTACGTCTTTACGTATTTTACTAGATTTATCTATGACTGGCGATATTTGGTTGTAATTACCAAAGAGCTAGTCATATAGTCCTCTGCACTAGCTTGACGTTTGATAGAGGCAATGTCAACGCCCTATCCAGCTTTTCCCTTTTTAACCTATCTCTGGTAAGACTATTAAGACGACGACTAAGGTTATTACCGCAAACATAGTGAAAGTAAACTGTCATCTGTCTCAAGTTAGAAGAAAAAAGCCAGGTGAAGATTTAACTTTAAACAGGTATTTTTGCTCAAACTATTTGTAGAGGATCACCCTAGAAGTCAGGAATCAGTAGATTTTGTTTAAGGAGGTGTTTAAATGCACTCTCAAAGTTTAGCCATTAGTCCCCAGGCTACCGCAAAAGCCGCCCAACCGACTAAAAGGCAGGTGCAAACTAAACATAAGTTGATTTGGGGCACAATTGGTGCGATCGCCAGTTCAATATTCATCGCCATTGCACCTATACCCAAAGCTACAGCCCAAATTCCCTTTTTAGCTCCCCTGCAAGCACCCAGCAGCGGGAATAACGATGCAGATAACAGAATAGTTTCTGGCTGGATTTATTTGGATGGTCGCCAGTTATTTCAGGTATCAGCATCAAGAACCAATTTTCCAGAAAGATTACAAAACATCCAACAAAATTTGCAGGAAATTAGCCACAATTACTTTCAAACACCTGCCAAAGAAATCAAAATTCAAACCCGGATATTAAAAGGATTGCCGGTCATTTATGTCAACGACCAATACCTAATGACCATCACTTCAGCAGATGCCGGACAAGGACAAGGAAATCCCTTAACATTTGCCAATCAAATCACTCAAACCTTGCAGAGAGACTTGCAACAAGCAAAGCAAGAAAGACAAACTAAATTTTTAATTCAGCAAGGTACAATAGCTACTGCCAGCGCCATAGCAACAATTATTTTGAGTTGGGGAATATCTCGTTGGCAACGCCGTACTAAAGAAGATTCAGAAGCATCTATCCCCCCAACTGCAACAAATGCTAAATCGATTACAATCCAACTCAACCAACAGCAAAAACAACATCTCGCAGAAGTCAAAAGACGCCTATTTGAACTAGCACAAGCCGGGATTTGGGGAAGCGGTAGTTTCCTAATATTGGGTTTATTTCCCTACACGCGAGCATTACAACTAGGGCTGATCACAGTTGCCCAAATTCCTTTGCGATTAGGCGTTGTAGCCCTAGGAACTTATGTAGCAATCCGTTTCACCTATGCCCTAATTGACCGCTCCACCTCCACTATAGTTAGTAGTGGTACCTTATTAACCCCAGAAACTTCCGAACGTTTGCAACTGCGAATATCCACATTTTCTGGTGTGACTAAAAGTATTGCGGCTATCGTCTGGGTGGGAGTTGGTATTTTACTAGCCTTGATATCCTTGGGTATAGATATTGTTCCCCTGCTAGCTGGTGCCGGTTTAGTTGGTGTGGCGGTATCCCTAGCCTCGCAAAACTTAATTAAAGATGCGATTAACGGCTTTCTCATCATCTTAGAAGACCAATATGCCCTTGGTGATATTATTTCTGTCAATACCGTGGGAGGCTTAGTAGAAACTCTCAATCTGCGGATGACCCAGGTAAGGGATTCCGAAGGACGATTAATCACAATTCCTAACAGTGAAATCAAAATTGTTGCCAATCTTTCTAGTCGCTGGTCACGAGCCGATTTAAAGATTCCCGTCTCCTACCAAACCGATATTGACCAAGCTTTAAAATTGGTTGAAGATGTCGGCTTGGAGATGGATCAAGACGAACAATGGCAACATCAAATTCTAGAAACGCCTAGAGTTTTAGGAGTAGAAAATTTTGGCGAACAGGGTTTGATAATTCGTGTGTGGATTAAGACACAACCCCTCAAGCAATGGGAAGTAGCGCGGGAGTATCGCCGTCGTCTCAAAATTGCTTTAGATCAAGCTGGAATTTCCATGCCGGCACTTCAACAAGCAATCTATCTCAACAATGATGCTCAATTACTGAATTTTCAAGCGAACGAGAGAGCTAATTAATTATCGCAATTCTCAGATACCCGACTTCTTAGAGAAGTCGGGTATCTTGCTTTGAAATAATTTAGGATTGCTATATATCAATACAGTTCAGTTAGAGCCAAAAATCTTAACCTGTGTAGGTTGGGTTGAGTAACGAAACCCAACCTACAATTTTCTTAAATGAACCTTATTGCGCTATATATTCAAGGCTGAAAAAAACCTAGCCTAGGCTTTAACAGTAGCTTTTAGTTGCTGCTTAAATTTGCGACGTGAAGTTACAAGAAAACCACCACTTGTCAATAAACCCAACATAGTTGTAGGTTCAGGAACTGACTGAGCAGGAGCTACATCAAATGTAAAATCATCATAACCAATACCCCCAGGGTCTGTTATTGAAGTCATGCTAATGCTAGTAATGTTCGTAAATGATGCTAAATTCACTAAATCTGAAGTAGAGCCGTTTCCATCAGCAACCATATTAACTTGTCCAGCTAACACCCCACTCGTAAAGATATTAACTAAACCAGGACTAGTAGAATTGTCGCCTACTATTCTAAAAGAGAGATTATTAACGGCTTGAGCAAAATTGACAAAAATGTCTTGATTTGTATTAGGAGTACCGGTTGTATTTGTTGCCAAGATGACGTTTGGGGCAGAGGCTCCAAACGAACCTGTTAATGTTCTAATTTCAAACCCTGAATTAGATGTAAATGTTGCTTCTGGAAACTGATTAGTTATAACTGTATTACCAGCTAAACTGTCGAAATTGATGACTACTGCCTTAGCTGATTCAGTTAAACCGAGAACAGCAGAAACCGAAATTAACCCTGTAAGAAGTGTTGTTTTGAACATTGGAGTTACGTTGCCTTTTTTTAGCAGACAGATCCAATGTACAGGCAAATCATTAACGTTATTATTAACTTTACGTAAAGTCACGTAAATTTATATAAACTACGCATAGAATAATACAGCCTTATTAGATTTGTGAACATTGATATCTCAGATACCCGACTTCTTAGAGAAGTCGGGTATCTTGCCGTTTACCTTCTCATCTTGCCAAATTAGTACCTTTGTACTATAATAGATAGATAGCGATCGCGCTGTCACAGCCAAATGGAAGATGGATTCAAGGTTAGTTCATGATTAAACATTATATTCTCAGCCTCAATCCGACTGCCAAGCACGAATGGGATCGTTGTATCTTACGTGACCCGCTAACTGCAAAACGTCCAGACATTGCCAAATTAATTGCCGAAGCGGTGGGTGCTGATACAGGTAGCTATTTGGTGAGTGTGAATATTGAAGTTCAGGTATTAGAACAAGCAGCAGTGTCACCAGCCGAACAACTCTCGCTCTCATTTCCAGAAATGAGTGTCTCCACACAACTGCGAGAAGCAGCGTAATCAGCGAAATTTGATCAAACTCTTGTGGGGTGGGCATCTTGCCCGCCCTAATTAATTTGTAACTTAATAAATTTATATCGTTAATCATAGCAGCAATTTATGAATTATTGCCAAGTACTGATTTAAGCAATTGTTCAATTTGCTGATTAATAGTTGTCACATCAAAATGCTGACTAGCAATAGTTCTAGCATGACTCGCTATAGTTGCAGTTTTTTCTGTTTCTTCACTACAGAAGCTAATAACTTTTGCTAATTCCTGGGGTTCTCCTGGTGTGACTAAAAAACCATTAATTCCCGGTTCAACTAATTCTGTTGCACCCCCGGCTTTGGCTGCAACTACAGGTCTTCCGCAGAGCATTCCTTCAACTATTACTCTACCAAAAGGTTCTGGAGAAGTGGAGGTATGAGCTACTAAATTACAAGCTGCCATTAATTGGGGAATATCTGAGCGAAATCCTAAAAATTTAACCCGGTTTTCTAATCCTAGTTCTGTAACTTGTTGGTGTAACTCTTGGACATAATCTTGTTCGCCAAAGAGTGCATCACCAACTAAAATTGCTGTCACCTGGGGCGGAGATTTAGCAATGGCATCAATTAAAATATGTTGCCCTTTCCAAGGTGCAAGCCGGCTAAAATGTCCAACTACAAATTTTTCTGTTAATCCTAAATCTTGCCGTAATTGCTTGACATTAGCTTCACAAGTGTGATATAGTTTAGGGTTGAAACCGTTATAGACAACCTCGATGAGTTCTGGGTGTCCTCCTGCTTGGATAAATGCTTTTTTACTAGCTTGAGAATTGGCAATTACTAATGAAGCGAAGCGATTTGCTAGGGTGACAGCTACGCGGAGGTTAGTTTTGCTAAAATGCTCTAGAGAAAGAATATCATGTAAATGATAGACTAGAGGGCGACGGGCGAAAAAACTGGCGATCGCACCAACGACTAATGCTTTTTGGGTATTGGCATAGATTAAATCATATTCACGGGATATTTGGACTACCTTATTAATTAAGGGCGTCAGTTGTCCTAGACTGCCTAAAGCTTGTAGCAAACTGCTTTGTTTCCGAACTTGGATGGCTTGATTTGCTAATATCTCTACTGGGATATGATGCTGCTGGAGTAAATTTCTAAAGTCACCATCTGCAAATAAACCAACAAGTGCGCGATCGCGATATGGTTTAGCAATATCTATTAGACATAATTCTGCACCACCGGGTTTACCGCTTTGGTCTAAAAAAAGAATTTTCATTAAATTAAATTTCCTAGAGATAACCTATTTCAACTTTGATTTGCCTATATTCACCAGCCAAAATAATTGCCAATACTAGCTTTTGAATTTTGAATTTTGAATTCCTTACCCCACCCTAAGTTAAATAGTAGGATGGAGTAATGGAATTACAGTATTTTAAGCTAATAGAACTTGCCGGATTTCCTGAGCGATTTTAGTCCAATCATAGTTAGTGATTGTGTATTGGCGACAATCTGCCCGTGAAGGTATGGGGATTTTTTCTAGTAGCACCTGTTCTAACTTTTCAGCAATGCTGGCGACGGCGATAGAATCAGTAATTAAATCCGGTGAAAATCTTTGTAAAATTTCTGGCATTCCCCCTACTGGAGTGCATAAAACGGGAGTACCACAGGCTAGAGATTCTAGAATTGCTAATCCAAAACCTTCAAAAGATTGACTAGGCATAACAGCCAAATCAGCGGCTTGGTAAGCTACAGGTAACTGTTCATCAGGCAAGAAACCTAAAAATTTAACGTTGTCTTCTAGTCCCAATTCTTTAGCTTGTTGTTGGAGTGAAGCTTGAATATGACCACGACCGGCAATCGCCAGCCAAACATCAGGAATTCTCGGTTTAATTATAGCTAATGCCTGCAATAATTTGTCAATTCCCATCCGATGCACTAAGCGACGGGATGTAAATAAGATGGGGCGATTGCTAGGCCAGTTTAGTTGTGTACGTGCTTCTTGGGGTGATAAATTTGCTTGGAAGTGATTAATATCTACTCCACCAGGGATAATGTGTATTTTGCTCCAGGGAATTTGATATCTTTCATGTAAAATATTCCCAAAAGCTTTACTAAGAACAATAAAACGATCACAGCGATTATAAGTAGTTTGTTCTATCAGCCGACGCTTCAGAAGAATACTGAGTTTATTATTAACCACCTCTTGCTGGCTTTCCGATGCCCAAGGGCCATGAAAATTAAAGGTAATAGGCACTCCCTTGGGTAAAAGATCCAAAATAGGAAAGCTATATAATGCAAAATGTAGATTAATTGCATCAGGTTTTCCTATTCTTGTTTTTTGGAAGTTAGTACGAATTGACCAAAGCCTCTGCCAAATAGGACTATCTGGAGTAGCCAAGTTAGTCAGCTTAATCGGTACATTTGATTCAGCTTCTGGTAGATCAACTCCACATAATTCAACTTGGTCTTGATTTGCTGCTAATTTATGGGTTAATTCATAAATATACCTTTCCAATCCTCCAGGGCTTTTGGGAAACCAACCTAATCCTAAGGTAAGAATAGATGCAGATGCTAAAACAGAAATTTCTTTGTTACCGTCCACCGATATGTCTCCTCCGATGTATTGAGCGTGCGTCTGTTTGCTTCCACACCAAGCTCAACCGCTTTTTTATATTCAGCAGTAAATTGATGTTGCTAGTACTTATACTCTGCTATTCTATGCATAAATTCAATTTTAAAAGTCATACTGTATACAGATTGTATTCCAAAATATTAATATAGTAACAATTAAATATATCAAAATGCAAATCCGGATAAAATCAAAATTAAGCTTTATTTAAAAAATAAATATTTATTTTAGCTATATCATCGTCAATACGTATAAAAATATTACGTGGTGGGCTTTTAGATAATAGGGTACTCAGTTATAAACTATTTATATTATCCTGTCAACTAAGGATTTTCTATCTGTGCTTTTGTTAACTACGGAATGTTATTTACAATGAATATAATCCTTACTGAACATTGGTATATCTAATTTAACTCGGACTACGACTAAATATTTATATCAGAATAATAGGACTTACGCACTGTACTCTCTTTACCCTCTTTTCAGGCTTTTTTGATGCGTCTCTTTACCCATCCTACCCGTAGCGTGGGTTCCCTAACGCACGGATTAAGATTTTCAATGAATAAAACCGATGACCATATTTATCGTTTTTTGTCAACGCGTAAATTCTAGAATAATTATCTAAATAAAGTAATTAGCTATCAAGGAATATGTATAATTATTGACTATTTTTTATGTCTAAAAAGCAAAAATTAATACCTACTAGAATAAATGGTTTTTATTTAATTAGATAAATTTTAAAAACTCATGTAGCTTTTATAAAGATTTGATAAAATCCTTTTTAAATATCAAGTTTTTGTTAGCTTATGTATATATCTCCTTTCAATAAAAAAACTAATTATGTATAAATGCTTTTGCTTTTAGGTGGATTTATTTTAAGGAACTTGGTGCAAATAAATATAACAGTACACAACCGAGTCAGAGATGTATAGAGCTAGGTGAAAAAGGTCTATTTTATCAGGTTTTGTTGGTTTGATATGGCTTTTTATCTTTAGATTTTCTAATGCATTTCATCAGCCAACACAGGGTTAACAGGAAAGATTTGCCAAGAATCCTCAGTAATTCTTAGTAATATTGTGCTGAAAATTGCAGTTTATTAATCTGTAATGTATATCTCTTTCAAGAAATACATGATTTTTAGGAATACTCGAAAAAGTAATGGATCAAACAAAAATTACAAGTTTCAAAGTTTTGATAAAAAAAATATTTCTGCTACCGAAAATTAGATATTTGAGCCAGAGAAAAATTCTCAAATTTTTAGTTAGTCTGACTGTTGGGATAATTATTACTAGCTTGTCCATAACAACAGACTGGGCTATTACGGCAACACCTGCAAAAACATATAAAACTTCATGGATTGGTAATACTGTTGGTAGCGGAAAACTCCGGGTACAAAACAATATAGAGGGGATGTATGTTGCTGCCAACGGCATAGTCTATACTAACAGCCACTGGGATGAAGCTGGAACAGAGGCAGGAATATATAAAGATGGCAAGATGATTGCTGCCCTTGATGATACTCATGGCTGGAGTCGCGGCGGCGGTAAGGCTGTGACAGCAGATAGTAAATATGTTTACATTGCTATGGTTCAGGGTGCAACTGGCAAAACAGAAAACGGTTATCCCCCAGTGGGGACAACTTGGTACTGTGTCAGACGCTATGACTTATCTGGAAAACCTGCGCCGTTTCCTGGAGGGCGTGGTTGGGATAAAAGTATGTTAATTACTAGCAATAAAAGCGAAGTTACAGGCTTGGCAACGGCGCTGAATAAGTTGTATGTAAGTGATGCTGCTGCCAACCGAATTCGGGTCTACAATACCGATACAATGCAGGAGTTAGACAGCTTTGCCGTTGCCTTACCGGGTGCAATAACTGTTGATTTACAAGGGAATCTCTGGATTATTCAGGGCAAAAATGGGAGTAATTTGGCTAAGATTAGCCATTATTCCCAGAGGGGGAAAAAATTACCCCAACAGATTGCAGATGTTGTTGAACCAACTGCGATCGCAATTGATCATCAAGGTAGACTGTTATTGGCAGAAAACGGGCCACGCCAGCAAGTGCTGATTTACAACATCAAAAGCCAGCCGGTGCAGGTGGGCAGTTTTGGCAGCAAAGGGGGTATTTATGCAGGTGTGCCTGGTGAAGTTCAAGATTTAAAACTTTATGGTATTACGGGGGTAGGCACAGATGCTGCTGGCAATATCTATGTCAATAGTAATGGTTTCAACAAATCAGGGACGGATTTAAGGCAGTTTTCGTCATCAGGGAAACAGCAGTGGCAATTACTAGGGTTGATATTTGTCGATAATGCTGATGTTGATCCTCAAACTGATGGCATAGATGTATTCACCAAGCAAGAACAGTACTTGATGAATTACAGTCAGCCTGCTGGTAAACAGTGGACTTATAAAGGCTACACTGTGAATGCTTTCAAATATCCCCAAGATCCGCGCCTGCACACATCCCCAGATGCCACCTTTGTTCGCCGCATACTTGGCCAGCCTTTTTTGTTCCTGACAGATATGTATGGCAGCTTTTTGCAAATTTATCGTTTCAATACAGCTACAGATGGCAAAATTGCTATTCCCGCTGGGATGTTTGTGGGTAGTAATGGCGAGAATAAAAAATCCATTGCTGGCAATTGGCCAAGCTATCAACCAGCAAAAGGGGAATGGATTTGGGGCGATCGCAACGGTAATGGTAGCTTTGACAACAATGAATATGATACCAGCCAAGATTATCCCTACATAGGAGGTTGGTGGGTAGACAGCAAAGGAGATGTTTGGAAAACCTTGCGAACTCAAGATGGCGTTGGTATCCGGCGCTATCCTTTACAGGGACTAGATGCCAAGGGTAATCCTATCTACAGCTATAGTTCAATGCAAAAGCAAAAGACGCCAAACATATTTACTGATCTACGACGAATCGAGTATTTTCCCAAAACAGATACTATGTATTTGTCAGGTTTCACTAAAGATCATCCGGCATTCGGTGACGATTCCGGCGTTGTGGGATCGGAAATTGTCCGTTTTGACAATTGGAGTCAAGGAAATGTCACTCCTCGCTGGCGAATTGTGGTTCCTTACGACACTACAGGCAAGCGTGAAATATCAACTGCTGCTATGAGTGTGGCGGAAGATTATGTGTTTGCTGTCACCATGAAAACCGCAGAGGTGAATGTTTACAAGACAGCCACTGGAGAGGCTGTACAAAAGTTAAAACCAGGCCCAGAAGTTGGCAAGGAAAGCGGCTGGATTGATATTCCCTACGGTATCCGCGCTTTTCGTCGTTCTAATGGTGAGTACCTGGTTTTTGTGGAAGAAAATTGGAAAGGAAAGGTGATTATGTATCGGCTGCTAGGATAAATTTTGTGAACACTACAGCTATAGGACTTTTTAAGTATTACGCCGTAAGTCCCCCACTGAATTTGGTACTCCAAATCAGTTAGTGGGCTACTTTTTGACCAATCTAGGTATTGTTGCCAATATAAATGCGTAAGTCCTGAGTAAGTTTATACTGCGGAAAATCCTTTTCGCTTACTCTTCAACCACCACCCCATAGAACCAGCAAACACTGTTCCTGCAATAGTCAGGGGTTCAGGAACAGGTTCTGCAACCTGTGTAATACTCACACTTGCTACTTCGGAATACTCTAAGTTTCCATTTTCAAAAGTTCTAAATGGTAATAAGCTAGCTTTTACTAGTTCATCTGCTGTTGGTTGAGAGTCATTTTCTACTAAAAATTCCGGTTTGAGAAGAACAGCTAGTACGGAAAAATCTTGAATGGTATAAAACTCTAATTTGTAGACTGGTGAAACACTAAGGTCTACAAAGATAGTACCATAACCATTTCGAGGTGAGGAAGAATAGCTCCCAGGCACTCTACTAACTTCTACAGACCAACTGCTGAGATCGTACCTACCATATTCTTCTTCTATATATCCATCTGTTGCAGATGGATTAGTAGAGAAAACTCCACTGAAAGTCTGCCCACTCTTCAACCTTCCCGATAGTTGAAAACTTGCAGCTTCGGCAGAAGTAATACTAGACGCTGTTGCTATTACTGTACCAACTATGACACCTGCCACTTTCTCTAGTAATTTCATCCTTCCCCTCAAGTTTAGATGCATAATATTTAGATGCGAATTAGACTTGTATACCCTTCAACATTTTCTCGTTGTTAGAGAAATCAAGCATTAATACTCAAATAGTTTACAGTATTTTGTTTGTAAGCGCTCAATAATCCGGGGTAAATCGTTCAGCGGCAAGCCTCAAATGGCGCAAAATCGTTTCTGTTCGGGTAGTCCGCCCCGACTTATTGAGCGGATACCTCACATCAATATGTTGGGACGTTATCATTTCTCTTTGCCTCTTGCAGTTATGCAGGGGAAAATGCGATCGCGTGATCCAGACAACCCTAATGAACAGGATGATTAGAATGCCTGTGTAGTAACCGTTTCAGCCTTAGGTAACTTTCTGTACCGTTGCTCATTTCACCCCATATACCGCAATTATCAAGAAAAATTTTCACTCACTTATTAGATAATATTGTTATATATACGATAGTTATGTGTAGATTGCCGCGATTACTAGCGCTTTTTTATCACAATAATTGAGTAATCTTAATGAATCTAGCTTTCTTAAAGTTGGAGCCAGAAGATATATTTCTCAAGGTAGAGATAAACCTCTTGTCTGAGTCTCTATATTTAATCTTTAAATAGGCACTTAAACATCAAAAATAGCCAATTATGGTAGCGTCTAAACACCCATAACAGCCAAACAAAAATGTACCACAAATTATTAGGAAAGAAAGGGTATAATACCCATTGCCTAGGGGAATACTAATGGCGTAGGTCTACAGGTGGCTTATTTTACCATGGGTGATCTTGCTACAGTCGGGGTTAAAATACCCTTCTTTAACAGTCTTTAATTTTGTTTAAATTTTGAATTGTTTTGCTTAAAACCAAAGAAATATCATATTAACTACAACTAATTTATGAAGAAGGCAATTAAAAAAATAAATCTGCTAATTCTTCATATTAAGTCCGAAAGTTCACACAAACAACAAATAATCTAAATATTAAATTACTCTGATTAAATTATCATGGATGAATGATTTTTCTCTAATTGTCTGATGAGTGATTTTTGATTTAGAAAGCAAGATTAACTTGATTGAATAGCAAAATGCTAAAAGCGACAAAAGTCAGATATTTGTCGCCGCAATCAATCATTTTTATAATGTCCGACAAGAATCTTTCAATTTTTTATAACTTGAGCAGTACAGTAACTATGAATGTCAAAAAAAAGCTAAAACAGTTACAAAAGTTAATTCCCAAAAATAGTCTGTATCTGCTGCAATATATTCACTCTAGCTTAGTAGGGAGGTGGATTTTAGATTGGGGAAGTAAGCCCCTAGCATTTAGCAAAAAATCAGCAATGGTTTTTTCTCCCCACCAAGATGATGAAACTTTTGGCTGTGGTGGAATGATTGCTCTGAAACGGGAGGAGGGAATACCAGTAATAGTTGCTTTTTTAACAGATGGAGGGGGAGCAGTTAGTTTAGATCCAATTTCGCAAAATGCAATCATCCAAATTCGCAAACAAGAAACGGTGACAGCATTAAGTATTTTAGGAGTTGATTCTTCAGAAATTCATTTTTTGGATCAGCAAGATGGGAAGCTGCGCGATTTAAGTCTAGAGCAAAGACAACAAACGATAGTGCAGATTGCTGAATTGCTGAGGTGTTATCAACCTGGAGAAGTTTATGTGCCTCATCGTAAAGATTGTCATAGAGATCACGAGGCTACTTATGAATTAGTCAAGGAAGCGATTACCCAAGCAGGAATTAAAGTTGAACTGCTACAGTATCCAATTTGGTTGTTCTGGAGATCACCGATATTTATTCTCTTGAAGTTACAGGATATTGCCGCGGCTTATCATCTTTCAATTGGATCTGTTCAGGACAAAAAAAATAGAGCAATTGCTTCATATGCTTCACAAAATCTGAGTTTACCCCGTGGGTTTATTCAGCGATTTATGTGGAAAGAGGAAATTTTCTTTAAAGCCAACAATTAGTAGTTGTGGCGATTAAGGATTTAGTGTAAACAGAGGTTGCATCTACATTGGTAACATGGGTGAGTTTGCCATGAGTAATCACTGTGGAGAAAATTTAAATGCGAATCTTACATATAACAAATCATGTACAAGAAATTGGTAATGGCATTGTAAATGTGGCAGTAGATATAGCCTGTTTGCAGGCACAAAATGGTCATGATGTGGCGATCGCCTCATCTGGTGGAGAATATGAGACATTACTAGCAAGTCATGGCGTTCACCACTATCAGCTAGATCAGTCGCGGACTTTACTAAATATGATCAAAGCTGCTTGGAGTTATCGAGAGATTGTGCAGGAGTTTCAGCCAGATATTGTCCATGCACACATGATGACAGGAGTTGTGCTAGCAGGGGTGATGAAAAATGGAGATGAATATAGTTTAGTTTCTACTGTACACAATGAATTTCAGCGTAGCTCAGTACTGATGGGAATGGCAGATCGGGTAATTGCTGTCAGTAATGCGGTAGCTGATTCAATGATCAGACGGGGGATACCTGCGAAAAAATTGCGCGTAGTTGCTAACGGCACCTTGGGGAGTCCCCGGCATCAGCATATTCAAGATTACCAACCCCTACCACTGCACCGACCGGCGATCGCTACTGTTGCTGGGATGTATAACCGCAAAGGCATCAGCGAGTTAATTGAAGCTTTTGTGAAAATTGCGACGGACTTTCCCGAAGCACATCTATATTTAGTCGGAGATGGCCCAGATCGGCCAATATTTGAGGCTATGGTGCAAAGTACACCTTTTGCTGAACGCATTCATTTTGAAGGCTTCCAGTCAGAACCACAACGCTATATGCTAGCTACAGACGTTTTCGTTCTGGCTTCACACTGTGAATCCTTTGGTTTGGTGTTAACAGAGGCGCGAGAAGCTGGTTGTGCGATCGTCGCTAGTGATGTAGACGGCATTCCTGAGACTTTAGATAATCGACAGGCTGGTATATTGGTGCCACCCAAAGATAGCGAGACTTTAGCTACTGCCTTGGCGCAATTACTCAGTAACCCCAAACTTCTATACAACTGGAAACACCGCGCCAAACAAAACCTAGAACGCTTCAACACCAGGCGGGTGCATCAAGAAACATTGGCTGTGTACCATGAATTAATTAGAAACTACGATGTCCCCAGGGTAATGGAAACCAGAGAATTGATGGTTGGTAAATAGATTCACCATTAGAAGGACTGGTAATGGGTAATGGGTAATGGGTAATTGGTAATTGGTAATTGGTAATGGGTAAGAATTTCATCTCAATTACCTATTACCAAACTCGGAGGCTATATGTACATAACTAGCAACTTGGGCTATTATTGCAACTTATAAGTTTTGAATCAACTGCTTTTGGGTGAGATGCATAGCAATTCCTTTCTCGTAATAAGCTGCTTCATTAATGAATACTGGATAAACAGTAGACTCTCCCTCATAGAATATTTCTTTGCCATCAAAAGTCACAAATAATGGCTCACCTGGATGCAGTGGTTCATAATCCCTAAACTGAAGCTGGGGGTGAATCATGGCTTGAATTTCACCCTCTTGATTTCTGGGATAATCGACAACACTAAGAGA
This sequence comes from Cylindrospermum sp. FACHB-282, assembly GCF_014697195.1. Lineage (GTDB taxonomy): Bacteria > Cyanobacteriota > Cyanobacteriia > Cyanobacteriales > Nostocaceae > Cylindrospermum. Next base: position 53,142 of record NZ_JACJRJ010000004.1, on the reverse strand, counting down.
TTTGTAGAGTGTCAGTGTATTGCTTGTCTGGGGCGTTTTACCTTGATTATACCCTTCAAAATAGTCCAAAACAGCATAAACAAGCTGCTCTGTTTGTTGAAACAATTCGGCGTTTAAAATACCTTGAGCCACTGCACCGACTTCGATAACTAAACCCAATTCGCAGAGGGAACGGAGATATCCACTACCTCTAGCTTGCTGATGACTACAGACCTTGACTAAAGGGTTTATTGAACTTAGATATGCTGCTAACCGTAATAACAAAGGATGCATATCACCGAGGATGAGAGTTAACCCCATGTTGGCGGTTGTGGTGTGCAAATCAACAATTGCGTCCACTATGGGCTGATTTGGCGGTTGTAGAATCTGTTGAATTTCTTTGGCCCGCAAATCTTCGTAAGTTGAAAGTGTGATATCTTGCAAGACTGAATTGTGAAAGCAACGATTTAAATCTTTGTCAATGTACCGTCTGCCTTCTGCAATGGCTTTGGGATTACCGAGTAATGCTAAAGTTTCAAAACTTGACCTGTTGATCAAATTGCCATTCTGCTGAAACTTTTTGACTAGGTATACCCCGATTAACTCATTACCGTGGCTGCCTCCTACAATTGCCACTCGATTGATTTGATTCATAATTACCTCATGCATAAAAAAACTTTACCAGAAAAGCGGCAACCAGATGGCAGAAATACCGAGATTAAAAATTTAAATTTAAAATTTAAAATTAAGAAAATTTGATTTGATAGGGTTTCGGGCTTGTATCTGTCACATTATTTTTTTTAAGTTGCTATTAAATAAGAGCAATTCTAAATCATTGGTAGATAAAAATCTCCCCGACTTTTTTAAGAAGTCGGGGAGATGAAGTATTTCGAGTAGTTCTAAAAATTCTTTAACCCAGGAAGTGTTTTCGCTGTTGGCGTGAAAACATTAGGCAAAGCGGATCGCACTGCGTTAATGAAATTTTGAGCGTAATGCTGTGTAGAGAACTCTAGAGCGCGTTTTCGGGCGGCTGTAGCGGCAGTTTGGGCAAATTCCTGGTCATCAAGATAGCGGAGGATAGCGATCGCCAAAGCATCAGCATCACCATAAGGTGTCAGCAGTCCATTAACACCGTCGGTAATTATCTCCGGTGGCCCCCCAGCATTACCAGCAATCACCGGTTTACCCAAAGCCATCGCTTCAATAATCACAATCCCAAAGGGTTCATTATCAGAAGCATGAACAAATACATCCATCCCTTGCACCCATTCCGGGACGTTACGCTGTAACCCCGCCATAATTACCTGTTGGTTAAGTCCCAAGTCGGCGATTTGTGTTTTTACCAAATCCTCATAATCTGCTTCCAAATCATGCTTACCCCCAACCACTACACAATGGGCATCAGGATACTTTTGCAAAATTTTAGGCATTGCCTGAATCAGTACGTGTATGCCCTTCCAGCGCTGCAAACGCCCGACAATGCCAATTAACGGCCCATGCATTGGCAATCCTAGCTTCTCTCTTGCTGCTGCGGGAGTTGGGAGGATAGAAGGCTCGAATCGGTCTAAGGCGACACCAGGGTAGACTAAAGGTGTAGGTCTATGGGGCCAAATCTGGGACTGTGCTTTTTGACCATCTTTTGAGAGAGTGATGATCGCTCTTGCTGGTAATAAAGTGGCAAGACGCACCAACCAAGGCTTGTCATGAGGTGCTTCTAGCTGGTACCACACAGCAGGTAAACCGGCGATTATGGCTGCTAAACCGCCAGAGATATGGGTGATCCACATCCAATTAACGATCGCATCTACACCTTCTCGACGGGCGATCGCCGCTATCCGGAAAACAGCCGCCATAAAACGATGGACTTGGCGCAGACGTCCGCTTTCTACAACTCGCGTATCAATGCCAAAATTTTTCACTTGTTCCACCATTGGCCCATCTTCTAAAAAGATCACCAACCACTCAACCCCAGCATTACGCCCCTGTTGCATCAAATCCAAAAGCATCATTTCACCGCCGCCCCGTTGCTCGGCTAAGGGCATCACAACCATTAATTTCATAATTTATAGCAGTCCCATGAAAATTTTAAGATTTTCTTTTTTAACCAACTCAAAAAACCGCTCAAAATTTTGAATTTTGCTGATGTTGATGGTACTTATGTCCTGCCATAGCCATAGCAAAAAATCCCCAAAGAATCATACCCGCCACACTCAGCATGCCACTACCAATAATTAGCTGAGTACAACCACTAATGGCTATAGCGCGGGAAGTACTAAGAAAACTATCAAAACGAGCTTCACTATAATTGCTAACACTGAAAATCATCAATATGAGCGCACCCATATAAAAAATGGCACCAAACCACCCCAAGGTGAAAAACATATCTAAAATACCGCTGTCAATGACAAATACTTCTATTTGTCCTGTTTTTTCATTCACCTTCCAGATATTTCCTAACCCATTACCCCAACCATTAGAAAGGGCTAGACCAAGGTTTCTGTCATAGCTCCCGGATCTATCCTTAAAGCTGCCATCTTCTTGCAGATTAGAAAAAGTTTCTAATCGAGAAGTAACAACCTTAGAAATTGGTTCAATGGTGATTAATGGCACAACACACATTGCCATCACTAAGATTATGGTAATTAAGCGCATTTGCACCTTGGCTTTAGCTGAACCCATAATCATAATTACCCCTAATAACCAGCCTCCCCAGTTAGTACGGGCTTGAGCTAACAAAAATGATAAGTAACCAACAGATGAAGCAGGAAAAATTAATTTTCCTGAACTGGTCAATAACAGTAACAAACCAGTTTGCATCACAGCCCCAAAGGGCCCAACTGAGTGCAGCGTACTCCAGACGCGCATCCCAAAAGGAACAGGATTTCCCGAACTGCTATAGAGTTTTGATTCAATTAGCCAATATTTGTCCCACTCTGGTGCCACCACAAATTGATATATGCCGTAAGCGCCAGTAATCAACACACACCAAACAAATACACGCTGAATATGCTGGCGATAACTGGGATAATCTCGCCAGTTCACAAATAGGTGAAAACCAAAAATAATTGGACTAAGCCAGTCCAAAAGACCCCGTGCTACAGGAATTGGTGAGTTATAAATGAGTCCTACAAGGAAGCCATAGAAAACCCCAACAAAACCCAAAATAAAAGGTAAACCCCCTTGGCGATAAGCGCCAGGAAGGTGCCGAAAAAAAGTTATTATCGTCACTAACACCACTAAATAGGGCGCTATGAGCATTTGACGGGTGGGATCCCAACCAACTCGATAGTCAACTAAGCGAGCAGCTAAAGGAGTGAGAAACCAAATCCACCAGGTAAAGCCGATGTAGAGAATGGGATGCCGCAAGTATAAAAATAAGGCTACCACCAAAGCTGTCAGCGGAAACACTAGGCGCAACATGGCAGCAGCACCGGCAAAATAGCAAACTATGGTCAAGAGTACGAAGCCCAGAATTACTGTCCAAGCCTGTGGCGATCGCTCTTGAGGAGAAAAGTTATCTTTTAAAGAACTATTGAAAAGTATTTGTTTAGAAATCACTTTGTAATTGGTCATTGGTTATTGGTCATTGGTCATTGGTAAAAGTTTTTCCTAATCCCTAATCCCTAATCCCTAGTCCCTAGTCCCCAGTAAAGAGTCCCTAGTCCCCAATCCCCAGTAAAGAGTCCCCAATCCCTAATTCCTAATCCCCAGTTCCTGATATGTCTGCCATCCCTGCCAACGTCCACGCCAAGATGCCAGCAACTTTTTACCCACGAGTTGTCTTTGGCTGGGGAAAAGTCTTAGCCATTGGATTAAGCCCAAACTATCTCTAGTGCCTACTAATAATGCCCAGACCAAAAAGACAGCCCGACGGATAGGGGGCAAATGCTCTAGTAAAACGAGGGTTTCATTATGGACTAAATTAACTAGGGCAGTTTCATTAAAGTTTCGGCGCTGATCTTCATCAAAACGTTGTGCCGGATAGTGATCTACAGCAATGCTAGGATCATAAATAATCTTCCAACCAGCCCGTTTGAGGGTGAGGGTGAATGCCATTTCAAAGTGTACTTGGGCCCCTGTACCTCGCATTCGCTCATCAAAGCGCAATGTTTCAATGGCCTTGTGGCGAAAACTCATGTTCACACCTTTGAGAACATCGACTTCACGGGGTACACCAACACCCAGGTGATGGTTGCCAATCACGCGCCCAAACCACTGCAACTGACCGACTACTAGGCGGGAGTCATCTTCTAGTTTGCTGCCGTGGTGTATCCAATCACGCCCCCCAACAGCGCCAATGCAACTATCGGCGGTAAAGTGAGCGGTAATCTTCTCTAACCAATCGGGGTGGGGTGCGGCATCATCATCAGTAATGGAAATAATATCGCCCTCTACTGCTGCCAGTCCGGCGTTGAGAGCTGCTACTACCCCTGATTGTGTCACCTTGACAATTTGCAAGGGTAGGTTGTGGGGGTTGAATTGGGAGAGGAATTGCCAAGTTTCTGTATCTGTATCGCGGACTATGGCGATCGCCTGGGAAACTGGTCTAGTTTGTGCCTGTAGCGCTAAAAGGCAACGTGATAAATCTAGGGGACGGCGATAAGTTGGGATGAGAACTGTGTTCCTCATTCTGAATTAACTCCTCAAATAGATCCAGATATGTTTGGGCCATAGTAGTCCAGCTATGTTGTTCAGCCACTGAGCGAGCTGCTTCACCCATTCGCTGCATTTGTGAGCGATCGCTTACCAAAGACAACAATGCTGCGGCTAAAGCCTCTATGTCGTCTGAGTCGGGTAAAACGATCCCACATTCTGGTGTCACCAACTCTGCACCCCCCGTCGCGGTGGCAGTAATTACGGGTAGTCCGGAGGAAAGTGCTTCTAACAATACAAGAGTGCAAGCTTCGTAACGGGAAGGAAAGACAAATAAATCCACCGCCCGCATAATATCGGCAATATCACGCCGATATCCCACAAAATGCACCCGTTCAGTTAACCCTAGTTCTGCTGCTAGCTGGGGGAAGGGGCTACCTTCTGTATTCCCTACCACTGCTAAATGTAAATTGGGAACTTTTGCCAAGGCTTGCAGCACAGTATCTAGGTTTTTCCTGGGTGTGCGGATGTCTCCAGCAAATAAGGCCAAAGTGACATTCTCTGGTAGACCTAATTTTTGCCGGTAAGCCTCACCAGGAGAGAACTCTTGCAAGTCTACACCATTGATAATTACCCGAATTTTTGAACGGGGGACGCCAATGTTAACTAATTCCTGGGCTACTTTTTCTGATACCGCAACGACGACTTTGGCATTTTGGAAAGCCTGTTTTTCCCAACGGGCATTGGCCGCAGTAAATAGCCACTGGTAAAAACCATATAAATCTCGGCGGTTGCGAGAAATGTGTACAGGCGATCGCAGCCATGAACTGTGGACAAAATGCACCGCATTCACATCAGCAGTCGATCTAGTAATCGCTCCGTTGGCTTTGACTAAATCCAGGCGAGCGCGATTTTGCCGCAACCAATCTGCACTTTTTCTGGCAAAAAGATAATTCCGGATGAATTCTGTAGGATATCCTTTAACGGAAATTTCTACCCAGTTAACCTTACTACTTTCTTCTAGCTCTGATGCTACTTCACTGGCTAATAATGTCAGCTGATAACCACGATGAATTGCTTCCTGAGCAATTTCATAGTTTACCCGGCCCTGTCCATCACCTTTTTTAACTTTGTGGGTAACAATGCAAAGTTTCACACACCACCTCCCTTATAAAACTCAAAATTCTTTTATTAACAAGATGATCAGCGCCAAGACACTATTACCTTATTTGGCTGTTCCTAGCAATGGATTTGCTAAAAATCGCGGAATGAAACTGATAGTCAGTGCGACTATAGTCCGCAAATTAAATTTTTGTTGGCTCAATGCCTGCCAAAGATAAGGACGTGCTGCTGTTATCTGTTCCATCCGCAACATCCCAATTGCTAAAGTAGTATTAGCTGCTAACCATTGCTGTTCAAAGTGTTCTTTAAATTCCTCTAGACGAGAGTCTAACATCAAGGTTTGATAACAAAACATTTCGGTTTTAGCTTTGCAGATTTTTGCCCGCACATTTCGACTTCCACTGATCATAGTATCAGCTAGATCATGGGAACGATATTGGGTCAGTCTTTCTGGATAATAGTAAGCACCAAGACCAGATATACAGCAGAGGTAAGTTAAATATAAATCCCACATACCGCCAATTTCTGAAGGAATGCTATCCCAATCAATAATATGATTGCGAATTACACAAGCAGCAGCAGTTGCAATACTTTTATCAACTAACCCAATTTTGGTAAAAGGTTGATGAATTCCTGGGGCAAGTTTATCTCGGAGGTACGCGCGGGTATTTTCTTCAGTGCCAGCTTCCTTAATTTCTCCCTGGGCATCGATAATATATTGGTCGCAAAAAGCCAGAATTAACTCAGGATTTGCTTCTAGGGGTGGCACAAGTTTTGCTAAAAAGTCCTCATTCCACATATCATCATCATGAAGACTAGCAACGTATTTGCCTTGGGCCATTTTGAAGGCAGATAGTTGATTAGCAATCATGCCCACATTTTGTTTATGTCGCCAAAAACGAATGCGGGAATCACCAAAAGATTCGACAATTTGTTGGGGGTCTTCCAAACTACAATTATCAGAAACAATAATTTCAATATTTTGATAAGTCTGTTGGACGGCGCTGGCAATCGCTTGCTTGAGGTACTCTGGTCGATTATAGGTGGGGATAATTACACTGACTAGAGGTTCTACTACTAACTTGGTATTCATGGATACGAGCTTTACAAGGGTGAATTTTTATATTTACTTTCATCAGTTGATGCTAGACAATAATTGTCTAAGAATTTAGTTTAGTATATTGTTTTAATTTCGATAAATTGTCTCCAAGAAAGGGGATGCTATAAACACAGGATTGTAATACTTTGTGAGCTATTAGTCAGTTCAAGAATTAAAGTCAGCGATAGCTTTGGCGTAAATGTTTTCTAGTCGCTGAACGTGAACATCAATAGTAAATTCTTCCTGAAACCAAGCCTCACCTTGTATACCCATCAATCGGCTCAGGGAATAGTTTGATGCTAGTTCGTTGATGGCAGCAGCTAGCTGGGAAATGTGATTTGGTGGGACAAGGATACCTGTGACACCATTTTGCAGATGTTCGGGAATACCGCCGACAGCACTAGCAATTACGGGACGATAGCGGCTGTATGCTTCCAGGGTTACAAGTCCGGCAGGTTCAGGCCAGAAACTAGGAAAAACTACAGCCAAGCACTGTTGATAAAGTGTTGCTAATTTGTCGCTATTACACCAACCATGCCAAGTAATGCGATCGCTTAATCCCATCTGCTGGGCTAATTTTTCCATACTTGGTTTACCCCAACCATCACCAGCAATGTCGAGATGGACTCGCTGATCAGTTTTTGCTAACGCTTTAATTAGCCATTCAATGCCTTTATAGGGGACGATGCGACCAACAAATAAAATTCGTTGATTTTGATGAATTTCCCGGCTCAGAGGTTCAGTAGTACCTTTAGGTGATTGCACACCACAGCGCAGTGTCACCACCCGCTCAGGTGATAGACCACTACTAATAATTTGCGATCGCACATAATCACTATTGGCAATCACCGGAATACTGAGTTTTTTGACCGCATCTAAAAAATTGTAAGTATTCTGCCAGTTAAGCAAAATATTTTGCGGTCTGCGACTCCCACAGCCGTCTACCAAATGTCCCCAAGCACATCCCAGGGGGTGCATATTGCGATCGCATTGTTTACCACGATCTGCTAAATATTTTGTCCCACTAGGACAGTAGTTAGAGTGATTATGCAGAGTAAATACTGCTGGACATTCTTCCCGCAGGTCTACCAGCATATCTGGGTCATGAATATGGAGCAATTTGAACTGCCTTTGTTCCAGATTCTTCAGAGAACTAATTGTCCGGTTACTCACCCCAGAAATTTGCGAATTTACCAAAGAAGCTACATAAGTTTCTATGCCACCACCCCCTCGAATATCCGCAGTGGTGCAATGGTGGATCATTTGCTGTTCAATCAATGTTGAATTCATAATTTCAGTCTTTTCTCTCTAGGTGAAATGATTAAACTATAACTAGATAAAACTAGCTATTTTTGATAACCCACCCTACATCTATGCAACTAGCTAATTAACTCTTGATTTCTAAATATCTCGCACAAATTTTGCTGGTAAATTTCTTGATTTTGTTGCTCCGATGTTATTCTAGCAGCTTTTCCCATTTCTGTTCTAGTTGCTTGATTTTCCGCTAAAAATATGAGGTTTTCCGCCAAAATTTCCACATTTCTAGGAGGGACAATAAAACCATTAACACCATTAGACACTACATCAGCCGCCCCACATTGAGAAGTAACAATTACAGGCAATCCACAAGCCATGGCTTCTAAGGCCACCAAGCCGAAACCATCTTCAACAGAAGGTAAAACTAAAACCGAACATTTGCCAAAAACTTCTGTAGGATCAGTCCGACTAAAATCCCAAAACTCCTGTTTAATATTGGCGTGTTGACTTAACGCATCTTCGATTAATATTCGCAAAGCACGAGTTGAAGTGCCCCCAACTATTAAAAGTTCCGAGTTAGGAATCTTGGCTTGAGAAAAAGCATTAATCAAATATGGAACCCCTTTACGAGGTTCAATTGTCCCTACATAAAGCACCCGAAAAACTTCATCAATTTTCCGAACCGGACGAAATCTGACCCCATCAACAAAAGGTGTGAGCACCGCAACTTTTTCTGGTGCAAATCCAGCTTGTACAAAAGTTTGTTTTGCCACTTCTGAAAGTACAACAATTAAATCAGCTTGCACACACTCCCCTAAAAATCGTTGCAGCATCATCGGATTCATACTAGCCACAGTGGCTTCAGAGAGCATCTGCATCTCTTGCTGAATTTGTGCTTGCATAAAGGGAAGATAATTATTGAGACAATATAGCCAAGCCTTTGCACCTTTTGCTTTAGCTACCTTAAATCCCAAATTAGTTTGACCTGCTACCCCCATAATTAAATCACAGGATTGAGATTTTAATCTTTTGCTCACCTGGCGATCAAAATATAAATCACTGAGGAGCACAGCCCAATCATGACGACGACGTAACAAAGGGGTAGTAAGTAATCGTTTGCTCCAAGGAGAATTTCCCACAGGATGAACTGGAAAATCAGCTGGTGGTTTTTCCAAACCAGCGCAAAATACAGTTAAATCTGCGATCGTACTTAACCCTGCTGCTGCATTTGCCAAGCAAACGCCTTGTCCTCCTGTCCCCAAACCTGTGTTGCAAGTGAGTGTAACTTTCATAAATTTGAGTGACCAATAGTTAGTTTTCAGCAAACTTTATCGAAGATTTTTAAATAATCTTGGACTAAGTTTATATAGCTAAGTTCCCGTTGGATATCTGTACGATCAAACCTCAGAGGAGAGCCAGACAATTTAGCGGCTGCTAGCATTATTAGGTAATTTACCTACTCTGATTGAGTGTTTTCATATTGCATTTGGTGATATTTCCACAGCTTACCTTGAAGCTCAAGTAGTTCTTGATATTTACCCTGCTCTACTATCCGTCCCTGTTCTAAAACCACAACCTTATCTGCTTTTGCAATAGTAGAGAGACGGTGAGCAATTGTAATTACTGTTCGACCAATAGACAGCTTTTCTAATGATTCTTGAATTAAACGCTCAGATAGAGAATCTAAAGCACTCGTAGCTTCGTCCAAAATCAAAATCTCTGGGTTCCGCAGCAAAGCTCGCGCAATTGCAATTCGCTGCCTTTGTCCTCCAGACAACCGCACACCTCTATCTCCTAGCTGTGTATCAAAACCTTCAGGCATTTCTAAAATAAATTCCAATGCATTCGCCAGTTGAGCAGCTTCATGAATTTCAGCTTCAGTAGCGTCTGATGCACCGTAAGCAATATTGTTCCAAACAGAAGTGTTGAAAATAAATGTATCTTGACTAACGACAGCTATCTTTCTACGTAGAGAGTTAATTTCAAAGTGCCGTACATCAACTTCATCGATGAAAATATAGCCATCTGTAGCATCATAAAATCGGGGAATTAAATCGGCAAGTGTTGTTTTACCAGCACCAGATGCTCCAACTAGTGCTGTCATTTTTCCCCGTTCAATGGTAAGTGTAATATTATTTAGCACTCGCTGATTATCACTGTAGCCAAAATCCACAGATACTAGATCGATTGACCTGGCTAAACGTTGAAACTCAATTTTTCCATTATGAAAGTAAGTTTTATCATCAGTTCTCAACAAGTTTTTAATATTGTCTGCTGAACCTTGAAGAGTGCTGATAAATGCTCTGGTGCCATTAATATCTTGAATAAATGGGACAAGGCGAAAAAGTACAAAGAAAAAGGTGAGTAAAGAAGCAACTTGTAGCGTGCCATTCACCACAAAGTTAGTGAAAGCCAAAATAATCATCCCCACCAGCACCGCAGTAGCGACAGCTTCAGCAATTGGCCTTACCAGTGTCCAAGTTAAAACAACTTTAGTTGAACTACTAACTACTTGATCACTAGCTTTATAGTAACGCTGACGCTCTAACTCTTGAGTGCCACAGGCGTGAACTGTGCGAATACCATTAATAAATTCTATAGCTATTGATGTAAAATTAGCATTAGCAATTGTCATACCAAAACTTGTTTCTCTCACTCTGGCATTCAAATTTGACAATCCGACGCCTAAAAGGGTAAATAAAAATACAGAAATTAGCGTCATTTGCCATGAGAGCAAAAACATGGTAGTTAAGTAGACCGTAGCTGTCAATCCTCTGGTGAGCAAAAATGCTCCCCCACTGAAACCCTGTCTGATCCTCTCAATTTCTGTAGTGATTGTGTTAATCAGTTCACCTGAACGAGTTTGAGCAAAATAACTGAGTGATAAGGATTGCAACTGTTCAAAAATTTGCTTACGTAAGCGATCGCCAAGATGTAGTTGAGCTAATTCTGTGTATACTTGTCCAAAGTAATTGAAGGTCGCACGTATCAAAGTACTTAATAAAATTAGCCCAGATATGCGATATAGTCGGCTAATTGCCGAGGTATTAACACCCAATATCAAATTATCAAACCATTCTATTCCTATATGAATTGGTTCGGCGCTAGGGCTAGTTAAATTCTGTAAAAACGATAGCAAAAACCCAAGGCTAACACCTTCAAATGTTGCTGCCAAAAATGAAAATATTAAGGCAAGGATAGCAATTTGGCGAAAGTGCTTAAATTCTTGCAAAATCAAAAAGTTTTCCTGCCAAAATCTAGTAGCCTTGAGCAGATTGCTGAGTGGTTGAGAAAGTTTACGATGCATGGATATTTTTCAACAATAGTTTGGCAAGGAAGACAGACCACTATAGATGCTATGCTAAAAATTTTTTATCTAGATAGAGTGCAGTAAATGAATTAAAAAATTACCGCACTGCTTTCCTAAAGTCATTTTTGCAAAATTGAGGAGAGGAAAAATAACTTGACTGGGTGTGAATTTGTGGGGAGTAACTACTGGCTATAGTATAGCTGTGTGGCTGTCATCAAAAGGTTTTTCAGATATGACTTGACCAGTAGCTAGGGTAATTAATGTCCTAGACGAACCGAATAATTCAGCCAAAATCACAATGCTTTGCTACCTAAATGCAACATTTAGACTGTTCTTCTACGTCCCATGAAGCCGTAATTCCTGGTAGCTGATTGAGTTTTTGTTGCCTTTCTGAACTTAGCCGTACAGCATCTTCTAAAGTCCAACAACGAGGGCTAATCAAACTCATCTCACCCCGTAGCACATTCCATAATTGAGGCAGATTGTCTAAACCAGACTTACATAGCCAGTGCCCTAGAGGTGTGATGTTTTCCTTGACAGTTGTCTGAAACTTGATCGCTCGAAAGAGTTTACCCCGCTCTCCAACAGACCACTCACGGGAAAAAAGCAACCCTGGTGAGTAAATGCACATCAGCAAAACCAATACCAGCATCACTGGACTCAGTATTAGCAGCAAAACCAAGGCAGTAATCCAGTCAATTGGCCGCTGAAACCACCTCAAAATTCGGCTACCTTGTTTCGTTCGTTTATTGCCAGAGGGTATGCTGAGGAATATTGGCTTATTAGCTTGCTCACAGGCATCTGCCCAAAACCGTAGTAAAGCCTCACCCAGCGTTGGATCTATACTCACCAAATTGGCAGGGGAATGTTTTAAGCACTCTACTAACGATTCCTTTCTATCCAGTAAAGGCAGATATGGCTGTTTTACAAGTCTTGGCTGCTTGACCAACAACTGACCCCGTCTCCATTGAAGTGTGCAGTATGGGGAGGGATAATCTTGGTAGTGCTGGGGCACAGTATAATTACTCTGTGAACTGGGAATTATTGACGTTGTCATATTTCTTTCAATTTATACAGTAGTAGATTGCTGACCTCATATCCCAGGCTAGGAATGCCAAAGATTCCGATCTGAGTGTTGTTGCTTTAAAACACTGGAGATAACTGGCTGCGAAAATATACTATTTTGTCTTGTATAACTTGCTTTCCAGACAAGCCCACATCTTGCGAAATTCTGCAAGTGCAATATCTACAGAAAACAACAATACTAAGTAAGCAGGCAGCAACTAAAATAACTGGGGAGCTAGTTAGGACACTTGGCCTTCTCCCTAAAGATTGGGTTGCTAGGGAGGTGCAAAGGCAATTCATTCCATCACCCCTTGGGAAAAACCTGTCCACTCTTACCTTCTAACTTTTTGGGATGTAGCTCTCAATCTCTAGAATATAAGACTCTGTAGAAATATCTATTGTTTAGACAAATTCTTTATTTACTCTTTAAACAGACCTTGCTTTTGTCAATAAAATATTAAGATATGATGAATTCAGCCAATTTAAACTGATGAAAATAGAAGAAATATGTTGGCAATAAAAAAGCTCAATGATTACAAATAATCCAATTAAGTAAAATTCGTAACTTTTGGGAGTGATTCAACCAAATTAAATCTTAAACATCTCTCTAAAGCCTTTTGCTGCAAGGAGATAGACTTTAAATGTTCCTTAGATAAACTCTAGTATGACTGGGGGATTAGATGTATTTTATGTCCTTTAATGTCAGCCAATTAATTAATTTAATTATGGGTTTTAAAGAGGCATGATCGGTAATAAGTATTACTGAAATATCAGAATATATGTTTAAAAATTCAACTGTTGATAGTTGACAATTAACAGTTAATCCCAGTCCATAGCGACCCTAAATTATTAGTGATAGGGCAGCGTGGCGTTAGCCATAGAAAAAGACCCCCAACATCTCTAAGAAGTCGGGGATCTGAGCCTGGCGATTTTCACAAATCAAATAGGATGAAAGCCGCTCTGCCGTCACTTATGAGTAGACCGTGGTGAATAGTTAGAAGAATCTAGCTATTTTTCCACAGCTTGTTGTAGCGCTAATAGTTGTTGCTTGGGATAGGGTACGTAAGCACTGCTAGAGTTTGATACTCCATTTGCTACAACCCCAATGAGATTTAACTTACTCAACATAGCTGTAGCTTGGGTAAGCTGGGTTCTTGTCACTCTCCCAATGCTGGCCACCATGACGACACTCCGACAAGATGAGGCCGTAAGCATGGCATCGACTAAGCCGAGAACAGGTGGGGCATCTATGAGTACCAAATCATAGTTATCCTCAAATGCTGCCATCAATTGCATCATTCGAGGGGAACTCAATAAATTAGCTGGGTCACCAGGGGTTGGCCCGGCGGTCAAAATATCGATGTAAGATGAGCCTGAATATGGAACACCAATCTGATGGGGTAGGGTGACATCACTTGCTAGTAGTGTTGATAGACCCTGTTCATTAGGAAGATTGAGCTGTGTATGCAGACTGGGAACCCGTAAGTTGGCATCAATCAGCAGTACTCTTTTGTGTAACCGGGCGGCACTCATGGCCAAACCCAGTGCCAAAGCTGACTTACCGTCATCTGGCAAAGCCGAAGTGACCATCAAAGATTTCAAGTCAGATACGGGATTTAAAAGTTCAATATTTTTATAAATTAGATCCAGCGATTCCCAACGTGGTGGGGATTGCAGTACCTGAATTGTCCAAGGGGCAAGGATTTCTGGCTTACCGAAAGGCAATTTGATCACTGATTCTCTCTTGTTGGCTGGCGGCAATTTGGGAGTTGTTCCCAACAACGGCAGAGCCACCTGCTTCTCTAACTCAGCAGTGGTATGAACCGAATCATCAGATGCTTCCCGAATAAACGCCGCAATGCCTCCTAACATTAACCCCACCACTGCACCCAACAAGAGATTCTGCTGGAGGTTTGGCCCCAACTGCACGCCTTTTTGGGGTTCTTCCACCACTTCCCAATTAAACCCACCCTTGGAAAGTTCCTGGCGCAATTGCTGCTCCGCTCTTAACAATTGCTCTAATCTTTCACGGCTAAATTGTAACTGCGGTAGTATGCGATTGTAATAAGCCAACAGAGAGGGGAAGCGTTTGAGTTGCAGACGTAGGTCGTTCTCTTTCTGTGCCAAAGTTTGATCGCGAGCGCTTAAAGCAACTATATTAGTCTGGGTTTCTACTAGCTCACCGGCGAGGTTGAGGTCAATTTGACCGAGTTGTCCTTGTTCGAGGAGAGTTTCTCCGAAAGTGAATGCACCGGCAGACTGTGCGCCTAAGGTTCTTCCTACCTCTTTTTGCAATAGTATTTTCTGGCTCTGGAGTTGTTCTATCAGTTTTTGCACACTCGGAGTATCATCGGTGAAGCGCAAGCGTTCCTGGCCTAGAGCCAGTTCTGTTTTCTGAATTTCGTTGAGTAACCCTTGATAGCGAGTAGACTGACTGAGGCGGGAAGAAACCAGGGCGTTTTGCGGAGATCGGTTAAGTTGTTCTTCCAAAGATTTTTGGCGCGCTAAAGCTTCTTCATATTGAGAACGAGCTGTTTGTCGCTCTTGTTCAATAGTGTTTAAGGTTATCTCGATAGCTTTGGCCTGTGACTCAGGATCAATTAAATTCTGGTTTTTGCGAAACCGTTGGAGGTTTGCTTCAGATGCATTTACTTCGTCACTGGCCTTTCTCAACTGTTCTCTGATAATTTGCAGACCTTTCTGTAACCGCGAATCTTGCTGTTGTTTGTTATATTCCACATAGACTTGGCGGATAGCAGCGAGAACTTTTTGTGTCTTCTCTGGATCTGTATCGGTATATTGAACTTGAAAGATTTTTGTGGCCACGTTATCTTCTTTAGTTCTTAATTGATTTAAGACTAAAGAGGTTTTAACTTCACTGACAGTTATATCTGGATATTCAGGGTGAAGTTTATCAACTGCTTTTTGAATAAGTCCAGAACTCTGCATTAAGTTTTGCTGGGTTGCAGTGTCTATCTCAACATTAGAGTCGGTAAACTGGCTTTCTACTCCAGCTCCTACTTTTTTACCTTGATAGTTAGGCTCTACTAGCAGCTGCATGGAGCTTTTGTAGGTAGGATGAGTTTTAAAAGTTACTATACCTGCGATAGCGGTAGAACTAATAAATACTAGTAAAAACCAAGGAAATCTGCGGATAAGCACTGCAAACAGTTGCCCATAACCTGGTTCTGTTTCTGGAACCGGAGTTATATGGGGATTTAGACTATTTTGAATCACGTTTATTATCCTTAAACTAAGAAATCAAATGATTGAGGTACGCCACACACTTGATAGATAATTTTCTCGACCTTACTAAAAAAAGCTAGCTCTGAAAAATTCGTTACAGCATGATTACGGATATTTTCGTAATTCCAAGTAATTTCCCTGGACTCTAGTAATGCAGCTTGTAAAGATTCGGGGGTTTGTCTTTTAAAAAAGACTCCTGTTTTACCAGGTATTTGAGTATCTAATACCCCACCTGCTCCATAGGCAATGACTGGTGTTCCGCTAGCGTTGGCTTCTACTGGCACTAATCCATAGTCTTCTAAGGCAGCAACAATAATAGACTTTGCTTTAGAAAATAAGTCTTTGCGTGTGCCATCACTGACGTGTCCCAAGAATTCGATGTTGGGTAATGCCTTGGATTTTAACCTTTCTTTTTCGGGCCCGTCACCTGATATTAGTAATCGGCATCCTAGCCAATTAAAAGCTTCGACTATTATATCAAGACGCTTGTAACTGATCATTCTAGCTGAGGCGAGATAGTAGTCGTCTTTTGTATCAGAAAAGACAAAGTTACTGGTATCAATTGGATAGTTTATTACTATCGCTTGTTTGCCGTAAATATTTTGAATGCGGCGGGCAACAATGCTCGAATTAGCTATATAAAAGTCAGGTTCCTGAGCGTATTTCAGGTCTACATTTCTCATTAGTTGAAAAACTTGCTCAATTAAAGGCGCGAAATAGCGATAGTCGCCGTATTCGCGTAAATATGTTTCTGTATCCCACAAGAAGCGGGTAACATTATGACAAAAACAAATATGGTGTGCATCTGGACGTTTTTGCACTGCTTTTGCGAAGCTGGTGCTACTGCTGATAATTAGATCGTAGTCTTGCAAATTCAAGGATCGAAAGGCTGGAAAATATAGGGGAGCTATCAACCTAAAGTGCTTTGCTGCTCCCGGAATTTTCTGCAAAAAGGTTGTGTTAATGATCCGCTCACCCAGGTCTATAGTTTTTTGTGGATCGTATAAAGAGGTAAAAATGTCGGCTTCTGGGTAGCGTTTACAAAGCAATTCAAACACGCGCTCTGCGCCACCCCGTTGGGTTAAGTAATCATGGACGAGAGCAATTTTCATGAATGTTCCCCTATACTTTGCTTTTTTGATTAGGTTCTTAGCTGATTAGCCTGCAAAATCGACATAAATCTAGTCAACTTCCTGTTTGCGGCTGGTTAGTTTGGGAGGCTGATTTTGAAATACGTAGAGGATTACAGAGGGAATAATTTTATATCCGGTTTGCTGTGGGTTAGATTCCAGCTAGCATTGCCAGTGAAGTTACCAGATAAAAGAAAGATTACACCGGGTTTAATTGTTAGCAACAGTTTTTCTAGTGCTTCTAAATCTTCCAGATTGCTCTACAACTAATGTAGATTGTGAGTATCTGATGTATGTTGTTTAGTTATATTTTGAAGCAAAATTACCCCGATCAAAAATATGTAAAGATTATTTTTTCTAGATTAGGGTTAGTAGATGAATGCGCGTCTCAAACTAAATTATTTAGCGTCACAAAATAAAGGTGAGAAGCTAGAGGTGTAAATAGAATATCAGGTTAACTCAGAGATATTAGCTCATTTTGAACAAAAAGATGAATGCGCTTGAGGCTATTCACTACAACCTCAAGCGCTCGGAAAACTAAATATTACTTGACAAGTGCCAAGGTTTTTGAGGGAGCAAAATAAGCTGTTTGTTCAGCTCGCAGTTGGTCACAGAGTCGGCCTTCAGGTAATTCTACGTCATCGTAGGTGAGGGCTTGATCTTGGGGAATGTCTCGCTTTAAGCGGCATCCTTCAGCGATACCCATTGGCAGTAAGTTTTCTTGGTGAACAATTTCTGAGTTTTCACATTGTCCATAGGTCATGTAACGACCAATGCCGTCAAGGGTTTCGCCTGCTTTTAAGTTGATTTTGGCAATGGTGACTACATCGACAATTGGCCCTCCTAGGGGAGAGAGAACAGCATCCTGAAATAGGACGGCACGTGCTACTGATAGGGGAACTTCAAAGTGGCAAAGGTGATAGGGGGTGTAGAAGCTATAAAGGGGGCCTTCACCTAGTTTATAGAGGTTGAGATAATGGCGTTGTTTGGGGTCGTCGTGGGTGGCAAAGACAAATACTCCTGGGCCTGGTTTGGTACCAACGACATAATCGACGATGCCACCGAGTTGTTGGAGTTGTTCGACATCATACATTTTGGTCATTTCATCGACATGACCGGTGTATTCGTATCCCAACATTCCGCGCTTGGCTACCTTCATACCTGTGCCATTGGCGACGATCGCTTGCTCAAAAGAAATTTTGCTGCCATCGGCAAAGCTTGTCACCATGGTGGGATTTTGCCCCCAGCGTTTGGCAAAACCTTCTTGGGTGGTGGGATTGCGGTAGGGGTCTTGCAGTCCTTTAATATTGCCGCACAACAGTGGTGTTAAACCAATGCTTTTGACAAAGCGGTAAAGGTTCATTTCTACCCCTGGTTGGTCGCCATCGCAAGCGCTGAGAACGACGCCAGCACGGTCTGCATAGACTTTGAGGATGGGGCCAATGGTGCCGTCGAGTTCGGCATTCATTAAGATGATGTGTTTGTGATGTGCGATCGCACTCAGCACCAAATGAGCCGCATACTCGATTGTTCCTGTGACTTCGATGATTGCATCTATGCCATCAGCTTGACACAGTAACATGGCATCTTCTGTGACCGCATATTGTCCTAGTGCGATCGCATCTTCTAAGTCGGCTACAGTTGAAACAATCTTGAAATTCTCAATTCCTGCTTCTAAATAAGCTCGTTTTGCTGTATCAATATGACGATTGGAGATAGCTACTAATTCCATTCCGGGAACGGAATTGATAATTTGATTAGCAATGCCTCTACCCATAAAACCAGCGCCAATCATGGCTACTTTGATGGGATTACCTGTTGCGGCTCTAGCTTTGAGAGCTTGATCTAAAATAATCATTACTAAACTCCTATCAAGATAGATTCTAATAAAGGCCAATTCATATCTTTCTCTGACATTTCTGTGGCGATTAGAGGCCAAGAAATATCTAAAAGTGGATCATCATAACGTAAACCACGTTCATATCCAGGGGTGTAAAATTCACCGACTTGATACATAACTTCTGCACCATCTATCAATGCTTGATAACCGTGAGCAAACATTTCTGGTACATATAGAGCGCGGTGGTTTTCGGCAGTCAGTTCCACACCAATATGCGACAGGTAAGTTGGGGAATCAGGACGCATATCAACAATTACGTCATAGATAGCTCCTTGAGTACAGCGAATTAATTTGGTTTCTGCTGCTGGGAGAGTTTGATAGTGCATTCCCCGTAATGTACCTTTTTTATGATTAAAAGAAAGGTTGCATTGAGCCACGGTTGATTTTAAACCATGGGACTCAAATTCATGAGCGCAAAAGGTACGAGCAAAGAAGCCGCGAGAGTCAGGTTTTTCTTCTAAGTCAATAATAAAAGCGCCGGGAAGTTTGGTTTGGGTAAATATCATGATTAAATTAGTATCCTTGGATTATTACTCAATGAATTATGCTCTAAGCGGTTAATTGTCTACTTGGTTTAGCAAAGGTATCATCATTATATTGGGTGCAAAGTTCTGGTCGCTTCGGTAGGTTAGCTGTGTATGTGAAAAATAGTGTTGACCGCTCTTGTATTCTCACAGTACCGTGATGTAAAATATTTCTCGGATCTACAAAAATCACGGTTCCAGCTTTTCCTGGACAAGATTTCCAAGCTGATTTGGGGATGATTTTGTTTAATTTTTCATCATTGATACCTAAATAATTTGACTGTAAAAGCTCGTAGTCAATTCGATAATCACTCAATTTTGCTAACAAGTTGTAACGCCTTGGCACATATTCAAAAGGGCCGTGTTTGTCTGTCACATCATGCAAGTAGATAATGACTTTAATCATCCGCCGATCTTCGGCATCTTTATGCCAAAGCAGTGTTTGCAATTGCTGATCATTTGGGAAGTCTTTCCGCAAATGTACACCATGAAAAGCTATAGGCAGTCCTATATAATTTTCAATGATATTTTGTAGTCGTGCTTCAATTCCCCAGGCAAAAAATTCTGGTAAATCTGTGACTGTATAAATTTGTGGCAACTTGTAACCTGCATGGCTATCTCGCGGAGTTGCCATGGTGGGTAATAAACTATTAGCAGCTTGCAAAAGTTGTGTGGTTGATGCTAACCCCAAATCTGCTAAAGAAGTGATGTAAGCACCATCCCGTTTTAGAGATTCAGAAATTAGGCGATCGCCTTTTCCCAGCAGGGGTAAATTTTTCTGATGTTGCGAAAGTTCTACTCTATACTTCAACTCAGATTCTAAAACTGAGATTTTTTCTTTAACCCTGTTTAGCATGAGAAAATTCCCCTATTAATTAGCAATTTATGGGTCATATTTTCTGAGTTCTTGAGTAGGTACTTCATTTGCTTCTGCAAGTTTAAATTCTTTCATAGGTATTACTTCAAAAGCAGAAATACTAACTAAAGCCAAAAAGGGAACTACTATTTTCATGGCAGATACAGGCCATCTTCTCAAAGCACCTAAGAAAACTTTCAAGTTAACTTCTCGGAAGTTATTTAACATCATCCGGCGGCAAAATTGCTTAGAGTATCCATTTTGTTCCAGTTTCAAAATTACTTCTGGAATGTGTTTATATTGCATTAATAGTGCTGACTGTGGCTCTTTCTGCCAATAACTCACACCAACAATACATTCCAAATAAGTATCTTTAGTGACAATTACACTGCCATTGGCAGCACAATACCCAGCTAAATATGCTAAGGATATCCAATTACTCGCAGCATCGGGCCAAATTTGTAGAGCGCGTTTAATTAAGTCAGCACGGTATACTGTAGCAGTCAGAAAAATAACTGCACCAACACTTTTGGAAAAACAATGTTCAAATATTGCCTTACCATCACCAGAACCATCTTCAGTATCAGCATCAAACCAGCGGTTGCCAATAATTGTAGGTGGGTGGACTGCTTCCCCAGTTATTTTGTGTCTACCGGAGAAATTGAGAAACAATAATGATAATTTATCATGCTTTTTAAGTTTATTAATGACATAAGCAACGGCTCTTTCCTGAATTGGATCATCATCACCAATTGTCCAAACGTATTTGGTTGTAGGAGTACTTAGGCAGTGAATAATATTTTTCATTACACCTAAGTTTTCAGAATGTTTATTTGATTTAAATGTGATATAGCTGAGATTTTTTTGCCACTTTTTAATAACCTCCTGAGTATTGTCTGTTGAACAATTATCAGAAACTAAAATTTCACAGTCAGATTCAAAACCTTTGATAGCCTGAGCTAGCCATGCTAATTGTTTATCAAGTAACTCGGCACGATTGTAAGTCGGGATAGCAATAGTCAGTAATTTATTCATACTAATTAGTAGTTCGCTAGAGAGAATTATTGCCAAAAATCAGCTATGTAAGTAACTTGAAACAAAGTTAACATTTTATGCTATGAACTGGTGTTTAAACTCTGATTATTAAAGATTGATTGATAAACAGATTTACCTACCATATTTAAGTACAAAACGAGAATGCTTATTGCTAAGACAGGCCATCTTCTGAAAGCACCTAGCAAGATTTTCCAGTCACTTATTCTAATGAAATTCTGTGAAATCATCTGCTGACAAAAACTATGAGAATATCCTATATTTAATAATTTGAGATAAACCTCTGGTATATGAATATATCGCATCATTAATGACCATTTTGGATCTTGTTCTAAAGAACTGGCATGCATTGTGCATTCCAAATAAGTATCTTGAGTTACGACGACACTACCATTTACGGCACAAAATCCAGTCCAATATGCTTGAGATGCCAAGTTTTTATAAGAAGTTGACCACTGTTGTAAAGCACATTGTACTAGTTCTGTTTTATAAACTGTTGCTGTCATGAACAACACGCCACCGAAGCTTTCCTGTAAATAACGTTGAAATACAGTTTTTCCCTCAATAATTGGAGCATCGCTATCGCTATTAAACCAGCGCTCTACGATGATTTTATCTGTAATTTTATCTCGTCCATAGCAATTTAAAAAAATTAATCCTAAACTTGGATTCTTCTGGATGAGGGTTAATAAATAAGCGAGAGTTCTTTCCTGAATTGGGTCATCATCACCAACTGTCCAGACATATTTACTGGTAGCGGCTTGCAGACAAAAAGCAATATTCTTCATTAAACCTATATTTTCAATGTTTCTATTCGCTTTATATACAACATTGCTAAAATTAGATTGCCATTTTTGAATTATTTCCTGGGTATTATCTGTTGAACAATTATCAGAAATAATAATTTCACACTCAGATTCAAAACCTTTGATGGCTTTTGCTAACCAAGTAAGTTGTTTATCTAATAATGCAGCACGATTGTAGGTAGGAATAGCGATAGTAAGCAATTTATTCATAGTGTATCCTAAATAATTAGGCTTTTAATTAGTAAATCAGCTTGGTACATGAGATGTTTGCGAAGCAAGAAAATATATTTCCTTGCTTCGGCAGATTGGGTGAACTTGCTGCTAATTAAATAGCGGATTTACTTTTTATTCCAAAAGAAGTCTTTATCAATTTGCTCGGTACGAATTAGATACTCTAGCTGCTTTAAGCGGGTAAATCCTCTAAACAAGAAAGTATCTTCGGTCATGTCAATTTGACTAAACAAATTAAATAGCTGTTGAGCACCATTTTGAGCATTCCAATCACACTTAAATCCGGGTAAGATTGTGTTGATTTTCTCGAAACATACCCGATAGCTGCGGTTGTCTGCACCGTTATCACCAAAGGACAATTGACAACCTGGGAAAGTATCAGCAATAATTTGAGCAATGTCTTTGACTCGATAGTTATTGGCTGTGTCTCCGACATTGAAGATTTGGTTATGTACAATGTCTCGTGGTGCTTCTAAGGCGCAGACAATTGCTTTGCAAATATCTAATGCATGGACTAATGGACGCCAAGGTGTACCATCACTGGTCATTTTGATTTCTTTGGTAGTCCAAGCCAACCCGGCTAAGTTATTTAACACAATATCAAACCGCATTCTGGGGGAAGCGCCAAAAGCGGTAGCATTCCGCATAAAAGTAGGTGAGAAGTCGTCATCAGCTAGTGGTGTGACATCTCGTTCTACTAGGGTTTTACATTCTGCGTAGGCTGTTTGGGGATTAATCGGTGATTCTTCTGTAACGTCACCAACGCTAGCAACGCCGTAAACGCTGCACGAAGACATATAGACGAAGCGACGTACACCCATTGCTTTAGCTAGGTTAGCCAAGCGAACTGAACCTTGATGATTGATTTCATAGGTGATGTGGGGTGCTAGGTGTCCGGTGGGGTCGTTGGAGAGTTCCGCCATGTGGACTACTGCTTCTACACCTTGCAAATCTTCAGGAGCAATATTTCGGATATCTTTGTTGAGGGTTTTAGGTGTCACCTCAGTACCGTTGTACAGCCAACCAACTTTATAAAATCCGGTATCTAGTCCGATAACTTCGTGACCCCGTTCGATTAATAGGGGGGGTAATAGGGAACCAAGATAGCCTTCTGTACCGGTGACAAGAATTTTCATGACTTTTTAACTTTATGCTTTTTTTACAGGCCCATGACAAATATGGTTATTGCTGATGAATAACCAAGAATGGCTGAGAAAAGTAATGAATGCTAAACCCTGATTATGATATTGCTAGGACTTACGCACTGTACTCTCTTTACCCTCTTTTCAAGCTTTTTCGATGCGTCAGGGGACGCATCCTACACGTAGTGTGCGTTCCCTAACGCACAATTTATAGGAGTTTCAATGAATAAAATCGATGAACATATTCACCATTGTTTGTCAATGCGTAAGTTCTAATTGCTATCTTGCTCTCTAGAAAAACTTGCTCTCAGTTACTAATGGGAGACAAAAATTGCTCAAGATAGTTTGATTGTGAAACATTAGGCGTTAATTGCTGTTAACAAGTGTGCCTGTTGGGGAATTTGAGCTACAATGGCTTTGCCAATTTCTACAGAGGAAGTTGCCGCAGGGGAGGGAGCATTGCAAACATGGATGGAGTTTTGTCCTTGAACGATTAAAAAGTCGTCTACAAGGGAACCATTATTCATCAATGCTTGAGCGCGGACTCCTGCATGGGTGGGAACTAAATCGGCTGCTTGGACTTCGGGAATGAGTTTTTGTAAACTTCTGACAAAGGCTGCTTTACTGAAGGAACGAATGATTTCCTGAATGCCTTCATCAGCGTGTTTTGCTGCTAGTTTCCAAAAACCAGGATAGGTGATGACTTCAGCAAAGTCTCCTATGTCAAAGTCGGTTTTTTTGTAACCTTCTCGTTTGAGGCTGAGAACTGCGTTTGGCCCTGCATGGACGCTGGAATCAATCATCCTGGTAAAGTGGACACCCAGGAAGGGAAAGTCTGGATTAGGAACTGGGTAAATGAGGGTTTTGACGAGATGGCGTTTTTCGGGAATCAGTTCGTAGTATTCACCCCGGAAGGGGACAATTTTGGCTTGGGGTGTTAATTGTGCTAGTTTAGCGATGCGATCGCTATGCAGTCCAGCACAATTGATCACGAAACGGGTTTCAAAACTGCCGTTGTTTGTTTCCAGTACCTGATTTTCACCACTTGGGGAGATTTTGTGTACTTTTGTATTTAGACGCAGTTCTCCCCCCTGCTTTTGAATTAACTCAGCGTATTTCCAACAAACTTGCTTGTAATTAACAATGCCTGTAGAAAATACCCGAATTCCCCCTACACATCTAACATGGGGTTCAATTTCTTTAACTGCTTCTGGGCTGATTCTCTCAACTTTTATCCCATTATCTAAGCCTCGTTTGTAGAGACTTTCTAAGCGTGGTAGCTCAGTTTCTTCAGTGGCAACAATTACTTTACCACAAACTTCATGCTCAATTTCATGTTCTTGGCAAAATTCTACCATTGAGCGGCTACCTTCACGGCAAAATTTAGCTTTAAAACTGCCTGGTTTGTAGTAAATTCCCGAATGGATTACGCCGCTATTATTGCCGGTTTGATGAAATGCCCATTGACTTTCTTTTTCTAATACTAAGATGCGGGCATGGGGATAGTTTTTGCCTAAAGCCATTCCTGTAGAAAGTCCAACTATTCCCCCACCAATAATCGCAAAATCATACATTGATATTATTGCCCCAGAAATTAAAGTAACCCAGTGAGTTTTGGAGATAATATCTCAAGCCTACCATGCCTTCCAAGGAGCCTTGCCACTCTGCCAGAGATCCTCCAGGTAGTTTTTATCTCGTAAAGTATCCATCGGTTGCCAAAAACCATGATGTTTGAAAGCCGATAGCTGTTCCATATCAGCTAGCTTTTCTAATGGTTCTTTTTCCCATACAGTGGATGCATCAGCAATAAAGTTGATTACTTCAGGTTCGAGAACAAAATAACCGCCATTAATCCAAGCGCCATCACCTTCGGGTTTCTCGCGAAAATTGGTGATTTTAGTTTGTTCTTGTCCTAGAGAAATTGCCCCAAAACGTCCTGCTGGTTGAACAGCGCTGAGTGTTGCTAAGGTCTTTTGTTGTTGATGAAACTTGATTAACTCTGTAATATTTATATCGGTAACACCATCACCATAGGTAAAGCAAAAAGTTTCATTACCAATATGCTCACTGATATGCTTTAATCGTCCACCTGTCATTGTGCTATCACCTGTATTCACTAAGGTGACTCGCCAAGGTTCAGCATAACCAGAATGTACATTCATTTGGTTAAATCGCATATCAAAAGTTACATCTGACATGTGTAAGAAGTAGTTGGCAAAATACTCCTTAATAATGTAGCCTTTGTAACCGCAACAGATGATGAAGTCATTAATGCCGTGGGCGGAGTAAATCTTCATTATGTGCCAGAGAATTGGCTTACCACCAATCTCAACCATCGGCTTGGGTCTGATACTGGTTTCTTCACTGAGGCGTGTACCAAGCCCTCCAGCCAAAATCACCGCTTTCATGCAATTACCTCGGAGATTTGCTTCTTAGATTATTAATTCGCTTTATCGGGATGAAGAGGATGCACTTAAATTCGAGAAGAATTGAATTTTTATCTATCTTTCTCTAAAGACAATTTAACTATAATTTTGTCTCAAATTATAAAGAAAAGGTAAATTAAAATAATTTATATGTGAAAGCTTTATGAATATCTATAAGTTACATATTTTAGCATAAAAATGTATAAAATCTAAACAAAATAAAATAACTAGCGTGAGTTTATGCTACCCCCAAAGGGCTGATTTTGTCTAATCAAAAGCACAAAGTCGCTAGTTATAATATTTACTTATTTACTTGTCTTTAATTACTTTGTTCCAATATTCTTGAGCTTTGGAATAAACTGTCACATTTATTTTCTACGATGACGCAGATATTGCTGAGTGCTTGTTGATAATTATCCATATCCTCTTGCTCAAGAGAGATTTTGGCGGCTGTCTGTAAGTCTTCAATTGCTTGCATCTGGCTTTGGGTAGATCCACTTTCGCCGTATTGGGCAAGTTCATAGTGAACCATCCCTCGTTTAAGATAAGCTTTTGCCAGTCGGGGATTGATATTTAATGCTTGGTTAAAATCAGCGATCGCTTGTTTGTATTCTTGGGCATAATTGCTGCTATATTGGGCAATTTGATAACGGATTATACCTCGCTGAAAGTAAGCTTCTGCTTTTGATGAATTCAGTTTAATTGCCTGGGTAAAATCGGCGATCGCTTGTTTGTATTCTTGTTGAGAGTCGGTGCGATATTTGGCGACTTGAGAGCGGACTATTCCCCGTCTGATATAAGCTTCAGCTTCTTGATTATCAAGACTTAGGGCATTATTAAAATCAGCGATCGCTTTTTTGTACTCTCGATCAGGATCACTACTATAATCGGCAAGCATATAGTAGGCATTGCCCCGATTCACAAAAGCTTTCACCTCGTGAGGATTGATTTGCAGAGCGTGGTTATAGTCTACCAATGCGCCTTCATAGTCTTTCAGGTTATAGCGGGCATTGCCACGATTGACAATAGCTTTAGTTTGTGTAGGGTCTTCTGCGATCGCATGGCTAAAATCTTTAATTGCTTGCCCATAGTCTCGCTCTTTGTAGGCCGCATCACCCCGCTGATAGTACTCTGCAAAAGTGAGATTTTGATTATTACTACTTTCCTCAGAAGACATCAACCTTTGTTGAGTGTAAGGATTTTGGGAAACAAAGGGGCGAGTAAATTTAATCATTAAATCCAAATATCCCAATAAACCAAACCCCAAAATACCCACAATCATCGGGTAAAAATTTGCTGTTTTGAGAGGTTTATGTGTAGAAAAAGTTTGGACGAATCCTAGGGGCCAATGATGAATTGGGAACTTTGGGATAACTGGGTATGTTAGACGTGGAATCTGAGGACAGCGATTTTTGGCTTGTTTTCTCTGGGAGACGCTACGGGCACGTGGTTGGAGATGTTCTCCTAATGCGATCGCCCTGTGTGATGGAAAAGGATCACGTCCGCCTAATTGCAAAGCCCGTTCACACCACGGACATTTTTGCAAGTGGTTGTTGTAGTGATGTTGAGGATTTACCCTACAGGTAACAAGACTATCTTCAGCTTCCGCTACTGCTGACAGCCAGGTTTGGGCACTGGGGCGCATTTGCGGGTTGTTGTGGCCATCCTCAAAACAACGCACAAACAACTCCTTTAACCTGGGATGGAGAATTTCCCAAGGAGGAGCAATGGGGGTAGGCAAGTACGGTACTTGCCGCTTGTGAGAGTAAGTGAAATGACCAGCAACAATCCGGGCTTCGTAGGGGGGTGGCTCCACAACACCTTGAAAAATGCCAGAAAATGGGTGTGTGCCTTCCATTAACAATTGAAAGATCAGCACAGCCAACCCAAATAAATCATGGGAATTTTCGCGATCGTACTGAGCAAAAATTTTATTCTGTAACTCTGGAGGAGTAAACTCCGGCTTACCCACAGAGCAACGGTAAACTATATTTTTCTCTGGATCACGCACTTGGAAAGAGTCCGTATCGACCAAAGTCACCAGTGCTGTATCACTGACAAGGATATTCGACTCATTCACATCGCCAATATAATATTGGCTAGCGTGCAAAGCAGCAATTGCCGCCGCCAAATTGCGGGCAGTACGTAGCAAATACTGATAATTGAATAAAGGACAGTGTTCCCGGCGAGTTCTGGGGTTATAAAAGTCGATGATCGGCCGCATCCCCTGAATGCGCGGCATTAAAAAGCCGATAATGCTGCCACTGCCATCTAACCCCTGCAACAGTTCCTGTGGCCAAGCGATAGAGATATGCCCCACACTAGCCGTAGGGTTTTCTGGCGGATTGGCAAGCATCGCCTGGAGTTTTTCGGCATGGGTAACAGTGGGCTTGTGATAAATCTTTGCCACCAAATTGTTATCTGAGGGCACTGCATAGACACAAGCTTCACCGCCACGTCCCAAACTGACAGTGAGATTGAGAATTTCTGGTTGGGGAAGACAACGTAGTACCTGCATGGGAGAATTATGGTTAACGGAGGTTATTTAAAATCTAAAGACAGCACAGATATTGCTCAACTAGTTGCTAAATGCAGCTATTACGAGGGTCAAATCATCATCAGTGCGTTGTGTAATCCGCTCAGAGTTTAAAAACCTCACCAACTGCTCTTTTGCCAATGTCTTATCCTCAGCATTTGCTACGAACTCGAACAGAGGAAAAAAGAATGGTTTATGAGGTTCGCCAACAACCATATTCAAAGCCAGCATTTGTAGTCCATCTGTGAGGACACCAACATTGACTATGTCTTCACGCCACAATCTCATCTGCGCTGTCTCCAAAGCACCAGGTGAAGTCAAAAACGTGGTTTCGTTGATATATTCGCCATTGTCAGGCATAGTGAGTGCGAATAGGTCGCCGATGCTATCCTTGGCCACCGCCAAACCATCGCCTATTTGTGCTACAGCTACAACTTTTGGCGTGGCAACCATAATAATTAAAGTGGTTGCCAAATCATGAAGCTGATTGTTACTACTAGCCGCCTCATCTTCCACGGCTTTTTTGGCAGCTACCAGGGCCTTAGTCAAAAGTTCACGCATCTGAGCATCATCAGCCAAGGTGTCTTGGGTGACTGTTTCCATGGAGATGTGTTCTATTGCTGTTTCCACAGCAACCATCGCTCCGACTTTGCCCTGACTGGCCGAACCTGCACCATCGGCTGCCGCCACTACCAACACATTATTAGGCAATATCTGCCAGTGGTGAGCATCCTGACA
The DNA here is from genome assembly GCF_014697195.1 of Cylindrospermum sp. FACHB-282. Lineage (GTDB taxonomy): Bacteria > Cyanobacteriota > Cyanobacteriia > Cyanobacteriales > Nostocaceae > Cylindrospermum. The sequence continues at coordinate 24,129 of NZ_JACJRJ010000004.1, read as the reverse complement.
CAGCTGCTTGTTTTTTACGTGGCTTGTGCCACATACAGATGCGGCTACTATCCGCCATTGTGGAATCTGTTTTGATGTGTTCATAGATTTTTTTCAACAGCTAGAAATGGGTGAGCATCAAGCTGTAATTTAGTCTAAACAGACCCCCAACCAATCGGCGGTAGTGCCACTTGTTCGTCTACCTGTGAATGGGAAACAGCTGACATACTCGCTGACAACCAGACAAACATCTCGATGAAGTTTAGTCCTTTGAGTTTGAGGGGAGTACGTACAGTTATTTGATTTAAGCGGGTCATATTTGCATTTTCCACACCAACGGTAAAAAAAGCAACACGCTTATTCGCTTCATCGCCTTGCAGGCGCTCTGCTGCTTGCTCCACCACCTGATCTAGCTCGCCTTGGGGCTCACCATCAGTAATCATAAATACCCAAGGACGATAATAAGCAACTCCATTAGCACGATACTGAGATTTGCGCTCTTGAATTATGTCTAGTGCTTTATGAATTCCCGCGCCCATTGTCGTCAGTCCCTGGGCTGTCAAAATGGGTGGATTGAATTGATCGGCAGTCACAAAGTCTTGGGCTACATTGACATTACTATCAAAAGTAATGATTGCCACCTCTACCCGTCTGGCTGCCAAGGAATTTTTGACTAATTCATCCTTCAAACTCAGCAAACCTTGATTTAACGCCTCGATCCGATCTCCTTGCATTGATCCAGATGTATCTAGTAATAGCACGCAAGGACAGCGTGGTTCTGGATTTTCAGCAAACTCTACGATTTCATCAAGTTTTAATGTATCAAGCATAACTTTTTGTGTTATGTTATAGTCCAAAGCTAAAATTCCTGTTTTCTCTAAAGTATATAGTTTTCGATGCTGACCCGATAAAAATTATTATCTTTGATGGTAGATAGTTTAATTTTTATTAAACAATTCATTCCCACCAAAATTTCTACATATTTAAGTAAATCTTGATCACTGCATAGCTGAGTAAAAGACAATTTATCAGGGGTGGCTATTACCGCTTGTAGTGGATATACCAAAATGTATATTGAGCAAATCCAGATATATAATAAATATATACATTTGCTCAGATAAATTTTTAAAGATATCATGTAGAAAAATTGGACTCTAATATTAAAACTAATTAGACATAATTAACCTCATCAGACTCAAAAGCATACTGTGTAACTAAAAAAACTATCAATCAAATTGGTCAGGAAAATATCAGGCTTGATTAATGCAACAAAAATGTAACATAACAGCTATGTAGAATTTGTCATAGCTTGTAATATATACATATTTGTATGCCAACACCTTGTTCATGGAAAAATGTTAAAAATAATAAAATACCTCATTGCCATTATTGCCGTTATTTCAAATTTACATGGATTCGGTTTCAAATCCCGGAAAACTTTCAAATATGATTAATTCTGGCACATTTACTCAACTATCTCCCCAGAGTTTGTTAAGACAGTTAATCAATTCTTCTGACAGCGCGTGCTTACAAGTATTGAGCCACACAGTTTCCTGGTCTATATATTTAGAGCAGGGCAAAATTACCTATGCAACCCATTCAGTAGAACCCTTTGATCGGCTAGAACGCCATTTACGTCGTCTTAGTCAGCAAATTCCCCTAATTACTAGTGAAATTCGCGTGCAATTACGTCTGATGTTTGAACCTGACTGGCAAACTCAGCTAACTGAAAAACACAGCAATGTTTCCAACCAGCCTCCTGAGTATCAAGCTATTTACTGGCTTGTGATGCAAAAACATCTGGGATCTACACAAGCAGCCGTACTAATTCAAGAATTGGGGAAAGAAGTAATTGAATCATTTCTGCTAATAAAAGAAGGTACTTATGAATTAACAGAACTACCGGATAAAATGCCCAGAATTTGCAGGCTGGATGGTGAAAAAATTATGGGTTACTGCCAAGGGCGATTACAGATTTGGCAGTCTTTTTCTCCGCAAATATCTTCTCCTTATCAGCGTCCATATCTTTTGATTGCCAGCAAATTTCATCACAAAAATTTACCAGAAATACAGCAAAATCTAACCAACTGGATGAAGGGTTTTAGCCTACGTCATCTGGCTGTGATTATGAATCAGGATGAAGTGCTACTGGCTCGAACTTTATATCCTCATATCGTTAAGGGTTCGATTATATTGCATGAACCAGACCCTCCCTTTGATAAATTACCTAAGACCTTTGAAGGGTTTTCCGAACTCCCTAAATATATCACAGAATTCTTGAACGGGCAATTAGTTGATCTAGGGGTATTGCCAAATACCAATACGAAGAATGAACACCCTGGTATTTTTGAAGAAGATGTAGCTCTTCCACAGCGATCGCCAGAAAATTCTGCTTTACCAAGAGAAAACCTACAGCAATTTAAAATACCAAACAACATAGAAACTGCTGCTCAAAAAGTAACTACTGCTACTGTTACTGCCAAAAAGACTTATAAAATCGTTTCTGTAGATGATAGTCCGACAATTCTCAAAGAAATTAGCCGTTTATTAGAAGATGAAAAATTTTCTGTGGTTACCATCAATGAGCCTCTAAAAGCGGTCATGTCAATTATTAGGCACAAGCCAGACTTGATTTTACTGGATCTAAATATGGCAGGAATTGATGGTTATGAGTTGTGTCGGATTATCCGCAATAATTCAATGTTCAAGGCAACACCCATCATTTTTGTTACAGGAAATAAGGGAATTATCGACAAAGTTAAAGCGAGATTTGTCGGAGCCTCTGGGTATCTAACTAAACCGTTTACTCGCGCTGAATTACTGAAAATGGTTTTCAACCATTTGGCTTGATTAATTGAATAGGTAATGGGTAATGGGTAATGGGTAATAGGTACGGAGTTTTGTCAAAAATCAGATAGGAATCCTATAGTTTGAGAATCTGAGATTTTGAATTCCTGACTAGACACCCTAAAATTAGAGCAAAAGACGATTTTTCAAACAAGCACACTCTATGCGTATTTCTCTAAACTGGCTGCGGGAACTAGTAGAAATAAAACTTAGCCCTGAAGAATTAGCCGAAACTCTGACGATGGCAGGGTTTGAGGTAGAAGATATTGAAGATCGCCGCACTTGGGCAAATGGCGTTGTTGTGGGGAAAGTGCTTGAGCGTCAACCCCACCCTAACGCAGATAAGTTGAGTGTTTGTCAAGTAGATGTTGGTGGAGATGAGATTTTAAATATTGTTTGCGGTGCTGCTAATGTCCGCGCAGATATCTATGTGCCAGTTGCAACTACAGGGACTTACCTGCCGAATATCGATTTAAAAATTAAACCGGCAAAGTTGCGGGGTGTCCCCTCCAACGGGATGATTTGTTCTTTAAAAGAACTCGGTTTACCCACCGATGTAGACGGGATTCATATTTTTACTCAGGAAAATCTGCCCTTGGGTAGTGATGTGCGTCCGTTGTTGGGTTTAGATGATGTGATTCTAGACTTAACTGCTACGGCTAACCGCGCTGATGCCTTGAGTATGGTGGGTGTAGCTAGGGAAGTGGCAGCTTTAACTGGGGAAAAATTGTCAATTCCAGAACCTGGTGATGTAGTAATTACCAAGGGTGCAGGAAATTTAACTTTACAAAGTATCGATTCCCAAGCAAGTCCTGCTTACATTGGTACGGTGATTGAACTCGTAAAAATTGCCCCATCGCCTGATTGGTTGCAACAGCGCTTGCGGGCGGCTGGGGTGCGACCAATTAATAATGTGGTGGATATCACTAACTATGTGTTGTTGGAATGGGGACAACCTCTGCACGCCTTTGATTGGCAGCGTTTACAATCTGTTGCTAGTGGTGAAAATGTCGCTATTGGGGTGCGCTTGGCTGATGCTGGGGAATTCCTCAAAACCTTGGATGGACAAACTCGCACTTTAACAACTCAAAATTTGTTAATCACTGCTAACAACAGACCTATTGCCCTAGGAGGGGTAATGGGGGGAGAAGAAACTGAAGTCCATGAAGGTACTCAAAGCTTAGTTTTAGAGGCGGCGCTGTTTGATTCTGTGGCTATTCGCCGTTCTTCTCGCAGTGTGGGGTTAAGAAGTGAGGCTTCTGGCAGATATGAACGGGGAGTTAACCGGGCTGAGTTGGAAACAGCTAATCGCCGCGCTTTGTTGTTGATTAGTGAGTTGGCTGGTGGGGTTATTGTCCAGCAGGAGATTGCTGACAGCCGTCCGGCAAAATCTACTTGGTCTCATTCTATTGCTCTGCGTTTAGACCGAATTAATCAGGTGTTGGGGCCAATTGATTTGGGTGAGGAACCTGGAGAACTGGAAGCAAAGGATGTAGAAAGGATTCTGACTGCTTTGGGGTGTCAGTTAACTGCTACTGGGGAAGGCAGTTGGACGGTGACAGTACCACCCTATCGTTATCGCGATTTAGAGCGGGAAATTGATTTGATTGAAGAAATTGCTCGTCTTTATGGCTATGACAAGTTTTGCGATACTCTACCAGATAAGGCGGAAGCTGGCTATTTGCCTTTAGATCAGGAATTAATCCGCCAGTTACGTGCTTTTTTACGGGCGGAAGGGTTGACGGAATTAATTCATTATTCTTTGGTCAAACCAGAAGAAGAAAGACAGATTGTTTTGACAAATCCTTTGTTTGCTGAATATTCGGCGTTGCGAACTGATTTAATCGCTGGGTTGGTTGATGCTTTTAAATATAACTTGGAGCAGGGAAATGGTTCTCTGAATGGTTTTGAAATTGGGCGCATTTTCTGGCTGGAAGAGGAGGGTTTGCTAGAAGCTGATGCCCTGGGGGGGATAATGGGAGGTGATTGTACTTTGGGTAAGTGGTCAAGAAGCGGTGGTGAGGAACCGATGACCTGGTTTGAAGCCAAAGGCATTTTAGAAAGTGTATTTCGTCAACTTGGCTTAGAGGTGGAGTTTCAACCAGATCATCGAGATTCGCGCTTGCATCCTGGACGTACTGCTTCTCTTTGGTCGCGGGGTAACAGATTGGGTACTTTTGGGCAACTACACCCCCAATTAAGGCGAGAAAAAGATTTACCAGATTCTGTCTACGCGTTTCAACTGAATATTGAGGAGATTTTGAAGTCTTTGGATCTCGATGAGATTCTGATGCCAAAATTCCACTCTTATTCTACCTATCCAGCGAGCGATCGCGATCTGGCCTTTTTCGCCCCTGTGAAACTGACTGTCGCTGAAATTGAAAAGGTGATTACCAAGGCTGGTAAAGGGTTGCTGGAGTCTGTAGAGTTGTTTGATGAGTATCGCGGTGAAAATGTGCCCCCAGGACAACGGAGTTTGGCCTTCCGCTTAAATTATCGCGCAAGCGATCGCACTCTCACTGAAGCAGAAGTCCAACCAGTACACAATCAAGTCCGCGACGCCTTAGTAGAAAAATTCGGCGTTAGTCTGCGAAGTTAATTAATGGGTAATGGGTAATGGGTAATGGGTAATGGGTAATTGGTAATGGGTAATTGGTAATTGGTAAGAGTTTTTGCCAATTCCCAATTCTCATTACCACCTTTGCCTCCCAGGGAATTTTTCTATATGAGCGTCGAAATCTAAGTATGATGTAGAATCTTTCTGTATGATTATTCTGTCTGCGTATTTATAATGGAAAATATTTAAATATGACCAAATACATCATCTGGGGAACTTACTGCGAAGACGTGTTAGAAAAACGCGACCCCTATCGTCAAGCGCATTTAGACGGATTAGCCAAACAGAAAGAATCCGGTGTCCTGATCACTATCGGCCCTACCAAAGATGTGACTCAAGTTTTTGGCATTTACGAAGCGGAAGATGAAGCCAAAGTGCGTCAGTTGATTGAAGCTGACCCCTATTGGCAAAACGGCATTTGGACTGAATACTTTGTCAAAGAGTGGATTCAGGTTTTTTAGATTACAGCGACTTTTATTTGAATAGTTTAGATTGTATGGACGATTCATAAACCGTCCATACAGAAGACTAAATTGCCGATAAGTATGTAGATAAATTTGGTTGGTGCGGAAATTCCAGATTATTGCTTTTAGTAGATGCGAAAAATAATTATTTAATGTAACCATAAAAATGGTTTTATGTCAGAAATTTCTGCTGTTGACTGAATCAAAAACAGTTCATCTGCCACAGCAAGAAATTCGAGTTTTTTATCTTTGTGATAAGGTGCCGCTATGAATCAAATCTGGAAACGAACAGTGATAAGCAGCCTAATAACTGCTAGTTTAGCTAGTATTACTTTAATGCCCGCTAAACCAGCTGCTGCTGATGACAAGATATTCAGAGATATTGGCATTGGTGCTGCTGCTAGTGTGACATCTGGTGCTGTCAGAAGACGTGGTTCGGTGTTGAACAATGCCGTTAAGGGTGCTGCTGCTGGTGCTGCTGTCAATTTGGTCAATGGTACTAGAAGCCCCCGCGATCAAAGACGCCGTAACTTGCGGCAAGATATAGGGGTAGGTGCAGCAGCCAGCACAGCTACCGGCGCCATTACTCGTGGTGGTAAAGACACCCTTGGGGATGCCGTCGATGGCGCAGTTGCCGGTGCAGCTATCAACCTCTTGACTAATAGAAAATAATTCTTGATTGATAATTCTTAATAAGCAGATGAATTAAGAATTATCAATTAATAGCTATTTTTGTAACTTCCCCAGCAGGGCTAGGGAATATTGGCAGCTAAACTCCCCATCTGCTATACAGTTAATAGTAATTTCTAACCTTTAAGTGCCTTTTGAAAATTACGCCGATAGGATGGATTAGCAATAAATAAAGCTGGCCATAACAAAGCTAACCCAATGCGATTAGGCAAAGTTTGAGTAAAGTTAGTTTTTGTAAACCCATTCCAGAACTTCCAAATCCCACCGGCATAAACGACTAATAAGCCGAAAATAATTAATCCACCCATTTCCATCAACTCCTTTAGTAACTTACAGAATCTTAGCTAACTATTTTTTTTGTTGGTGAAAAGTCATTTTTTTTAAGGAACCGCAGAGGCGCTGAGGACACAGAGAGAATCAAGATAGGTTTTCACAGATGATTTAGTAGGATTGCTATATTTAGATGATACCAAAACAGTCTTACTTTGTTGTCAGAGTGAGATGTTGAAGCTATATATGCAACAGCAATATTTTCTTTATGAGTAAAAATACCCTATCTGCCATTTATTTCCCTACTGGCTGAAACAACAGCGTGGGATGCTGGCGGAATTGGCTAGATTAAAGAGGAACAGAAAATAGCTCACGGGTGTTGAAGCAGCATCAGCTGCAAATAGCTAAGGAGGAATTATGCGTGCAGTACTGATGGCAGGTGGTTCAGGGACGCGGTTACGTCCTTTAACTTGCGATTTGCCTAAACCAATGGTACCGATCCTAAATAGACCAATTGCTGAACATATCATTAATCTTCTTAAAAGACATCAAATTACGGAAGTAATTGCGACATTGCATTATTTACCGGATGTGTTGCGAGATTACTTTCAAGATGGCAGCGATTTTGGGGTGCAGATGACCTATGCTGTGGAAGAAGACCAGCCTCTCGGTACGGCAGGCTGTGTAAAGAATATTGCTGAACTCCTTGATGAAACTTTTTTAGTCATTAGCGGTGATAGCATAACAGATTTCGACCTCTCAGCAGCGATCGCATTTCACAAACAAAAACAATCGAAAGCCACTCTGATTTTAACCCGCGTTCCCAACCCAATTGAATTTGGGGTGGTGATTACCGATGACCAAGGACAAATTCGGCGATTTTTAGAAAAACCCTCTAGTAGTGAAATTTTTTCTGATACCGTCAACACTGGTACTTACATTCTTGAACCAGAAGTATTGGATTACTTGCCAGATAATACAGAAAGCGACTTTTCTAAAGATTTATTCCCCTTACTACTGGCAAAGAATATACCCCTCTACGGTTACATTGCCCAAGGTTACTGGTGCGATGTTGGTCACTTAGACGCCTATCGTCAGGCTCAGTATGATGCCTTGTATCGGAAAGTAAAACTTGACTTTGCCTACAAGGAAGTTTCCCCTGGGTTATGGGTTGGTCAAAATACTTATGTTGACCAGACGGCAATTATTGAAACTCCAGCGGTGATTGGTGACAATTGCCGCATTGGGGCAAGAGTCCAGATTGAGGATGGAACTGTAGTTGGGGATAATGTCACCATTGGCGCTGATGCTAATCTCAAGCGGCCCATAGTTTGGAATGGGGCGATAATTGGGGATGAAGCTCATCTTTCGGCTTGTGTGATTTCTCGTGGTACTCGTGTAGATCGCCGCGCTCATGTATTAGAAGGAGCAGTGGTTGGTTCCCTTTCCACGGTGGGAGAAGAAGCCCAAATTAGCCCTGGTGTGCGTGTTTGGCCGAGTAAAAAGATTGATTCAGGTGCAATTTTAAACATTAACCTGATTTGGGGAAACACCGCCCAACGCAACTTATTTGGGCAACGTGGTGTGCAAGGATTAGCGAATATTGATATTACCCCAGAATTTGCTGTCAAGTTGGGGGCTGCTTATGGTTCTACCTTAAAACCTGGATCTAAGGTAACGGTTTCCCGTGATCAGCGGAATATTTCTCGCATGGTAACGCGATCGCTGATTGCTGGTTTAATGTCAGTAGGTATTAATATTCAAAACCTTGATGCCACGGCTATTCCCATCGCCCGCACCGTTATCCCCACAATGTCTGTAGTTGGCGGTATTCATGTCCGCGCCCACCCAGATCGCCCTGATTATATCCTGATTGAATTTATGGATAACAAGGCGATTAATATCTCCAAAGCCTGGGAAAAGAAAATTGAAGGGGCTTACTTTAAAGAAGATATGCGGCGGGCACTAATTCATGAAATTGGCGATGTGGCATACCCCAGCCAGGTGAATGACCTTTACTGTATTGCTTTTGAAAAGCTGTTGAATGTTTCCACCCTGCGTAACAGTCGGGCAAAAGTGGTAATTGATTATGTTTATGCAGTGTCTGGGGCGGTGTTACCCCAAATGTTAGATACATTTGGGGCTGATGCGGTGGTGCTGAATGCCAGTTTGAATAAAACCTCGATGACGACGACTAACCGCGAAGGGCTACTGACTCAATTAGGTCATGTGGTTGAGGCATTAAAAGCTAACTTTGGTGTTCAAGTCTCAGCAAATGGGGAACAGCTGATTTTAGTCGATGAATCTGGCTATCCCATCCGAGGGGAAATCCTGACAGCGCTGATGGTGGATATGATGTTAACAGCTAACCCCAGAGGCACGGTAGTCGTACCAGTTCACGCTTCTAGCGCTGTGGAACAAGTAGCCCGTCGCCATGATGGTAAGGTGATTCGCACTAAGGCAAATCCCACAGCATTGATGGAAGCTTCTCAGAAATATCCCAATGTGGTACTCGGAGGTAGTGGAGATACTGGTTTTATCTTCCCCCATCTGCATCCGGGGTTTGATTCCATGTTCTGTATTGCCAAGCTGATTGAAATGTTAACTATCCAAGAGCGATCGCTTGCAGCTGTAAGATCAGAATTACCCCGTGTATTGTACAAAACCTATACAGTGCGCTGCCCCTGGACAGCTAAAGGGTCACTGATGCGTTATTTAGTAGAAACTCACCCAGCCCAAAACCTGGAATTAATTGATGGGGTGAAAATTTGTCAGCCCTATGATGATAGTTGGCTATTAGTTTTGCCAGATGCCAGTGAACCATTAGTACATTTATACGCCAACAGCAATGATCGCGATTGGGTAGATGAAACCTTGAGAAACTACCGCTCTCGTGTTCAAACATTTGTGGAAAGACAACAGGAACAGTACGCAGCAGAAGTTTAAATGTCTGAATCAGGATTATCAGGATTATGGGATTCACAGGATGGCGTTATTCTTTAAGCCTGTAAATCCTCATGTCTGAATCAGGATTTATTGGATTATGGAATTCACAGGATGGCGTTATTCTTTAACCCAGTAAATCCTCATCTCTGAATCAGGATTTATTGGATTATGGGATTCACAGGATGGCGTTATTCTTTAACCCAGTAAATCCGCAAATCCTGATTCAGAAATTATCCTGTAAATGCCAATCAGGATTATCAGGATTAGAGGATTAACAGGATGGCGTTATTGTTTGCGCCGATAAATCCTGATCCAGAAATTATCTAGGACTTACGCACTGTACAAATTTACCCTCTTTTCAAGCTTTTTCGATGCGTCCCCTGACGCATCCTACACGTAGTGTGCGTTCCCTAACGCACAATTTATAGGAGTTTCAATGAATAAAATCGATGAACATATTCACCATTGTTTGTCAATGCGTAAGTTCTATTATCCTGTAAATCCTGAAAATCCTATCAATCCTGATTCAGACGTTTTTCTGATATTAGGGACACAGCATTGCTGTGTCCCGGAGGGTGTGGTCTAATTATTTGAAACCTTTTGTCAAGTTAATTCTGCAAATATGCAACATAAACACCTCTAGTAAGCGATTACACCGGTGCTATTCTGATTAGAATTACCGCGTTGTATAACATTACCTGTGCCATTGGCTGCTGTTGAATTACTGCTAGGTATATTCGGGAAGCCATCGCCTAAAACACTCTTGACTGAGGCTGCACCACTAGTTGGTTTGGGATAACCAGTACCTAAGACATTGTCTGCTGAAGAACTACCGCCATTTACATTTGGGAAGCCCTCACCTAGGACACTGGAAACTAGAGAACTCTCACTAATTAGGTTAGGTATACTATTAGTAGTATTACCTGAGCTAGTATTTCCAGATTGTCCCCCAATTATAAGCTGCTGCTGCTCTATTAATAAGTCCACAAGGATCTGATCTTTGATATTTTGAACTGACATAGTCTGTAGCCTCACTTACGTACTTAGATGGAGATTCCTCCAAGTACTCAACTGTAAGCATTCTGGCTGAGTAATTCATAAATCTAAAGGTAGAAATCAAACCTGCATTTTTATTTCTAAAAGTAGATATGAAATATTCTATTTTTGTGGCGTTGCTCAATCAAAAAATCTAACTACTTTTCAAAAGGCAAAGCGGGCAATGTGTTTTTAGGATATATGGCTAACTCGGTTTCTGGATCAAAAAAGTGAATTTTATCGGGGGAGAGTGATAACCAAAGTTGTTCACCAAGACGGATTAATCTGTCTGGTGGGATTCGCACTTGTAGGTAATTGTTGAAATTGGTCGCAAGTGATTCAGATTCGCTAAGTCTGACAGCTAAAAAGGTATCGTTACCTAGGTTTTCCACTAAGTCTACTTGCACTGATAAATTTTTGGTGGCTGGTACACTTAAGCTGAAATGTTCTGGACGAATGCCTAAAATTAGGGTTTGTCCGTCGTATTTTTGGAGGGCATTGATCCAGATTTCTGGGAGGGTAAAACGAAAGTGAGAATGGGTAATTAATAGGGGGGCATGAAACTCTACAGGAATAAAATTCATGGGTGGTGAGCCGATGAATTCTGCGACAAAGCGGTTAACAGGGCGGTTGTAAAGTTCCAAGGGGGCAGCGACTTGCTGGATTTTTCCCTCAGACATAATGGCGATGCGATCGCCCATTGTCATCGCTTCTGTTTGATCGTGGGTGACGTAAATCGTCGTTGTCCCCAACTGGCGCTGCAATTTGACAATTTGAGCGCGGGTTTCTGCCCGGAGTTTGGCATCTAAGTTAGAAAGTGGCTCATCCATTAAAAACACTTGGGGATTCCGGGCGATCGCTCTTCCTAATGCTACCCGTTGCCTTTGTCCCCCTGACAACTGTTTGGGTAAGCGATTTAGCAAAGCTTCCATTTGTAACAGTTGGGCCACATTATGCACCCGCTGATTCACCACCTGTTCTTTATCAGAAATGTAGCGGAGTTTTTTGGGCAGATTTCTGCTCATCCCCACCAGCAAGTCCTCCCCCCACTTGCGAAAATTAAAGGATGCAGGGGTATCTCCCGCTTCCACAAAGCGACGACGCAAGCCGAAGGCGATGTTGTCATACACCGTCATGTGGGGATAGAGTGCGTAATTTTGAAACACCATGGCGATATCCCGTTCTTTGGGGGGTAAATCATTAATTAAGCGATCGCCTACCCAAATATTCCCTCCAGTCATCTCCTCTAACCCAGCGATTAACCGCAGCAGGGTACTTTTGCCACAGCCAGAAGGCCCCACCAATACCATAAACTCACCATCGGCGATCGTCAGGTTAATCCGCCGCAAGACATTGAGAATATCTGGATGCTCCCGCGCGGCATCACTTGTCATCCCATACTTAAGCGGATTTTGGGTTGGTGAAGTAATAATTTCCCCTTTACGGGGGGGAAAACTTTTATAAACGTTCTCTAAAATAACTTGAGCCACGAGTATTTGAGGTAAATGTATATAGTTAATAGTTATATGTGGGGCTGCGCTTTATTCATCTAGGGGCAATTCATGAATTCTACAGCCGTCTATTTTTGCGCAAGTGCTAGCCATCTTCTTTCAATAAATGCTATCAGTAGTCAAAATCAAAACAACTGATGGAAGCAAAGCGGAAGATTGAGGGTTTTGTCCAGGACGTAAATTACCCATATATCATAGAGGTTTTGTAACTACGAAAAGTTAAAAAAATAGCGATTAACCATAAAAGCAGACTACTCTTGATTTTAAGACTGTCAGGAGGTGTTGTGATGACTACCTATATTCCTGAAAATGTTTCCCCAGATGGGACGGTTCACCCTGCCCATGATATTTTAGACATCCAAACCACTGATTGTTGTATTGTGGGTGGTGGCCCAGGGGGGGCTGTTTTAGCTCTGCTGTTAGCGCGTCAGGGCATTTCTGTGACGCTTCTAGAAGTACACAAAGACTTTGATCGAGATTTTCGCGGTGACACCATTCACCCCTCGGTCATGCAGATAATGGAAGAACTGGGTTTAAGCGATCGCTTATTGCAACTGCCCCATACCAAAATGCGCCACCTTAGCCTGAAAACTCCTCAAGATACCGTCACCTTAGCAGATTTTAGTCACCTGAAAACCCCCTACCCCTATATTATGATGCTTCCCCAGGTAAAGTTTTTGGAGTTCATCACCCAAGAAGCAGAAAAATATCCGCATTTTCATCTGGTGATGGGTGCAAATGTACAGGAACTAATTGCAGAAAATGGGGTAATTCAAGGTGTCCGCTATCGGGGAAAGGGTGGGTGGCATGAAGTACGGGCCATACTCACAGTGGGTGCAGACGGACGCCATTCAAAACTCAGGCTTTTGGGTGGTTTTGAATCAATCGAAACCTCACCCCCGATGGATATTCTCTGGTTTCGCTTACCCCGTCAGCCAGAAGATGCTGAGGGCGGTATGGGACACTTTACTCCAGGTCACATTGTGGCTATGCTTGACCGTGGTGATGAGTGGCAACTCGCTTACGTTATCCCAAAAGGCGGTTATCAGCAGATTCGCAATGCTGGCTTGGAGGCGTTAAGAAAGTCTATTGTTGAGGTGGTGCCAGAATTAAGTAATCGCATCGAACATTTACAAGATTGGTCACAAATCGCCTTTCTCTCTGTGGAGTCTAGCCGCGTCAAGCGCTGGTATTGTCCAGGACTGCTACTCATTGGTGATGCTGCTCATGTCATGTCCCCAGTTGGTGGGGTGGGCATCAACTACGCGATTCAAGACGCTGTAGAGGCAGCAAATGTACTGAGTAAACCATTGAAAAACCGATTTGTGGAACTCCGTGACCTGGCAAAAGTGCAACGCCGTCGGGAATTGCCTACAAGGATTATTCAGGCATTTCAAACCTTGATCCAAAAGCGGATATTTGCCCCGGTTCTGAGGGGAAATCAAAGCTTTCAACCACCTTTGCTGCTGCGATTACCAATTTTGCGTGACCTTCCAGGGCGGTTGATTGCCTTGGGCGTGTTTCCGGTTCATCTCCAAACTTAAATTTGTGTAGAGTATTTTTTCTGTCTTTAATGGTACAATAGTACTATTGCAGAATTCAATGCTCATTTCAGTCAGGCGGAGGCGATGAATAGCATCTGAAGATGTTGTTTAAAGCGATCGCTTGACTTTTGTACTGAAAATACCTCAAAACTAAGAGTGTTATGCAAATTATTTTTTGATGGCACCGCCAAGAACGCCAAGTGAAGAAAGAAATAATTTATTTAACTAATTAGGAGACAATTTCTATGAACAGCTGCGTTTTGATGGCGCAAATTATTCAAGAACCGCAACTACGCTATACAGCCGATAACCTAGAGGTGACGGAAATGTTGGTGCAGTTTCCCAATTCCCAGCGACCAGAAGATGCACCAGCGACTTTAAAAGTTGTCGGTTGGGCGAATATGGCAAAAGAGATTCAACAAAACTATCATGAAGGCGATCGCGTTATCTTGGTAGGACGCTTGGGGATGAATACTATTGATCGTCCAGAAGGTTTTAAAGAAAAACGCGCTGAATTGACAGTCCAACAGATTCAACCTGTAGGAGGTGAACGTCCTTTCGTCCCGACTTCATCACCATCAGTTACCAGAAATCCATCATTTACAGACACTCCTGTGGTGCAACCACCATCCCGTCCCCCAGATGTATATGAATCACCAACCCCAGCCGTCAGCGCTGGGAGTGTGGTTCCCCCAATGACAAAAGCTGAACCCACATATCAACCCGCAACTTTTGAGCGGAATTTCTCAACCCCAGTACCGCAAGAAGAACCAGATCCGGATGATATTCCGTTTTAAATTGCCAATGCTGCGGCCAAATTTTCAGCTAATCCCACTTATTCACCGGTGGGATTTTGCCTTATGGCGGTTCTACAAGCTAAATTTATCACTATAAAAACAGTACGACTGCTAAAATTCAGATAATTTTCCGCCAAAATTCACCCCTACTCCCATGAGAGAAACTGTCCTAGAAGTTCGCAATCTACAAGTTGAATTTTCCGGTGATGGCAGCACAGTCAAAGCCGTAGATGGTATTACCTTTCAGTTGTATCGAGGTGAAACTCTAGGAATAGTGGGAGAGTCGGGGAGTGGTAAATCAGTAACAGCTTTAGCTGTGATGGGTTTGTTGCAGAGTCCTGGAAGAGTTAGCGGTGGAGAAATCTGGTTTCGTCCCCAGGAGAATGCCCAAGCAATTAATTTAGTCGATTTGCCTCCTGAAGAAATTCAGTTATACCGAGGCGGCGATATCGCCATGATTTTTCAAGAACCGATGAGTTCCCTCAATCCGGTTTATGATATCGGCTTTCAGCTAACAGAAGCAATTATGCGCCATCAAAAGGTGACAGATGCTGAAGCCAGACAAATTGCGATCGCTAATTTGCAAGAAGTTAAACTCCTACCTAGGGACGAACAAATCCAGCAGCAGTATCTTGACACCTGGAGTCAAAATAATCCAAATTCATCGCCACCGGATGGGTTAAAGCTGGCAAATTTGGTGAAAGAGCACAAACAAGCGATGCTGGAACGCTACCCCCATGAACTTTCTGGCGGACAGTTACAGCGGGTGATGATTGCAATGGCAACTTCCTGCAACCCATCGCTGTTAATTGCCGATGAACCAACCACTGCCTTAGATGTGACGGTGCAAGCGACAATTCTGGAACTGATGGGCGAATTGCAGCAAAGCCGGGAAATGGGAATGATTTTTATCACCCACGACTTGGGGCTAATTTCCGAAATTGCTGACCAAGTAGCAGTGATGTACAAAGGCAAAGTTGTAGAATTTGGTGCAGTAGAGCAAATTTTTACTAACCCCCAACATCCATATACTAAAGGTTTGGTAGCTTGTCGTCCCAGTCTTAACCGCCGTCCCCACAAACTGCTTACCGTTTCTGACTACATGACTGTAGAAGAAACGCCAAATGGACAGGTGGTAATTCAGCCAAAAACACCTGCACTACCCCTAGAAATTACCAGGGAAGAAATTGTCGAAAGATTAGCAAACCTCAGCCAAAAACCACCCCTGTTGCAAATTCGTAACCTCAAAGTTGGGTTCCCTATCCGGGGAGTCTTGGGGGGCACAAAACGCTACAACATGGCAGTTAATAACGTTTCCTTTGATGTCCAACCAGGGGAAACTCTGGGGTTGGTGGGGGAATCTGGTTGTGGCAAAACCACCCTAGGCAGAACTTTGCTGCGATTAATTGAACCCATGAGTGGTCAGATTATCTTCGACGGGCAAAATATAACTACTCTGAAGGGAAAACCGTTGCAGATATTGCGGCGGGAAATGCAAATAGTCTTTCAAAACCCCTTTAGTTCTCTAGATCCGAGAATGAATATTGGCGAGGCGGTGATGGAACCGTTGTTAATTCATTCTGTCGGTAAAACCCTACAGCAACGGCAAGAACGGGTTGTGGAACTTTTAGAACGGGTGGGATTGAATGCAGATGACAGGAAACGCTATCCCCATCAGTTTTCTGGTGGACAACGCCAGCGGATTTGTATTGCTCGTTCTTTGGCTTTAAATCCGAAATTTATTATCTGTGATGAGTCGGTTTCAGCGTTGGATGTATCGGTGCAGGCGCAGGTATTGAATTTATTAAAAGAATTGCAACATGATTTTCAGTTAACCTATATTTTCATTTCCCACGATTTAAGTGTGGTGAAATTTATGAGCGATCGCATTTTGGTAATGAATCAGGGTAAAATCGTGGAAGAAGGTACAGCAGAAAGCATCTACCTCGAACCCAAAGAAGCATACACCCGAAAATTAATCGCTTCCATCCCCACTGGTAGCCCCGAACGCAAGAAGCAGCGCAATTTACCAGCCTTGTAGTCTCAACTTACAGCTATTAGCGATAAATTATTTAAATCTGGATTTTAGGAAAATAGTGATCTTTCCGTTTGGTCAATAAGCAGCCCATATTCTCAAGATTATTGACAATTATTTTTAATAATTCAACGAGTTTAGGCTTTTTCAGCCATTGCTATTGACCCCTTGACTTTTTTTTGGTATTGTATTTGTATAATTGGACGGTATTGTTATAAAAACTTTAATAGCTGCTTTCTAGCTGCATAGATGCTAAAGCTGCTGAACCTCAAAAAAAATACACCCAAAAATTAATTGCTTCCATTCCCAGTAACTCATGAGCAAGGTGGAATCCTAAAACCTAGGTAATAAATCTGCCTGTTTACAAATTGCATTTGCGGTAATGCGATCAATTGTCCGGTGTCGTTTCACAGGAATAGTTTTTATCTCATTAGTATAAATAGAGTGATTTCCACCTTCCCTTAATAAATAAAATCCATTCTCTTCTAAATATTTAATTAAATCTTTTCGTTTGACTGACACAATCAAACCTCTACAGGAATCTGTTCTAACAAAGAACTACCTGTAGGAATTTCTTTATTTTGCTGACGATAGGCAAGGATCATCTCTTTTATAGCATCTTGCAACAAAGCTCTGCAATCTTCTAATGTTTCGCCTTCTGTAATCACTTCTTGCCATTCAATCACTTGTCCCATATATCCGCTATTAGTTTTTGTATATTTTGCGGTGTATGTAGTTAACATCAGGTGTTCGTGAATAGAAATTTATATATTGATCATAGCTGATATTTGAGTTCAGAATGCCTTAGTGTAGCCTACGGTTAGCGATCGCCTAAATTATTCACGTATCACCAAAACCATAATTTGTCAATTACTGAATTCCCGCAAAAAATATCTGTGCCCTAGACTTGGCAATTATCAAATTTATAAGATAAAATCATTTTAAGATAAAAGCCCCGCTGCTCTGTTACAGGAGTCGTAACAGCGAGTATGCTCGTTGCCCCATTTCAGGGGTCGTAACAGCGAGAAATGTCTAAATAGAATTACACAAATTCGAGTTTTACATAGTATGAAAAATCACTCACAAATATTAAACAAAGGCCATACAAATGTCGAAATTTCGCCCCGCGAAGAACTCGTACTTCTCGCTCTTTTTAACAAAGAACTCTACGGTTTACAAATTCCCCAAGCGATGGAGGAAGCTAGTGGAGGTCAGCGTCAAATGGGTATCGGCACACTTTACCCTGTTCTCCATTCTCTCGAAAAGAAAGGCTTGGTCGAATCCCGCTGGGGAGATGAAACGCGAGAAGAACGAGGTGGAGCAAGACGACGGTATTATAAACTTACAGGTAGCGGCGTTACCACCCTCGAAGCCGTCCAGTCTTTCCGTTCCAACCTGCTCACCTGGCAACCTAGCTGATAATATAGCAGGAATAGAATTTGAAGATCACGATTGGGAACTGACAATTAGAGAACTGCAACTCAGGATGCAACATCTAGATATTGCATCTTTAAAATCAGCAGAAGTTCTCAACGTTGCTAAAGAACTGATAGCCCTAGAAGAATTAGCAGAAAAGCTAGAAAAATTTTCTCTCTTAAATAAGAGATTACGCAAATACAAGAAATCTGAACCTGGGGAAACTTGGGTTAGTCGGTGGATAGGTTCCCCAATCGCTTACCTGTTTCCCCCCGAACGACGGGAAGAATGGTTAGGAGATTTGTACGAAGTCAATAGGGAGATGCTGCACAAAAGTTATCCCCGTTGGCAGGTGAATCTAAATAATCTTGGTAAAACCATCATTTTGATTATATCTGCTTTGAAAATCAAACTTTCAGATTTACTCTGATTCGCGAAAGTGAGCAAATGAAACGTAGGACAGGCCGAAAAGCCTGTCAAGGTTTTAATTAAATCTGCTATTCTCAATTTAGCAGAATGCAAATTTTAGACATTGCTGAATTAACCTATGAACTGTTCCTTCTCGCTTTGCGCCTTTGCGCCTTTGCGTGAGACCTTCATATTTTGATTCAGCAACACCAGATTTTACCAACTTCCTCTGCCACAGTAATCGTTTTTGTCAACACCTACATCTGAAGTCTATATTAAATCTAACCCTAATTGATTTGAGGTACTCCTCATGACAGCCTCAGTTGAATATATCCCAGTTACCCCCATTGAATACCCAGAAGAGGACGGAGAGCCAATGGCTGAAGGTGATATCCAATGCAGTTACTTGACTTATGCCAGAACTGCGCTACGGATTTATTTTCAAAGTCGTCCAGATGTATATGTCGCTGGCAATCTCTTTATTTATTATGAAAAAGGAGATCCTGAATCAGTTGTCGCACCAGATGTATTTGTGGTGTTTGGTGTAGACAAACATGATAGAGGTTCTTACAAAACTTGGGAAGAACAAGATAAAACCCCTGATTTTGTTTTAGAGATTACCTCAAGAAGCACTCGCAGCAAAGACCAAGGTGCAAAAAAGGGAATTTACGCTTTTTTGGGAGTGAGTGAATATTTCCAATATGACCCCACAGGTGATTATCTCACTCCCCAACTCCAAGGGTTACGCTTGGTTGACGGGAATTATTTTCCAATCGCTACCAATATATTGTCAGATAATACACTTTCGGTATCCAGCGAAGTTTTAGGGCTGGAGTTGCGACTAGAAGCGGGTAAGTTGCGTTTTTACAACCCCGCGACAAGTGAGTTTCTCCTTACTCATCAAGAGGAAGTAGCAGCACGACAAACTGCGGAAACAGCAAGACAGGAAGCGGAGGAAAAGGCGCAAAAATTAGCCGCTAAACTGCGGGAGTTAAATATTGACCCAGATAGCCTGTAAACTTCACCCCTCAATCCTCTATCAAGGGAAAGAGGGGCTAAAAACGGAAACTTATACCAATTTGGAAAAAGAAGGCGACAGATAGAAGCTCGGAAATCTAAATTAAATCTAGCTTCCTTAATTTTGAATTTTGTTCGCGGAGCGTGCCGGAGGCTCTATTTTGAATTTTGAATTGGTATTACTGTCTTTCGGCTATTCTCAATTTAGCAGAACGCGATCGCGCATTTTCGCGAATCTCATCTTCTGATGCAAGAATTGGCTTTTTTGTCAATACCCGCAACAAAGGAGAATTTCTTAAACCATGCTTGACTGGTCGGTCTTCCAGACTGTGAAAACTGATAATCACAATTCTGCCACCGGGAACCAAGGCGTTTGGTGCTTTCTCGATCAAGGTATCCAGGGATTTTAACTCATCATTGACAGCAATTCGCAAAGCTTGAAAAACGCGGGTAGCGGGGTGAATTCTGCCATAACGGTATTTAGGGGGAACAGAAAATGCGATCGCCTCAGCTAACTCTGTAGTCGTTGTAAACGGGCGTTTTTCCACAATTCGCCGCGCAATCCGCCGCGAAAGCCGTTCTTCACCATATTTAAAGAAAATTTCCGCTAATTCCGCCTCATCCCACTCATTTATCACATCAGCCGCCGTTAAACCTTGTTGGCGGTTCATTCGCATATCCAAATTTGCAGTATGCCGAAAGCTAAAACCCCTCTCCGGGTGATCTAAATGGTGAGAGCTCACCCCCAAATCAGCTAAAATCCCATCATAAGTATTCAGTGGAAATTCGTATTCAGCAAAGTTTTTGTGAATAAAATTTACCCGTTCCCCAAACTCAGCCAAATTCTTCTGCGCTGCCGCCAAAGCATCCTCATCTTGGTCAAGCGCCGTTAACCGCACATCCGCAGCCGCTTCTAAAATTAGGCGACTGTGACCACCACCGCCAACCGTCCCATCTAAATAATGCCCACCAGGACGCACCGCCAAACTCTCAACTACCTCCCGACTCAAAACCGGAATATGAGAAAAAGTAAACTCTTCTAAATCTATTGGTATTTGTGAATCTGATTTCATCATTAATTTTTTTGATAATATAGATGCAAACAGCTTAATTTCTTAATCTCGCTTCCATAGAATTTCTTTAGTTTGAAGATAAATTTAAACTATTAATTCCTACTAACATCATTGGTTAAAAAAATTCTCACAATTCTGCTAACCAAGATATAAACCAGCAACAGATTGATATAACTTGTCTTCAGTCCTGCCGACTCATGGCATAAGAGGGCGAAACTTTCTCCCCACTAGCGCCTGAAAAAAATCCTGTGCCTCCAGCCCTTGCATATCGAGCTTCCCTATAATAATTGAAGAGGTGCAACAAAATGAAACATCAATTACAAGTCCGACCCTGCTATCCTCTCTCCAACATAACCCTGTAGAGTCAAGATTATATAGATTGCCCCGACAAACCTGATGAGTGGCAGACACGATAATTCGGGTCTGGTTGGCATCTTAGCGGTTCAATTCAAAATGTTGCCTTCGGCAAGCTACGCGAACACAACGGGAGAACACTAAATTTATGGCCAGACTAGAAACCCGCACCGAACCAATGGTGCTAAACATGGGGCCTCACCACCCCTCAATGCACGGGGTTCTGCGGCTAATTGTCACCCTCGATGGCGAGGATGTCGTTGACTGTGAACCAGTCATTGGCTACCTACACCGGGGAATGGAAAAAATTGCCGAGAACCGCACTACTGTAATGTATGTCCCCTACGTCAGCCGTTGGGACTACGCAGCGGGGATGTTCAACGAAGCAGTCACCGTCAATGCCCCAGAAAAGCTAGCCGGGGTTGCTGTTCCCAAACGCGCCAGCTACATCCGCGTGATCATGCTGGAACTCAACCGCATCGCTAACCACTTGCTGTGGTTTGGCCCATTCCTAGCTGACGTGGGTGCTCAAACTCCCTTCTTCTACCAATTCCGGGAACGGGAGATGATTTACGATTTGTGGGAAGCCGCCACAGGTTATCGGATGGTGAACAACAACTACTTCCGCGTCGGTGGTGTAGCAGTTGATTTACCCTATGGTTGGGTAGACAAGTGTCTAGAATTCTGCGACTACTTATTACCCAAAATTGATGAGTACGAACGCTTAGTCACCGATAACCCCATCTTCCGACGCCGTGTTGAAGGCATTGGCACCATCACCCGCGACGAAGCCATTAACTGGGGACTTTCAGGCCCGATGTTACGCGGTTCTGGGGTGAAGTGGGATTTGCGGAAAGTTGACCACTATGAATGTTATGATGATTTTGACTGGGATGTGCAGTGGGAAACTGCCGGTGATTGCTTTGCCCGTTACGTAGTGCGGATGCGGGAAATGCGCGAATCAGTGAAAATTCTTCGCCAAGCTATTAAAGGTCTACCCGGTGGCCCTTACGAAAACCTAGAAGCCAAGCGGATGATGGCTGGGAAAAAATCTGAGTGGGATGCTTTTGATTACCAATACATCGGTAAGAAGGTTTCTCCCTCCTTTAAGATTCCCAAGGGCGAAATCTACTCCCGTGTAGAAAGCGGCAAAGGTGAACTAGGAATTTATCTTGTTGGTGATGATAATGTCTTCCCTTGGCGGTGGAAGATTCGCCCAGCAGATTTCAACAACCTCCAGATAGTGCCCCATTTACTACGGGGGATGAAGGTGGCAGATATCGTTGTCATTCTCGGCAGTGTTGACGTGATCATGGGATCTGTAGATAGATAGCTTTTATTGGCTGGGCCATGCCCAGCCAGCTATCAGCAATTTAAAATTGCCCATCACTCAATTTTAATTTTTGTATTTTAAAATACAAATTTATTTAAGCTATTCATGTTTAATTTTTATTTTTTTAAAGGATAGGAGGTCAGATTTTTCCAGTTTGAAGTAGGAAATTTTGATTCTCTAAAGAGGATTAAATTAGCACTGTTAATCCAGCATATTTTTTTAGTAGAGTACTATGGAAATTCGCAAATATTTACTTAGTCGTAACTTGAGAACTATGCAAATTCACTCTCATCCAGGATTGGAACATAGCCCAAATCGGCATATTGAAGAGGGTTTGCAAAGATTGCTCGACCGGCTTGTTCAAAAAATGCAGCGGGATGCGTTAATCAGAGAAACAACTCAGAAACTTAGAGAATCCCTCCAGGTTGACCGTGTAGTTCTGTATTACTTTTACGGGGAGTGGCAGGGACAAGTGACCTTTGAATCTTTGAGTTCTCGCGCATTCTCAATACTCGGTTCAACTGGGGCAGATGATTGTTTTAATGAGGAGTATGCCGCTTTGTATTTGGCAGGACGGGTAAGAGCGATCGCTAATATTGAATTAGAACCTATCGCACCTTGTCACCGGGACTTTCTTTGCAGTTTACAGGTGCGTGCTAACTTAGTAGTGCCAATTTTGATACCGAGGGGATTGTGGGGATTGCTAGTAGCGCATCACTGTCAGAGTCCTCGTTCTTGGTCAGCTTTAGATATAGAACGGATGCAAATGGCAGCACAGACTCTAGCAACAGATTCTAATATCCTCGAAAGTTAAGTTACTGGCCATTTAAATCGCCTACAGTTAAGTAGTATCTGCCAACACTGGTTTTTTAATCAGGAAAAATAAATATGAAACTTGGTTACACAGTTATTTGGGTGGATGACGTAGTAAAAACCGTTGAGTTTTACGAAAAGGCATTTGGTCTAGTTCGTCGCGCTGTCGAAGAAACAGGCAAGTTTATCTCAGCAGAAATCGAAATCGGTGGCGCCACACTAGCTTTTTCTTCTACCAGCGAAGCCGAGACATTATTTCCTGGGGGCTTCCGTGCCAATGATCCCACACAACCACCAGCATTAATCCAGATATCTTTAATTACTCCTGATGTTGCTACAGCTTATATAAGAGCAATCGGGGCAGGAGCGAAACCACTAGATGCACCTAAAAATCAGCCAGGGGGAAAAACAATCGCCCGTGTCCGTGATCCTAATGGTGTGCTGGTGGCTTTAGTAAATAAATAGGCTCTCCCGTGACATACTCCACACACTCCCTTCCAGGTGAGTGTGGGCTTCTCAACGACTCCTCTATGAGGACATTAATTGAGCTTTAAGACCGTGTGTCCCACGGTTCTTGATATTTATAGCCGCGTTCAAATCCCTGCACAAACTCGCATGACATACAGGGCAGTTGTGCATTCTTTGAGATAGCGGCTTTTTAACTTTGTGACCACCCTTCGGCAAGCTCAGGGCATCGCAACTAGAGCATTCTTGGCTTGTACCGTTTGGATTTACAGCTATCACTTTTAAACCAGCATTTTCGGCTTTGTTTGAAAGAATCGTTATAAATTGTCCCCAACCGGCATCATTAATACTTTTTGCCAACCATGTTCTAGTAAGTCCCTTTACGTTCAATTTTTCTACAGCAATAACATCGTACTTTTTGAGTAGATTGTTTGCAGTTTTAAAGTGGAAATCCTTGCGGGTATCTGATACTTTTTTGTGTTGAATACCAAGTTTTTTAATAGCTTTTTTACGTC
>NZ_JACJRJ010000039.1 GCF_014697195.1 Cylindrospermum sp. FACHB-282 | reverse complement strand
AAAAACAGAGCGGCGGGGCATCCCGTTCTTAAAGCCAAGAGTCTCCTAAGCAATAGCCGGATTGTCTTGGAAGCCTACACTGTACTCTTAGAGTCAGTGTAGGAGTATGTCACGAAAGAGATGATTCACCTATTGGTTTAATTGTTTTTTATCAACCAACTGTTGTAACAGACACTCAGTCAAATGCAACAATAATACATCATTGTCTAACTCTTGCTGATAGCGCTGAGTGCGATAGATGGCTTCAACTCTACAATTCAAGTAGTCCACCTATTTCTACAACCGTCTTTGTTGGTAAGGTTTCTGAGGAGCCTACAGGACTCTATCTCATGACTGGTCATCGCTTGGATGACCATTATTTTTATCAGCAAGGTCATCACTACGTATTAGCTCAGATAAGAGAAGATGGAACACATTATGGTCAACTAGAAAAACAAGCATCAGGGATTCTCAGACATTTTGTTTCTCTACGTCCAGAAGGTCAACTAATACTCAAAGGCATATTTCCCCCATCTGATGAGCTACTTTTGTGGTGATGAGTTAGCCGTTAGTTGGGTTGATGTGGTTGTAATTTAAGCTTGTTTCTGCCTTTTAATCTGCAAATATTGTGCGATCGCATCAGACACGTTATCTTCAGAGCTATAGGCGCGTGTATTTGGATTCTCAGCATGGAGTTTGTCTAGGTAAGCGTGTAAGGCTTCCTGATCATCCCGATGTTCTAAAAGATATGCGCGTAGTTCAATCGTTGTCATAGTAGCAAAATCTGGTTTTACGCTCATACAAACCTCCAATCTCCATTAGGGTCAATCTCAATATTAATTTCTTCTCTCGCCAAAATAATTACCTTTCCAGTACGCTGATCTAGAGTTACTAGATCGATAGAACAGTATTTGCTGGTAAGGTCGCAGCAAAGCTCAAAACATTTCAACGCTTGGGCTGTAGTATGCACCATTACTCTGCTAGTACCTTCGCTAAAACAGCAGCAGCTTCAAAAGAATCATATAAGCCTTGACTTGCTACTTTGCTCTGAGTATCTAATGTGACTAAACCTAATTCTTTCAACAATTCAGATACTAGATTTTCTAGCATTAATAGTTTATCAGAGCGAGATAATTCCTTAAGAAAAGGTACAAGTACAGTAAGAGGCATAAGTTAAAGGTTTAATGAATTTAGACTATATCTAGTTTAAATCAGGCGCAACTCCTAACTCAGTATTCTAACTATGGAACTATATCTCATTCGTCATGGCATCGCCGAAGAGAAAGAAACTGGTATCAAAGATGAAGAACGCCAACTCACCAAAGAAGGGCGACAAAAAACAGAGAAAGTAGCCCAGCGACTCGTCACCCTAGATTTACACTTTGATTTAATCATTACTAGCCCCTTAGTCCGGGCCCAGCAAACAGCAGAAATACTCATAACCGCTGGACTGAGTTCGCAGATAGAAGAATCTAGCCACCTTAAGCCTGAAGGTAATATTAACAATTGGCTGGCAGAATGGTTAGAACCAAGAAAATATCCCCAAAAAACCCAACTAGCCCTGGTGGGACATGAGCCTAATTTGAGCAATTGGGCAGAAATTCTCCTGTGGGGAGAAGCGAAAGAGCGTTTAGTCCTGAAAAAAGCAGGTATGATTGGGATAAAACTACCAGAAATAGGCTCTCCTTGGGGTCGGAGTCAGATGTTCTGGTTGACACCACCCAAGTACCTGCTATAACAGTTTTTCAACCCTTCCCAAAGAATTGTTGTTAGATCGGCTACTGTTATAGCGAAAATAATTTCTGGTAAGTTAGCGTGATCAGATATTTCAAAAAGCAGATGGTGTTGCCATGACGGTGTGCGAATTCAGGCCTGGTTTAGAAGGCATTCCCGCAGCCCAATCGAGTATCAGCCATGTTGATGGGCAAAAGGGAATACTAGAATATCGTGGCATCCGGATTGAGGAATTAGCAGAAAAAAGTACATTTCTGGAAACTGCTTACCTGTTAATCTGGGGTGAACTGCCAACTAAGGAAGAATTAGAAGCCTTTGAGCATGAAGTTCGCTTCCACAGGCGGATAAAATATCGCATTCGGGACATGATGAAATGCTTTCCAGAAAGCGGTCACCCAATGGATGCGCTACAAGCCTCTGCTGCTGCCTTAGGTTTGTTTTATTCGCTTCGGGATTTACATAATCCTGCCTACATTCGCGATTCGGTAGTTCGCTTGATAGCAACCATTCCGACAATGGTAGCGGCGTTCCAGCTGATGCGGAAGGGTAATGACCCTGTAAAACCGCGCGATGACTTGGATTATTCCGCCAATTTCCTTTATATGCTCAATGAGAAGGAACCAGATCCTTTAGCGGCGAAAATTTTCGACATCTGCTTGATTTTACACGTCGAGCATACAATGAATGCTTCCACCTTCAGTGCTAGGGTGACGGCTTCTACCTTAACTGACCCCTATGCTGTAGTTGCTAGTGCGGTGGGCACTTTGGGGGGGCCGTTGCACGGTGGTGCCAATGAAGAAGTGATTCAGATGTTGGAAGAAATTGGCTCTGTAGAAAATGTGCGTCCTTATGTAGATAATTGTCTGGAACGCAAAGCTAAAATTATGGGCTTTGGACATCGTGTCTACAAAGTGAAAGACCCAAGAGCCACTATCTTACAAACCTTAGCCGAACAGTTGTTTGAGAAGTTTGGGTACGACAAGTACTATGAGATTGCTCTAGAGATGGAACGGGTAGTTGAGGAAAAACTTGGTAGCAAAGGGATTTATCCCAATGTTGACTTTTATTCAGGTTTGGTGTACAGGAAAATGGGGATTCCTACAGACTTGTTTACACCAGTTTTTGCGATCGCTCGCGTTGCTGGTTGGCTGGCACACTGGAAAGAACAACTCGCAGAAAACCGGATTTTCCGTCCTACCCAAATTTACGACGGTCGCCACGAAGCTCCTTATATCCCCATTGAACAACGTTAACTGGCAGTCGGATTGTCAGTGATGCTAGCCCCCAGTTCTGGGAAATCAGAAAGTTTGGCTCAAGTAGAAAACCGTTGCCAAGCTGGAAGCGGCTAGTTTGTTTTGCTTGAATTTGGTAATGGGTAATGGGTAATGGGTAATCGCCATTTTGGGGGTTTTATTAGCTCATCTCAATCCAAACCATAAGTAGAAGTTGTCATGTCGCTTCAGGGGCAAAAACCATCCAAGGATATACTAGGCATGGGAATTGGCAACAAATCTACAATCAGGCATCTTCTCGGCAGAGATTATCAACGGGTGAAGAAAGCAGGTATTAATTCAAGTAATAGTTGTATCTCACCATGACTCGATGACTTAAAGAGCACCAAAAATGAATTCAGGAATTGACCTCCAAGGAACTTTTATTCAATCCCTCAGGGATTTAGGAATACCACCAGGGGCAGCCAAAGCTATTTGGATGCCATTACCTATGATACTGATGCTAATTGCGGCAACGGTGGGGGTACTAGTCTCCACCTGGCTAGAGCGGAAAATTTCCGCCGCCGCACAGCAGCGGATTGGTCCAGAATACATGGGTCCTTTTGGGTTGCTGGTGCCTGTAGCGGATGGACTGAAGCTGGTATTTAAAGAAGATGTAGTACCAGCCAATTCAGATGCCTTTCTGTTTACTCTCGGCCCAATTATTGTTGTAATTCCGGTATTTCTGTCATTTCTGATTGTTCCCTTTGGACAGAATATCGTCATTAGCAATGTGGGAATGGGGGTATTTTTGTGGATTGCTTTGTCCAGTATTCAGCCGATTGGCTTGTTGATGGCTGGCTACGCATCTAATAACAAATACTCCCTGTTAGGGGGCTTGCGGGCCGCAGCGCAGTCCATTAGTTACGAGATTCCTTTGGCGCTGAGTGTGCTGGCGATCGTCATGATGTCTAACAGCCTCAGCACCGTTGATATTGTCAATCAGCAATCTGGGTACGGCATCCTGGGTTGGAACATTTGGCGGCAACCAGTCGGTTTTCTGATCTTTTGGATCGCCGTCCTTGCCGAATGCGAACGCTTGCCCTTTGACCTACCAGAAGCGGAAGAAGAACTAGTAGCAGGGTATCAAACTGAATACACGGGGATGAAATTCGGTTTGTTCTACCTAGGTTCCTACGTTAACTTAATACTTTCTTCCCTGTTGGTAGCAATTTTGTACTTAGGCGGTTGGGATTTTCCCCTTCCCCTCAACCTGATAGCTAATTTGCTGGGAGTAAGTGAAGCAAATCCTGTGTTGCAGATAGTGGCTGCTTCATTGGGTATCACCATGACCATACTCAAAGCCTACTTCCTAGTGTTTATTGCCATCCTGTTGCGCTGGACAGTGCCACGGGTGCGGATTGACCAATTGCTAGATTTAGGGTGGAAGTTCTTGTTACCACTTGGTTTGGCTAATCTCCTATTAACCGCCGCCCTGAAACTAGCTTTTCCCGTCGCCTTTGGCGGCTAATGCGTGATGGGTAATAGGTAATGGGTAATAGTTTTTTCCTTTTTCCCAATTACCTTTTTCCTTTTTCTCAATCATCTGTCACCTGAAAGGAGTAGAAACACAAACAATGCTAAAGTTCCTGAAACAAGTTGGTGATTACGCCAAAGAAGCAGTACAAGCTGGTCGTTATATTGGTCAGGGGCTGTCTGTCACCTTCGACCACATGCGGCGGCGTCCAGTTACCGTACAGTACCCTTACGAAAAACTGATTCCTGGCGAACGGTTTCGCGGTAGGATTCACTTTGAATTTGATAAGTGCATCGCTTGCGAAGTTTGTGTTCGCGTTTGTCCGATCAACCTACCTGTAGTTGATTGGGAATTCGACAAAGCCAGCAAGAAGAAAAAACTCAACCACTACAGCATCGACTTTGGAGTTTGTATCTTCTGCGGTAATTGCGTGGAATATTGCCCGACTAACTGTTTATCGATGACAGAAGAATACGAGCTTGCCACTTACGATCGCCACGAACTGAACTATGACAGCGTCGCCCTGGGTCGCTTGCCTTATAAAGTAACAGATGACCCAATGGTAACGCCACTGCGCGAACTGGTTTACCTACCCAAGGGCGTCTTCGATCCCCATGATTTGCCTGCCGATGCTCCTCGTGGTGGTTCACGCCCAGAAGACCTAGTAGAAACAGAAAAATAAATGTCTTGAGTCAAGAGTCAAACTAATGACGAATGACGAATGACCAATGAACAATGACAGAGGACAAAAAACAGTGAATTTAGCGGAAGGAGTTCAGTTTGTTTCATTTAGCGTACTGGGTGTGATGATGATTGGGGCAGCCCTTGGGGTGGTGCTGTTCTCCAACATCGTTTATTCCGCCTTTTTGCTGGGGGGAGTATTCATCAGCATGGCGGGCATCTACTTGTTGCTAAATGGTGATTTTGTAGCAACAGCACAAGTGCTGATTTACGTTGGGGCAATTAACGTACTGATTTTGTTTGCCATTATGTTGGTCAACAAGCGGCAGCCTTTTACAACCTTGCCCACAGCCTGGGTGCGGACAGTAATCACGGCTGTAGTAAGTTTAGGATTGTTTGCCCTGTTGAGTACAATGGTGCTGGCGACTCCTTGGGCTTATTCCACTCTTCCTCCGACTCGCGAAAGTTCTATAGTTTTGATTGGTGAGCATTTCTTCACTGATTTTTTACTACCGTTTGAACTCGCTTCGATTTTGTTGTTGATAGCGATGGTGGGAGCGATTATTTTGGCACGTCGCGAGTATTTCCCATCTGACATACAGCGAACGGTTTTGACTTTGCCAGAACGCCCCAGAGAACTAGTCTCAGCAAGTAGCGAAACAAAAGAGTAAGATTTGCAGTTAAGCAGCCAAATGTTTCAGAAGGGATACCCAGATTCATGCAACTCCAGTACTTTTTAATACTAGCAGCAGCTTTGTTCTGCATCGGCATCTATGGGTTAATTACCAGCCGCAACGCTGTGCGGGTGCTGATGTCAATTGAGTTGCTGCTGAATGCTGTTAATCTGAATTTAATGGCATTTTCCAACTTCCTCGACCCAATATTAATTAAAGGCCAGGTTTTCACGGTTTTTGTGATCACTGTGGCTGCTGCTGAGGCGGCGGTGGGTTTAGCGATCGTGCTAGCCATTTATCGCAACCGTGATACCGTCGATATGGAGCAATTTAATCTCCTGAAGTGGTAACTGTGCGTGCAACTCAAGCAGGTAATCATTGCTTATAAAGCGCGAGATTCCCAGAGCAAACGCTGGGCTGAACTCTGTGCTAAACAACTAGAAAATCGTCAGTGCCAGGTGTTGATGGGGCCTAGTGGGCCCAAAGATAACCCTTATCCAGTGTTTTTGGCGTCAGCGAGTCAACCAATTGATCTAGCTTTGGTACTCGGTGGTGATGGCACTGTTTTAACTGGTGCCAGACAGTTAGCCCCTGCTGGCATCCCCATTCTGGGAGTGAATGTGGGAGGTCATCTGGGGTTTTTAACTGAGTCAGTAGATGAGTTTGAGGATACAGAGAAAGTTTGGTACCGGCTGTTGGAAGATCGCTATGCTATCCAGCGGCGGATGATGTTGCAGGCAGCGGTGTTTGAGGGTCATGGGTCTAATTTAGAACCGGTGACTGAACGCTATCTCGCTTTGAACGAATTTTGTGTCAAACCCGCCTCTGCTGACCGGATGATTACCTCAATTCTAGAAATGGAAATCGACGGTGAGGTAATCGATCAATATGTGGGGGATGGGTTGATTATTTCCACTCCCACAGGTTCCACAGGTTACACCGTATCTGCCAATGGCCCAATTATGCACGATGGGATGGAGGCGATTACTATCACTCCCATTTGTCCCATGAGTCTATCTAGTCGCCCCCTCGTCTTACCCCCTGGTTCCGTGGTCAGTATTTGGCCTTTGGGAGATTACGATTTAAGTACTAAATTATGGATGGATGGGGTGTTATCTACTTCAATTTGGCCTGGTCACCGCGTTGATGTGCGGATGGCTGATTGTCGGGCCAAGTTTATTATTTTGCGAGAGAACAATTCATATTATCAAACGCTACGGGAGAAGTTGCTCTGGGCAGGTACCAGGGTTCGCTACAGCAATAATCACCGAAATTAATTGAGGTATCTTCCTAGCGCTTGTGCCATTACTCGCCTGTAAACCCAAAATTATACTAGCCCCTGCGGTGCATCCGGGGGCTTTTTAGCTCTATTGTGACGAATAATAAAGTATCTGAGCAGAGCATTTTGTATCTTATTACCAGATTTTTTTGGCGGTCATGTGCATAATAAAAGCACTCTATCCTTAAGGCGATTCAGATAGCTATGTTAATCCTACAAATATCCCCTCTAGCCCCACTCAAAAAGGGGGGATTTTAGCCCTCTGATTAAGGAGGGAGTAAATCCTATCTGCACAGAGTTATCTAATTTAAATCTTTTAAAGCTTGAAAAAAAGGTTTATGAAGGATAGGTTATCGAAAATTGCTCCTATAATGCTGCGCCAAATTAGTTTATTTTGTATTAGCTAAATTCTCATAGGATGGATATTTCACTAATCTAAGTAGGAAAACAGATGGAAATTTCTGATCATCATCTCAAGTACGCACTGAATCCTCCTGATTTTCCCGTCTTGCAAACTGAAAAATATATCCTCCGGCTGGCTTCGACTGAAGAAGAGTTAGAATCCGTTTTCCGCTTGCGCTTTGAAGTTTTTAATCTGGAGCTAGGTTTAGGATTCTCTAGTTCTAATCTTACCCAAATGAATCGAGACAAGTTTGATGAAGTTTGCCATCATTTGATACTGATTACCAAACATACTGGTAAAACAATTGGCACTTATCGGATGCAAACCTATACAATGGCTGCTCAATGTTTAGGGTTTGATGCTGCCGATATATTTAATCTTCATGGGATTCCCGATTCTGTGCTTCAGGCATCTGTGGAAGTTGGATGTGCATGTGTAGCTCAAGAATACCGTAACAGTCAGACGCTTTTACTACTATGGGAGGGGCTAGCAAATTATCTCATTTGGAGTAGAAACCAATATTTTATTGGCTGTGCATCATTACTCACACAATCTCCTTGGGAAGCTGCTTGTGCTTATAATTATTTTCAGCAGCATGGCTTGATGCATCCGAGTATTTTGGTTTATCCTAATTCAGAATGTTGTTTGGAACTTCACCAAGATTGTGCAGATTCTTGTAAGGTAGAACTTCCTAAGATTTTGCAGGCATATTTAAGTATCGGAGCTAAAATATGCAGCCTTCCAGCAATTGATCGGCAGTTTAAAACTATTGATTTTTTAATTATATCGAATATCAAAAATCTAGCTAGATGGCATTACCCAAATCTGGTCAAAAATCTATAATTCTACATCTTGACTGATAGCATCGGCTTGAACGTATGAAGTGTGATCATCTATGGTAGGCCGAGTGCTTATCGCACTTCATCTAGTATATTTAACTTAAATATGTAATCTTAGAGACGTATTAACCAACTAACTTATGCGGCATCTTACACTCATTCCGAGTTGGTTGCGGTTTTTAATTGTTGTCTTGTTGGTAGTGGGTATATTTTTTCGCTTTTTTAACCTTGGCGGCAAAGTTTACTGGCACGATGAGACTTATACATCTTTGCGGATTTCTGGTTACACTGCGACTGAAGTAAAACAGCAAATATTTAATGGGCGGGTAATTTATAGAGAAAGTTTTGGCAGGTTCCAACGTCCTAATTTAGAAAAAGGTTTAAGTGACACGATTAAGTCTTTAGCAGTTGAAGAACCCCAGCATCCACCACTTTATTACATAATAGCTCGACTTTGGGTAGGAATTTTTGGTTCCTCGGTGACAACTATCAGAAGTTTATCTGTATTTATTAGTTTGCTAGTTTTTCCCTGTGTTTATTGGCTATGCCGAGAATTATTTAATGTGCCGTTATCGGTGCCATTTTTAGCGATCGCACTTATGGCTATCTCCCCCATTCACCTCGTCTATGCCCAGGAAGCGGGAGAATATATGCTTTGGTTAGTAAGTATATTACTATGCAGTGCAGCACTTCTGCGAGCTATGGGGCTAGAGTCAAAAGATAGAAATGCACGCATTTTTAACTGGGTGATTTATGCAGTAACTTTGGCTCTGAGCCTCTATACATTTTTGTTAAGTGGATTTGTGTCAGTTGCTCATGGAATTTATGTGATTACCATTGCCAGATTTCAGTTGACTCAAACCGTTAAAAATTATCTTCTAGCATCCTTGGCTGGGTTTATTGCCTTCATGCCTTGGATGCTGGTGATAATAGATAAATTTGGGCAGTTTCAGCAGTCAATAGATGGGGAAACAATGCAGTTACCCCTGATAAATTTAATTCAATCTTGGCTGATGCAGTTAAGCCGAATTTTTTTTGATTTAAACTTTGGCTTTGAAAATCCTGTTAGCTATTTAATTACGCCAATATTTTTAATTTTCGTTGGATATGCAATTTATTTTCTTTGTCAGACAACTAACATCAAAGTTTGGTTATTTATCATCACATTGATTGTGGTACCAGCATTTCCCTTGATGTTACCAGATTTACTTTTTGGAGGGACTCGCTCACTTGCTGAACGCCATTTAATCCCTGCTTATTTAGGTATGCAATTAGCTGTGGCTTATCTACTAGCTAACCAGCTATATAATGGCAGTTCGTCGCGCCGCATAATTTGGCAAATGATCCTGGCATTCGTAATTATTTGTGGACTTGTATCTTATCGGGTAAGTTGTCAGGCAGATACCTGGTGGAATAAGGCAATTAGCTATAACCATCCGCAGGTTGCTAAAATCATCAATCAGTCTTCTCGCCCACTTGTAATTAGTAATTCTTTTGGCACTAATTATGGAAATATATTTTCTTTGAGTTATCTTGTGGAGCCAAATGTGCGGTTTCAATTGTTCAAAGGTGAAGTTATTCCCAAAATTGCTGATGTTTTTACAGATGTATTTTTATTTAATCCTTCAGATGCTTGGCGTAATGAAATCAAGATAAAATATCGGTTTAAATCCCACATTATTTATGGTAATGATCATTACTTAGTCTGGAAACTAATAAAGCCTCGTGTCTTGCGTCGGCGTAATATTCCCCGCCAAAACAAATTATTCGGTGGTTGATAATGTAATCAAAATCAGAACCTACTATTTAGTATACTCTTGTAAAAATATGGTTTTATGACTAAATATAGCAATTACC
This sequence comes from Cylindrospermum sp. FACHB-282, assembly GCF_014697195.1. GTDB lineage: Bacteria > Cyanobacteriota > Cyanobacteriia > Cyanobacteriales > Nostocaceae > Cylindrospermum. Next base: position 50,873 of record NZ_JACJRJ010000039.1, on the reverse strand, counting down.
ATTCAAGTGAGGTAGAGAAAGAAATAATTAACCGCAGATAAACGCAGATAAACACAGATAACTTTGTACCTCATTAGATTAGGAAACGCTATATTGATACAGGTTATTAGAATCAAATAAATATAACCAGAGTAAATATTAAACGAATTCTCAGCTTAAATTAATATTAGTGAGGGCAAATGGCTTTAAATTGTCATTAGAGATAAATTTTGGCAGGATAAAGCGATGAAGTTTCAGCATTTAGCTCTGGGTATTGCTACCGTTTTAAGCATCGGCTGTACAAAAGAAGTAAACTCAAGTCCCATAGTTAACAAGAGTCCATCCGCTACAACTGTCAGTAGTCCAGTAGCTGTAGCAAAGTCTGGAAACTTTAAGGCTGGGGAACACTCCACTCAGGGAACAGTCAGCGTCGTTACAAAACAGGGGAAACGGTACCTAGAGTTTGATCAGCGTTTCAAAACTAATGAAGGCCCTGATGTATTTGTGATTTTATATCGTTCTGATATGCCGCCAATATATGGTATTAAAAAGAAGGATTATATGAGTATTGCTCGTTTACAAAAGACAAGCGGTTCTCAACGTTATGCATTACCTGATAATGTGAAGCTGGCAGATTTTCGCTCTGTGGCGGTATGGTGTCGCAAATTCAATGCTACTTTTGGCTATGCTCCTTTACCAGGGTGAATGCAAAAATGATTTTGCTAATAAAAATTGTCTTTCACCCAATCCTCTAATTACAAAAGTGAAACAAATTAGCAAAATTTGGCAGCAAACTGTGATAACAGATTTTCTGTTAATGCTAACTCCATGTAGATTTTCTCCCTACTGCATCACTCACGAAAAAAAGAGTGGATAATCGCAGCTGTTACACCACATTATCCACTCGGAAATTACTGAATTAGAGTCTGACTATTTCAACTAGCAAAAATCCCCACCAATTAACGCGACTCAGTACCTTGATTAGGACTACCTGCTACAGAATCTTCTCCTGGTGCTTCTGGTGTAGCGGTAGGTCTAGCATCACTTTTTTCAGCATCGCCAGTTTTGCGAATATCTTCTTGGAGTGGGGTTTGATAGCCACCTGATGCAGTCGGTGTACTCTCTTTCTTCTCAGATTTTTGTTTTTGTTTTGTCATGATTACAGTCCTACTATTTAACCTAGGAACAATATTAAAAGTTAAGGAATGTAAAAACATCTATCTACAATCTAGTGATCACTGATGGAGCTATCTGTCTTAAGTATTATCTACTAAGTACTTAAATCTCAACAAATATAACCCTATGATTGCTTAGATATAGCCTGAAAGCAGGGTGGGTCAGCAAGCGATCGCAGTCACTGCATAAATCTGTATCAATCAACCGTATATAACTATAGAGATGCAAATCCAATAAACTTCACCAACTTTGAAATTCTTAATTATGAGGTGAGTAATTATGCTCCACTTTACTCAAACTTCTTTACACAACGACCTCCTCCACCCAATCCGCCAATGGTTGGAATCCATCGAAATTCATAACTCCAATCTCGCGCATTTCTTGTGTAAATCAATCCCTGCTCAATGTCCATTTGAACGAGACATCAAACTGTTTGGCCGCCAGTTATTTCACATTCCGCCTATGTGTAAATTAAATCCCCTTTACGAGCAAGTCGTGGGACTGCGTTTCAAAGCCCTCTGTTATCTTGCTGATGAATGCGGTGAAGATGTTACAGTCTATTGCTAATAGCTAGTGAGGGCGTCTTCTGATTTAGCAGTTAAGGGTAATTACAGACTTACGGTTGTTACTTACTCAGCTTTATACTAAGCTAACGTAGACCTAATTGAATGTCTGGCTATTGAGTAGCTAGTACATCTCTAAAGAGTTCTTAGTCTGTGTTACTGCTTACCATCCCCTGCTGAAATCATTAACATCATCATGACGCACATCTTACTGGTTGAAGATGAAGTCAAATTGGCTCGATTTATAGAATTGGAACTGAATTATGAAGGTTATCAAGTCAGCGTCGCCTACGATGGATTAACCGCACTCACCGCAGCGGAAAAGTTGCGTCCGGATTTAGTCATTTTAGCGTCGATGCTGCCTGGTGTATCGGGGTTGGAAATTTGCCGCCGCTTACGAAGTACGGGTGATCAAGTGCCGATAATTTTATTAACCGCCAAAGATCAAGTAGGCGATCGCCTTGCCGACTTAGATGCTGGTGCTGATGACTACATCCTTAAACCCTTCAGTGTTGAAGAATTATTAGCCAGAGTCCGGGCCAACCTGGGAAGAACCAATTTAAGGGACACCGCAGATATCTTAGAGTTTGCAGACCTGAGTTTAAATCGTCGCACAAGGGAAGTACATCGGGGCCAGCGGTTAATTGAGTTAACTGCTAAAGAATTTGACTTACTAGACTATTTACTCGCTCATCCCCAACAGGTGATTACAAGCGATCGCATTTTACAAGAAGTCTGGGGTTCCCACTTCATCAGCGATACCAACATGATTGAACAAAACATTCGCTACTTATGCCTAAAACTCGAAGCTAACCACGAAACGCCCTTACTGCAAACAGTCCATGGTGTCGGCTACGTCTTGCGGGATGGTGCCTGATCAAATTATCACTAGGATACTACAAAGATCAACCCCGAACGAAACCAGAACTTACGCATTGACAAAAAATGGTAAGTATGTTTATCGATTTTATTCATTGAAAGTCCTATAAATTGTGCGTTAGGGAACGCACACTACGCGTAGGATGCGTAACTCGAAGCTAACCACGAAACGCCCTTACTGCAAACAGTCCATGGTGTCGGCTACGTCTTGCGGGATGGTGCCTGATCAAATTATCACTAGGATACTACAAAGATCAACCCCGAACGAAACCAGAACTTACGCATTGACAAAAAATGGTAAGTATGTTTATCGATTTTATTCATTGAAAGTCCTATAAATTGTGCGTTAGGGAACGCACACTACGCGTAGGATGCGTAACTCGAAGCTAACCACGAAACGCCCTTACTGCAAACAGTCTATGGTGTCGGCTACGTCTTGCGGGATGGTGCCTGATCAAATTATCACTAGGATACTACAAAGATCAACCCCGAACGAAACCAGAACTTACGCATTGACAAAAAATGGTAAGTATGTTTATCGATTTTATTCATTGAAAGTCCTATAAATTGTGCGTTAGGGAACGCACACTACGCGTAGGATGCGTAAAGAGACGCATCGAAAAAGCTTGAAAAGAGGGTAAATTTGTACAGTGTACAGTGCGTAAGTCCTAGAAACTACTCCCTGAAAGCAAAACCTAGCTAAAGCTAACCAAAAACAACACTTAACCCGTTTTAAAGGGTTAAAGCTTTAAGCCGGAAATTTATTTCCAGGCTAACTGAAAGCAAAACCTAGCTAAAGCTAACCAAAAACAACACTTAACCCGTTTTAAAGGGTTAAAGCTTTAAGCCGGAAATTTATTTCCAGGCTAACTGAAAGCAAAAATTCAGCCAATTATATTAGGATGCAAAAAGCTAACTCCACACTAGTGCAATGACTTATTTAGAAACAGCGGCGCAGTTTTACCACGAAGTTGCTCAAACACCACAAGTAGGACTTTGTTGTGTCCAAAGTACACCCCTGCAATTACCAGGGCTGAAAATTCCTTTGTCCATGCAAGCAATGAACTATGGTTGCGGCACAACAGTTCACCCCACCGAACTCTTCAACCAACCCACCGTCCTCTATATCGGCGTTGGTGGTGGCTTAGAAGCATTGCAATTTGCTTACTTTTCCCGCCGTGCAGGTGCTGTAATTGCCATTGAGCCGGTTGATTCCATGAAAGAAGCCGCCACCCGCAACCTAGAAATAGCCGCTCAAGAAAACCCCTGGTTTGACACCAGCTTTGTAGAAATTCGCCCCGGTGACGCCTTTAATTTACCAGTTGCCGATGCTTCTGTAGATATAGTGGCGCAAAATTGCCTCTTCAACATCTTTGAACCAGAAGATTTAACCCGTGCATTAAAAGAAGCATATCGGGTATTAAAACCTGGTGGACGCTTGCAGATGAGCGATCCAATTGCTACACGTCCCATACCCGCACATTTACAACAAAATGAACAGCTACGCGCCATGTGTTTATCAGGCGCAATCACATATCAAGAGTACACTCAACGCATCATTAATGCTGGCTTTGGTCAAATTGAAATTCGTGCCCGTCGCCCTTATCGGCTGCTAGATACCCAGACTTATCACCTAGAAGAACATTTACTTCTAGAAAGTCTCGATTCTGTCTCCTTCAAAGTTGCTATTCCTGAAGATGGTGCTTGTATATTCACCGGAAAAACAGCAATTTATACCGGGACTGAACCATTCTTTGATGATTCAGCCGGACATTTACTGCAACGAGGTATTCCCGCCGCCGTGTGTGATAAAACCGCTGGTAAACTTGCAGCTTTCAACCCAGCAGAAATCATGATTACAGATTCTACCTGGTATTATGACGGCGGTGGTTGTTGTTAACATTTCAGAAATGGACAATTTCACCTTGCCACACCAATAATTAACTATGGTTCAAACAGCAATCACACCTTTCATCCATAAATTAAATACCCCCTTGACGAAAAGAGGAATCACGGTTTTACAAATTAATCTCGGTAAGCGCTGTAACCTCGCCTGTACACATTGCCATGTAGAAGCTGGGCCAAAACGGACAGAAGAGCTTTCCCCAGAAATTTGCCAACAGTTGATGTCCTTAATTCACAAATATCCAGAAATTCAAATTGTGGATTTGACTGGTGGCGCACCAGAAATGAATTATGGATTTAAGCCGTTGGTAGCAGCGGCAAGGGAAACAGGTAAACAGATAATTGTCCGGTCTAATTTGACCATTTATTTTGTCGATGGATTTGGTGATTTACCAGAATACTTTGCTAAAAACCAAATTAGAGTTGTAGCTTCTCTCCCCTGCTATCTAGCAGATAATGTTGATAAAATGCGGGGTACAGGGGTTTTTGATGAGTCAATTAAAGCCTTGCAATGGCTTAACCAACTGGGTTATGCAAAAGAGCCAAATTTAATTGTGGATTTAGTTTTTAATCCCCAATTGCCCAGCAGCGAAAAATTTTCCTTAGCGCCTGAACAGACTAACCTAGAACGAGATTATAAAATGTTCTTACAAGAACATTTTGATATTGTGTTTAACAACCTCTTCACCATCACTAACTTACCCGTTGGCAGAACTAAATTACATTTAGAGCGTAAAAAACTGTACGCCAGCTACTTGCAGTTTTTAGAGTTGCAATTTAATGCCGATACAATTGAGCATTTAATGTGTCGCGATGAGCTTTCTATTGATTATTTGGGAAATGTTTATGATTGCGACTTTAACCAGATGATGAATTTACCTGCAAAAACGCCCAATGGTGAAACCTTGACAGTTGCCAAATTGCTAGAAGCCGGTAGTTTAGACTTGATTAAAGAAGTGCAAACTGCTGCCTATTGTTATGGTTGTAGTGCTGGCTGTGGTTCTAGTTGTGGTGGTGCTTTGGTGTAAAGTTTTCTAAAGAGTGGCAAAATTTTCATCCTAGCTAAAGGTTATATCCTTGATTTGTCCATGGATTTGGCATGGGGGATTGATTGATTAAAAAAGTATTTATGTCATCAAAAAACAACTATGTAACAAAAGTTGTGGCGCTGGCATAGTAAATAGTCAAATGGGTTTATGATGAGGTGAGTTAAGTCTCCTCACACCACACCAAAAGTCCGTGGATTATTCTCAAATTCCACGGTTTTATTTTTTCACTAGTGATAATCAAAGAAGAAAAGCCAGGGCGAATAGAATTCGCGGCTACACAAACAAAGTCCACCGACCTGGACTGTCGCAGATAGATGAGACTTGATTCAAGTTCGTAGTTATCGCTTCAGCGCTAATTCTCACCATCAAAGCTATTAGTTGCGGTGGCGTCATCCTCAAAAAGTTCTGTTACCAAAACTGTTACGAAGGCGTTGCTTTTGGACAGTTACTTTATGATAGTAAATAGTTAAACTCCTCACACCACACTGAAAGCCGCAAAACTCCATGTTTCGCGGTTTTTTTTGATCTACGGTAGTAGAAACGTTGTATGCAACATCTCTACATTGGTTAGCGGTTTTTTTATTATGGCCAATTAAACGGACATCATATAATCTCTGCGATCGCCCGAACAACCTTTGCAACTGGCAAAGTTCGACAAGTAAGCGGCCCTAGAGGCTCTCTAAAATAAGCAAAAATCGCTACTAAGTATAAGTTGCTTAAGCCTAACTAATTACCTTTGATCACCGCTAAGACAGCATTATATAACATTTTTTAAACAAATATTTCAAAAAATCTTATTTTAGGATATGTTTATAACAAGTGTTTAAAAGTTAAACTAAAATTTAAACAAAACAGTGCTGTATTTCGATGGAGTACAAAACCTTTTATGGCTAGTGGATTTACTAGACAAGAAACCATCGCTTTGACTGGTATAAGCTCTGGCAGACTAAGCTACTTAGATCGAACTAGGTTAGTAGTACCAGAAAAGTTTGGTAATCCTCAACACCCTAAAGTTATTTATAACTGGCAGCAAATTCTAGAAATCAAAACTATTGAAAGACTGAGAGAGAGACTTTCATTACAGGAAATTAGAAAAGTTTTAGATTTTTTAAAGTTAAGAAATTATGAATATTCATTTTTTCAGCATCGCCTTGTTTTTGTTAATTCCCAACTTTATTTAATTGAGAATATGCAAGATTTTGGACTTATGGTTTTAGAAACATCTGGAAAAAATCAGGGTCAAGTCGTAATTAACGAAATTGGAGAAATTGGAGATGTAATTACAGAATTAGCAATAGAAGCAGAGAAACATCATGTTTTAGATTTTGATAAACGGACAGGAATAGTTTTAAAGAGGTAAGAGAAACACATACAAGGATGGGAAGGAGAAACCAGTCATGAGTTCTAATATAGCTGCAAATCAAATATATCAGCGAGTAATGGAGCATACTGGCTTCTATCGTCATGGTGTACCAACTACAGGAGTTACAGAAGCAGAAGATATTCGCAAGAATTTAGAAAAGTTGATTAAATACAGTGCGGTAATTAATCCTGAGCAAATTAACGCTACAGCAATATATGAATTATCTGGCTCGCCCTGTATTTATTTTACTCAATTAAATGAACCTAATCCTACAGAGTTAGCTAAACTACATAAACTGTCTTGGAATCATGGTTTAGCACCTATGTTGTGGGTAATTACTCCTGATGAGGTTTTACTTTATAACTCTTATTCTCAACCAAGAGAACAGGATGAAATTGATCCAAATCGGAATTTAATTGAGAGATTTAAAACAACAGAAAGCGACTTAAAACGTATGAATAAATACGCTAGTCGTTTGCAAATTGAATCGGGTAAATTTTGGCAGTGGGAAAAAGCTAAAAAAATTAATCGTCAACAAAGAGTAGATTCAGTTCTTGTAAAAGATTTAAATGACGCTGAGAAAGAATTGACTAAAGATCAAAAATTAGATCGTCAATTTGCTCACGCGCTTTTAATACGTTCTGTTTTTATTGCTTATTTGCAAGATAGAGGTATTTTAAATCAAGCCTTTTTTAGCAATCGCTTTGGAGTAGAATCGTTTAACACATTACTAAATAATAAATTAGCAACTTATAATTTGTTTGAGTGGTTACAAACAATTTTCAATGGAGATTTATTTCCTGTTTCTCCAGAAGAAAAAAATGCTATAGATAACAAACATCTCAAAATTGCACAAAGTTTAATAGGTGGTGTAGAAACAATAGCAACAGGACAACAACGTTTATGGCGTTTTTATGATTTTAAAGTCATTCCCATAGAATTGATTAGCTCAATTTATGAAAGTTTTATTTATGCTACAGATGCAAAAACAGCAAAAGAAAATAGTACACACTATACACCTATTAATTTAGTTGATTTGGTACTGTCTGAAGTATTTAGAGAATTAGATGGTGATGCTAAAGTTCTAGACTTGTCCTGTGGTTCAGGTGTATTTTTGGTTGAATCTTTGCGGAGATTAGTTGTTAAGCGTTGTACTAACGGAGAAATTCCCACTCGTCGTCTAATTAGAGAAACTTTATATAATCAAATCTTTGGCGTAGATATAGAACCGAAAGCTGTTCAAATTGCTGCTTTTAGTCTTTATTTAACGGCTTTAGAATTAGATTATGAATTAGAAGAAAATCGTCAATTAACAGATGATTTAAAATTTGAAAAGCTGATTGGTAAAAATCTATTTACTAGCGACGTATTTAATGAAGAAGCAGAATTTAACAAAATAGAAACTTTTGCACAAAAACAATTTCATGCAATTGTTGGTAATCCACCTTGGACAAAGCCTAAATCAAATAAATCACCAGAACAGTATTGTAAGCGCAAGCGTCCTGAATCTGGTTATTCAGGTGGATATCCTACAGCTTATGGTACACCTCCAGATCAAGCATTTTTATGGCGTATTGGCGACTTTGCTAATGATAAATCTTGTATTGGCTTAATTTTACATGGTAAACCATTTTTCAGTAATCACTCAGCAGCTAAAAAAGCAAAAGAATCTCTGTTAATGAGATATAAGCCAAAAGTTATTGTTAACTTATCTAAACTGCGTCTAGATGATTTATTTCCTAATGCTAAAGCTCCAGCGATGATTTTAATAGCAGAAGGTAAACGTTCAGAACAGAGAGATTATTTTTACTTTGTATGTCCAGATCGCTCTGTTGATTTTCAACGACATGGCATTGTTGAAATTGGAGCAGAATATATTAAAAAACTTCCTGTTTTTAGCACAGCATTAGATCCAGATATGCTGAAACTTGCTACTTGGGGTAGTGCGAGGGATATGTCCTTGCTTCAAAAATTACGGTCTTTCTCAAGTATTAGAAAAATCGCAGACAATGAACTCAAAAATGGATTTAAAAATGGTAATCATGAAGCAGTACCACACGAGTTAATAGGTAAAAAATGGCTATACTCTGGCCAAATGCCTAAATATCAGATGAATATAGATGACTTAGCTATTTTGCCATATCACAGAATGGAGGCTTCAAGAAAGCCTGAAATTTACAAAGCTCCATTGGTTATAATCTCACAAAGTATTGATGAAAATCAGGCATTTTCTGCTTTTAGTCAAGAAGATATTGTTTACACACAAAAGTATTGTGGTATTTCTTTCCCAACAGAAAAAGTAGATATTGCTCACTATCTCAATGGTGTCATCAATTCCTCACTCATAAGCTATTTTTTGTTCTTGACAGCTTCATCCTGGGGTATTGAGCGTGAAGAAGTTACAAAACAAGATTTAAAACGTATTTGTCTTCCTCAACTTAACAAAAATAACGAAAGATTAATTACTAAAATTATCGAAATAGAAAGTACATTGCGCGAATCTCCCACTAAGTCCGTTGAAAAAGATTTGAAAAAACAACTTGATAAAGCTGTATTTGATCTCTATGATTTAAATGATGATGAACGTGTTTTAGTTGAAGATACTACACAAATCACGATTGATTTATATATGAATCGTGAAAAATCAACAAAATTAAGAGAACCTAAAATTAGTGAGTTAGAAGCGTATGCTTTACATTTTATGAGTGTGATTGAACCATTTTTTGACACGCTCAAAGAAAGAAGTATAGCTGCTGATATATTTGATATTGCTAATACACCATTACAGGTGGTTAAATTTAGAATACTACCATATTCAGGTCGTGAGCAAATTGTACAAACTGTTCAGGCTGAGGATTTAATAACTGTGCTGAAAAGCATTGCGAAACAACTACCACCAAAATTTGGTGATCGTGTTTTTACACGACGCAATTTAAAAGTTTATGTTGGTGAAAATATTTATATCATTAAACCTTGTCAACTTCGTTACTGGAGCCGTTCTGCTGGGTTGAATGATGCTGATTCTGTTTTACTTGAAAATTTAAGGATGAATTAAGTTATGTTGTTGCCATTGGATGATTCAGGTACTGCTGGACAACCATCATTTATTAATCGCAGAGACATTATTGCAACAGTATTTGATATTATCCAATCAGCTTGGATTCAAGTATGTCAAAAACCAGAGATTAATACCAAAAGTGACGAAGATACTATTGCTGGTGCTTTACATAATCAAATGTGGATAGAAAAGGAAAATCGTGGGATAAACGGACCACCAATAATTGTGAATGAAGCTGCAACAAGACGTTCTCAACGCAGTTTCAAACCTGATGGTTTTATTGATTTTAAAATAGTTTATTCCTGGGGTATTGAAGATTATTTTGGTATAGAGTGTAAGCGAGTTAGCAGCACAAACCCAAATAGACATTTAGCAACAGATTATGTTAGAAAAGGTGTAAAAAGATTTGTTGAATGTACATACAGTATAGGTCATGACTATGCAGCAATGTTAGGTTTTGTAATTGATGGTACAGTTCAAGACTGTATTGATTTAATTCGCGATCGCTTGAATAAATATAAAACAGAAATTTGCTTAAAAGAAGATTGGACTAACGAAAAAAGTTTTGGTGCAAAACAAGATATGTATCGCACTCGTCACCTGCAAAATGGACACAATATAATGTCTATCCTCCATTTATTTCTTGTAGTTAATTAATTCTGATACTTCCAGCGTGATAGTCGCGGATCGGTGCGATCGCCTTTTCCTCCTCTTGACAGTTTAAATCCAACCCTACCCAATTAGGCTAAAGTTGCAAATAACCGTGCATCTAGGAGGAAAAAATCATGAAAGCAGTCTTAATGACAGCAGCAGGAAAACCCGAAGTACTGCAACTACAAGAAATCCCCAAACCCACACCGGGAAATAGAGAACTATTAGTCCGCTTAGTAGCAGCCGGCATTAACCCCCTTGATACCAAAATACGAAGCCGCAGCACATTCTACCCCGAACAAATGCCAGCCATTTTAGGATGTGATGGTGCTGGTATTGTGGAAGCTGTAGGGGCTGACGTTCAGCAATTCCGCTTAGGAGATGAGGTATATTTTTGCTATGGCGGCTTAGGGGCACACCAGGGCAATTACGCAGAATACACCACCGTAGATGAGCGGTTTGTGGCCCGTAAACCCGCTTCCGTCTCCTTTGCCGAAGCAGCAGCCGCCCCGCTAGTATTAATCACCGCTTGGGAAGCTTTGTATGAACGGGGACGACTAGAACCAGGGGAAAAAGTTTTGATTCATGCCGGTGCTGGTGGTGTCGGCCATGTAGCGATTCAACTGGCAAAACTCAAAGGTGCAAATGTCGCCACAACTATCGGTTCAGAAGATAAAGCAAACTTCGCCAAACAATTAGGTGCTGAGGAGACAATTTTTTACAAACAAACAGACTTTGTCCAAGCGGTATTAAATTGGACAAAGGGCGAAGGCGTAGATTTGGCTTTTGATACTGTCGGCGGCGAAATTTTTCACCAAACCTTCCCCGCAGTCCGGGTATATGGCGATATTGTCACCATTTTGGAACCAAAGGCCAATACAGTTTGGAAAACTGCCAGAGAACGTAATCTCCGCATTGGTTTAGAATTAATGCTTACACCAATGCTGCTAGGATTAACAGAAGGTCTTGAGCACCACGGCGAAATACTCAAACAATGCGCCACCTGGATAGATGAAGGTAAGTTAAAAATTCACGTTAGTCACAAATTCCCCCTTGCAGAAGCAGCAAAAGCTCACCAATTACTGGAAACTGGGTCTATCACAGGTAAAATTGTTTTGCTGATGAGTGATGAATAATAAGCAAGCAATTTGAACAAATTTTGTTTTCAACCGGGAGGAACGCAGAGGTTAAACGCAGAGGTTCGCAAAGTTTCTCTGGGTACCTTTGCGCTTTCTTTAGCTATCTGGTGGGTTGTACTCTTTTCTCTGCCAGTAGCGGCACAACCAGAACGCACACCCTTAACTCTGGAACTCTTACAAGAACGACTACATACGCCCATAGTCAGAGAAGGTAATTTAACTGTAGATTTACGGCAAATGCTGATAGATTTACGACCAGAGAATACTGGCTTCCGCGATGCTTTTTATCAAACTTTGCGAAAAGAATTGCAAAAAACTAGTGCAAAACCGTTGGGTTTAGATTTGAGTAATTCTCTGATTCAGGGGGATTTTGTGGGTAGCGATTTGGGTTTGAAAACACCTCTCTATGCCCAAGAAATAGCCCCCATTTTTACTGCTACTGAACAAGAACAACTGGAACGGTTGCGCTTGGTTTGTTTGCAATCATTAGCGATCGCCTTACCCAACTCTAAAGACTGTAGATCCCTTTTGGCACCTGAGTCAACTACCTCCAGTCAACTCACTGTTTTCCGTGGGGCCTTGACACTGGTGCAAACTCGCTTCAATGGGGAGGTGCAGTTCCTCAATACATTCTTTCTTCAGTCTGTGGATGCCCAAGGTGCCACTTTTCTCCAACCCACTAACTGGACAGAAAGCAGATTTAGCCGTCCTGTCAGTTTCACATCTGCCATTTTCCGGCAACCAACTAAGTTTCAGGGTAGTATTTTTTTTAATAAAGTTAATTTTAAAGCAGCCACATTTCAAGAAACTGCCGATTTTCAAGGTAGCATCTTTACCAATAATGCCAACTTTAACCAAGCGAAATTTAAGCAGTTGGCTAAATTTAGTAATGGGATATGGCAAGGAAATGCAGATTTTTCTGGGGTAGATTTTGCTAACCAGGCACAGTTTACAAAAGCGGATTTTCATCAGTTTCTCTTGTTCACAGAAGCAATTTTTGAGCAAGCTGTGAGTTTCCGAGAAACCCAATTTAATCAATCTGTAAATTTGCAGGGTACTAGCATTCTCAATCAAGCAGATTTTAGTGATGCTAGGTTTGCCAAAACGGCTTTTTTAAATGTACCTGGTCTAACTTTTAACTCTAACCGAGCGAAAATTTTGGGCAATCCTGGTCAGATTGGCGAGAGGTTTTGTATACCTAGCTTGCAAGGTAATCAAAATATTTTGCGAAATTTGGGGCAAAATTTCCGTCAGCAGCAGCAAATTGCTGATGCAAATCAGTTGGAGTACACAAAACAGCGATTACGATTAATAGAATTAAGCCGCCGTTTGGTAGGGACTAATATTAATAGTGCAAACCTTAGGAGGTTGATTAATTTGGGTTTTTCTCCCACTCAGGCATTAGCTATAAAACACCGCCGTCAGATACAACTGTTTCGCAATAGCCGAGAGTTATTGACTTTAGCAGATATCGATTTAAAATCGTACAATCAAATTAGCGATCGCCTAGTTGTGAGTGAACCCCTTTCTCTGGGAGGGTGGTTATTGCAAGCTTGGATTTGGTTAGGGTTGAGTGTGCTGTTGCTGTTAAGTGGCTATGGTACAGATTTTTGGTTAGTTTTTGGGGTGGGGGGAATTGCGATCGCCTATTTTGGCTTGCTATTTTGGCTAGTTGACCGCTACCGCCGTTTGCGCCCTGTAGCAATTATTCCCACATATTACGAAACTATTTCTATCTTAACTAGCTTTAGCTCTTTAACATTCTTTAGCTTATTAGCCATCTTTCGCAATGCCGAACAGCCTTGGCTTACCTTAGGATGTCTTTTAATTATTATTTTACCCTTACCCATAACTTTATTATGCCGACTTTATCAACAAGGGCGTTATCACGACTTAATGAATGTTTCTTACTTCACAGAAGACGGTACTTTCCGGCAGTTACGATTACTAATTGGACGTTTACCAGTAATCCCTAGAAATCCCACATTCCGCGAAAGATATATGTCCCTGTTGTGGAATCGCCGTTGGAACTGGCTCAACTACTACGACTTTAGTCTCAATAACCTAGTGCGATTAGGATTTAATGATATCCGCCTACGGGACGAACATCTTCCTGGCATTATCGCCGCACTTGCTTGGTATCAGTGGAGTTTAGGCTTACTTTATATTACCCTAGTTTTGTGGACTCTCTCCCGCACAATTCCCGGATTAAATTTGTTGATTTATCTGAAGTAACTCTGATGTAGTTTTATTTTTTAAGTTTGATTTTTTTAACTTGATTAATACTTGCTTCAGGGTAATCTTGCTTAGAGAAATAGTAGTAGCTGTAGGGTTCATTTTCAGGAATTACACCATTTACAACTTGTCCCAAAACATTCTGACCAGATTTTTCTAAAACTTCTTTAGCAAAAGCTGCATTCACAGAATCAACTACCCCTGGACGAACTACCAACAAAACACCGTCAGCCATTTGACCCAAAGTTGCAGCATCAGCAGCAACATTTAATGAGGGAGCATCAATAATGATGAAGTCATAGCTAGCAGTAAAAGTTTCTATCAACCGCGCCATTCGTTTCGAGTCTAGGAGAGATGCTGGACTAGGAGGTACTACTCCAGAGGTTAGGACATCTAAATTATCCATAACTTTTTTGATGGCTTTTTTGATTTCAGTCTGTCCAACAATCAAATTACTCAGACCTTGACTATTAGTCAAATCCCAGATTTTATGCTGAACTGGACAGTGCAAATTTCCATCTATCAGTAAGACTTTAGACTCCATTTGAGCCATTGCTACAGCCAAATTAGTCGCTACTGTTGTTTTACCTTCTCTGGGTACAGAACTGGTGACAACGAGGACTTTTAGCTCTTTATCAGCACTCATAAACTTCAGATTTGCCCTGAGCATTCGGTAAGCTTCACTGATTGGAGAACGAGGGAAATTCTTAACAATAGCCCTTTCGCTATAAAACTCCGTTTTTTCATCTCCACGAAGGGATTTTTTCAATTTGCTTACAGAAGGAATTACCCCTAATAAAGTTAATCCCAGTAATTCCTTTGCCTCATCAACAGTTTTGATAGATTTATCTTTTGATTCCAAAATAAAGATCATCAACAAGGTAGCTAAGATAGCCAGTAAAACAGCACTCACGATCATCAGACTAGAAGAAACTGGCTCATCAGGAACTTCTGCATCAGATATCTTAATAACGTTACCTACATTTTGATTTTCTGCTATTTGGCTTTCTTGTAGCTTTTGAAGTAAAAGTGAATAAGTAGATTGGGCTGATTGTAGTTTGCGTTCTAACTCACGTTGTTCTTGTTCTAGTTGAGGAAGCTGATTGAGGCGTTTTCTGTAGATATATTGTAACCTAATTAAGGTGGATAATTCATTAGTTAGACCTTGATGGCTTGTCTCTAGTTCCATCAGCTTGGCAGTGAGTTGCTGTTGTAGCGTCCCCATTTGAAATGTGCCATTTAAGTTTGTTGAATTTGTCCAATTAGCTTGTTTTGTGCGCTGTTGTAGTATCTCATTTAAAGCTTCAAGCCTCTGTCTTAAGTTAATGATTTCGGGATGAGATTCCTGGAGTATTACCCGCCTAGCTGCAAGTTGAGATTCTAGTTGTTGGATTTCTTTCAGGATATCTTGCACCCCAGTAGACTGGCTAATAGAATTTACAGCTATCGCTACATCAGGGGTCATAGCTAATTGATTTTGGGTGGAGCGAAACTGAGCAGCAACGTCAGCTATTCTAGATTGAGTATCACGGATTTGCTTTTCTAAATCTGAACTTATTTCCACGCCCTTGGTGGCTTCTTGTTCTAAAGAGATAATTTTGTTTTTCTCTTTAAAATTGCGAAATGTAGCTTCTAATTTACGAAGAATTAACTCAGCATTAGGTACTTGTTTTTCTAGAAACTGGCGGGCAGTAGTTGCTTCAGCTTTCTGGGAAATTATATTGTGTTCTAAATATATTTCCATCAGGGCGTTAACAATCTGCGCCGCTATTTTAGGGTTTTTATCCTTATAAGAAATCTTCAGAATATCAGTTTTTTGAATCTCATTGACTGTGATTTGTTTCAAAAAATCTTTAGTTTTTAGGGGTTGTCCTTTAGGGGTTTTTAGTTGGAGCTTGTCTATAGTTTTTTGCACAATAGGTACAGAACGGATCACCTCTGCCTCTGTATTTAGAGGATTGGTTTTGTTGTCCTGTACCAGTGGTTCTAATTTACCTATTTCTGTGCCTAATCCTGTTAGAGAAGAGATACTATTTACCTTTTGCAGCTTCAGCTTGCCTTCGGCAATATAATTAGGCTTTCTCAAAGATAAACCTAGTATTGAAATCAATAAAATGGGGAAAAATATTCCTAATCCCAGTAGCCAACGACGCTTGATAATTTGCCAATATTTATCAAAACTTAAAGTAGATTCTGTTGGTTCCATAAATCAAGTTTAAATTTTTACTGGGTGATAAATAAATGCTTAAAATCTTGCTAGCTCATCAACGACTGGGGCATAAGTTTTTCCTAAAGTGGATGGCGGCCAGGGTACAGGTTCTATGGGGACGTTTGGCCCAGCGGAGCTAATCGCACTAATTACCCGTTCTAAATCTTGGTCTGTCAGATTAGATCCAGAAGGCAAGCAAAGACCGCGTGCAAATAAATCTTCAGCTACTGCACCGCCAATACAATCACATTCAGCAAACACTGGCTGGAGGTGCAAAGGCTTCCACACAGGACGGGCTTCAATTTGCTCTTTAGCAAGTGCGAGGCGGACTTGTTCGCGATCTGCACCAAAAGCTTCTGGATCGATTGTGAGGCAGGTTAACCAGCGAGTGGCACTACCAAAGCTGGCTTCTGGCATGAATTCTATTCCTGGCAGACTTCCTAAAGCCTTTTGATAAATCTCAAAGTTGCGTCGTCTAGCTGTTACTCGCTCACTCAAAACACGCAGTTGACCGCGACCAATGCCGGCTAAAACGTTACTGAGACGATAGTTATAGCCAATTTCTGAGTGTTGGTAATGAGGAGCCAAATCACGTGCTTGGGTTGCCAAAAAACGTGCCTTTGCTATTAATTGTGAATCGTCGGCAACCAACATTCCTCCACCAGAGGTAGTAATAATTTTATTGCCATTGAAGGAATAAATGCCAATGCGGCCAAAAGTTCCTGGGGAACGCCCTTTGTAGGTAGCGCCTAAAGCTTCAGCAGCATCTTCGATTAAGGGAAGATCATAGTGATTGCAAATTTTGAGAATTGGCTCGATATCTGCACTTTGACCATATAGATGGACGAGTACAACCGCTTTGGGTAATTTGCCAATGGGGGCGCGGTTCTCTAGCTCTAGTCGCAATAATTCTGGATTCATGTTCCAGGACGTGCGATCGCTATCAATAAATACTGGTGTCGCCCCTAGATAGGTAATGGGATTTGCGGTAGCGATAAAGGTCAGAGTAGAGCAAAAAACCTCATCCCCTGGCTGAACACCAACTAATCGCAAAGCTAGATGCAGAGCGGCTGTACCAGAACTGACCGCCGCAGCATGACCAGCCCCAATTACTTGACAAAATTCTTGCTCGAAAGCATCGACATGGGGGCCCACAGGGGCGATCCAGTTAGTGTCAAAAGCTTCTTGGACAAATTCTAATTCGCGATCGCCTATGTGCGGTGTTGAGAGGAGAATCGGTTTGTTAATCATAACCTTAAAAGAGGTAAAAGATAGATTAATAATGTTTTGTGTGGATATTTCTGGGGAACTTGGCAATGTTTAGATATGGACTAACTTAGTTACGAGGCGATCGCATTTTGAACTCATAACATTGGCTTCAACTTTCAGCCAACCCATATCTGCCGTTTCTCCATTGAACCAAGCTATTAAAGCAGCCGGGAGATTTGCCCCTGCCATGTGAGAAAAAGGGTATCCACCACCAAAACGCGGGTTCATTTCTATGACATAGAAACCTTGGGAATTAACAATCACATCACAATCAAGGTTGGCAATATGACCAAGTTTGTGACCAATTTTTGCCCCTAAATTTTCTAGGGTTTCATCTCTAACTGTTATGGCTCGGTCTGTTTCTCCTGCTCTCATTGCTAGCTTGCGTTTGACAAAAGTAGTTATATAACGACTTTCTAAGTCATTAATCACATCGATACCGTATTCTTCACCAAAAACTCGTTGCTGAATCAGGACACATTGTTGTGGAGCAGATGCACTGATATCTGCTAAAAATGTTCTAGACAAAAGCTTGTTTACAAAGCTATAGACTAATTGCAATTCTTCATCATCTTCAGGGTAGGCAATGCCAATAGAGGCACTTCCCCAACGGGGTTTTACTACTACAGGGAAAGTAATTTCACCTCGCTCAAGCCCTTGACGAGCTTCTGCCAATGAAAGGTATGTTTGTGGTACTGGGATGCCGCAGCTTTTTAAGAATTCAAATGTTGCCCACTTATCAAAACAAATATCAATAATTTCTGGAGCAGAAACTACTGCTAATGTTCCTACCTGAAGAAAGCGATCGCGCTGCCTTGCCAGCAATGGCAACTCCAAATCATTTAGCGGAATTAGCAAACCAACTTGATGTTCCTGACATATATCTAGAAGCGTCTCGAAGTAGTCGATATGGTTAATAGGTGGTAATACAAAACCTTGATCAGCTTCCTGTAAAGACGCGGCTTCTGCACTAGCATCGCCAGCGAACACCAGCCCTCGATTTCCTAATATTTCTTGGAAAAACTTAACGAGGTAGTTACGTCTTCCTGCACAAGTCAACATGATGTTCATAGATATTAACCCTAGCTGCTAGTATTTCTTGAAAATGCCTTGTTATGTAAAGACTATTTCTTAGGCATTAGAGGAAGACAGTACCTCATTTGAGGGATCATATAAGCTAACAATGTATTTGCGCTTACCAGAATTCAACACCGGAATTTCGTCAACATAATCAATCTCAATTTGAGCATCGGCTCCCAATATTGCCTTGCATTGCTCAACAATAAATTGCTCTTGGGTGAATGTTCCGTTAACGCAGAGGCGCAGGTTATAGCAGGTTCGACTCTTCTGAATAAACTGAAACTGCTTGACAATGCCTAACCTGCCTAATACCTCAAACATGTCATCAAACACAAAGGAGACGAGCCTTTGTCCCCCAGTGTCATACACCATATCGAGGCGACGTCCTTCTAAAGACTCAAGAGTAGGAGTGGCAAACTGAGGGCAGCCATTGGGCACGATAGAGCCTATATCGCCAGTGTCATAGCGGATCATTGGTAGGGCATAGTTGTAAAGATCGGTAACGACAATACGTCCAGGTGTGCCGGGAGGTGTCGGTTCATCCCGCCCATCCAAAGCGAGGGTTTCAAAGAAATAGCTGGCGCTGTTGAGATGAAATCGACCAGAGGTAGGGCATTCGGAGGCGAGTACACCACACTCTTGGTTGGAGTACCTTGACAAAACCCGACAGTCGAAAGCTTTGCGGATGGTATCGCGCATATTTGGGTAAAGCGGCTCTGCAAGACAGAGAACTCCCTTGACTCCAAAAGATTTGGGGGTGTCTCCTTGGGAAATGACATGACGAGCAAGGTCATACATCACCGAGGAGTAGCCAATGAGTATTTCGATGTGCCTGTCTTTTAGGAGTGTCAGCCGTTGTTGCTCGAAGGAGGCAAAATTTTGGGTGCGAACATCGAACTCAACCTCGTTTTGCTTGAAGCGTTCAAAGGGGGTTTTTGGGAAGGTAGTTCCTATGGTTCTAAATAACGCGTGTCGGGTGCCCACACTATACCCAATCAGAGAATTAAAGCAGATCAGTTCTGCTAATACTCGTTGGCGCTTACTTGGATTCTGAACAACTCGAAAAGGTGTGCCAGTTGAACCACTGGTCTCCATTATTTTCAGCTTTTTTCCCTTGAAGACTGTTGACTCAAACCGTTCAAATGAGTCCCTGATGATGTTTTTGTTGACTACAGGAAAGTCTTGAAGCCTAGCAGACTTATCATAGTTTTTATAATAGTCCGTGGTCTGAACTGCGTGAGTCAGGAGAGATTGGATCTGCTGGGCTTGATGTTCAGCTAGAAGGGATTTATCTGCTGTCACCTGTTGAATGTTACGAAGGTGGTTGTAAATGGGCGCACCCCGCAGATAATCTAGTCCCCAAAATAAAGCTTTGCGTGCATTTGTCGTGATCATATAGTTCTTAGCTTTGGTTCACTACCTAATTAACTGGTTTATGGAGGTTGGGGAAAATTTCTAGCCAGTAGGGCTTTAGTTGCTAATCTACGGGCAGTCCTAACTGCTTTTGGCGGGATTTAGCAAAATTACCTTCTTGATTGGTATCAGTATCTATGTCGCTACGGGCAATTACTTTCCAAACAGTCATAAACAAGATGTAAATATCTAATGCTAAGGACTGGTTTTCAACATACTGAACATCAAGTTCTAGACGCGCTTCCCATTGCAATCGGTTCCTTCCGTTAATTTGGGCTAATCCAGTGATACCAGGAAGCACAGAATGACGCAGACCCTCGCGCTCGGAATAGTATGGTAAGTACTGAACAAGTAAGGGCCGAGGGCCGACGAAAGACATATCTCCTTTCAACACACTCCAGAGTTGTGGAAGTTCATCAAGGCTTGTTTTCCGTAAGAATGTGCCTAAATTTGTCAGCCGTTCGGCATCTGGTAGTAAATTGCCATTATTATCTCGCTCATCTGTCATGGTGCGAAATTTGTAGCAGGTGAACAGCTGACAGTCTTTGCCAGGACGTTGTTGAGCAAAAATAACTGGACGACCTATATTTAGATAAATAGCGATCGCCACACCGATTACTAGGGGAGAAAACATAATCAAGGCGATCGCTGCTACTACTCTATCCAATACAGACTTGATAAATCTGCTAATCTTTGTTGGGGGATGGCTCTGTAAATTACTAGCCTTCATAGATCCACTCTGCGCTCAAAAAATTGAAATAAATAGAAAAGAAGATATCCTGTACTGGATAATTTTAAAGAAGCAAGTAGATGCAGATATACATACCTGTATCGGCAAAAACCTTGCTTCTTATAAGTTAAACAGCACCGATATTTCTCGTAAGAATTCATCTTGGCCAATCAATTTAATGAATGACCATAACATATAGATTGCCTCATTTTTGGCAGAAACTTCCATTATTAATTCAGGAAAGATTTTGGGAATTTATAATCAAGTTTGTCAACAAGGTGAATCAATATCAGTAGTTTTAATTCCTTACTAATTATTGATAAATATAACTAAAACTAGCCAATAAATATAGCCAGTTTGGCACTAGTTTTAGTTAAATCAAATTTAGTTATAAATATCCATATAATAGGCATATAACTAGCACAATACTATATATCAAAATCAAAATATTTCCTAAGACAGATTTATTTTCAGACAAATTGAGCAGATTTATGCATTGACAAATCTGTTTTATTTTTGGCAGAATTAGCAGATGCTAATTTTTCTAAAAAATCAGCATATTGCTGATATATTGTATTTCCATCCATATTTTTACTGGCATATTCTAAACCTACAGTTCCCATTTCATTTAATAACTCGCGATTTCGAGCCATTTGCAGTAATCCATCTGCTAATGATTTGGCATTTCCTGCCTCATATTGCAAGCCAAACTGATATTCTCTTAAGATTTTCTGGAAATTACCCTTGATTGAAGAAATAACAGGAATACCCAGAGAAAGATAGTCAAAAACTTTATTGGGAAAATTAGATGGCCAATCTGATGTAAATGGAACCAAACCTACATCAGATTCCTGCAAGATAGGTAGAGCAACTTCAAAGTTTAAACGACCTTTAAAGTTAACATTTTCTACACCTAAATTTTCCGCAACTTCCTTAACCTTATTGTAAGTAGGCCCATCCCCAATCAGAGTAAACCTAATTGGCTGATCAGCACAAATTTTTGCTGCCTTAACCACGGTTTCCAAGTCATAAAAATGACTAAAATTTCCGATATATGAGACATTTAAAGGTGCCTCTGACTTCTTGTCTTTGACTGCTAAAATTGGCAAAAACCGAGTGTCAAAACCTAAGGGTAATACTAGAGAACTCGCCTGATTTTGAGACTTCCTAAACTCAACTAGATAATCTAGATATTCTGGAGAAACTGCCACTAGACCATCTGCAAGTCCAGCCGCAATTTTTACATCTTTTTTCAAAGAATAAAGCAGAGTATCACTCAAAATATTTCTGAGTGAGTAAGGGAATACAGATGCGATCGCTTTTGGCCAAGCATCTTGCATATCCACCAGTCCTACAGCACGGGTTGCTGCACAAAATTCCATAGCAATACGAGCTGATTCAGTCGGAGGAATACTAGCTACAACTGCATCAACAGGTTCTGATGCGTGCAGAGATTTCAAAGCCTGGCCAACTCTACTGCCATAAACGCGATGGCTAATAATACGTCGCAGAGAAACGTTTTTATAATAAGGTGGCACATGAACAAAAACTACTCGTAAACCGAGGCTTTCATCAGTTGTAACTTGGCTCCTATATTGTTTAATACTGTGTTCAAAATCAGCAGTAATCCAACTCACTCTATGTCCTCTAAGAATGAGTTCATCAACTAGCATACTGTATCGATGGCGTCGCTTGCTTTCCCAAGGTAGAGAATCAAATGGATTGACAATAACAATATGCATTTTTGTCTCCTAAAGGTAAAGTTTTTTTTGATTTAAAGGACTTGTTCAAAATGCTTTTAATCAGCATCTCAACACTTATTTGGCACTAAATATTTTCGCTGATGATCCGTTCATACTCTCTTAGCGATCGCATACCAATATGTGACCAAGAGTATTTTTTCTCAACTAAATTTCTGGCAGCCTGTCCACGTAGTGGCAGTTCTGATCGGGCAGCTAGAACACTAGAAATACCTTCAGCAATGGCTGCTGGGTTTGGCTCAACTTTCCATCCAGCACCAGCAGCTTGCACCTCTTTTGCCATATTTGTCCCTGGTGTGAGGAGGCAAGGTATTCCATAAGAAAGAGCCTCCAAAACTGCCATTGGATGCCCTTCAAAGCGGGAGGTATGTATAAACAAATCTGTACTCTGGAAAACCTCTTGTTTTTTCTCTTGCCAAACTGGGTCTTTTAGATGAATAAGATCCTGAATTTGATAATTATTGATCATCTCCTGAAGTTTGACCTTACTCCCCTTGATGTCAGACCCATATAAAAGTACCTGAACTTTAGATAGCCTCAACTTTTGTTGGATCATCGAACAAGCTTCTACCAACAGGTCTAATCCTTTATGGTGGATGTCGAGCCGTCCTAAAAAAACAAACTTTAATTCAGCCTTACTACCAGGTTTAGCTAATACTTGACGGGGTGGTAAATCTACTCCGTTACCAACTACAAATACTGGACGATTCCAGATTTTTTTCACATCAAATGCTTCTTCTTCGGTTAAACAGTGCAGTGCTGCTGCATTTTCTACCATCCAATTAAAGAATAAAAAGTTGCCTACCTTTTTCTTCAGATGTTTCTGCTGTTGTGCCCCCTCGGTCATGCCACCGTGAGGCGTAATTATATAAGGAATTTTTCTTTGAACAGCCTCATAGGCAAGTAGAATATGCTCCAAGATATATGTACTGTGAAAAACAATTATGTCTGGCTGATTCAAAGGTTGAGGCATTGATGCGATCGCCGGATAACGCGGCAAATTAAGGATAGAATTAACTGGATAAAGTTCGGGCTTTTCATAACACCCACTGGTTGAAGTAGTCAACAGCCCAGTTTGCACTCCTAGACGCTGAAGGCTATTAACAGATGGAGGGATAGCAAAGGTTAGTCCTGAAATCTGATTGTGGGTAATTGGTGCAATATGCAGGATAACAGTTGACTGTATTTGTCGTTTCTCAAGGATCAGATTCATCAGTTACTCCTTTGATAATTTGTAGATATGTACATCTCCAGCTTTAATCAAACCACTCAGGTTTCCATCTTGAAAAACCATACCTGACGGACGTCCAGAGAATAGCGCTTGGGCTGGGCCTTTTGCTTTTGCAGGAATTTTCAAGGCTACTTGTCTTGTTTCTCTATTTGATGTATTGATTAATATCAAATAAATCCCGCTATCATGTATCCACTGTCCAGCCAATAAATCATCAAATTTGGTATTAATTTTCGTCAAATTACCTTCTAATAAAACTGGAGTGAGCTTTTTAATTTCAGGTGTAATAGACTTAACTTGATTCCATATATCCGGATGATCTCTGATAAAGTTTTCGTCGTCGTCATAAGTGTAGAAGAGAATTCCTTTAACCCCAGCAATTAATGCTTGGTAAGTCATGTTGTAGACTTCGCTAGCAGTTGGCCAGCGCTGTCCTTTCCAACTGAAAGTCTGGAGATTGGCAATCACTGGACGATTGTTTTTCTGTGTTTCAGCGTAACCAAGATTGAAGACATAGCTTACTTCACTTAAATCATTAGGTAAATTTTTTGGTTTGTTGTCGAAAGGATAGCCAATTGGGTAAGATTGACCACCAATTAAGTCGGCAACATGGGAATATTTTTCCCATTTCTTTGTCCAGTTACTAATACTGACATAGGTATAATGCTGGGGATCTATTGCTTTGACTTCTTGGTGAAAAGCTAATATTTCATCACTGCTATTGCGGTCACCAGCATCATCAGCAATACCCCAAGCAAGAATGGCCGATTTATCCTTGTATTCATTGACGATACCCAGATTGGAATGGTGCTTAAGTTCAGTGATGATATGAACACCAATTCTTTTAGCTTCATCCAGAAAAGTACCATATTCGTCAAGGTTTTCCCAAAATACGAACATGGTGTTAAATCCAGCAGCAGCAATCTCGTGTAACGCCTTAATTCGCTGCTGAGGATTCATTGAAAGGAAGTAGAACCCAAAGGGAAAAAATGGCTTTTTATTAGCATCTTTAATCTCAATTAAAGTACTCAAATTCACAGGCATATATGTCTCGGCTGCTGGTAAATACCATGATGAAAAAATAGGTATAATCAATAAAGCAACTAAAAATAAAATGCTAGAGTGGATAAATTTGCTAATTGATTTTTTCTTGTTTTTAGTCATAGCATAATTCCTCAATTTTGGATTAATTAGAGATTAATAGGTAAAATCTACTAGTATTTATTTTGATATTTACCTGGATTTGATTTTGTGATGATCACCCCTATAGACAGCAGATAAGCAATAGTTATTCCAGTACCGAAAGAGCCAAACATTCCTTCACCCATAGATAAAACCCAAAAAGAGGTTGTAATAACTAAAGGAGCGATGGCATAACTATCTTGTTTTGCATATTTCTTGAAGTACAAAAATGCATAACAAAAGCTGGCTATCGCAAAGCAGACCATTAAAAGTGCTGCGATTATGCCATTGATTCCCAGGATATCAATAATGGTATTGTGCGCTCCTAAGCCAAAATTTAATTCAAAGTAATCACTACCGTTACCTAGTAATTGCATTTCTGTTAATGTCTGATTCCAGATATAGTCCCTTCCACTTACAGAATCCTTATTTTGAATTTGTGCAATCTGCTCCCATAACCAGGGATTTTGTGTACTAAATATCAAGAATAGGGCAATGACAATCGTAGCTATGATAAAAATTATCCCCAGATATTTAGGATTTCTTAAAATCTTATTAATTAATATAGAAAACATGGCAAAAAATGCAATTAAGGATGTACGAGAATTTGCTAAGAGGATAACAAGTAAGCTGCAAAATAGAATAAAATTAAGTAATAAAATATGTGATAATTTGTTTTTCCGGGCTGAAAAAGCACCAATTAGCAGAATAAAGACACTAGCTGACATTGTTAGAGCAGAACTGCCTAGTTGATTAGCATTAGCAAATACACCTCGATATAAGTTATCTTGAAATTGCCAGAAGGGATTTAGCAAAAAAGAAGCAATAATATATGGCAATGTACCTAGTAAAGTTGCCAACACAATTATTAGGTTGGCAGATGTATTCATTAACTTGGGCAATGCATAGAAAAAAATAAGTGGGATGCCAACAAGGAACCATAAGCCATCTCTCATCATTGTTAAATCTTCATTGGCATAACCTGATAAACAGGCTGTAAACCCGAATAAATACCATACAAAGACAAGAGGTGGAGGGTTGATAGGAAAATGCCCAACATAACGACGGGACATTAGTAAAAAACTTAGTA
This sequence comes from Cylindrospermum sp. FACHB-282, assembly GCF_014697195.1. GTDB lineage: Bacteria > Cyanobacteriota > Cyanobacteriia > Cyanobacteriales > Nostocaceae > Cylindrospermum. The sequence goes on along the minus strand of NZ_JACJRJ010000039.1, from coordinate 24,912 downwards.
AACTTGTGCCAATTAAAATATAGCGAAGTCGGGATACGGCTGGATCAATTGGTGAATCTGCATTACCTAATCCCAGAAGAGATGATCCGCCGAGTAAAAGCGCGAGAAGTATCACTATAATTGTCTGTTGCCTGCTAAATTTACCTCTCATAATTTCTGCTTATTTAAAAAGTAATTTCAGGTTTCATGTCGTGCTATTAAAATCTATAAGTGTTTATGCAATTGCTGAAGATAATAAGATGGCAATTGATTGCTTCTGCTCCCAATAGCAAAGGGACTGTTTTCTATGGTGGTTAGGGCTTCTTGTTGAGTAATCATCACTTTTTTCTTAGTAGCAGCTATTACTGCCTCAGCCCAGACAGAGGCTGGTTGTAATAAGGAAATTCTTTGTAGCAAATGCTGAAGCACATCTACTTCCTCTGGGATAACATCTGAAAATACACAGGGTATGCCTGCTGCTTGTGCTTCAATTAACACTAATCCCAGACCTTCATAGAGGGATGGAAAAAGAAAGACATCCATAGCACCTAATATGAGTCGGGGCACGTCAGAACGTACTCCTGTGAGGATTACATGGTCTTTTAAGCCTATCTGAATGATTTTCTCCTCTATATCTGAACGCAAGGATCCATCACCTATTAGTAAGAGGCGCATCTTTGGTTCTCGCTTGATTACCTCTGTGGCAATATCTAAGAGAAACTGATGATTTTTTTGTTGGTCAAATCTGCCAATATGACCAATGACGAGGGCGTCTATAGGTATACCCAGTTCAGCACGTACAGTAACTGGATCAACAAGAGTTTGAAACGGTTTTAGATCAACTCCACAGTACAAAATCTGCCAACGTGGATCAGTTTGCCAAGATAGACCAAATAAGTCTGCGGCGGCGATGCGGCTAGTTGCTAAACCTGTTGTTGCGTGGCGGGCGATCCACTTTTTCATTAAAGCTAGATAAAACCGCTTTTTCCATCCTGCTTTAGCCTGAATTGAGGAGGTATCAAGGTGGCTATGGGCAATACGAACAGGTACGCCAGCTTGCTGTGCTAGGCCAAGGACATAGCCGCTAAAGTAATGAACATGACTATGAACAATGTGATATGGGCCATACTCACGTAATATGCGTAGGAAATTATGGGCGTACAACCAGGGTTGTGAGGAATGAGGACAGGTAAGAACTTTGCTCCCAAGGGAGCGAATCTCTTGATCGTAAGCGCTCTTTTGAGTTGTGTGAACTAAAAAATCCATCTGGAAGCGATCGCGATCAATGTGCCGCAAAATGTGCATTAGCCATGTTTCAATCCCACCCCGATTCATCCCCCCAACAACATGAAGGATGCGTATTGCAGACTGATCACCAAACATCATGATTGTGATTCTCCTTGTTTGTAGCCAAGCTGTTTATGCAATGCATGGAGAATAACTGCCAAACTAAACCCTGTTTGGATAATTACCGCAATCAATAGTGCGATCGCTGCCCCTAGCAATCCCCACTTGGGCAACAACCAGAGGCAAGCTATGGCTGAAATACTGGCCACAGCAGTAAACAAAGGCATTTGAACCCGAAAGTAGCGAGCTGCCGTCATTCCATAACCTAGGAAATTCGATATGTAGGTAATTGCCGCAACCACCATCAGCCAAATAAATAAATTTGTCTGCTCGGCATATTCAGCTTGATACAGAAGAGTCAGGATCTGCCGCCCAGCAACAACAGCTACCAGAACCCCTGTGGCGCCCAGTACAGCTGCGATTCCTACCAACTTTAGTAGCAGCCTACGGAAAGATACTACATCTCCTGCGGTATAATATTTTGCTAATCTAGGGCTAGCAGATTCTCCCAAGGCACTGACTACTATGCCTCCCGCTACCATTAGATAGGCGATCGCCGCAAATATCCCCAGTTCCCGCTCACCTAAATATCGCTCAATAAAATAACGGGGAATGTTGGTATTGAATGAAATTAGCATCATCACAAACCCCAAAGGTAAACAGAGCCATACCAGCTTTGCTAAGGTTCCCAAATGCCAACGTGGTTGCAATTTTGATCCCGGCTTTAGCATCAAAACACCACTAGGAATGTCATAACCAACCAGAACCACAGCCCAAGCGCAAACTAACCCAAATACACCCCACAGAACACCTCCCGATACATATACTCCGATGCCTAGTAATAGCAGTGATAAAGGGCCTTTGATCATCAGCGAAATTGCTATGCGCTCCATACGTTCGTGCTGTTGAATTAACCCATAAAACACATCACTAATCGACTCAAAAGCCTTTGCTAGTCCGATCAACAAAATAACGAAGGCTGTTTCCCTGTGATATCCTCCTGACAAACTAATGATTGCAATAATCAGCAGCGCCAACGCTGTCGAAATCAACCTCAGCCCCAGGTAATCTCTAAACAGATACTGCTGTTTAGCGTCTGTCGCCTGGACAACTCGTAACTGGAGATTTGTAAACATCATTACGGGTGCTGTTACCGCCAGCCCCAAGGTAAACTGCCCTACCATTTCTGGACGACCGAGTTTAGCCAGCACCACAAGCATTCCCCACTGACAAGCTGCATAGACACCATTACCAATAAATGTCCAGGAAAAGTTACGACGTAGTGTTAGGGGCTTATTTTCTTGCATATACTTGTGTTTTTCTCATCCAACTCTTTGCTAGCATTCTGGAAAACTCTGCGTCTGTAGCGGTAGTGCCAACCGCTCCCGAAGGGATACACAAATCAAATAGGATTGCTATAGTTACACCAATTTCAAAAAAGAATGTGACAGATATAGCAGTGGCTAAGGCGGTTAGGACATTCTTTAAAGCTCAAACTCAGTGATGACAAGGGTTTTACTTTTGCATGAGTGCAAGAGTGCCTTCTGCTATACAAGCCCGGAAACCCTATCAATTCAAGCTTTTTGAATTTTGTATCCCTGACGGGAGCCGTAGGCTCTATAAGAGAATTTTGTTAGCGGAGCTCCTCTTTCAGAGGCATTTTGAATTTTGAATTTTGAATTTTGAATTGGTATTACACCCCTTGTGGTTCCACTTTTACCAACATATTTCCCTTGGCAGATGTAATTACACTTATATTATTTGCAGCTTCTACAGAAAGCAGGTTATTTTCTAAATATTTAGGGCTGTATCCCGACACTAGCTGTGCCAGCAAAAGCAAGATAGAATTAATATCATTTTTAGCTGCTGCGACCCGTAATTTTTCTACGTTAATAGCTAAAATTTCGGGAATAATCCGACTGGCATTTTTGACAACAAATAGTTTCTCATGTTCTGTAGGCTCATATTCTTCTCCTTCGATAAAAAGTTCTTCAAACAATTTTTCCCCAGGTCTTAACCCTGTAAATACAATGTCGATATCTTTATTGACTTGATACCCTGAAAGGCGAATTAGTTCTTCAGCTAGCTCGACAATTTTGACGGGTTTGCCCATATTCAACATTAAAACTTCGCCACTGCGACCCAATACTACAGCCTGTAAAACAAGTTGAACTGCCTCCGGGATAGTCATGAAATAACGACAGATATCAGGATGAGTGACGGTTAATGGCCCACCTTTAGCAATTTGTTTTTGAAATGTGGGAACCACACTACCACGACTGCCTAAAACATTACCAAAACGCACGGTAACATAATGCTTTCCACTTTTTCTGGCAGCTTGCAGCACTAACATTTCGGCAACTCTCTTACTAGCACCCATAACATTGGTGGGATTAACTGCTTTATCTGTGGAAATCATCACAAAATGTTTAACATCATATTGCAGCGCCAATTCTATTAAATTTTTTGTTCCTATTATGTTGTTGGTGATTGCTTCTGCTGGATTTAATTCCATTAAGGGGACGTGCTTGTGAGCCGCTGCATGGAAAATTACATCTGGTTTAAATTGGATAAAAGCGTGTTTTAATCGAGTCTGAAAGCGAATATCAGCAATGAAAGTAGCAATATGAGGAGTATTTTTTTGTCCTTGGCTATCAGTTTTTACTAAGTGAATAAGTTGTTCTAATTCTTGTTGAATATTGAATACAGAATTTTCTCCATGTCCTATCAGGATGATTTTAGCCGGACTACACTGAAAAATTTGCCGACACAGTTCACTACCAATTGAACCTCCTGAACCTGTGACTAGTACTGTTTTTCCTTGGAGAAATTCGCAAACTCGATCAATATTAGTTTGTACTGGTTCACGTCTGAGCAAATCTTCAATCCTCACATCCCTAATGCTATTTACTCGCACCCGGTCATTGATGATTTCATGTATGCCTGGTAAAGTGCTGGTTTGTGTTCCAGTTACTTGGCAAATATCTACAATTTCTCGAATTACTTTTCCTGCGACCATAGGCATGGCAATAAGCACTTTATGGATTTGGAGAGATTTGACAATATCAGGAATTTGGTAGCGATTGCCTACTACAGGAATCCCCCGAATATGTGCATGCAATTTCTGCGGATCATCGTCAATGAAAGCAACAGGATCAAAACATAGTTGGGGATTTCTTTGAATATCTTGCACGAGAGAAACTCCCGCACTACCAGCACCAATAATCAGCACCCGCTCCCGTGGTTTAAATACTGTTTGTTGTTGACTAGCTCTTTCTAGAAACCGAAAACTGAAACGCAGCCCCCCAATGAAAATACATGACAGCAACCCGTCAATTAAGGGTAGTGATTGTGGCAGAGTGCCAACAGAAAAATCTGGTATGTAATGAATGGCTGCAAATAAGATAATTTGGACGAATACCGCACCCAGCATCAACGTGGCTATATAGGTCAGTTCATCAATACTGGCATAGCGCCAGTAACGCCGATAAAAACCAAAATTCCAAAAGACAATTAGTTTGACTACTAAAAACAGAATTGTGGCGATCGCTAGTTCTGATATATCTACTTGTAGATATAAATTGCTATCTAAATTCAAAATCAGAGCTAGTAATGGTGTGACAAAAAAAACAATAATGTCAAGAAGAAACAAATGTCTATTTCTCAGCTTTAGCAATTTTATCAATGTATTATTAATAGATTTTTGAGCTATTCGTTGGTAAACCAAAGATAATGAATTCATGCCTGCAAAAACCTCCATAGCAATCTAAAAATCATCTTAATTGCGTGGAAAAATATAATATATAATTTCAGAGGATGATCCATATCATAAATTAACCTAAATAATCATCTTGGCGCGTCTGAATTGCCCTATCCAATATTCACTTACAGGAAATTTCAGCAGGCAATGATTTTGTTTAATTGACCGTGCCAATTTTAGATTTTAGATTTTGGATTTTGGATTGGTTTTCGGTACAAGCCCCGCCTTTGAGAAAAACCTGTCCTTTCATTGGCGGTTCCAACGCAAGGAAGGCGGTTTATATAATCTCGTTTTCACACAAAATATTGGGTGAAGCCGCGCTGCGCACCGAATTTACCCATCTAACTAATAGATTTTGGATTCTGACTGCTAATGAAAGGATAACTTTAATGAAACCCCTTGTGGGCGGAACAAATCTAAAATCATTAATCTAAAATCCTCAAGCTGTATCACAAGAGTGTGTACAGTAAATCTAAAATAGCAAATCTAAAATCCAAAATTGTTTGACCCTAGACTCCTCTGAAACTTGCCCAAACAGCACAGTTATTCAGGCTAGAAATAGATGTAGTTGATAATCGCAAAGCAACAATTGCCCACTCCCAAAGGCAGTTGGGATTCGGCTAATAATTTAGTTACAGCAGTTTTCAGATGCATAGACTCATATCTTGCATCATCGACTCAGATGTACATTCAGAAAGCACATATACGGTTAAGACAAATTTGAACCTAGCTGCTGATAAAGTGTCTTTAGTAGGCTGCTCAACTCCTCACTTGATTAATACAATACAAGGAAGAATTGAAGCGAGTCATTAGCACTTTCTACCAACTTCACCACCAGATTCTGAACACGCGATTACTAAATTAAGTAAGTGCCATTTCCGAAAAATACATAAGCAGCAGACATAGTAAAAATTTTTACCATATCTACTGCCTGATTGGATTATGTAATTTATTTATATTCGCCGACTAAACCTTTGCTTCCAAAGACTTGAGCAACTCAGTATTTACACCCGATTCACGAGTCAGGGCTATTTTGCCAGTGCGGGCGATTTCTCTGAGACCGAATTTTTGCAGCACTTGCACGATCGCCACCATCTTACCTGGATCTCCGACAACTTCTAGAGTTAGAGAATCTTCCGCCACGTCTACGACTCGCGCCCGGAAAATCTGAGACAGTTCGATCACTTCGGCGCGATTGCTGCTGGTAGCATTCACCTTTAAAAGCATCAATTCTCTCTCAACGCAAGGAATTTCGGTAATGTCTTGCACCTTGAGGACATTAACCAGTTTGTATAGTTGCTTGGTGAGTTGCTCAATTACGCGATCGTCTCCAGGTACAACCATCGTAATTCGGGAAACCCCTCCCTGCTCCGCTGGGCCAACAGCAAGGCTTTCAATATTAAAGCCGCGACGCGCAAACAAACTAGAAATGCGGGATAGAACCCCCGCTTCATCTTCTACAAGCACCGAAAGAGTATGTTTCATCTTCGCCGACAGAGGCTAGGGGAGTATGAGAAGTACCCTTGGATTTATCAGGGTAGCGACCACCACTAAACACCACTAAATTTTAAATTGTAGGTCTAGATTCCCATTGTAAACTCAATAAGGGCACACAATGCATCCTGAGATAGAAGTTGTCTAGAGATTACACCGCTAGAAAGAATCTTCCTGAGTACATATCTTTACAGGGGTAGATGCTACTTTTTCCCCAAGCCTTTATAGTTTTATCCTAGAAACGTTTATTTAGAGAGTAGTTTTTATGGGTTGGTTACAAAGACTTTTTGGATTGGAAAAACCGGAAAATGCACAAGTAAATCCGACTCCACAGCCAGTACCACAGTCTGCTACTGCTACCGCTACTGCAACTCAAGCAATTCCCCCAGAGCGCCTTGGATTGAACGGAGAATACGACCAGAGTGGATTGGCTAAACGAGTAGCATTGGCCTTTGATCAAGATCCCCAACTTGATGATGTTAATACCCTCTGGGTTGCTCAGACTGGTAGCACTGTAGTCTTAAAAGGCAAGGTTCCCGATCAAAATATTCTCAACAAGATGACCTCTGTAGCGCGGTCAGTAAACGGCACTACAGACGTTGACTCTACCCAAGTCTCAATTGGCTAACTACTGGCTTCAGTTAGTTGCTCCCATAGTTGAGTCGGACTAAACAAAATCCAGTGATGCCGCTACGCCTGATTTTTTCCCACCTGTAAACTACTGGCGATCGCCCACTAACCTCTCAAGCCAATCTAAAATTATTTGGTTCACTTTTTCTGGTGATTCATCATGGGGGCAGTGTCCCACATCTTCTAGATTGAGCAGTTCTAATTTATCGTTGTATAAAGAAAATCGGCTAGCCAGTATGGGGGGAACAAATCGGTCTTTTTGCCCCCAAATTAAGAGCATAGGAATTGTTAAGTTTGGTAATACTGTCTTGACACTGGGACTAAAGTTAATACCAATTGCAGCTTTAAAGAGGGCAGCAAAAGCACGGGCAGAACCCCGGTCTTGGGGGGGCCCGGCTAAAATATCTATGAGTTCATCGGTGACCGCCTCTGGGTTAGCGTAGGCCAAACTAGCCCAGCGACGCAGCACCCCGGGACGGCGCACTAGGTGAAATACAGGTTTCAGTATCAGCCTAGAAGCAACAACATTTTTAATAGCCCTGACAATGGGTTGGAGAAAAACGGGGATCGCTTCTTGTTCCAGTGAAGGATCGGGCAAACTCATCATCACGATACCTTGCACCATGTCAGGATGGGCTAGGGCCGCGGCTAAGGAAATCAGCGAACCATTGGAATTGCCTACTAATACCACTGGTTGGCGGATAAATGCTTTCCAAAAGTCGTAAACCTGCTCAACCCAGAGTCCTATGCTGTAATTGACCGGGGCTTTTTCTGAAGCGCCAAAACCCAGCATATCTAGGGCGTACACTGTGTGGAATTCGCCTAAAACCTCTAAATTATGTCGCCAATGACCAATGGAAGCGCCAAACCCATGTAGCAAAATTAGAGGTGTGGTTTTTTGGTGATTTTGGTCAGGGCGGATGTAGGTGTAGCGGGTTTGCCAACCCCGCCAAATCCAGTCCCTTTGATTACCAATCCGATGCTGCCAATGTATTGCAGTGGTCACAATTACCTCCAATTTTTCCGCCTCTAATTTGAATATAAGAGTCTAATTGCAAATTTTTAGTGCTAAGTTTGGGAGAGTTGCGACAATTATCTGCCTAGATCAAGACCAGCCACGAGAACTTTTCTCCATAAGTTTCTTAATAGGTTTTGTCCCAATAGATTGCTAACTCCCTTGTGTAACATAATATGTTACTTCTGATTTGATAAATTTTTTGTATATGTCGTCTTGATATGCTGGCAATATACTGCCCAATCAAAGGGTCAATGTATTGACCAAAAATTGTCACAATAGTTAATATTGGCCGATGTTGTGTAATTTAGATTAACTCTTGCAAAGAAATTCTCTCAGAGTGAGTAAAATGACAAATACAATGACGCAAGTCATGTATGGATTCGCTAACCTAGAACTAGAGACTCATTGCTAATTTATGAGTTATTTGAAGATTTTGCCTCAGAGGCATACCAATCAAGACCAAGCCAAATCCTTAACTAAGAGCTCCCACAAATCCTAATGCCTGTGATTGAGAAAAAACGAACTCGCGATCTGCCCCAAATTAATGAACGGATTCGCTTCCCGAAAATTCGGGTCATTGACACTGATGGCGCCCAACTGGGAATTATGCCGCCGCAGGAAGCACTACAACTAGCAGAAGAAAAAGAACTAGATCTGGTGCTACTCAGTGACAAAGCTGACCCACCGGTTTGCCGGATCATGGACTATGGGAAATACAAGTTTGAGCAGGAAAAAAAGGCGCGGGAAGCCCGGAAGAAGCAGCACACGGCTGACGTAAAGGAAGTGAAGATGCGCTATAAGATCGAAGAACACGACTATAATGTGCGTGTTAAGCAAGCAGAGCGCTTTCTTAAAGATGGTGATAAAGTCAAAGCTACTGTGATGTTCCGGGGTCGAGAAATTCAACACAGTGACTTAGCAGAAGAATTGCTCAAGCGGATGGCAACAGATTTGGAGCCATTTGGTGAAGTGCAGCAAGCGCCGAAAAAAGAAGGACGCAACATGATGATGCTCCTCTCACCCAAAAAGTAATCCTTTGAGTGTTCTACAGATGTAGAATAACTCAAAGACAAAAACGACCATTGAGTCTAAGGTCGTTTAAATTAATCAAAAACTGATAGTCCTGAGAGCTGAGTGGGAAAAATAATACTCAGATGCTCAGGACTTTTGCATTATGAGTAACTGTTATGCTTTTTACTTGCCCGTTGCGCTGTGATGACACCAGAAACTAAAACTGCATGGAATTGAAAAATCACTGGTTAGCTGCAAATAAAGGCGCTCTGCCACGATTGCTTCAGTGGGTGAATCTCCGACCAGAGGAGGGCGAACGGACTTGGATGATGTTTGCCTTCTACACAACTGTATCTGTAGGATTGCGGTGGGCTGAGGACAGTACAGTAGCGCTGTTTTTGGATGAATATGGGGCTGCCTCCCTGCCTTTGATTTATATTGCTAGTGCAGCCATTGGTGCTGGACTGGTGGTTTTATATTCTTGGCTGCAAAAGGTTTTTCCCTTGCGTTGGGTGATTGTGGCGATCGCACCTTGTATGGTGACGCCTTTATTTTTATTAGTCTTATTGCATTGGAGAATACAGGCCAGCTACCTAGCAATGATTATTGTGTTTCTGCTCAGGCTGTGGGTAGACGCATTTTATGTGGTCAATGACCTCAACACCGCCATTATTGCCAATCAACTATTCAATATTCGGGAGATTAAGCGCACTTACCCACTGGTGAGTAGTGGTCTGTTGGTGGCTGATGTGATCAGTGGCTTTAGTCTGCCTTGGCTGTTGAAATTCGCCACACTAAATACGGTGATTCTGATCGCCTGTATTGTAATTATGATCGGGGCGGGAATTTTATTTTATTTAAGTTATCACTATCAAGAAGCTTTTCCCGATACCCCGCAACGAATGATTCCCGAAGAGCAAGCCGGACGTCACCGTCGCCTCAAAACTCCTCTAAAGCGCTATGCCTGGCAGTTGTTTGCCTTTGTGGCTTTGTTGCAGGTGATTGGGTTGTTAGTAGACTTTCAGTATCTGCGGGAGCTAAAGTCTACTTTGGACAACCAAGAACTCGCTAGCTTCTTGGGTCTATTTGGTGGGATTGTTGGACTGTGTGAGTTAGTGACGCAGTGGTTTTTTTCCAGCCGACTGATCGAACGGATTGGAGTATTTTTTACGGCGGCGCTTTTACCAATCACCGTCGGGTTTGTACTCCCCTGTGCTCTAGCCTTGCTGACTTTATTCTTAGGAACACAAGGGCAAGGCTTTTTCTGGGGTTTGATGAGTCTCAAATTCTGCGATGAACTTCTGCGCTACACCTTTATTATTAGTAGCGGGCCTGTACTCTACCAGCCAATCCCAGAGCGAATTCGCAGCCGGATGCAGACATTATCCGGAGGCACTGCTGAAGCGATCGCCACAGGCTTCACAGGATTATTAATTATTGTAACTCTGTTTTTCACCGTGCAATTTGTCCCCTTACCACTACAAAAGTGGGTATTGATCGGCGAAACAACCCTGGTAGCTGGAATCTGTTTAAAAGTAGTTTGGGAATTGCGATCACGCTATGTAGACCTATTAGTCTTAAGTGCAGAACGGGGAGAATTGAGTGCGGCCAATGTAGGCTTGCGTGTCTTTAAGCAGGGGGTAGTTAAAGCTTTAGGAGAAAAAGGCAGCGACGCAGATAAACGCTCTTGTCTAGAACTTTTAGCCCAAATTGATCTCCCAGGCGCAGGGAAAGTTTTAGCACCCCTGCTAATTAAATTAACCCCAGATTTGCAGCGCCAAAGTTTAGAGGTGATGCTCATGGGAGAAGTAAACCCCGATTATGTGCCTGAAGTTCGTTATTTGCTAGATCAGCCCTCAGGAACTATTGACCCCGAAGTTTTTGCCTTGGCCCTCCGCTATGTTTGGCTGGCTGATCCAAATCCCAATTTAAGCCTACTAGAAGAATACCTACACCCCCGCCAAAACTCACTCATCCGCGCCACCGCCGCCGCTTTGTTGTTACGTCAGGGAACGCCTATGCAAAAGGTAGCAGCTACCAAAACCATGCGCCGAATGCTGACTCATAAACACGAACGGGAACGGATGAATGGAGTCAAAGCACTCAGAGAAGCGGTTTATTTACAGGCCCTACGAATTCATATTCCGAATTTGTTACAGGATGTGTCTTTACGGGTGCGCTGTGCTGTATTGGAAATGATCGCCGCTACCCATTTGGAAGAGTACTATTCGGCACTACTAGCAGCACTTTACTATAAGTCAACCCGCACTACAGCTACCCAAGCCCTAGTGCGCCTAGAAAACGAAGCGCTCAAGATGCTCTTGGAACTAGCTACGGATGTTTACAAACCGGAAGTAGTGCGGATGCACGCTTGGCGTACCATTGCCCAAATCGGCACTTCCGAAGCAGTGGAGACTTTATGGCAAAACTTGGAAATCTCTAGGGGCACTACTAGGGATCATATCCTCCGCAGCTTACTGAAAATCAACCAACAACCAGGAATTACTAGTTTAGTGGATCGGTTCTATGAAAGTAGGGTAGAAGCTTTAATTGAGCAAGAATTACGCTTTTTAGGTGAGATTTACTCTGCCTATATAGACTTCAGAACAATAGACTCTCTCAACAGCCCTCAAGCCAGTCAGCGGGTGATGATTGTCAGTGAATTAATGCAACGCTCTCTTCTAGAGTGGGAAATGGATATTAAGGAGCGGTTATTGTTGCTATTAAAACTGCTTTATCCTCTAGAAAAAATGCAGGCGGCAGCTTTTCATCTCCGGTCTCAGTCACTGGTCAGTTTAGCACGGGGATTAGAAATTTTAGACCATACTGTGTATTTGTCTTGCAAGCCCCTATTGTTGAATATTTTAGATCGGCGATCGCAACAAGATAAACTCCAATATCTTGTAGAAGCCAGAATGGCAAAATATGAAAATATGTTAGTTAGCGACCGACTCCGCAAATTGATCATGCAGGGTAATTTGCTTTCTGACTGGTGCTTGGCTTGCTGTTTTCATTTCGCTCAAGTTGCTCGCATCCGATTGACAGCTACCGAAATTTTGTTAACACTACGTCATCCTACAGGCTTTGTCCGGGAAGCAGCAATCGCCTACCTAAGTGCAGTTTCACACCGCATCTTCCAGGAAATTCTCCCCCACCTGCAACAAGATCCTCACCCACTTGTGGCGGCTCAAGTTAAAGAATTGATGCAAAAACACCAGATCCATCAACGGTAATTACCTCAAAACATCAGGGTATTGACGTTAATGGCTACCCACTCGTGATATTAACAGAAATTACTTCTGTTAAAAGATGAAATAGTTGAAAACTATATCAATACAATTGGTCAGGATGTCGCTAAGTTGATGGGACGAAGTGAATTCAAAATCGCAGTTCCCGCCACACCTATTTAGTCTAGCTCTCGCCGGATTTCCTCCACCTGACCAACTTCAAAAATTAAGGTGAAGGGTTGCCCCATTTCTTTTTCGATAAACTCTTCCAATAACTGCACTTGTCGGGGTGTTACTCTTCCCTTTGCCCGCACACTCAGGCGGACTTCTGGAGGATTAGTTAACCAGTTTGTATTAGTTTTGAGCAACTGCAATCGCCCAAAAGTGACAGTTCGGTTCAACAACGCCCGTTTGACACTGTTTTCCAGTTGCGCTTGGCGTACAAGTCGGGCAAAGCTCACACCTAAGGGAATGACAAGTATTGAGGTCAAAGCCACAGTCCAAATCAGGGGTTGACGCGCTCTCGCCATAGAAGTGTAACCTGCTACCAGGAATGTCAGCATACAGGAGAGGGTGATTCCCAGTAAGTTGGTGAGATAGAGCAGAGTTGCTCCTAAACTGAGTTCCCAGTTTCCTTGTGCCAAGCCTAAGCCAATTACACAGATGGGAGGCATAAGGGCGACAGCGATCGCAGTTCCCGCCACACTACCAGAAATTCTTGGCTCAATTTTAGCGTAGCCACTGATACCACCAGCCGCCACGGCAATTCCTAAATCTAACAATGTTGGTTCCGAACGGGCCAGCACTTCACTACCATAGTTAGGCAGCTGCACGAGTAAACCGAGACAGTAGGCGATCGCCACTGCTAGCAATGTTCCCACCGCTACAGCAATGACGCCTTTGCGAAATAAGCTCACATCTGCTTGCAACGCACCAAAGGCTAATCCCCGAATTGGCAGCATTAGGGGGGCAACAATCATCGCCCCAATAATTACCGCGGCACTGTTAGACAACAAACCAAAGCTAGCGATCGCACAAGAACTAATAATCAAAATTATGTAAGCAGAGTCTAAGCTAGACTCTGCTAGCAAATCTTTATGTAGCTGTTGGAGTTGTTCTGGCTGCGAACCTTGGCGTCTAAAATTTTTAAAGCGGTCTTGAATGTTACTACCCAAGATTTGCCTCCTAAAATAGCTATCGAAGCGCTTCGCGCCGGACTCTTGATTCGGAACTGTCTAAGAAAGACAAGGAGGAATTTGTTGATGAAGTTTTTGTCTTCTCTCTTCCAATTACCCATTACCAAATCTCTATCAATTCTTAAATCTTTGTCAATTTAAAGTTTTAAATACAAGTTCTTGAATCCAAGTTTTAGCAACTACTGCCAATGGTAACGCCATGAGTAACCCTAAACCACCAAAAAAGCTGGCGAAAAAGATTTGTGATGTGAGTGTAAAAGCAGGTAAAAAAATATCGACTAATCAAATAGGCTCTGGAATTTTTGTCTGAATTTGGGGTTAATTTTATTTTAGATATTGTTTCAACCAGCTAAGATAATCATCACTTGCTTTGAGAATGGGTAAAACAATAATTTCAGGCACATCATAAGGATGAATTTCTTTAATTGTTTGTTCTAATTGATCATAGACAACCAGACTACTTTTGATCAAACAAATCCATTCTTCGTTCTGACAAATTTCATCTTGCCACCAATAATGACTGGTAATAGGTCCAATAATTTGAACGCATCCTGCCAATTTTTCTATTAATAAATTCTTGGCAATGTTATCGGCATTTTCTTTATTTGGTGCAGTAGTTATGACAGTGATATATTCTTGTGACATGGATAAGTTTCTTTTGGTTTTTGATATTGAATCAAATATATTCCTTGCTGACAGACAAAAATAATATTCAGTCTCTAATTATTTTAGAATATCAGCGGCATTCGGGCAAAATTAACATACTATCCCCAAAGGAGTAAAAGCGATATTGTGAAGAGATCGCCTCTCTATATAATTCGAGTAATCTATCTCGGCCAATTAACGCACTAACAAGCATCAATAAACTCGAACGAGGTAAGTGAAAATTAGTAATCATTCCATCAATTACCCGCCAACGATAGCCAGGATAAATAAAGATATCGGTTTTTCCTCGAAACGCAGTTAAATTTTGACCTAACTGTTCGGCTACCTTAGCCGAACCTTCTAAAGCTCTAACCACCGTAGTCCCCACCGCAATAATTCGTCCTCCCTCTGCTTGAGTATCCCGAATTTGTTTAATGGTTGTTTCAGAGACATCTATCCATTCTTGATGAATATTGTGTTTAGTGATTTCTTCAACTTCAACCGGATGAAAGGTTCCGCTACTAATCTGTAAAGTAATATGAGCTTGATTAATACCTTGTTTGCTAAGTTCTTCTAATAATTCTTGCGTAAAATGTAATCCTGCTGTTGGTGCTGCAACAGAACCAGGTTGTTGTGCATAAATAGTTTGATACTGAGATGGGTTCGCCTGAGATTCTTGTATAAAAGGAGGCAAAGTGACAGTACCAAGTTGTTCAATTTTTTGCCATAATACTTCAGGAGTAGATACCTCAAATTTTAATAATTGAGTGTCTTTCCCCTCATTTGTGTCTATGACAGTAGCTTGTAGTAAAGGAATCTTCTCGATAGGGTCTTTATCTGTCGTTCCAAACCAAATTTCACTACCAATGTTCAACTGCTTTTCTGATTCCACTAAAGCTAACCAATAGCCAGGGATTTTCTCTTCTAATAAGAATACTTTTACAGAATTTCCAGTCGATTGTTTACCATCAAGTCGTGCTGGAATCACACGGGTATTGTTAAAAATCAGTAAGTCTCCTGGGGATAACCAACGAGGTAAATCTTGAAAGATACTATGGCGATGGGTGGTTGGAGAATTAACAACTAATAAACGTGAGCTATCTCTAGGCATCACAGGGGTTTTGGCAATGAGTTCTGGTGGTAAATGATAATTGTAACTTGATAATAAGATATCTTCTTGGACAGGATTTGACTCAACCAAGGGTAGATTCTTTTGAGGGTATTTAATCATGCCAAAGACGTGTAAATCTAGTAGATGTGAGTTCAGTGGAACGGACTGTGTGCTGAATATTTTTACGCTCTAGATTACTCTGTATTGTCTGAGTACCAGCAACTTCACTAGCCCAATGGCAGCCTATTTTATACCTTATCATATAAACCTGAATATGAAAAGGCAAACCAGCTAACTCACCAGCCCACTCAATAATGCCACCTCACTTTGTGAAGTGAAGTAGCTTGATAAATATCAGTGCGGATATTTTCGTCGCAAAGCACAATGCTATCTAAAGAATTCTCTTGGTGGGAATTTGTTCCTTTTCGGCGAGTATTCATGGCAATTAACCGCCTCTTCAGTCAGCACAATATCAGGCTGCACAGCACACTTGAGATAATGATTATTAGAAAAAAAACGACAATTTTTACAGGGAACTTGCTGTAAACTATTGATTGTAAAAACCATCTTATTGTCTAAATTTGTGCGTAGCTTTCGCAAAAGTAGCAGCAAAATAGCCCAACTGACAATAAAGCTCAGGGGAGTTAAAGATATAACTAAATCTGGGACATTTAAGCCATCAGATTTTGCTGGCTCCTGCTTAACCTCACTTTGCGTTATCTGATGAAAATTCCTATTTGTTGCTACATTTTGTAGTAGTATCTGATCAACAGACATATTATCTATCCTTCGCTATATAGCGTTTCTCTATCATGTGAGGTACACCGTAAAAAGCGAAAGTCTTGATATACAACATCCTAATGTACCTCACTAGCTCAGGAAAGGCTGTATATCTTTCTCATCTAATTTTTGATAACAACAATGTAATTGCTAATTTGTCAGTTGGCATCCAGTTTTAGTTGGAGATTTTCAATTTCTGACTAAATATCTTCAATCTAAAATCTCCAGTTATTTTAATTATGGGTAATTAGAAAAACTACTGGATACTGACTATTAGTTTAGTATTGTTGAGGCTGCTCTTTATCTCTTCTTGAGTATGAGCATTGCATTGCTACTGATTAGATTAGGCTTGTGTTAAACATCTTGAAATTCATACAGACAGATACAGAACAGATAGAGAACTGTGTTAATATCAATTTCTCAGTTGCTGCTTCTTCAAAGCTGACTATTCGCAAGATTTTAATTATATGTGTAGCAAAAGAAAAGTTCATATATCTCTGTCGATAGTTTTGCTTGTTCTTTTATAAATGTGTATCCAAAGGCATACATTACAAGACAAACTGATAACTGGATAATTTTCATGTTAGAATTTATCGGCAGATAGGGAGAACTGTTACTTGCCAGGGAAAGCACTGTTAACTTTTATTGACAAAGTTTCATAATTCTTACCAGTTTGTCTAGAAAATATATGCATATAAGCTTTTTCAGTAGGATTCCTGTAACGTCTCTAGTATTACTCTGGGTGGCTTACGGGTTCTTGGGATGGTATATTGCGGCTCATCACATTGTTTGGTTAGTGGGAGCTTTTGTGGCGGCGATTGCTATAGTTCTAGTGCGGAAGAGTTTATTTTGGTTAGACGGTTTGGTTGCTTTTGGTTCTCAAACCTTAGTTGTTATCTTAGCTTTAAGTGCGTCAATTGCTTTAATAGCAACTTGGTCGCTATTATTCAGTCTTTTTCTCATGCCCGTAGCAACTACGATATTAGCTGATTTAGAAATGCGTTTTGCTGGCTTTAGCAAAATCGATTCTTTTTGGGTTTTAACAGTAATCGCAGTCTTGGGTTTGGGTATTGGCGAAATGATAGATATTCTATTTTTACCCAGTAGCAGGTACTAATGGGGATTGGGTAATTGGAGGAGACAAGAAAGAGACTTCATCAATAAATTTACCCTTCCAGTAAAGAGTTCCCAATCTGCCAGATATCCGACTGGTAAAAAACGTTTAACTGAGTTATACCATTTTGGATTTTGGATTTTAGATTTTGGATTGGAAACCGCTTGGTGTATCTGGGTTTTCTCTGTCCATCTGTCGCCATGATTTTTCTTTCTTAGTATTAGCTATTCTGAAACTGAAACAGTGGGAATACAGGTTGTAGCAACTGATGACTACTGATGACTAATTCCCCACCAAGAAAGTTTTCTATTTATGCAGCAATTAAGTGTTTGTTAATGTTACTGGACTCAAAGTAATACATAAATTACCTACTTGTTTCATACAATCTGTAATAGCTATACAAGAAAATACATATTCATTGTTATTAGTATACAAATAATTAACTTCTAAGTTCACAATTTCTCCAGAGAAGGCGAGATTTTCGGCTCTTAACAAGACTTTGACAACAATATATTTAAATTCTTTTTCCTGTAAAATATTTTTTAATAAATAACCAGTAGCGCCGATTAAGATGTTTGCAAGTATAGCAACAGGTATAGCCGGAAAATCAGGAAAATGTCCGGTACAATCTTCTGATAAAACAGTTCCTATAGATGCTTTTAACTTGTTATTAACTATAGATATACTTTGCAAAGATAAAGATTTTTTATAAGGATTTATACCCATTTCAAAATTTGTACAAGTCTGAAACTTTTTATAAATCTTTATAAAAACTTTTTCCGGAATTACATGATAATAAATCTTTAAACTATTGATAGTTATTCCCAATTTATTTGTTATTGAAGTTATCGCAACTGCTGACCTTTTATTAAGAAGAAAACCTTGAGCAGTGCCACGAACATAATTGCCTATTTCAGAATCCGGCTGGTAAGGATTGCTAATAAATTCAGCATTATGTGCCAAATAATAATGCTTGGTTTGGTTGGGATTAAATATAGCAATACAGCAGGCTCCAAGTATAGCTAAATGTCTTCCAGTTTCCGCAGCAGAGATCACAGCAGCTTCCATTCCTAATGGTTGTTGTATAGGAATATCGGCAGACAGAGTTCCATTTTCATTGAGTTCTAGGTTTTCTAGAGCAAAGTAGGGAGGTCTGACTGATATCAAATTAAATAGCTCTTCAAGATTGATGCTTTGCATATCAATTTAACATAGTGGTGTAACAATGCTATTTGGGCTAACAAAGGCTTACGGAGGCTTTCCCTAGCCTAAAAATTTAATCAACCAAATATCATTTATAGATAATTTGGATTTGGAGAAAATTCATATTTGCTGGGAGCTTTTGGGGGCAGGGGAAACCCATCTAAATCTTCTTGATAAAATACCGGATCGATAAGTCTAAGAAATAATCAGATTTATGGTTTGATTGATTTTTTGATGGTCATAGCATTTACCCACAATCTTGTCAATAAGTAGGCGTTAATGCAAATATTTTGGGGATTATTGAGATTGATCTGTCCTGATTGATCATGAGGCGTTTACCCTGCTTTTGGGGGTCATGGTGAAAACTGACGTGTAAGCGCCATTGGTTAGTATATTTTTTAATTAAACCAAAAAAAATTATAATTGTTTAATGTGCGCCAAACAATAGTAGCGGATGTTAGTAAATTTAGCGATGGCGCGGAGCGCTTCTTTATGAGGCGATCGCCATATAGAAATTTTCGGGTTTCATTAAAGTTATCCTTTTATTAGCGGTTCCTGATCCAAAATCTACTCCTTAGATGCTTAAACTCGGAGCTTTTGGTGGCATCACCCAATATATTGTGTGAAAAGAAGATTATTAAAGCCGCCAAAAAGCTTTGGCACCGCCAATTTTGTCCAGGTTTTTCCCAAGGGCGAGACAGTTACTAACCAGGTGGGACTGTTTCCTCTACAGGACGAATAATTGTCGGCGCAGGTGTGACTTCTGGCTGAAAAATAGCCTGCAATGCCTGTTCTAGGGTTGGTGCCATGACAATTCGGTTTTCGTAAGCGACAACTACTCTTACCAGAGTTGGCAAACTATTTTGTGTAGCTTCTAAATAAATTGGCTCAACATATAGCAGAGATTGCTTAATGGGAATCACCAAAAGATTACCCTGAATTGCTCTCGAACCCTGGCGATTCCACAGAGAAATTTGCTGAGAGATTACGGGATCTTGGTTAATCCGCGCTTCAATTTGCTCTGTGCCGTAAATCAGGCGCTCTTTAGGAAAGACATACAGTAGCAGCTTACCGTAGTTTGCCCCATCTGATCGCGCTGCTAACCATGCAATTAAATTTGTCCGTTTTTTGGGAGTGTAGGGCAAAAACAGAATAAATTCTTCTTTAGGAGAGACTGCATCAACAAAAGAGAGGGTGGGGAGGCTGGTAATCAAGTAATATGGCTCTACCTGACGGGTTTCACTGCCATAGATTTCATTAGGAATCTGCCACTGGTCTTCCCGGTTGTAAAACACTTGGGTATCCGTCATGTGGTAGATCATCAACCGCTCAGATTGAATTTTGAATAAGTCCTCCGGGTAACGGATATGGTTGCGGAGGTTGACTGGCATGGCACTAAGCGGTTTGAACAGCTTGGGAAATATAGCTGACCAAGTAGCAATTATCGGATCTTTGGCATCTGCGGTGTAAAAGGTAACGCTGCCGTTGTAGGCATCAATCACCACCTTGACAGAGTTGCGAATGTAGTTGATGCCATCGCTACCTGTGTCTGAGTAGGGATAGCGATCGCTTGTTGTATAGCCATCAACAATCCAGTAAAGGTAATTTTTTCTACCTGGCAACTGTTGATGAGTATGATCAGGATTGGGGTCAGCAGCAACTAAATAGGGATCTTTGTCAAATTGCAAAAAAGGTGCGATCGCTCTAATTCGTTGGTTAATATTCCGCCGCAACAACACCCTCGTCTCTGGCAAAAAGTCCCTTGTGAGTACCATCTGCCAATCCTTGAGATACATGGCAAATAGCCACCGTCGCCACAGCGAACCGATTTGAATACCACCCAAGCCATCGTAGGTATTGTAAACATTATCTCTGCCACTGGGATAGTCTAGTTCTCTCACCCTTGTGCCAGTCATTACATAAGTATTAGTAATTTCACCGTAATAAATCCGGGGCTGCCCAATGGGAATGCTGGCACGAATGCCTTGGCTGGAAGTGGTGAGGGCGCTATCATTACCGCTAATATCTTTAACAAAATATTCTGGTAGTCCACCAGGAACAACTGTATTGACTGGACTGACGGTAAAGCCATAACCGTGAGTATAAATTAAATTGCGGTTAACCCAGGTCTGAGCTTGCTGTGGTACAGCACTGTAGTCTAATTCCCGTGCGGCTATCAGTACCTGCCGCCGTTCTGTGGGTTCAAATGCTTGTTGGTTAGTTGCTGGTGGTTGGCGTGGGGTTACGTCTGTTTTTAGGGTGTAGCGATCAATATCGGCATCAGAAAATTTATAATATGGTCGAATTTGTTGTAGCTGGCGATTAGTTTCTAATAGGGGCCGCTGATCCCAAAGGCGAATATTGCGAATTGTGAGGTCATTGGCTTTGATATCAGCTTCAGTTAGTGTTCCTTGGGGGTTGAAGGTTCTGGCATCAATCGCTTCTAAATCGAATGCCTGCCGAGTTAAAGCGATAGTCCGCTGAATGTAGGGTTCCTCTCGTTGCAATTCGTTGGGCTGGACTATTAAATATTGCACCAACTCAGGTAAAACAAAGCCAGCTGCCACAACCAGGAATAAATAAGCCCCCAACCCATAAACGACGAAGGGCTGATGCTGAAATTTGGGTTGCCAAAAAATTGTTCGCCATAGCAGGTAAAATGCGATCGCTACTGCCAGAATGGACAAAACTTTGTAGCCAGGCAACTGTGCCATGACATCAGTATAGCTGGCGCCATAACTCACCCCACGGGAAGAATAGACTAGTTCATAACTACTCAGCCAATAACTCAGGGATACCACCAACAGCAAACAACCCCCCAAACCGGATAAATGACGCTGCTGCTGCTGGGAAAACCCAGGAAAAACTCCCTCACTCAGGCTGTCGGAGGATAGTAAATAGGTGAGAGTAACGGCAATCAAGCCATACAAACATAATCCCATCAGCCACAGTTCCAGTAATTCCCAGACTGGTAGAGAAAAAATGTAGAAGCTGATATCTCGACCAAATAAAGGCTCCCTACTGTTGAAGGGGGTAGGATGTAAGTATTGCAGCACCTTGGCCCAGTGTTGAGACAGCATCAGCCCAAACTCGACACTGAACAAAATTGCGATCGCTCTGAGCAAAGATTGGGGATAAATTAATAAGAAAATCGCCATTCCCAAAACCAAGCCAAAATACCAAACTTGGGAAATTATCCGCCTCAAGAGTTGCCAAATTATCTCTAAGCGGAACAGAGCAGGAACGGCTAAACTAGCTTGATTAACTTCCGAATGCCAGTAAGCAACGGTAATTTCGCCATAGTGTACCAGCATTAACCCTACTAACAAGCTCAATCCCAAAGCTAAGATTAACAGCCCGCGCCATCTTAATTGCCAGGGTTGGGATTCAGGTATCCGGGTTTTATTACCTCTGGCTAGGGAAGGACTGAGAAAATTTTTTAGCTCCCTACCCCTGACTTGTTCTATCTTCAGAGACTCCGGGTTCTTCAGCCGTTGAGCTAAAGCCAGGTTTCCTAGTAGATAAGCCGCAGTTATGCCAGCTACAACTACCCATAAACCACCTTGAGTTACTGTCCTCAGCAAAAATACTTGCAAATATCCGACTTCCTGAAACCAGAAAATCTCAGCACCCAAGTGGGAACCCAGATCCCAGAGTAGTAGCAACCCCAGGAATACTATAAATAGTCGAAAGCACCATTTCCAGAACATTCCTTGGTAATTGGTAAGGGTTAATTGGTAATTAATATTATTGCTACCAGGGTATACTCAGTCCTTGGGAAAAACCTGTCCACAATTGGTAAGCCAACGCAAGGAAGGCGGCTTTTACAATCTCGTTTTTACCCCCATCACTAATTTTACCTGTCTTAGCGGCGATGCCTTGACAAAAATATCTGATGCTCTTCAGATAAACTATCCATTGGGAACATAAATGTATTGACGAGCATTACTTATTGCCTCACAGGTATAAGATTAAGCTTGTAAACATTTCACTAGACGGGATAATCTGTGTTTAAGAGTGATCTTCAAAGGCAGATGCCGATCAACATCGATTAATTCGGTTAATATGGCTAATTGCCCTCTTACTTCATGTTGGATATCTTGGCTAGTGTTTCAGTTGTGACCTGTAATTATGCTTACCAGCGTTGACCGTTTATTATTTGTCCGGCGAGTCCCAATTTTTAAGGAATTGCGGGATGATTTTATTGTGCGGCTGGCTTCAGTGATGAACGAGTTGTCATATCCAGCTAATTACAGCATCTTTAAACAGGGAGAAGAGGGGCAATCGCTCTATATTGTTGTCTCAGGGCGTGTCAAAGTTCACATTGGGGAAACAAAATTAGCAGAGGTGGAGCAAGGAAAGTACTTTGGGGAAATGGCAGTATTTGATACTGAACCCCGTTCTGCCTCCGTAACCACCTTAGAACCTTGTGAATGTTTGGAACTAACCCAAGAGCAACTTTATGACGCCATTGAAGAAACTCCGGAAATCGCTGTGAATATCATTCGTGAGCTATCTCGTCTGATTCGCAGACTGAATGACAACATGAATGGGGTTAATTCAAAAAATCGTTAGTCATTTTGCTGATGCTGGCGATCGTATATTTGAGAATAACCAGTCAGTATTGTTTCTCTTCTATCCCTAGGGTGGCTTCCTTGATTGCAAAAATCGGCGTTGCAGTCAAATCAGACATTGCTTCACAAATTGCTGCGGCATCTCTACACTTTCCCCCCAGTGTTGATGCACATAAGAGGCGTGGAGAGTCGGCAAACTCCAACCTTCAAATCCCATATTTTCCTCACAATCGTAGCGAGAAGTGGCAAATAGGGGCTGTTTGGGAGGTGATATTAAACGGGAACGATGAAACTCATGTCCGTAAACATTTGCCCCTACTGGTACTAGCAGACTATCTTGCAAAGCGACTGCACGACGATACCCTAAAGTTAAACTTCCACCCATTTGGGCAGATGTGGGTAACACTCCCACCATCGACCAAGGGTTACCCTGAAAATCGATAATTTGCTCACATAAATACATCAATCCCCCACATTCGGCGATTGTCGGCATGCCTGCGAGAATTGCTGTTTTCACTGCATCACGAGCGCTGGTGTTTTCTGCTAGTTGCTGGGCAAAAACTTCCGGGAAACCACCACCGAAATACATTCCCTGCACGCCCTGTGGTAATCCTGCATCAGAAAGTGGACTCCAAAAAATTAGTTCTGCACCTAACTGTTGGAGCAAATCTAAATTATCTTGGTAGTAAAAATTAAAAGCTTTATCTCGTGCGACTGCAATTTTAACTGGGGGATGGGTAATGGGTAATGGGTAATGGGTAATGGGTAATGATTGTGATTGCAAGATTGGTAGTAGTTGATCCCAGTCAAAGCAACTATCGCCCAAATCAGCAAGGCGATCAATAACAGCATTCAGTTCTGGTAGTTCATCTGAGGGGATTAAACCCAAATGGCGATCAGGTATGGTGATGTTATCTTGACGCCGCAAAACGCCGATAATGGGCAAATTTAGGGGTTTTAGGGAATCTTTGAGTAGGGATAAATGGCGATCGCTCCCCACCCGATTGAGTACCACCCCAATTATATTAATTCTGGCATCAAAAGAAGAATAACCATGTGCGATCGCCGCCACAGAACCAGACAACCGACTACAATCAATCACCAACACCACAGGTATATCTAATAAGCGTGCAATATGTGCCGTACTCCCGAAGTCAGTTGGTAATTGGTTTTCTGTATCATGTCCAATACCATCAAAAAGTCCCATCACCCCTTCCACAAGCCCATATTCACACCCTTGAGAATGACGGTTAAAACATTGCTGTACATAACTTTCCGAAGTCAGCACCGGGTCTAAATTCCGACAAGCCCGACCAGTAACACGCTGATGAAACATCGGGTCGATATAGTCCGGCCCCACCTTAAAAGATTGCACCACCGCACCGCGACGACACAAAGACGCTAAAAGGGTAAGCGTAACTGTCGTCTTACCCACCCCGCTACGTTCTCCAGCAATGATTATAGACATTTTTGTAATTAGTAATTAATAGTTATTTTATTGATCATTTTTACTATAAACGCCAATTATTTAATTTTAGTGAATAACCCAAATCTTGAATCCTTTGATAATGAGATAAATTACCAGTCACTAACTAAATTTAGATTGTGACTAATAGCAATAGCAGCAATCATACAATCAGGATAACCAATTGTTTTGCCGCTTATTTCTAAATCAGCATAAATTTTACCCGCTAATACAGACGATTCCAATTGAACCTCACACGACTCAAAGTCGCGTGATTCCTGCTTCAACGATCTCTGCCTGAAGTAATTCAGGACTTACAAGTTCTCCACAGGCGTTTAGAGCCTCCGGGATACCCACG
>NZ_JACJRJ010000038.1 GCF_014697195.1 Cylindrospermum sp. FACHB-282 | reverse complement strand
CCGCCACCCTGGTTTGTGGATGTGAGCATAGATATTTATCAGTACGATGGCGATGACACCTCGACTACAGAAATTGACTTAGCACGAATCGAAGACAAAATTGATGCGATCGCATCACCCTAAAATATGCAAAAACTTGGATTAATGATTTCTGGAGCAGCTTTAGCTGGAAGTCTTTTGATGTTTATCTCCACTGGGGGGTTTACGGCTGGGAGCACGCTGCAAGAAATTCGCGGTGATATCCGCCTCCTGCGGCATGAAGTCCTGGCGGCGAATGCCTTGCAGGATACAGAAATTAAGCAGATAAAGTTACAATTAAAGCCTAATTGATACTCAATATCAACAAGGTCTTACCACTTCACCCCCGGATTCCTACCAAGAGTTCGGGGGTGAATTTTTAAAGCTATATAAATCAGTGCTTTCAGCCTTTGGCGTCCTCGATGCGATCGCCTTTAAAGAAGCTGTGCTGGGGGAGTTTACTTATTGATAATCATTGAGAATAGCCAAATGCCCCAGGGTGGATTTGAACCAACGTGACCCGCCAATTGGGAGGGCATCCTTCGGCTAGATGACTAGGGCAACACTATTGTAGATTCACTGTTCTGGTACGTAATTTTCATTCTCGCTCAATTTAGTTCGTAACTCTACTAGTTCTTTATCGATTTCTGCCTTTTTATCTTCAAGCAATTTTATTGCTGCCTTTAGGAATGCTACATACACTTGATGTTTTTCTGATTTGTTGCCTGTTGCGTATATCATGGGCTTTTCCGATTGGGATTCAGCCTAATAGTACAAAAATATTCCTTCTGGAGATTCTATGAAGCTAAGTTAGCTTATGTGAATTTTACTTAATGATAATCTTTACAAAAAAAGGTTGAGAATCAATAATTACTCGGTGGTTAAAAAATATTTTTATGTTTAGACTTGGAATTAGCTTTTCACCCTGATGCTGAACAGGTTTCTCAGCTATCAATATCATAGCAGGCAACTATTATGAATTCAACTTCGCAACAGCTTGATTCCAAGGATGTCAAAGTTAAGCTTCTTCTTGCTGGAGGACATGAATACACTGTTTATTTAAAATCAGATGCACCTATACTGCATAATCTTTTAACAACAATTTTCATGCGTGCGTATAAGCAAGAATCTGCTTGTAATGGCTTATTCCAAATTCTCATAGATCAAGATCGTTCTCTTCTTTGTTTTCCCAGCGAACACCTCGTTGGTGTAGTGACAGAACCCCCAATTATGCTACAGCCAATGGAGGCAATACAACCTGTAGCAAATGACATTTTACCTTCTTATTTCCTACAATTTGATAACTTCTTTAACCCGGAAGAACACAAACATTTACTTCAATATGTTTTCCAAAAACAGTCAGCTTTTCTGTCTACGACTACTTCCACTAATGATGCTAATTATCGCCAATCTATGGTTCTCTATTCATTTACTGACTTTTCTGAACTAATAGTCAAAAAAATCCAAGCAATAATTCCTGATGTAATTAGCAAATTAGGTCTACCATCATTTCCCGTATCTCAAATCGAAACTCAACTGACAGCACATAATGATGGTAATTATTACAAAATTCATAATGATAATGGTAGTCCAGAAACTGCTACGAGAGAGCTAACCTACGTTTACTACTTTTATCAAGTTCCGAAGCCTTTTTCTGGTGGTGAATTACTCATATACGACAGCAAGATTTCTAATAACTCCTATGTAAATGCCGAATCCTTTAAAACAGTAGAACCTCGCAATAATAGCATTGTGTTCTTTCCCAGTCGCTATATGCACGAAGTACTGCCTGTGAGTTGCCCTTCCAAAGCTTTTGCCGATAGTCGCTTTACTATCAACGGCTGGGTTCGTCGATAATATGATTCGGTGTAAATACTCTAGTCTCTAGTCTTTAAATTTAGTTATATTAAATACCTAGCCTTATTTATCAGGATGTTAGGGTCTAATACCCCTGCCCTACAGGAACGCCAAGGGCATAGGTTTACACGTAACTTGTGTTTCAGTCGGGGTTTAAATGCCCTGATGTAACCATCTTGAATTTTCTGGGCGTAGGTGCGGTCGGCGCTATGAGAGAATTTTGAATTATTTATCAATAGTTGCTTTCTTTCTGCATTATTTTTGATGCGACGGTTTAAGGTGCATATTTTGGGATTTAATTCATATTTATTGCCTAGTTAAATTTTCAATGAAGTTGCTGTTAAACAAGAGACTAAAAGTATTTACTAATGTATTAATTAGATTAATAGTAAAAAAGTTTATGGCTTACAAGCTGCAACCAAGGAGTAAAAACCAAGTGTCTCAACTATCTTCAAATAAAGTAATCGGTTATATAACTGGCGGTATATCTTTAGTAGCTGTATTCACTGCTGGACAAATGCCTCAAGCATATGCAGCTTCTTTGACTTTTTCAGCAACTGGAACCAACTCCAACTCAGGTGGAAGCACTAACGCTCTGGGAGCATCAGTCATATTTGATGACTCACTAATAAGTTCAGGTAAGTTGACAGTCACTCTGAAGAATACCGGGCCAGGTGCTTCAGATCCGTCTGATGTCCTAACATCAGTCTTTTGGGACATGGTTGGAAATCCCACAGGCTTATCATTATTTTCAGCCACAGCTCCGACTGTAATAAACGATGGTCAGATCACCGCAACAAATGCCGATCTTAAAGCTCTTGATGAGTGGAAATTACCAAATACTGGCAATGGCTCAACCGACCTTCCTGGAATAAGCCAAAACTACGGTATAGGTACTGCTGGCTTGGGTATTTTCCAAGGTGGTGGTGGTAAGCAAATGGCCTACGGTATTATCTCTGGTTACGATACTAATGCTAACCCACAACTCGTTGGCAATAAGGCGGAGAATTTTGTTAAAGATTATGCCACTTTTGTTTTATCAGGGCTATCCACTAGCTTTAATCTAAACAGTATTAGCAACATTCGCTTCCAGTACGGTACAAGCCTGAGCGAGCCTAGTATTAGCCCAACTCCAACTCCAACTCCAACCCCAACTCCAACCCCAACTCCAACCCCAACTCCAACCCCAACTCCAACTCCAACTCCAACTCCAACTCCAACCCCAACCCCAACCCCAACTCCAACTCCAACCCCAACTCCAACTCCAACTCCAACTCCAACTCCAACCCCAACTCCAACTCCAACTCCAACTCCAACTCCAACCCCAACTCCGTACTATACTCCGACTCCAACGCCTGAACATAGGCAAGTTCCTGAACCTAGTGCAACATCAGCCCTTGGCTTATTTGCTCTGGGAACCCTGAAACTATTGAGGAAAAAGTCGAAAGGCTAAATTGTGATGATTTTGTCTGGGTTATGAATAATCAGGTAAACACAACTGACTATTCATAACTAACAATAGAGGGTAGATTTCAACCCATTCTTTCCCAGTATGGGAAAGAAGCCACCTTTTTATTGAACGCGCGTAAAACCCCAACCCAAGAGTGGGTGCGGCGTTTGACCATTTCAGTAGCAACCGTTTAAAATTAAGGAGTATGAAATCAATTTGAGGACGTTATGGCTGCAAAAGTAGAGATTTACAGTTGGAGGACTTGCCCTTTTTGCGTACGTGCCAAAAATTTGCTAAAGAACAAGGGGGTTGAATTTATCGAATACAGCATCGATGGAGATGAGATAGCAAGGGATAAAATGGCTCAAAGGGCCAACGGACGCCGCTCTTTACCACAAATTTTCATCAATGACAATCACGTTGGTGGTTGTGATGATATCCACGCTTTAGACCGTCAAGGCAAGCTGGATGACCTACTAGTTGCTAGCAATAACCTGTAGGATGATCACCACATAACTGAATATCTGACGACAAGACGTTTAGCTTCTGCGTCAATCAGTGAGATCATCAGGGAATAATGTGAATTGAATAAAATTCTTGGTGATTGAGGTTGAAACAGTGAAACTGACTTTTATCATTGATTCCATCCATCAGCTTGACCCGTGTCATGATACGAGCGTTGCCCTAATGGAAGCCGCGCAAATTCTCGGACACGAAGTTTGGGTGACTCAGGCTAACCTGCTGAGTGTGATGGAGGGCAAAGCTTGGGCTATTCTACAGCGGGTAGAAATTGTACCAGTGCCGTTGGTGGAAGGACGTTGGATAGCGGCAAATCCTTGGTATAAATTGAGCGATAAATGCTTAACTTCCTTGGAAACAATGGATGCCGTATTTATGCGGACAGATCCACCAGTCAATGACTCCTACCTATATGCCACCTACATTCTGGATTACGTTGATCAAAATAAAACCCTGATGATTAACAGTCCCAGTGGCATCCGTGGGGCAAATGAAAAAATGTATGCCCTCCAGTTTACCAATGCGATTCCAGAAACAATTGTCAGTGCTGATAAGCAGTTTATTCGACAATTTGTAGAAGCCAAGGGGGCGACAATTCTCAAACCATTAGGTAACAAAGCAGGGGAAGGGATTTTATTTTTGCAATCAGGCGATCGCAACTTCAACTCCATCGTCGAACTCAGTACCTACCAAGGTCGAGTACCAGTTATGGTACAAACCTACTTACCACAAGCCAAAGAGGGAGACAAGCGGATTATCTTGCTCAATGGCGAACCAATAGGGGCTCTCAACCGTCTTTCCAGTGGTAGTGATTTTCGCAATAATATGGCAACAGGCGGCACTGTGGCTCAAACCGAAATTACTCCAAGAGAGCAAGAAATTTGCACCCAATTAGCCGCCAAACTCCGCCAAGATGGCTTAATTTTTGTGGGGATTGACATAATTGGTGGATATCTGACTGAAGTTAATGTCACCAGTCCTACTGGAATTCGTGAGATCGACCGCCTAGATAGCACTCAGCTTGGTCATCAAGTCATGCAATGGGTTGAGCAGACTCTACAGTTGAGCAGACTCTACAAAGGAAAAAACTAAACTAATTTACAATTACCCACTCTTCTTTCTTTGCTTTGGGTTCTGGGCAAGGAAAGCGGTTAGTTAAAAATATACAACTCACCTGCATTCACCTTCATAAATGGCCCCTCCCTTCTATTTTGACAACAGGTGCTGATCTAAGCCTAGATAGCCTCTAAAGCTGCTAGAGGGTTAATTATCAGAAATCCAAATCAACAGGCTGTTGCCCAAGTTTATAGAATATCCTGGCAAGCGTAAAACGAGCGCGTCTTTAGACCTGAGATATTCAAGGATTGAGTACTGTAGGACATACAGGAACTTTTGCGCTAGATGCTCTTCCCCGCTTTGGAAGATAAGTCCTCTACTCGGTTTGGCTTCGTGGGCGTCAGATGAACGGTGAAAGCCTCCTAGGAGCAAGTCATATCTTAGACCAAACAATCTCAGTCAACCCCTTCCCTACGGGACGCCAAAGGCGAACGGGGAATTAAAAATTAAAAATTAAAAATTAAAAATTAAAGACAATCAGTGGTGGGTTCAGAGCTACCACTGATTGTAGACCGCTGATTCTTAGAATCAGTGGGAGCCTGTACTCGGAATTAATTAATTCAAAATTGTTTTTATTCTGACTAACAGAATTTTGTATCCCTTACGGGAGCCGTAGGCTCTATTTTGCATTTTGAATTCAAAAAAGGTCACGAAGAGTGCTGAGAGTGTCAAGGGTAGCATGAACAAATTTCATCACCAATTGGCAACATCGGGTATGGCAAGAGAATTACTTACCCATGTTCCTGGTGAAACTTTAAAACTAGCAAATTGTATACAGCACTCAGCTTAACGTGAGACTGCAAATTTAATCTAAAATCTCAAATCCAAAATCACTTAATTTTTTGGTGGTGTACGTCGCCGTTGTAAAAAATCAGGAATATCCAATGCGGGTTTTTCTTTGGGTTCTGGAGTTGGGCTGGGAGAATTAATTGGAGGTTGTGATGTAGGTCGCTTTTGAGTTGGAGTTACAACCCTTGCGTTAGTCACAGTTTGTTGTGGTGCTGCTTGTAATTCACCTGTAAACCCAGTGGCAATTACGGTAATTCTCACTTCACCTTGGAGCCGGTCATCAATCACCGCCCCAAAAATAATATTGGCATTGGGATCAACCACTTCATAGATTGTTTCTGCGGCAGCATTTACTTCATGCAAGGTCAGGTCGCTGCCACCAGTAATATTAAAGACAACGCCTCTGGCACCTTCAATAGAACATTCTAATAACGGTGAAGAAATGGCAGCGATCGCCGCTTCTCTAGCTCTAGATTTTCCAGAACTCACACCAATCCCCATCAATGCTGATCCCGCATCTGCCATGACAGCGCGAACATCGGCAAAGTCAACGTTGACCAAACCAGGGATCGTTATGATATCAGAAATGCCTTGCACCCCTTGACGCAAAACATCATCGGCATAGCGAAAAGCTTCTTGCACAGGCGTTTGCTCAGGGATCACTTCCAGCAGCTTATTGTTAGGGATAATGATTAGGGTATCCACCCGACTTTTTAGTCCTTCAATGCCCTGCTCTGCTTGGCTGGTACGGCGGCGTCCCTCGAAGACAAATGGACGTGTGACTACACCGACAGTGAGAGCGCCCATTTCTTTTGCTACTTCTGCCACAATCGGGGCTGCACCAGTGCCCGTACCACCCCCCATACCAGCGGTGATAAATACTAGATCAGCACCTTCTAAAGCCGTAGCAATCTCGTCTCGTGATTCCTCCGCTGCTTTTTGACCAATGGCAGGATTTCCCCCTGCGCCTAAACCCCGCGTCAGCTTCTGTCCGATTTGCAACCGACTAGGAGCGCCAGCTAAGGTGAGAGCTTGAGCATCAGTGTTAATTGACCAAAACTCCACCCCAGAGACATCAGACTCAATCATGCGGTTAACAGCATTCCCACCACCACCACCCACACCAATCACTTTGATGTTGGCAACCCGACCCGGAACAATCTCGCCAATGCGGCTATTTTCAGCAGACATCTTTTTACTGTCGTGATTTTGTCCGTAGTTCAGCCCAGAATTATTAAAGGGATTGGTTGAGTTAACTGCCAGAGAGAACCCTGGCTGTCCCACAGAGTGGGAGTTTTTATAAGTAAGCCCTTGGTTATTATCAAGTGTCATTGGATTTGTCAAAAGTAGATAAACGACTGTTTCAGGTGTTCTTCACCTAAGAGTCAACTATAGTTTGACACTGCCACAATCTATGGCACTGTTCTGTATTGTTCTCACTACTTCCAACCCTAGCAGGATTGGAGGTACGATGATTAGCTATGGGATAGCCTTGGATGCAACTGATTGCGCGGAGCGCCCTTGATGAGGCAATCGCACAGCCAATCCTACAGAAGTATACCTACATTTACCGAGAATTGGTCTGTATAGCTTCCACCAGATGCTAATATCTCCTCTATCTATTAAGTTACCCATTTGGCACAGTATACCTTTGGCATTTCCAATGCCCTCCCCCTATTTCTGCTAATAATTTAGATTGGTCATTAATTCTACAACTATTGGTGTTGTTTTTTTCTCTTTAAGCGCTAGAACCACTGAATAATTGCAACTTAAGACAAGAATTTTGCCTTCTACTCACTTGTCTTTAAGCTTGCAGTCAAGAAAAATTTGCTTTTTAGACTACAGAGCACCCTGATTAATTTCCGGTTTACTGTACCTGAACAGACACTTGGTTGGAGCAACATTCTATCCTATGGGAACCGATAACAGTGCTCTTCACTCACCAGCAGTTAATGATCTTTTGCTGCCAAAGGAAGTTTCATCATTGATCTTCCCATTTTAATTAAAATTTCTTGCATGCCAATTTTTGTTTGGGTTTCATTAAAGTTATCCTTTCATTGGCGGTTCCTGATCCAACATCTATTCGTTAGATGGGTAAACCCGGTGCGCAGCGCGGCATTACCCAAGATATTGTGTGAAAACGAGATTATATAAGCCGCCTTCGGTGCGTTGGAACCGCCAATTTTGTCCAGGTTTTTCCCAAAGGTTGCTGGAGTACTGAAAATAATAAATATATTTATCAGCATAAAACTCCTTGATTTACTAGGAGCAGTTGATACATTAAACTAGCTAAATTTTTCTAGGGAGTTTGGGATTTAACTTGCTGTTTATTTTGGTTCATTTGTACTAATGGAGATTCGGGATTTTTCAGATCAATATACTCTATTTGACTGGGATTGAGTTTTGCGGGTAAATGGCGCATTTGGACAAGTACCTGAATTTGTTCAGGCAACTCGGTAATGAGGGCGCCGAGATGCACCTTTCCTAGTTCTGTTTTCAAAATTAAATTCGTGGGATCTTGGCAATCAATTTCCATGACTTTCACGGAACTTTGGCTGACAGCTTGATAAATTTGAGTCCAGTGGGGGCGGTATTGTTCTGGTGAGCCAATAACTTTGAGATTGGGCAATCTTGCTGTGGGATTGAGTGATGTGTATTTTTCTAAAGGCATCAAAATCCCACTTGCGTCTAGTAAGCGTTGCTCTTTTTGGGTTTGTGCGATTGCCCCCGGCACTGCGCGGAGCGCAATCGCTACTGGTACTCGTTCCTTAATTTCGATGATTAATCCAGGAGGAAACAGACGCCGGCTGACAGTCGCTTGGGCAATAATCGGTTGTTGCTGCAAAGATTTGGTGATCGCTTTCGGTTCAATCCGCCACAAAGATTGGGGGTAAGATAGTACCACCAGTGACTGGGTTACCTTATCTGACAGTAATTTATTGCCAGATTTCATCACTATTTGAGCCGGAGCATTTAGCACCCACATTGGTTGAATTGCCACCCACAGCAATCCACTAGCCAGTCCAGTGACGGCAAAAGTTCGCCAAATAGTCTGAATAATTTTCATCTGCCGCTGCCGACGTAATTTCTTACGGCGCTGGGCTAAATCCGTGCGGGAAACTGATACTATGCCAGCCATTTAAACCCCTTTCTGGTTTCAGTCCAAATTTTTAGTGGGATCTTGACCAACTCCCACCGTTATACATTTACCTTAGACTACGGCAAGTTGCACAGTTCTGTGCAGTTGTACGTCATAGAAATTGGTAAAAGCTAGAAATTGTTAAAACCGCAACAGCATATCTAAAAAGGACAGATACAATTAACGTATCAGGGACAACAATTAAATCTCTACCATGCTACTAAACAGATGCTGTCAGCGATGGCACGTATGTTGCCGAGGCTTGCTGGATACAGCAAGCCTCCACCGTGCTAAAGGCACGGTGCAAACATTCTTTCAGGATGGTTGGGCAACAGCACCCCCATAGCGATAGCGTAAAGCGCCTTTCGGAGGCGATAGCGTATCCCTGAAGGGATGCTTTGCGCTTCATTGCTGCTGCTTTGGTGCAGATCGCGCGTCGAACACTGTTTTTTGCATGACACAACCAAAAGAGCAAGTTAATCATCTGCTTGCATATTGGCTAGAGAGTTTTTGTATAACGAAATACAAATCAAACCGCATCTACATCGCATCTACATGAGAACTCCACTGAATTTGTCACGGTTTTATAAAGCTTGTAACCCTAGCTACACACTAAATATGGGTGACGAGCTAGAACGGCAGTACTATATAGATTTTGCTGATGTACGTGGTTGCAAAATTGTTGAAGAATTGCAACGAACTATCAGCCGTATTTCTCCCGATGAGCCAACCTGCCAATTATTTACAGGTCATATTGGCTGTGGTAAGTCCACAGAGTTGCAGCGCCTCAAAGCAGAACTGGAAGTAGCA
Source organism: Cylindrospermum sp. FACHB-282 (assembly GCF_014697195.1). Classification (GTDB taxonomy): domain Bacteria; phylum Cyanobacteriota; class Cyanobacteriia; order Cyanobacteriales; family Nostocaceae; genus Cylindrospermum. The sequence continues at coordinate 55,448 of NZ_JACJRJ010000038.1, read as the reverse complement.
GGATTTCATGTAGTTTATTTTGAGTCCAGTCAAGACCTGGATATGGCAGATATTGATGTCAGCGATATTTTGCTGAGTGTAGCCCGTCAAGTCAGTGCCAGTTTAGAAGGAATTGGCATCAAACTAAAACCGGGTTACTTTACCAATTTGTTTAAAGAAATAGGGGATTTTTTGCAAAGCCCCATTGAGCTTTCTGGAGAAGCAGAGTTGTCCTTAGGTATTGCCAAAATTACTGCCAAAACCAAAGATAGCGCTCAGACTCGTAATCAACTCAGACAATATCTAGAACCCCGTACCAATAGTATTTTGCAAGCGATCAACGAAGAGTTATTAGAAAAAGCTGTTCAACAGATCAAACAACGGGGTCAAAAAGGACTGGTGGTGATCGTAGATAACTTGGATCGAGTGGATATGCGCCCTGTCGCATCTGGACGCACCCAACCAGAGTATCTCTTCATCGACCGAGGCGAACAGTTACGGCGTCTCAAATGTCACGTAGTTTACACAATTCCCCTAGCGTTAATTTTCTCCAATGAATACGAAACATTGAAAAATCGCTTAGGTGGAGGCATTGCTCCGAAGATACTGCCAATGGTACTAGTGCGGCAAAGAGATGGCAGTGATTACGAACCTGGGATGTCACTATTGCGCCAGTTAGTCTTAGCAAGAGCTTTTCCCGAAGTTTCCTGGAATAGCAGGCCGTTATTAATCACAGAGTTATTCACGCACCCGGAAACCCTAGATCGGATCTGTCGCGTCAGTGGTGGTCACATTCGTAACTTATTGGGTTTGCTTTATAGCTGTCTACAAAGGCAAGATCCACCTTTTTCCAGAGACTGTTTAGAAGCCGTGATTAAAGACTACCGTGATGATTTGCTATTAGCTATTGATGAATACCAGTGGGATTTACTGTTTGAAGTCATGCAAAAGCAGAGTGTTAAAGGTGAGTCTGACTACCAGAGCTTACTGCGAAGTATGTATCTGTTTGAATACCGTGATCCTCAAGGGCGCTGGTTTGGTATCAGTCCGGCATTAGCAGAAACGCAAAAAGTTCTTGCTTGGCAACAAAACAAGTAGCAATACCAGAGTCCAAGAAAAAAGAAAATCACCCTTACTTCTGATCTTTAACGACAAGCTATCCTCGGCAGGGCTATTTCATTCTCAACAACCGCCATGACTTACGTCACGCTGCGCTATCAGAATCAATTCTGAGTCTAATAGCACTCATTTGTCTAACGACGACTAAAAGAAATTTCAAGTCCGTTAAAACGGAATGCGAGTTATTAGTCCTGAACTGAAGTTCAGGGCGGGTTATGTCTCGAAGGAAATAGCCCTGTATCCTCGATTAGACACTGGGTTCCACAGAAAAGTTTGATCGGGGGATTTCTCCGATTGTATGGCTTGTATGTCTCTGGCTTGTAGTGCTTTAGACTGCGATTTATCAGTGAATTCAACGCTGTAGTCAAACACTCAAGAGACAATCAGAACTTCCGAGATTTTCCTCAATTGTCGCAACTGCCTTGTGAACCGATAGAGGGTGGCTTCCCTTACTCTAAAAGACAACTAGTAGGGTAGAGTAACAACTGGTGTGCAACTAAGGACGAGTGCGCCTTTTTGATTGTTGGTGTGGCATTTTTTCTTTTTCCTTTCTAGCTTGATTTTTAGTTATGACAAAGCGGCAATTTACAGCAGCGAACGTCTTCGGCGCATCGGAGCTGAACGCCAACGAAAATCAGCTTGCTCTGCAAAGGCTGATTCGGGCGATCGCGCTATCCTATGGTCAGTTTGCCCTGATTTTAGTTAGGTGTAACTATGGACATTTACGCGAGCAATTGTTGGAAAATCTCCGCTCGATCACCAAAGACATCAATTTACGGGAAATCCATCTCCAGCCATCCAACACTGCCTTACATAGCACAATAGTCTCAGAACTTTTTCTAGATAATCCTGCTGTCGTCACAGATTCTTTGCCATCAGCTGTCATGGTTTTTGGTCTAGAGTCAATTACTAACATCGACGACTTACTTACTGGCATCAACCAAACACGAGATATCTATGCCGCAACTTTCCGCTTTCCCTTGGTGTTATGGCTACAAGATGAAGTGGCATCATCGCTTTCCAGATTAGCACCCGATTTTAAAAGCTGGGCAGCAACCACCATCAAATTTGAAATGACCAAAGCAAACTTAATTGCTTTGATCGGCAAAGAGACAGAATATCTATTTACCAAAATTTTAGAGGCGGGTGCCAACAGATTTTTATCTAATGCTTGCCTAGATTTAGATCCTAAGTCCCAACACCGCCACGAAATTGAGTCGGCTCGCAATGATTTGCTGCGCTTATATGGTGTCAAATTAGAACCAATATTAGAAGCAAATTTAGAATTCGTCTTGGGGCGTGATGAATACGCTAATGATCAAATTCATCCTGCTGTAGTCCATTATCAAAAAAGCATCGCGCTCTGGAAACAACATGAGAGTACAGCGGTTTCAGAAGACAATCGAGAGCTAAATTCCCCCAATCTTTTGAAGCAAGCAGTAGTCCTATTCCATTTGGGGCTTTGTTATCGGCGGATGGCAGATTTATATCAGGGTGCTAACACCAGTTACTGGCAGGATGCTCTGTTGTGGTTTAAGCAATGCCTAGATGTATTGTTTGAGGCACAAAGACAAGACTTAGTTGCCAAATTTATTTTGCCAGTTTGTGAAATACTGCAACGCTTACAAGCTTGGGAAGACTTAGAAGAACTAGCCCAAAAATCATTGCAGCTCCATGAAACTTATGGTGATACAGCACAAGTTGCTCAAGATTATGGCTTTTTGGCGGCTGTGGCAGTGGCTAAGTCTAATTGGGTAGTAGCTCATGAATTGGCGAATACAGCACTTTCGATTTCAGAAGAAGCAACAGAAGATTCTCTGGGAGACGCTTTGCAAAGGCGGCAGCAGGAAAGTTGGTATCTTTTATTGCTAGCACAAACCCAGCGACATCTCGGTGAGTGGGAAGAAGCAATCAATAACCTGGAATGGGCAAAGGTAGTGTGTGAGCTACAGTATGAGCCATTGCTTTACTTAGAGATTCTCGAAGAATTGCGATCGCTCTACTTTTTTGAGCGTCATGACTACGCCGAAGCCTTTAGCCTCAAGCAAGAAAAAATTCAAATAGAACATCAATACGGCTTTCGCGCCTTCATCGGCGCTAGTCAATTGCAACCGCAACGCTACAGAATTAATCCAGTCTTAGATTCACAAAAAATCCCGTTTATTCCTGAAGAAGTTGCCCAAGAAATATCAACTTCTGGACGTCAGCAAGATGTCAATCGATTAATTGAAAGAATTACCCGTGCTGACTATAAGCTTACAGTAATTCATGGCCCGTCAGGTGTGGGCAAAAGTTCAATTCTCAAAGCAGGTTTAGTACCAGCATTGAAGGGTAAAGTCATCGGTGAACGCATTCCTTTACCAATTGTTTTATCTGTTTATACTGATTGGGTTATAGCTTTGGGGCAGGTTGTTAACCAGGCTCTAGGAGACACAGAAATATCAGTTTCTCCCGAAATTACACCTGCAATCATTATCGAAAAAATTCGTTCTGCTGCTGAACGTAATCATACTATAATTTTCATATTTGATCAGTTTGAAGAATTTTTCTTTAATAGTACTTTACCCAGCCAAAGAATCCAATTCTATGAATTTTTTACTGAATGTTTAAATATTTCCTATGTAAAAATGATTTTGTCATTAAGAGAAGATTATTTACATTATTTGTTAGAAATTGAGCGTCTGACCCAAGGCAATGGTGATGGTTTATATAATTTAGGAGTAATTAACAAGAACATTCTGGATAAGGATATTCGCTACTACTTAGGGAAATTTAATCGTCAAGATGCGATAGGTATTATTCGATGTCTGACCCAGGGTTCCCATTATGAAATTAATGAGGAATTAATTAACCAATTAGTTCAGGATTTGGCGGAAGAAATAGACGAAGTACATCCGATTGAATTACAAATAGTCGGTGCTCAACTGCAAGCAGAAAATATTACTACACTCAAACAATACAAACTTTGCGGCGGCTCAGAAAAATTAGTAGAACGTTGGCTAGAGGAAGTTATCCAAGATTGCGGTCAGGAAAACGAAGAACTAAGTTGGAAATTATTATTTGAGCTAACTGATGAAAAAGGCACACGACCACTAAAAACCAAAGCTGATTTAGCAGTTGCCCTAGGGAATAATGATAATATTCATGAAATCTTAGACTTTGACTCAGTTTGGGAATTGATTTTAGAAATTTTGGTAGGTTCAGGGTTGGTGTTGCGAGTGAGAGAAGAGTTAGGCGATCGCTACCAACTAGTTCACGATTATTTAGTCGAACCAATTCGCCAAAAAAATAACTATGGCATAGTTGCCGAGTTAGAAAAAGTAAAAATTGAAAAAACCAGAGCTGAAGTTGCTCAAAGGCTGAGTCAAGAGCAGCTAAATTTGGCTTTACAGCAGCGATTGCGAGAAGCACGGATAGTAGGTTTAGCCCTGGCAATCATGGCCGGGACAATAGGTGCTCTCTGGTGGCAAGCCGATTTACAGAAAAGGGCAGCCCTGGGACAGACTCTGCGAGCTGAACGCAGCGAAACCAACTTGAAAATTAGTGGAATTGCCGCCGCTAGTGAAGCTCTGTTTGCCTCTAATAAAGAGTTTGATGCCTTGTTAGAAAGTTTGCGGGCTTGGAGAAGACTCAAACAGGCAGAGTTTGTCCAACCAGACACCCGAATGCGGGTGGTGACAGCCCTGCAACAGGCAGTTTATGGGGTAACAGAGTTAAATCGCTTGGAGGGGCACAAGGATATTGTCTGGAGTGTCACTTTCAGCCCTGATGGTCATACTTTAGCCTCAGGTAGTACAGATCAGACCGTGAAACTGTGGCGTCCTGACGGCACCTTACTTCAAACTCTCAAGGGTCATAAAAATGCTGTAACAAGTGTGAGCTTCAGCCCTGATGGTCAGACCCTAGCCTCCGCCAGTCTCGACAAAACCCTGCAAATCTGGTGGAAAAATCCGATTACGGGGGAGTTTGACACCCAGCCATACAAAACCTTGGTAGGACACCAAGATGCGATTTATAGCGTTAACTTCAGTCCTGATGGGGAGTTGCTAGCTACCGGCAGTAAGGATAAAACCGTCAAACTTTGGCGCCAAGACGGGACATTAGTCAAAACACTCAGGGGGCATCAAGGGTGGGTTAACTGGGTAACATTCAGCCCTGATGGTCAATTCATTGCCTCAGCTAGTGACGACAAAACAGTGATAATCTGGCGGCGGGACGGTAGCTTAGTCACAACTTTGCAGGGGCATCAGCAGGGTTTGACTGTGGTCGCTTTTAGCCCCGACGGTAAACTGCTAGCATCAGCGGGGCGAGATAAAATAGTGAAACTTTGGCAGTGGGAGCGCGGTGGTAATAAAAAAGGCTTTAACTTGAGTCTTAACAAAACTTTACTACAGCATAGCAGTACAGTTTGGAGTCTAAGCTTCAGTGCTGATAGTCAAAAGTTAGCTTCTGGAGGTGATGATAATACGATTAACCTCTGGAGTGTCAACGGCATCTTACTTAAAACATTTAAAGGACACAGCGATGCTGTTGCTGGGGTGGCTTTCAGTCCAGATAACAAATTGCTGGCCTCAGGTAGTTACGACAAAAGCGTGAAACTGTGGAGTCTAGATACCCCAACACTCCCTATCCTGCGAGGGCATCTAGATCGAGTTTTGAGCGTGGCTTGGAGTCCCGATGGTCAGATGTTGGCGAGTGGTAGTCGCGATCGCACAGTAAAACTGTGGCAACGATACAATAATGGAGATGAGGTAGAAACCCGACTCTACAAGACCCTAGTAGGTCATACAGATAGAGTCCCTAGCGTCAGTTTTGACCCTAAAGGTGAAATGCTCGTGTCAGGAAGTTATGACAAAACACTCAAGCTTTGGACGCGCGACGGTAGGTTACTCAACACCCTCCAAGGCCATAGCGATAGTGTGATGAGTGTCAGTTTCAGCCCTGATGGTCAGTTATTAGCATCAGCCAGTAAGGATAAGACGGTAAAACTTTGGAACCGTGAGGGCAAGTTACTCAAAACATTGGTGGGGCATCAGGGTTGGGTGAATAACGTGAGTTTCAGTCCAGATGGTCAGGTTTTAGCTTCTGCTAGCGATGACCAAACAGTCAAACTTTGGCGGCGTGATGGAACTTTGATCAGAACTTTCTCGCCCCATGACAGCTGGGTATTAGGTGTGAGCTTTAGTCCCACTGACCAAGTACTGGCTTCTGCTAGCTGGGATAACACCGTCAAGCTATGGCAGCAGGATGGTACTTTGTTAAAAACCTTGTTAAAGGGGTACAGCGATAGCGTCAATTCTGTGACTTTCAGCCCCAATGGTGAATTTCTAGCCGCTGCCAGTTGGGACAGTACAGTGAAAATTTGGAGCCGTGAGGGTAAATTGATTAAAACCCTCAACGGGCATCGCGCCCCAGTATTAAGCGTTAGCTTTAGTCCCGATGGTCAAACACTAGCATCAGCTAGTGATGACAATACAATAATTTTGTGGAATTTACATCTTGATAACCTGCTGTTTCTTGGTTGTAACTGGGTAGGTGATTATCTCAAGTACAACAAGAATGTTGACTTGCAAGATCGCCTTCTTTGTGATGGCATCACAAACAAGCGCTAGTGGAAGAGGTAAGAGGTAAGAGGTAAGAGGTAAGAGGTAAGAGGTAAGAGGTAAGAGGTAAGAGGTAAGAGGTAAGAGGTAAGAGGTAAGAGGTAAGAAAGCTTATAACACAAGCCTTTGGGTTATTCTTAACTGGATAGTTATATTGAGCTTGCCTCTGTATCCTCTTGTTCCAAATTTACTAAAAAGCTTTTTAGCCTCATGCGCTCGATATAAGGCCAGCCCCCCTCAGACTCAATATCTTTCAGTAGAGAGTAGAGTTGTTGGCGGTTATCTGGCAAACTCTCTTGAAACAATCCATCACGAATCTCTCGGTGTAACTGCTCCAACTGCCGCAGCAAAGCCAAAAGAGCTATGGTATCCCCAAGACAAGCCTTAGTCGCATCATCTGCCGCAATGGCGATCGCTTGTAATTTACAGGACAGCTTCCCTGATTCAAAATTTTTATCTTTTCTCATCTTTCTTCTGCGAGGTACCCCACCCTCAGCTTGACACTCTCCGGGCTAAAGGCGCGGAGATTCTTGAATCTAAGACATAACTTGCTCAATGAGGCTTTCGCCACAAAGAGTAGAGGTTTCATCTCCCCAAGCGTTGCTTGCGTCTAGCGCAAAAGTTCCCTTATGCCCTACGGTACTCAATCCCCGACTAAGGATGTTTCTAGCTGCATTTTCGTCTCTATCCATCACACAACCGCATTTACAAACGTGGGTTCGAGTAGATAGTGTTTTCTTGACAATTTCCCTGCAACTAGAGCATTCAAGGCTTGTATATTGCGGATTTACCGCAACCGTAACTTTTTTAAATACCTTTCCAAAGTACTCAATCCAGATACGGAACTGATACCACGATGCGTCATTAATGGACTTAGCTAAACAATGATTCTTCGCCATATTTTTAATCCTCAAATCTTCATAGGCGATCAAGTCGTTAGACTGAACTACGTACCGCGCTAACTTCACAGCGTGGTCTTTACGTTGCCTACTTATTTTGAGATGGCGCTTTCCTAAAATCTGCCTAGCTTTGTCTCTATTTTTGGAACCTTTTACTTTTCTGAAAACACGACGCTGTGAGCGCTTGAAAACTTTTTCGCCTCTATGCAGAAACTTAGGGTTCTCAACCATTTCTCCCTCAGAGTCGGTGTAGTATTCCTTTAATCCGACATCTAATCCGACTGTATTACCAGTTGCTTCTATGTCTTCAGAACGGTTTACATTAATGCAAAATTGAACGTATACGCCATCTGCACGTTTTACCAATCTAATCCGTTTTATTTGATTGATTTGGTATTGGTGCAAGTCACGAGTGCCTTTAAGCTTTAATCGCCCAATACCTTTTTTATCGGTGAAGGTTATGGATTTACGATCTGGGGCCAGCTTCCATCCTGATGTTTTGTATTCAACAGAGCGACAATCTTTCTGGAATTGTGGATATCCTTTTAAACCGGAAATACCCTTTTTACAGTTGTCATAAAACCGAGAGATAGATGACCATGCTCGTTCTGCACTGGCTTGCCTAGCCATTGAATTAAGTTCATTAGCAAAGGGAAATTTAGCCGCAAGTACAGCACAGTATTTTTGCAAATCGTTTTTACCCGTGTCTTTAACATCCATCCATAGCCGAATACAGCTATTGCGGATGAATTTTGCAGTCCGAATTGCATCATCTACTGCTGTTAGCTGGGCTGACTTCCCATAAGCTTTGAACTCAAAAACCAGCATCCTTTTACCTCCTGCTTTTACCTCCTGCCTTATACTATCATAGTTGGCGTAATTACTCTGGTAGTTCAAATCATGACTTACAGAAATTGGTTTATCGATATCACCACTTACCCAGTCAGTTCTGAACTGATTAGCCAGTAAAGTTTTGGGGTCTCCTTTTGGGAAAAACCTGTCCAAAATTGGTAAGCCAACGCTTGTTGGCGGCTTATATAATCTCGTTGTCACCCCTTGGGAAAAACCTGTCCCACCATACTTACGCCTAATTCCACCTTTTGCCGGACTCATCAGATGTAACTGAAGACGAGTAATGGGTGGACTGAGTGGAGGGCGCACAAATGAGTCATACTCAAATTTACCGGAGATTTCTAATTATCAATTGTTTGTCAGTCTTGATCCATTAGCTGTCAGCATAGATAAAGAGTTACATCTAGAAGTTAATGACAGACTAATGCGATCGCTTTTAAAACAGAGCATAGAGGTTTAGCATAGCCTCTCGAGGAGCTAAGTGGGATCAAGCCATTCTCAGTTAATCCTAGAGCGCTTTGATTTTGAGTTAAAAAAAATCGTATGATCTGGCTGAATTGCCCATAAAACAATGGGCTGTATGTGGTGGCGTCACATACATAATACAGAAGGACTTGGGCATTGCCCAAGCTCTACTAGCAAATGCCGTTAACAGCAAAACTGCTGTTTTTTCCTCCCTTAGGGACACACATCCAAAATGGATGCAGTGTACTGCTTAGTTTGGGGTTTAAACCCTGCGCTCAAGAACGCAACGCGTTTAAGTACGTTTAGTAGAGCAGTTTTACAACTTAGATATTAATTTTTGACTTTGAGGTTAACCATGAGGTATCGCGCTTTAATTGTTGCATTCTTGGCTTTGTGCCTAGGGCTAATAACTGCTTGTAGTGATAGTCCATCTTCTAGCACTAAGGATATACTCACCTACGAGCAAATTCGAGGCACTGGCTTGGCTAACAAATGCCCCCAACTGGCAGAAACAAGCCGTGGTTCTATTCCCATTGACTCTAGTCAGTCCTACGCCATCAAAGAACTTTGCTTAGAGCCAACTAATTTCTTTGTCAAAGAAGAACCTGCTAACAAAAGGCAACAAGCAGAATTTGTTGCTGGTAAATTGTTAACCCGGTACACTTCCACTATTGACCAGGTACAAGGCAACCTGAAAATCAACCCAGATAATAGCCTGACCTTTGTAGAAACAGATGGTCTAGATTTCCAAGCCATCACTGTGCAGCTCCCTGGTGGTGAGCGAGTACCTTTTCTCTTCACCATTAAAAACTTGGTTGCTCAAACACAACCCAGTTTAACCAGTATTAATACCTCCACTGACTTTGAGGGCACTTTCAAAGTTCCTTCCTATCGCGGTGCTGCCTTTCTAGACCCCAAAGGTCGTGGTGTGGTCTCTGGCTATGATAATGCTGTGGCTCTCCCCGCCCAAGCTGATGATGAAGAACTCACCCGCACTAACGTCAAGCGTGCAGAAATTCTCAGTGGCAAGATTTCTCTGCAAGTAGCTAAGATAGACAGTCTTACTGGCGAAATTGCTGGTACTTTCGAGAGCGAACAGCCGTCTGACACAGATTTAGGTGCTGGTGAACCCAAAGAGGTAAAAATTCGTGGTCTATTTTACGCTCGGGTGGAACCGACTCGGATCTAAATCCTCTTGATTAGTACTGAGAACTACAATTCTGTACTCATCAGACTTGATTACAAAAGTTAACCCCTTTGCCCTTGCTTTTTTCATGGGGCAAAGGGGTTTTTTACAGCAAATCAGTCTGAAAGCCTTTGAGTATTAACCAGGCTAGAGAATTCCGGGCAAACTAAACAGCTATATACATAAGTACAACAAGGGCAAGACGCCCTTTTTTAGTTAACTAAATAAATATACATAAGTAGGTTGGGCAAATTTAAATATTAGATGAATTATTGGGAATTCCCTACGTAATATTACTATTTGAATCTCTTTGATTTGTTGATCAAAATAATAAATGCGATCGCGTTAACTTCATAAGTTAAACTAATCATGTTTTTTGCAAAAATTAAGTATAATTTCGGTTTGAAACTGGGTAATATGTTGTATATTTTGTTTCTATAGACTTTTTGAAAAGCCAAATATCAGACCAACGCTAAACAATAAACGAAATACTAATTTCGCTTATTTAAATTTTGCAGACTCGCCGCTCCACCTATGGAACTTTTTCTAGGAAAAGTAGCTGTAGTCTGCCATAGGATTCACCGGGGACTATAGCACGATAGTTTTTTGGCTATCGTGCTGCATCTTTGTCTTTAAGCGATCACTACACTGTTTATTTTCTTAATAAACACGCTATTATGCCTACCACCGTCACCAATGAACTGAAGCATGAAATTTGGCAGTTGTTACGAGAATATCAGCAGTGTCGCTCAGAAACTGTTCGTAACAAACTGGTGACACTCAATTTTGGACTGGTGAGAAAAGAAGCTCACTACTGGATAAATCAATGTCATGAAAACTATGAGGATTTGCTCCAGGTAGGCTGTTTGGGTTTAATCAGGGCTATCGAAAGATTTGAACTTTCCAAGGGACATGCCTTCAGTTCCTACGCCCTTCCCTATATTCGCGGTGAAATTCAACACTACCTCCGAGATAAAGGTGTCACCGTGCGAATTCCCCGACGGTGGCTAGCGCTGCAACAGCAGGCCATAGGAGTTTCCCGTTCTTGGCGCGAAAAATATAATCGCTCACCTAGCGACTCAGAACTAGCAGCAGCACTGGAAATTTCTGTTCACGAATGGCAAGAGATTAAATTAGCATGGGTCAACCGTGCCCCCTTAAGCTTAGATGTGCCAGTGCAGGATGGAGAAGAAGGCGCAACCTGCTTGGGAGAATTGGTTCCAGATCCTCACTACCGCAGCTTTCAACTGGCTCAAGAAGACCAAATTCGCCTGCAACAAGCATTGGTTCAGCTAGAAAAACGCACCCGCGAAGTTTTAGAGTGTGTGTTTTTGCAAGATTTGACACAAAAACAAGTAGCCGAACAATTGGGGATTAGTGTAGTTACTGTTTCCCGGAGAGTTAAAAAAGGTCTGGACTTGTTGAAACACCTCATGGGTGTAGCAGAAGATTAACGGTAAACCGGATCAATCAGCAGTTGTGCTATCTTTAGCAGTGTTAAAAATAACCTTTAAAATGTAAAATGTAGGTTATAAAGTAAAGAGACTTAGCCTTTGACCCAAATTTCAGGTATGTCAATTTCCACAAGTAAATTTTCCTATAGCTTGCGAGAGTGGCTAATGGGTAGAAACAGCAAGATTACAGTGGCAGCTATTTTAACTTTGGTGATTGCTGGATGTGCTTCAGAAGAGACACCAGTAGCTGTTAATTCTACGCCGACTCCTAACGCGGTAGTTCCCAACACAGCGGTTCCCAACGTTGCAGCAAATCCAAAAGCAGGGACTCCATCCTTTCCGAATCCAGTGGTGCCAGCCAAGCAAGTAGCACAGCCAGCTGCGCCGACTCTTAGTAAGGGCTTGATTCAACCGACTAATGCCGGAGAGCGGATAATAATTGTGTCAAAAGGGCGAACTGACCCATTTGCACAAATTGGCGGGCAAATGGTTTCCCAGATGCCGAATAATCCAATGGTAAAACCCGTTCCTAAGGTGCCTCCCCTGCCTACACCAACAGTAAGAAAACTGCCAATATCTAAAATTGCAGTAAAACCAAAACCAACAGGCATTGCACAAAAACCACAGCCAAAAACTCAAATCTCTTCAGTACCACTAACAGAAAAGCCCAAGGAGGTGTCAGCTTCAGTACTGCCTAAGGTTTGGCCTCAAGTTGTCCCCAACCCTAGTTTAGGATCTCTATTACCACCAACAGAAAAACCTGATTTAGCCAGAGCAATTTTGGTAACAGGTATAGTTCAAATTGGTAAAGAACCCCAGGCAATTATCAAAGTACCAGAAGAACCAACTAGTCGCTATGTACAGGCGGGACAGCGATTGGTTAATGGGGTGCTGGTTAAACGTATTGAAATGAATCAAGGCTACAATCCTGTGGTGATTCTGGAACAATACGGTATCGAAGTTGCCAGAATGGTAGGGGAAGCACCTGTTATTGTCAAGCCATCAACTACTGCTTCTGCTGGGAGCGTATTGCCAAATAATCAAGCAGGAGTTAATTGAGAAGTTGGGAGTCGTTTTAGCATCAAATGCAATTTCTTCTTTCTTCTATCTTGACATTTCTTTAAATAGACCAGTTGACAATCCTGCTGCGGTGTCTAGGTTGCTTTAAAATATTGTTAGTGCCAGAGCTTCATAAAAATGGAGACCAAGGAAAAAATTGAATTTGCTGGGTTGCCTTTGGCCGTCTATCGGGAGATAGCGGCACATTTGCGTCAAGTCAAAGGGCTAGACGTGGATTTGATTCCCCAGTCTTCCTCACAGTTTGATTATCATCAAAGTCAAATCGGTGGCTTGTGGATTTCGTGGACGTTAAACCCTAGTTCACAAAGTCAGCAACGCGTCAAACAAATTTTGGCTTATTATCAAAAATGTTACAACCTTTAATTGCTTAAGTTAATATCAAGCTGTCATAATGTCCTGTAATGTCAGGCAAATACCTTATTAGGAATTCGCTCCTGAAATAAACCCAACTTAGCAACCTCTTGGGTTGGTTCCCTTTCATGGTATTTATTTTGAAGTAAGTAGAGCAACGTAAATAATTAAAAGTTTGTAGTAAGCCGCTCTGTGCCCTACTTTGTAAAGAGAGAGGGGGCATAGCTGCGCTTACCTCTTAGGGTCGACCACAGGAGATAGAGAGGGCTAAATCCCCCACTACGAGCTAATTTCAACATTTGTTACTTTACTTAATTATAGTTTGATTTCTTTTTGCATACTTACTTAATCAGCCAGCTTGTGGGGTGAAGGGAGCAATTAATTTTAGAACCTTTGAGATATAATTAAAATATTTTTATTTAAAGCGACCCTTGGGACAATATGGGTCGATTTTTTTACGCTCAATGTTTCTATTAGCTTTTGGCTGAATATTTGAGAGCTAGAGCTAATCAACAGTAGTTTATTGCAAAATATTAATCGACTGCTCTTCGGGTCGGGCATTACTCATAATGGAACACTGGCAATTTCTGATACAGAAACAGGGCGATCGCACTTGGCAGTCCCTGGAATCGCCAAATCTGAAAATTTTGGCAGGTAGATATAGAGTTTTAGCTCGCTCTAACCTTCCCAATACAGATGTGGAAGTGCGGGTAACTCACTCCTCAACCCAGGAATTTCCACCAAAGCGGCGAATTGTCAAGCGGTTGCGTCGCACTAACGCAGAAGGACTGATGGCGGTAATTCCCTTTACCTTCCTCAAGCCAGGGATTTGGGAGTTGCAATGCTCCGGCGACTTGATGTCGGATATGCTCGGTAAATCCTGGCAATATAGAGTACTTGTGCAAGTCTTGCCGCAAGAATTAGATGGGCAGCTAGGGAAATTGGACGGTGGAGATCAATCTGAGAATTGGCTCCCTAGCTTGTTCGGTTCTCAGGAAAGTTTTGAGTCAAATTTACTGCATCACTCAGATTCTATTTCTGAAGCAGAAGAAGATGAATTTATAATTATCGATCAACCTGTTAGCCCAGTCTGGCTGAAAGGTGAGACGGCAGAACAGATTTTACAAAACTTAATAGATTTAGCTTTACCCACCACCCAAGCCCTAGGGTCGGATGAAAGGGTTGAGGATTTTACTGCAACACCACCACCGTCAGTACTAAATCTGACCCTAAATCGGGAAACTTACATCGCTCATTGGGGGCAAGCTTTAACAATCAACGGGCGCGTCGAACTCCCAGAAAGGAGAAAGTTGGCAGGTGAGACATCATCCCCAGAAAGCCTTTGGGACCTGCAACTAATAATTGAACTGCGATCGCCCCAAGAATCGAAAATTTTGACTCAGGTAAAGCAACCATTACTCAATCAGGTGTTGCCTTTCACCTTCAGCAGCTTGATTGATATTCCTGCTGATGATCAATCCAAGCTGATTTTGGCTGATATCAGTTTATATGGTGCATTCACTGATGTTGATCAAGTCATCCTATTAGCTAGTCATTCCTTCACAATTACAGCAGATGTGACAGAATTACTGGCAATCAAGGACGCAGCCAAATCTACTACAGCATATCTGTTAGATAAAAATACTCAGACCCTGCCTGTTGCTTCCACCGAGCTAGAGCCATCTGTTAGCATCGATTTGGAACTTTTCAATCTGGTCAAAACCCCCAAATTACTGCAATTTCAGCCCCTGAATCCATCGCCCAACAAACCCCTGCCGCCACTAATTAACCCGCGAGTTCTAGCGTCTACCCTAAATAAATCAGCAGACGGATGTTGGCCTCAACTGCCAAAGCTGCCTGTGAATTCAACTAATGGGATTGCCTCCACCGGGGCGCAGTCCATGGCATCTACTGCTTTAGTTGCAGAATCACAAACACAGGATGTGCCTGTAGACAAGCCTCGCGCCATCGCCACCATTAATCTAGACCAGTTGGTGATCAAACCCCGGCGAGTGTCAATGTTTAACACCACTTTTCCCTATCTGAGAAGGCTGCCAGTTTTACCAGCTAACAGAGAAGAAGTAAACAGCAACCCGCCAGAAAACTCCCAGCAGTTTGCAGCAATTGCAGATGAGGATGCAAACACACCGGAATTAGTAGCAGGCGATGAGCCGTTACAAGATCAGTCTATTGCTGAAGTAGTAGCCCCATTGAGTGCGGAATTTATCGATGAGTCTGTAAACAAAAATCTTCCCCCGCCAAGTGTGGAATTAATCCCAGCAGAGGAACCCCCATCTCCCTTGCTCAGAAAGTGGATGCAGAGCCAAGGATACTTCTTACCTGAACCCGTCCATGTGGAATACCAAGATGACGAGCCAACCCAAGAGACGACTCCAACTATTGAGGCTGATTTGCCATTAAACCTAGATGCTGAGATAGAGATACGGCAAGAAGCGGGTGTAGAAGATGAATTACTTGCCCCCTCTGAGCTACAAACTATTGAGGCTGATTTGCCATTAAACCTAGATGCTGAGATGGGGATACAGCAAGAGGCGGGCGTAGAAGATGAATCGCCAGCACCGCTTGAGTTACCAGATCAAGTATCACAACTACTGCCTCCCAGTTCGGTTAAGAGATTTTCTGCTTGGTTGGCGCAAGAAATTGTTGTGGATGATACATATACTGAACAGGAAGATGAAGTTACCAATAGTCATCTGCCTGAACAACCAGAACAACAACAACTGTCAAATTTATCCCTTCCCCTGTCTATGACTGGAGGTATCATCGAGTCTTTACCAATTCCGCAACTGTATATACCAGAAGGGGAACTGATTGCTGGTACTGCTGTGAGGGTGCGTGTAGAACTCCCTGAGGTATCTTCGCAAGTTGTTGTCAAGTTATGGATTGAGGATTACCAAACTCGCGGGTTGCTAGATGGGCCCTTTATGCTGACAAATTTGCTACCTAACTCCTTGGGAGGGTTGGAAGTGATGACGCAAATCAATATTCCCTTTGGCTGTTTGGAAATTCGCTTAGAGGCGATCGCACTTGATATGGCCACCCAACAAGAAAGCCACAAAGTGACAATAGTCAGAACTGTGATTCCTCCTGATTTGCCGATGTTGCAGCTAGATGAATTACTGGGTATTTAAACACCTGCCTTCATAGCGGCTGTGTTAAAAATCTTGAGAATTTCAAAAATTAGGCGAAATTTGCAGTAAGCTCATTTTGAATTGTAGTGTAACTTAACAGGAATTGTTTCTATGTCAGGTTCATTTCTGCCTTCTATCTTGGCTTATTCTTCATTTTTGCCTTCTATCTTTGTACCCCTGACTGGTCTAGTTTTACCAGCAGTAGTGTTCGCTTTTTTCTTTTTATACATCGAAAGCGAAGATATTGCCTAATTGGGTCATAGCTAATGGGTAATGGAAAATTGGTAGCTTCAGTTTTTACCAATTACCATTTTTCTTTAAGGGATATAATAATACCGCCCATCTCAGTGAGACAGGCGGTTTTTTTCAATGCCGATTTCTAAACAAATGCTAGAAAATCCAAATTTAATGATATTCGGCTCCGGCTAGGATTAGATCGAAGAACCGATGCCGGCGTAGGCTCCATAAAAGAAGATGCCTACCACAGTAATTACACCCAACCCTGCGATCGTAGCGACGACCCACAGAGGAATTCTCCCACTTCCAGACACAGCTTTTCTCCTCCCTTAACAACAAATCAACACAAACTAAATCAACAAAAATTAACAACTGTAATTCCAGTTAGTTAAAGAAGTAACTAGAAAACAGAATCCCCAGAACAAAAATGAGTAATAGTCCTAGGTAGAGCGAAGTCCGGTTTAATTCAACCGGCTGATTATTTGGATTAGGGGATCTTTCCATGAGTTGCTCCTAGCGTTGAATAAACTGCATTGAGGCGATCGCGCCCAAAAAGAATACGGTGGGTACAGCTAAGGTGTGAACTGCAATCCATCTAACCGTAAAAATTGGATAGGTAACTGGTTGATTGATGTTATTGCCGCTAGTCATGATCTCAAACTACTTTCCGATAA
Source organism: Cylindrospermum sp. FACHB-282 (assembly GCF_014697195.1). Taxonomy (GTDB): domain Bacteria; phylum Cyanobacteriota; class Cyanobacteriia; order Cyanobacteriales; family Nostocaceae; genus Cylindrospermum. The sequence continues at coordinate 38,397 of NZ_JACJRJ010000038.1, read as the reverse complement.
ATTGTTCAACTTGCTTTTTAGCTTCAAAACGGTTCTTCACAATTGGCACTTCTTGCCGTGCTTGTGTGAAATACTGATCTGGTCTGGGTGTGCCAAATACATCATAAGCCAGACCAGTGCTGACAAACAGCCAACCCGCAACAAACAATGCAGGGATGGTGATGCTGTGGATTACCCAGTAACGAATACTGGTAATGATGTCCGAAAACGGACGTTCTCCGGTGGTACCTGCCATTTAAATCACTACCCTCTCAAACACTATTATTGAGTTTATTATCCTACAAAGTTTAGAAAGAGTTACAAGTTGCAACGTCCTTCTCAGAAACTAGCATAAATACCTAAGCAGCCTCTGGTTGAGAAGCAGTTTCCACATTGGGTTGGTATTTTAGCAAAACGCCGCGATCGCCAATGATAAATCCCTGATCAGGCTTAAGGAAAACAACCTTATAAAAATTAGCAGCAACTCCTTCCACGTCACGGTCTTTTTCCCAGGTTTTACCACCGTCGGTACTCCGCAGCAAATTACCGCTACCACCACCGATCCAAATTTCATCAGGTGTGCGGTATGCCAAATCCAGCAAACCCCAGCTAGTAGACAACTCAGGATATTCTGCCTTTAGCCACTCATCAGGTTTAGTGGTGTCGCTAAATTGAACTTGACCCCCCCGTGCTAACAACCACAACTGGCCATTGTCTGCAAAGCCCATATTTTCTAGCCGCTTAGAACTAAGACGGTTATGGGGTACCCAAGCACTTTGCCCCGGTTCCCAAGTCGAGTAGAAACTACCCTTAGCAGAAACAGCAACATATTTGCCATCAGCAGAACGTTCCAAGTTACGCACCACACCAACCGCAGCTTCCACCTGGGCCTTCCAATTTTTCCCACCGTCTGTAGTTTGATAGATTGCTCCCACATCAGTAGCCATCTCAGCTGTATTCTCAGCCAGTGCCTTGATTACAATCGGATTACCGGGTAGCTTTTCGCTCAAAGCAATACGCGACCAATTACGACCTTCATCAGTAGTGTGTAGCAGCAGCGAAGGCTCTCCCGCAATCCAACCTTCTTTCCCAGCAAAACTTACTGAGTCAAAGCGAGACCTGGGGTCATCCAATTCCAGATTTAAAGGTTTCCAAGTGTCTCCACCGTCATTTGTTTCCAAAAGGGTGGCATTACTACCAACTAAATAGCCATGCTGAGGGTTATCAGTAAAAGCAATATCCAACAGCTTTGCCTCTGTAGGCACATTCACCACCTGCCAAGGGTTAGAACTGATAGAGGGGACTTTGCTGCAACCTATACAAGCTAGGACTACTATCAACAGGGCAAATATTCTTTGCCAACTTCTCACAATTGAATGCATCAGTATTTCTTAGTCTTTTCTAAATTTTTGTCGGGTTTCTGTGAATGATCCGCTCCTGTACCATTAGATCAAGAGCGGCATCTAGGGATTGAATACCCAGAGATTGCATTCTCAATCTCAGATTGTTAAAGGCCGCATTTAAGTCCCGATGAATTCTAAAAGGTATACCTGAATGGCAATAGCCGTCCTAGAGACTGGGTATAAAAGATAGCGGGTCTTATTGTAAGCCGTAGAGACTGATAAAAAACAAAAACCCAAGGGCCAAAGCACCAAAGATCAGGATATTCTTTTGGGTTGGTGTCAGCGTGTTGACACCGAGACCGTAACCTAAATTTTCTTTGAAACCGGATGCTGTACCCGCAGGGCCGATGTTGGCAAAAGCGACCTTCTTAGCATTACAAACTGGACAGCGCCAATTTGCTGGTAGTTCTGCAAAAAGTGTCCCTGAGGCAATATCTTGCTTGTCGTCTCCCTTCTCAGGTTCATAAACATAACCGCAAGAGCGACACTCGTAGCGGTCTAACTCTGGAGTCTCAACAGCTTGTTCAGCTTGTTCGCTCATGGCTAGCTCCTCGAAGAGGGGGGAATATTAAATATACGTTACAAATTATGACATAATTGTTAGGCTTTTCTATCGCTACCAAAAACGAATCAAATACCTTCAGCGCGTCTGTTTCCCAGATTTCAGAAAAGGCAAAAAGATATAATGTAAAAGAAAGTTACAGCCTTAATTACATCCTAAGCGGTAGATATTCATTGTGTTTGTCCTCAGCGGTTACGAGTATCTTCTAGGCTTTCTAATCATCTGTAGCCTAGTGCCAGCCCTGGCGCTCTCAGCGTCCAAGCTCCTACGACCCAGTGGTTCCAGCCCAGAACGGCGCACCACTTATGAATCCGGGATGGAACCCATCGGCGGTGCCTGGATTCAGTTCAACATTCGCTACTACATGTTTGCCCTAGTCTTCGTCGTCTTTGACGTGGAGACTGTGTTTTTATATCCTTGGGCGGTGGCTTTCCACCGTTTGGGGCTATTGGCATTTCTGGAAGCGCTAGTTTTTATTGCAATTCTTGTAGTCGCCTTAGTTTACGCATGGCGTAAAGGAGCTTTGGAATGGTCTTGAATTCTAACTTAACCACCCAGGATCAAGAGCGCATCATCAACCCCGTTGAGCGTCCGAAAGTCACTCAAGACCTTTCAGAAAACGTCATCTTGACTACGGTTGATGACCTCTACAACTGGGCGCGGCTTTCTAGTCTGTGGCCCCTGCTGTTTGGTACAGCTTGCTGCTTTATTGAATTTGCCGCTTTAATTGGCTCTCGCTTCGACTTTGACCGTTTTGGACTAATTCCCCGTTCTAGCCCCCGTCAAGCCGATTTAATCATTACTGCCGGGACAATTACCATGAAGATGGCACCGCAATTGGTGCGTCTTTATGAACAAATGCCCGAACCGAAGTATGTCATCGCGATGGGAGCTTGTACAATTACTGGCGGGATGTTCAGCGTTGATTCCCCCACGGCTGTGCGTGGAGTTGATAAACTGATTCCCGTGGATGTGTACTTGCCCGGTTGTCCTCCCCGTCCGGAAGCGATTATCGACGCAATTATTAAGCTGCGGAAGAAAATCGCTAATGATTCAATCCAAGAGCGGGGTAACATCAAGCAAATCCATCGCTACTACAGCACAACCCATAACCTGAAGCCAGTGGAAGAAATTTTAACTGGTAAGTATTTGCAGTCAGAGACTCGCTACACACCACCAAAGGAATTGGCGGAAGCAATTGGGATGCCTATACCCCCGGCGCTGCTGACAGCAAAGACACAAAAGGAGGAAGAATACCGTGGCTGATGAAGAATCGAAAGTAGTCCCAGCAGCGGCAGAAGCTCTAGTCCAAGCCGGTATTGTTTCCCAGTGGTTGGCGGAAAATGGTTTTGACCATGAGTCTTTAGCACCCGATGCTAACGGAGTAGAGATTATTAAGGTGGCGGCTGATTTTTTGCTACCTACCGCTACAGCTTTGTATGCCTACGGGTTTAATTGCCTCCAGTTTCAGTCTGGCATTGACTTGGGGCCAGGACAAGATTTGGTGAGTGTTTATCACTTGATTAAAATCAGTGATAATGCTGATAGACCGGCAGAAGTGCGGGTGAAGGTGTTCTTACCACGGGAAAATCCCACGGTGCCTTCAGTGTACTGGATTTGGAAAACGGCGGATTGGCAAGAGCGCGAATCTTACGATATGTACGGCATTATCTACGAAGGACACCCAAATCTGAAGCGGATTTTGATGCCGGAAGATTGGGTAGGTTGGCCGTTACGTAAGGATTACATCTCGCCTGATTTCTACGAGTTGCAAGATGCTTATTAAGTAGTGCTGGGTGCTGTGTGTCAGCGGTGATTTTTTAACCCCTTTCCGACGACGGAGAGGGGTATTGTTTTTGGGTGTCTCACGCAAAGGCGCAAAGGCGCAAAGGAGGAGGGAGAGGAATGAAACTCAAGGTAAGCAAGGAGTTTGTGGGGGTGATGTTTTAAACGCAAAGGGACGCGGAGGTAAGCGCGGAGGAACACGGAGGAGGGGTTTCTAGTTCGGCAAGGATGCGCGATGATATGAATATATAGGACGTTATATTGTGATAGCCAATGTCTGAAGATTTATTAAAAGCGTTTCAGGAAGCATATCGAAATTTGGAACTGTTACCACTCAAATATCAGAATGACTTAGATAAATTCCGAGTGGATTATGGTAATGAGGTAATTGAAGAGTTAGAGCAATTAGTTGAAGACAGTCCTAATGGTGATGGCAAAATTATCTTCACGGGACATCGCGGTTGTGGCAAGTCTACATTGTTATCTGAATTTAAAAGGCGATTGGATGATCGTTATTTTGTGGTTTTATTTTCTATTTCAGACACTATTGAGATGTCAGATGTTAACCATGTCAATATCCTTTTTGCTATTGCAGTCAACTTAATGTATGAGGCGGAAGCATGCCAAGTAGAAATTCCTAAATCTACAAAAGATTCTTTTTATAAGTGGTTTGCAACTCGAATTAAAACAGAAACTGAAACTTTAGATGCGGAAGCATCTACAGGTTTTGATTTGCTCAAATTGTTTAGAGGTGCGTTAAAAGTTAATGCTTCTGTTCGCAATGAAATCAAGCAAGAATTTGAGCGCAAAATTTCAGATTTAGTCGCCCTTATTAATAATATTGCTAATGTAATTGAATTAAGTCTTAAAAAGAAAAAAAAGGTTTTAGTGATTATTGATGATTTAGATAAACTAGAATTGGCAAGGGTTGACGATATTTATCGTGACAATATTAAAGCTTTATGCCAACCAGGTTTTAGGATTATTTACACAATACCTATTGCGGTTTTACGAGACAAGTTTCTCAGACCACTGATTGAGACGGAGACTAATGACCAAATTGTAGTGATGCCTGTTTTAAAATTGTTTGAAAAGGAGCAAAGCCGTCAGCCTAACCCTCAGCCTCGTGCTGAAGCAAAGGATGTTCTATATGAAATCTTACAAAAGCGGATTGTAGATGAACTTATAGAATTACAAGCGGCAGAAAAAATTGTTTTAAATAGCGGTGGTGTCTTGCGGGAGTTGATTAGAATTGCTAACGAATGTTGCCGAATTTGTCTGCGATTAATCCGGCGTAAACCTGGGCAAGCAGTGGTGATTAATGAGCAAATTTTGGATGAAGCAGTAAATAACATCCGTAATGATTTCGCTGTTCCTTTGGGTAAGGTTGATTATGCCATATTGCAAAATACTTATCAAAATTTTATGCCTGATGATCCTAAGGAAGCTGCATTTTTAGATTTGCTACACGGACTTTATGTTTTGGAATATCGCAATCGTAAGAACTGGTATGATGTTCACCCAATTGTTGTAGAACTTTTGAGAGATCAGGGGTTGATAAATGGCAGCTAAGGAACTATTTGATGCTGATGATGAGCAAAATTTGGATGCTTATGATGATTTGATTGTGAGCATTCAAGCTAAAGAATCTGGTTTGAGTTTGCTAATAGCTGTTTGTGATGATGCTAATTTTCGTGATGAGATTATTGCTAAGTATGAAGCAGAATTACAGTCTAAATTTCGCCTTTATCGGGTGACATTGGCACGGGGTGAACCGAGTCTCAAGGCTGCTATTTACCAACTTGTACAAAGTGAAGAATATCTGCGTCAGGGAGGAAAGGCTGTCATAACTGTAACGGGTGCTGAACAGCTTTATTTTCTCAGAATGGGGGAGGAAAGGTCAGAACAAGAGATTTTCTTCGGTTATTTACAGTGGACGAGGGAAGCTATGCGCGATTTTCCCTATCCAATTGTTATTTGGGTGACTAACCAAATTTTGAGTAAATTGATTAAAAAAGCCTCAGATTTTTGGAGTTGGCGTGCTGGTGTATTTCACTTTGTTTCGAGAAAGAAAAATACTGTTTCTAGTAGAGAACTAGAACCGATGCGTTCTGTTTTAATTGAAAGAAAATTATCGGGTTTTGATGATGAAAATCCCTATTTTTTGCCGATAGAGGACTTAAGACAGTTTATCTACCAGAAGGAACAAGAGGGACTCAAAGATTCGAGTTTGGCTACTTTGTATTTCAGTCTGGGAAATATTTATAGAAGAAGGTTAGATAAGGGAGAGTATCAGGATTACAGAAAAGAACAAGAATTAGCAATTGAGTGTTTTAGCAAGGCTGTTGAAGTGCAAAAAGAATTAGGTTTAGACAAAGACTTAGCCACCAGCCTTAACAATTTAGCAGCACTCTACGAATCTCAGGGACGCTACAGCGATGCTGAACCCCTTTATCAGCAATCTTTAGAAATATATAAACGCCAACTGGGACTAGACCATCCTGATGTGGCAAACAGTCTCAACAATTTAGCATCACTCTACAAATCCCAAGGACGCTACAGCGATGCTGAACCTCTTTATCAGCAATCTTTAGAAATATATAAACGCCAACTGGGACTAGACCATCCCGATGTGGCAAACAGTCTCAACAATTTAGCATCACTCTACAAATCCCAAGGACGCTACAGCGATGCTGAACCTCTTTATCAGCAATCTTTAGAAATATATAAACGCCAACTGGGACTAGACCATCCCGATGTGGCATCCAGTCTCAACAATTTAGCATTACTTTACCATTTCCAAGGACGCTACAGCGATGCAGAACCCCTTTATCAGCAATCTTTAGAAATCAGAAAACGCCAACTGGGACTAGACCATCCCGATGTGGCAAACAGTCTCAACAATTTAGCATCACTCTACAAATCCCAAGGACGCTACAGCGATGCAGAACCCCTTTATCAGCAATCTTTAGAAATCAGAAAACGTCAACTGGGACTAGACCATCCCGATGTAGCATCCAGTCTCAACAATTTAGCATCACTCTACAAATCCCAAGGACGCTACAGCGATGCAGAACCCCTTTATCAGCAATCTTTAGAAATCAGAAAACGCCAACTGGGACTAGACCATCCCGATGTGGCAAACAGTCTCAACAATTTAGCAGCACTCTACGAATCCCAAGGACGCTACAGCGATGCTGAACCGCTTCATCAGCAATCTCTAGAAATCAGAAAACGCCAACTGGGACTAGACCATCCCGATGTGGCAAACAGTCTCAACAATTTAGCAGCACTCTACGAATCCCAAGGACGCTACAGCGATGCAGAACCGCTTTATCAGCAATCTTTAGAAATCAGAAAACGCCAACTGGGACTAGACCATCCCGATGTGGCAACGAGTCTCAATAATTTAGCAGGACTCTACAAATTCCAAGGACGCTACAGCGATGCAGAACCGCTTTATCAACAATCTTTAGAAATCAAAAAACGCCAACTGGGACTAGACCATCCCGATGTGGCAACGAGTCTCAACAATTTAGCATCACTCTATAAATTCCAAGGACGCTACAGCGATGCAGAACCGCTTTTTCAGCAATCTTTAGAAATCAAAAAACGCCAATTGGGACTAGACCATCCTGCTGTAGCAACGAGTCTCAACAATTTAGCATTGTTGTATGAAGTGCAAAATAAATATGCGGAAGCTGAAAATTTGTCTAAACAAGCGTTGGTGATATATCAAAAAAGTTTAGGCAACCAACACCCAAATACGCAAAACGCAACACTTACTGTGAAAATGTTGCACATAATGAAGCTTCTGCATTGGGATAAGGAAACGTTGTTTGACGTTCTTAAATCTCTTGCACAACAAGCGGAGCTTCCCGCGTTTAATACAGAAGTAGCGCTGGCAATGCTGGAAAAACTAGAGAGCAATCCTGATTTATTGTCAGACATTCGTGAAGCGTTGCAGCAGCAAACAGAAGCATCAGATGATGATACATAAAAATATTGCTGGGCTGCTGTTGTGTCTCGTCTCTAGCGGCAGAGCCGCTGTGAAGGCATTTCCAGTCGGAGACTGGGAACGAGATTAGGGCTGGTAGTTCATAAGAGTTTTTGCTTAAGTTGAGCGAATACCTTGTCTTTTATAATCCTGAATTGTGATGCGATCGCATTTTTTGAGCAGCTATATTGAATTCTTATATTTTTGTTGAAACTGTTTGCAATCCAAGATGTTCAACAAATGGCAAAAAATCTTTGTCGGTGAATAGAAGTGAGTTTTGGTTTTCAATACAGAAAGTGGCAATAATAACATCAGCCGTTTTGCGGATGGTGATACCACGCTTTCTCAGAATTCTATAGTTATCAACGCTTTTGAGAGCAAGATTAACGCCCAGCATCTCAAAAATTTTCAGAGAAGTCAGCAATTCCTTTGCCGTTTGATAGTCACTATCTGAGCGAAATTCTTGGAGTACTTCAGTCAAAATGAGATCACCAATGGCGAGGGGTTCTACTCCCAAAAGCATATCCAGCTTATTTGTTTCTGGGGTTTCCCTGCCGTTGAAATAGTCTATCCATACGCTTGAATCTACAAGAATCATGGATTTGTTCTGATATCTTCAAGGTCGCCTTCCCATTTGAGATTTCCTCTATAAGCTTTTATTTTTTCTTGTTGCTTGAGTTTAATTAATGTCTTAAGACCAAGTTCTATAACTTCTCGTTTAGTTTTAAGTCCAGTTGCTTTAATGGCATCATCTATAAGTTGGTCATCAATGATGATATTAGTTCTCATGGTAAGCTCAGATGTGTGTATTTTGATGTTTTATATATATTGTAGGTTTTACTTGGGGTTGGGCGATCGCATTTTTTGATAAAAATCCCATGTAGAATTTTCGCTCTACTCAACCCAGGAGCTAATGGCAGCAAAGGTTTTAATCGGTTCGGCTGTGGATATATGCCTGTATTTGGTCAAAAACTCCGCCGTCTTTAAAGAATTTCTCTTGCACAGCACTCCAACCACCTAAGGTCTGAACTGTAAATAATTTGTTGATGGGGGGATACTTGCAGGAAAACTCCTGAACTAAGGTGGGGTTGAATGGTCGGAATCCAACTTTGGCAAATTCTCGCTGTGCTTCTGGGCTGTAGAGGAACTTTACAAAGGCTTCTGCTACCTGTCGCGTTCCCCGACGGTCAACATATTTATCTACTACTGCAATGGGGTTGTCGATGGAAATATTAATCTGGGGAATTACGGAAAAGTTATCTTTTGCTAACCCTTCTTGGGAAGCTAGGATTAACTCATTTTCATAGTTGATGAGTACGTCTCCCTGTTTGCGTCTGAGGAAGATGTCGGTTGCGTCTCGCGCATCTTTGGCTAAGACGTTGACATTTTCATAAACCCTAGTGACAAAATCTAATGCTTGTGCTTCTGTTCCCCCGGTTTGGGTGACTGAACCCCAAAAAGCTAGGAAATTCCAGCGAGCAATTCCTGATGTTTTTGGGTCAGCAGTGACTACGGAAACTCCAGGATTGGCTAAATCTGCCCAGGTGTGGATGTTTTTAGGGTTGCCGGCACGGGTGACAATGACACCAATTGTGCTAGTAACAATGCTATGATTGGGGGTTTCTTGCTCCCAACCTGGTTGGATTAAACCGGCTTTCTGAATGCGGTTGATATCTAGTGCCAGTGCTAAGTGTACGACATCGGCGGGGAGTCCATTGACTACAGCACGGGCTTGAGTACTGGAGCCGGCATTACTGAGCCGAAATCTGACTTCTTGATTCTGCTCTTGCTGCCATTTCTGTTGAAATAGGGGAATGATGTTGGCATAAGCTGCCCGTGTGACGGCAAAGGAGACTATGTTAAGTTCAACGGGTTTGTTTTTTTGGCTCACCAGTTGTGTCTGGCTATTTAGGGATGGTTCCGGCAAGCCTGTATCTTTTTTATAGGCAGAGGTGAGCAGACAAAAACTAAGGCTGACTGCTAGCAGCATGGTAAAGGCTCCCTTGCTAGGTCGCTTCAATACTTGAAATAACTGAAATAGAGGATTTAACATACCTGAGACTGAGTATTTGCTCGTATTCCTCCAGGAAGGCCAGTTCCTTGATTGACGATACGACATAAACAGAGAAATTCCTCAGTAATTATCTGTAATAGTTTATTGTACGATAACTCGATATGATTACAGTAGTTTATATTGAATCAGAATAAAAAATTTCATACCCCTATACACCGCATGTCCTTATTTCCAGAAAAACTTGTCTTCAAGATGAAGGGATCAATCACCCGTGAAACCTTGATCAAGATGGCAGTGAGGATTGCCCTGGTGATCGTTGGATCTACGGGAATTAGTTACCTGCATATAATGTCTACTCTGGAAAGCCAGACTCAGAGACAGCTAGAGAAATATATTACCGAACGGGGACAGCGGGAAAGCAGTATTTTTCTGTTGACAAAAGACAACCATGCTCTATTGGAGCAAGATTTGCGGCGAAGACTGGATGAGGTGGGCGATGGTCGCCAAATAGACTTTGAGCGGTTGTTGGTGCGATCGCCTGATGGTGTCATTCGTAATCAACCCAACGGCTTTGACCGCAGTCGTCAACCCAGTGTTTTCATTGACAAAAATCTCACCATTACCCCAGAAATTCGCGATCGCGTCCTCACCTTTTATGACTTGGTGATGACTTACGGCCCCTCCTGGCGTAGTCGCTTTCAAAACACCTATATTAATGCGCCAGAAAATTTCATGGTGATGTACTGGCCAGAAGTCCCTTGGGCAGAAAATGCCACTGCTGACCAAAACATTCCCAAAGAAGAATATTTTTGGATTGCTGACAAAAAGCATAATCCAGCCCGTGAAACAGTTTGCACCGGGCTTTACTACGATCAGGTTGCTAGAGATTGGACTGTCTCTTGTGAAACACCAATCGATATTGGGGGCAAGCAGATCGCCACCATAGGACACGATATTGTGTTGAACGAACTGCTCGATCGCACCTTGAAAGATCGCTTGCAAGGCACTTACAACATGATTTTTCGGGAAGACGGTCGCTTGATTGCCCATCCAGAAAAGGGGGATGAGATCAAGGAAAAGCTAGGAAATTTTAACATTCTTACCTCTGGAGATCCACATCTGGTGCGGATTTTTCAGTTGGTGAAAGACCTGAAGCCTGGACAGGTTGTGGTAGAAAATTCCCAGGATAACGAGTATTTAGCGATCGCCAAACTCGACCTCCCCAACTGGTACTTTGTCACAGTCTTTCCCAAATCAATTTTGGCAGGGCTGGCTTTTGAGAATGCCCGCTTTATACTCATTTTGGGACTGATCGCCCTAGTGATTGAGGTCACAATACTGTTTTTTGTCCTGCGTCAACAGGTTGCTGCTCCCCTGAATAACTTAATGATGGCAACGGATCAGATTACAGCCGGCGATTTCAATATCCAACTAGATACCACAAGACTTGATGAACTAGGAAGGCTGGCACATTCTTTCAATGCAATGGCGGGTGAAGTTTATGCCCGTGAAGCCAGACTCAAGCAGGCCCAGGAAGCACTTGAGGCAACCGATAAACTCAAGGATGAATTTTTAGCCAACACCTCCCACGAACTCCGGACACCCCTAAATGGGATTATTGGCATTGCCGAATCACTGATTGATGGGGTGACAGGTAAGCTGCCAGCTACCACAATTTCTAATCTGGCGATGATTGCTAGTAGTGGACGGCGACTGGCCACACTGGTGAACGATATTCTAGATTTTTCCAAACTCAGACACCAGACAATTGAACTGCAACTCAAGCCTGTAGCAGTGCGAGAAATTGTCGAAGTGGTACTAACCCTGAACCGACTGTTAATTAGTCAAAAGCATCTACAACTAGTAAACGATATTCCCGCCGATCTGCCTCTAGTGAGTGCAGATGAAAATCGCCTCCAGCAAATTTTATATAACTTGATAGGTAATGCCATTAAATTTACTGACAGTGGCAGCGTGCAAGTATCTGCCCGGTTAATTAGTAGCGAAGAAGATGGGCAAGAATCTAAGATTGCCATCACCATCTCTGATACTGGCATCGGTATCCCAGAGGATAAACTAGACCGGGTGTTTGAGTCCTTTGAGCAGGCTGATGGTTCTACAGCCAGGATTTACGGTGGTACAGGTTTGGGGCTAGCTATCTCTAAGAAGTTGGTGGAGTTGCATGGTGGAGAAATTGGTGTTGAATCGATGATTGATCAAGGTTCGCGGTTTACCTTTACCCTACCAGTTAGCCAGATATCAGCGGTTAGCAGTCAGAGTGTTTTGGTATCCAGCCACAGATATCAATCTTCCCCTGTACTTGACTCTTTGCCCTCGGAAGTTGATGCTCATGCTCATAACAATAGACAAACTGCAAAAAATCACCCTGAATGGTCAATCCTGATTGTGGATGATGAACCAGTAAACCGTCAGGTTTTAGTCAATCATTTATCCCTATACAACTATGAAATTACAGAGGCAGCTTCTGGTATTGAAGCTCTAGCTATATTAGAGGGCGGACTGAAACCTGATTTGATTTTGCTAGATGTGATGATGCCGCGAATGACAGGCTATGAAGTCACGCACAAAATTCGCCAAACCTGGCAAGCATCGGAGTTGCCCATTGTATTATTAACTGCCAGGAACCATGTTTCTGATTTAGTAGTTGGTTTCGAGGCAGGAGCTAATGATTACCTAACCAAGCCAATCTCGAAAGATGAACTGCTAGCAAGGATCAAAGTTCATTGCTCCCAAGCCGCGATCTTCTTGGAAAATTCCCGGCTATACCAGGATTTACAAGCATCAGAAGCTAGAGTTTGCGATCGCGCTTTGCTCCTGGAGCAATCTCTGCAACTCCTCCAGCAAACCCAACTCCAGCTTGTGCAAAATGAAAAAATGGCGAGTATTGGTCAACTTGTGGCTGGAGTAGCCCACGAAATTAACAATCCCCTGGGCTTTATTACAGGTAATTTGAGTCATGCCGAGGCATTTATCCAGGATTTAATCGGTCTGTTGGAACTTTATCAGCAGCAATATCCCCAGCCTGCACCCGAAATTGTCGCCCAAATCAAGGCGGTTGATTTGCCTTACTTAATGGAAGATTTGCCCCAGTTAATCACCTCTCTAAAAACTGGTACAGATCGCATCTGCGAGATTAGCACCTCCTTGCGAATCTTCTCACGGGCAGATACCACCTCTAAGGTTGCCTTTAATTTGCATGAGGGGATTAACAGCACCCTAATGATTTTGAAACATCGCCTCAAAGCTAATAATCGGCGTCCTAAAATTGAGGTGAGCAAAGACTATGGAGATTTACCCCTAGTCAATTGCTATCCCGGACAACTCAACCAGGTATTTCTAAATCTGCTAGGCAATGCGATCGATGCCATAGATGAGTCGGTTCAAGGGCAGTCCTACCAGGTGATTCAGGCAAATCCCAAGGAAATTATCATCCGCACCGAAACATCTCAGGATCAGCAGTGGGCACGCATATACATCAAGGACAACGGACTGGGGATGACTGAAGCAGTAAAGCAGAAGATATTTGACCATCTGTTCACTACCAAACCCGTTGGACAAGGTACAGGGTTGGGCTTGTCAATCAGTTATCAAATTGTGGTAGAAAAACATGGAGGTAAGCTACTCTGTATTTCCTCGCCAGGAGAGGGCGCAGAATTTGTAATTCAGATTCCTATCTAGGAAGCTGCAGCAAGCAGCTGAGAGAGGGATATTACATCCTGCCTTTTTCCATCACTTGTTGTAGATGGTGGCGAACTTCTTGGGCTTGCTGAAGTTCTGACTGCCGCAATTTCTGGAACAATTCTACACAAGGCTGAGAGTTAGCTTCCTGTGCATCTTGAATGTAAATTTCGTAAGCCTTAACTGCTTCGGCTTTGTTGTGCAACACGGTGACAAAGTCGTATTCCAAGTTGCTAATCGGTTCTTCAGAATGCCCGTTACCTGTAGTAGTCATATATTTACGCTCCCTTAGGTTTCTAATAAATTTATACTCATTCCCAAGGAGCGATTCATCTGCCTAAAAGCGGAGTAGAAAGGATGATGTATTAAGTCTGTAGGATGCCGTTAACGCAGTGTGATGCACTGCAAATGATCCGTCACGGCGCACAAACGTTGTAATTTGCCAAAAATCACTTTTTAAGTGCGCCTAACGCCTTCAACTGGCGTGACACGTCTAAAATAAGGCATAAAATATAGCTTTTGTGGGGTGGGCATCGCACTGGGTGCCGCTACGCTAATGCTTGCCCAGAACAGGCGAGACGCCCGTTCTACAAGAAAATCATCATGCACAAATTTAGCCGTGCTACGCGAATACGGTCAATTAATTTTTCTGTTACCTAATTTACACTAGGGGTTGATTTTCATCACAGTTATGTGAATACTGAAATTCTAGATTGCTGTTCCGTTCACTACTGTCTGAATAGGCAAGGGGGCAAAATTTTGTATTAGCACTTATGCAATCCATGTGTGGCGTTTTTGCGCATACTACTAATAGCCCACCCAAAATTAATAATAAGCCGCAAATTGCTGCTGTCTGGATTCCAGAAATTTCTAGGGCACCGTGAACTACTACTTCTCGCAGAACAGATACAATTGTTACTTCTACTGCTACTCCCACAGAAATGCTATGTTCTTGTAAGTAGACCATGAGGAGGCGAAATAACTCCACCAAGATTAACACAAAGAGTATTTTTGCTGTCACTATTTTATAGTCTAGTGACTGGGACAGGGCGGTAAATATTCCCCACAATTGTATCAACATAACGGCGAATAATCCTAAACACAGGACAATCACAATTAAGTCTTGGAAAGCCTCCATGTTACGAACTATTGACTGTCGATCAAGCCAGCGATCGCAAAATAAAAATCGACTCTTGAGGCGCTTTTGCTTGTACATTTCCCTTCCTATTAGGACTAGTTCAGACTACACCAGCCATTTAACCCAATTATTTTAATGTTAAGCAATATTAAGGTTTTGCGCCTCAGCGAGGTTTGTAATTTAAAGTTTGTGCTTGTTGCAACCATTGATTGGCTTTGTTTGCCCACTGGGAATTACCCTGATAATTATATAAATCTTTAGCATATTGGAATACTTGCGCCGCCTCTGGATACTGTTTTAACTGGATAAAAACTAACCCTGCACCATAGTAGGCGTTGGCATAGTTGGTGTTAGCTATGGCTGATTCTCTGAAAGCTGCTAAGGCTTCGGGATATTTGCCCTGATTGAATAAAATTGAAGCAAGATTGTAGTGAGCTTCTGGATATTTGGGATTGATTTTGACGGCTTTTTTAAAGGCTTCTTTGGCTTGATCAATTTTGCCTTGTTGGAGATAACATATTCCTAAGTGATAGGCTGGTTCTGGGGCGTTCTGGCTATATTCTATGGCTTTTTTAAAGGAGGCGATCGCCTGATCCCAGTCTCTCTGCTGCTCTCTTAGCAAGCCTAAGTTATAGTGGGCAAAGCCTAGCTTAGAATCAAGTTCTATCGCCCGTTGTAAGTAATCCTTGGCTGTCTGTAAGTTATTCCCTTCTAATAATGTGCCGCCTAAATTGGCAAAAGCGGCAGCAAACTGAGGATCTGCTTGGGTTGCTTGATAAAATGCATCTGCCGCAGGTTGTAATTGTCCTGCTTGTCGCAGTGCTAAACCTAAATTATATTGTGCTGGGGCTAATGTGGGATCTAATTTGGTTGCTTGGCGAAAAAAGGCGATCGCATCTTGCACTTTTCCCTCCTGAATCGCCTGTAATC
Source organism: Cylindrospermum sp. FACHB-282 (assembly GCF_014697195.1). Classification (GTDB taxonomy): domain Bacteria; phylum Cyanobacteriota; class Cyanobacteriia; order Cyanobacteriales; family Nostocaceae; genus Cylindrospermum. Next base: position 22,890 of record NZ_JACJRJ010000038.1, on the reverse strand, counting down.
CTTGATTTAATGCGTCTGTGGCAGCTTGATTGCCAGTTTGTGCCAGTAATGGGTGTTGGAAAGAGGGGGAAAGGATGCTTGCACTCACTAAGAGTAAACTCAATATTGTAGGGAAAATTCTTTTTGAACTAACCGCCAAGATGCCAAGAGAATAGGGAAGAGAGAATTTCACGATTGATTTCGGATGGCTGTACAAAGGAAGTTTATTTAAGAAAACTGAGAGCATATTCAAGCTAACGTAAGCTATGGCGAATAAGGGCGATTTAAAGAATGATAATTTCATTAATTTGCTAATTTGCAACACTTTTTGATTAATTTGTTCGATAAAAATTTTTCTGTCAACTGAATTACTTTACAAAAGTATTCAATTCAGAATTTTAGATGATAAATATTAACTTTTATTAAGCCAAGTTTTACGAGAAGATACGATTTTTTGTGCTTCAGATTAAAGGGAGGATAATAACAAGTTAAAGAAGGGATAATTTACCCTCTAGATAGCTCTGAATTTATCCCGGAAACACACAGGATAATGCAGGTAAGCGTTGCTTAACCGCAGAGGAGGTTTTATGAACGAAAAAGTAAAATCGGGTTCGCGGAATGTTGCAATTGTTGGTCCTTATTTAAGTGGAAAAACTACTTTACTAGAAAGCTTGTTATTTGTCACAGGGGCGATTTCTCGCAAAGGCACTGTGAAGGATGGCAACACAGTGGGGGATAGTGCGAATGAGTCGCGCGATCGCTTTAGGAGTGTAGAAGTAAGTGCAGCGAGTACTGAGTATAACGGTACTCGCTTTACTTTTATTGACTGTCCGGGTTCAGTGGAATTCGCCCAAGAGACTTATAACGCTTTAATGGGAGTCGATGCCGCAATTGTCGTTTGCGAACCCATCCGCGATAGAGTTCTCACTCTCGCGCCGCTATTTAAATTCCTCGACGACTGGGAAATTCCCCATCTCGTCTTTGTGAATAAAATGGATAGGGCAAGTATTCATGTTCTAGAGACATTACACGCCCTAAAAGCCGTTTCTAGTCGTCCCTTAGTCGCCCACCAATACCCCATCATGCAAGGTGAGGAATTGACAGGATTTATTGATATGGTGAGCGAACAGGCTTATCAATATCATCCCGGTGCACCTGCTGATCAAATTCCTTTTCCCGAAAACCTCAAAGAAGAAGAACATATAGCCAGGGCCCAAATGCTGGAAGCCCTAGCAAATTTTGATGATCATTTATTGGAAGAACTTTTAGAAGACATTGAACCACCCCAAGAGGAAATTTTCAAAGATTTAAAATTGGAATTAGGCGCTGATTTGGTTGTGCCGGTTTTCTTTGGTGTGGCGGAACTAGATTATGGTGTTAGACCTTTATTAGAAGCTTTGCTGCGGGAAGCACCGGAAGCAGAAACCACAATGGAACGGCGCTTAGGCAAAATTGCTGATACTCCTGTAGCGCAGGTGCTGAAAACTTACTACACTCCTCAAGGTGGCAAACTTTCCCTTGTGCGTGTTTGGCAGGGTACATTAACTGATGGAATTGTCCTCAATGGGATTCGCGCTGGTGGTATTTACCGTTTAATGGGACAACAACAGCAGTTTATTAATGAAGCTGGTGCTGGTGAAATTGTCGCTTTGAGTCGTTTGGACGGCGTGAAAACTGGGGATGTAATTTCTACAGTGCAGCCGGTGAGGGAGTTACCGAAAGCTGAACAGCTAGAACCTGTGTATGCTTTAGCGATTACTCCAGAAAAACGCAACGATGAAGTTAAACTCAGCAGTGCGATCGCTAAACTATTAGAAGAAGATCCTGCACTCGCTTGGCAACAACATGGGGACACCCACGAAGTCATTCTCTGGGGACAAGGGGAAATACATCTGCAAGTCGCTTTAGATAGACTGCGTCGCAAGTATAATTTGCCGATGTCCACCCATTTACCCCAAGTACCTTATAAAGAAACCATCCGTAAACCTGTGGCTTCAGTTCATGGACGCTATAAACACCAAAGCGGCGGACATGGGCAGTTTGGTGATGTTTTTCTCGATATTCAACCATTACCCAGAGGTACAGGTTTTAACTTTAGTGAAAAAATTGTTGGTGGTGTGGTTCCTAGACAATATATACCAGGGGTAGAAATGGGTGTGCGGGAATTTCTCACACACGGGCCTTTGGGTTTCCCGGTGGTGGATGTGGCGGTAACGCTGACAAATGGTTCTTATCACAGCGTAGATAGTTCCGAACAGGCTTTTAAACAAGCGGCGCGGCTAGCAATGCAAACTGGCATACCCCAAGGACAACCAACGCTGTTAGAACCGATTTTGCGGGTATTGGTGACTACTCCCAGTGAGTTTACCTCCAAGGTGCTGCAACTGCTGAGTGGTAGACGGGGGCAGATTTTGGGCTATGAAGGCAGACATGATTGGCAAGGTTGGGATAATGTATCTGCATTCTTGCCCCAAGCAGAGATGCAGAATTTTATCGTAGAATTGCGATCGCTCACTCTTGGCGTTGGTTCTTTCCACTGGGAACAAGATCATCTCCAAGAAGTGCCGGAAAAGCTTGCTGAACGCATTCTCACCAATGGTAATAATGGCGGGAATGGTAACGGTAAGTAAATTGAGATTTTAGAACTTACCCACGGTCGCAAATTCCCCTTTTAGGCTTTTTTGATGCGTTAGAGAACCACCTGTAGGGTGCGTTCCCTAACGCACAAATCATGATTTTTCAAGATACAAACCATACCACATATTTGCTATCTCCTGTCCGTTAAGTCCTAGATTTATCTAGAATCAAGTGAAATGTTTATACAGGGACACCTCTTGCGGGTGTCCTTTATTTTATAAACATCCCTAATTATCCTAACTTACAACAATTTTCGACTATTTAGACCAGAAACTTTGCATGCAACGTCTCTACAGGGGTTTGAATTTCTGTTCAGTAGCTTATTTACCTGGCAATTGCTGTAAGTATAGATAATCACAAAAAACCTGCTCTTGACAACAAGCTAGCTAAAAGTTCGCTTCGTCTTGCTGTTATCAAGCTAACGTTATTGGTAAAGAGGGTTTAATACACTGCCAATTTAATTTATTGACAATAGAGAACCACCTGTAGGGTGCGTTCCCTAACGCACAAATCATGATTTTTAAAGACACAAACCATACCACATATTTGCTATCTCCTGTCGTTAAGTCCTAGATTTATCTAGAATCAAGTGAAATCCTTATACAGGGACACCTCTTGCGGGTGTCCTTTATTTTATAAACATCCCTAATTATCCTAACTTACAACAATTTTCGACTATTTAGACCAGAAACTTTGCATGCAACGTCTCTACAGGGGTTTGAATTTCTGTTCAGTAGCTTATTTACCTGGCAATTGCTGTAAGTATAGATAATCACAAAAAACCTGCTCTTGACAACAAGCTAGCTAAAAGTTCGCTTCGTCTTGCTGTTATCAAGCTAACGTTATTGGTAAAGATGTTTTAATACACTGCAAACTTATTTCTTGACAAGAGAAAAAAAAATTGGTATGAAATTTAACACAGATAATTACAAAAAATAAAATCAAACAAGAGTAGATATGCCCATATCTCTAAAAAACCTGCTACTGCTTTTGCCAGTTAGCATTTATGCCCTAGCGTGCTTTTATTTTACTACTACCTATACAGGCACAGAGGCAGAATATTATCAAAAACTAGTTTTGTGTGCGGTATCATTCCTATGTAACTTTTACGTTTTGTACTACCACTACACCAACCCGCCACACCCGAAATTCCTCATGCTACCAAAAAGGAATTTATCAATCAAAACTCATGTAATCTCTGGAACTATAGAGGTTATCTTTGGTGTGATTGCCTTTTTTAGTAGTAGTCCAGAAATCCCCGCCATCATCATGGCGCTATCAGCCATAATCGGTCATGTCACTACATCTTTTTACCAAACACCGATTGTTTTTGGTGCCAAGAGTGCAATGATTCCGGGCTATTTATTCGTTGTAACTTTACATTTGTATTGTGCAGTTCATCTGCTCTTAGAACCTAATTCAACTCTTTGGTTGCTCAACACATTTTTGGTTCTGTGTATATACGTTTGGTGTCGAGTCTTTTACTTAATTTTTACAGTTGCAGGATTGTTCAAAAATAATCTTTACTCAGCCTCAATTCTCGCGGCTGGGGTATTGATATTACCTTCTGTATTGGGTGCTTCAGGCAATCTGTTATTTATCATTTTTGTGATTGGCTATAACGCTTTGTACAAATTGATTATCAATCCAACAGCAGCAGAATGGCTCAGTTGGACAAAAGAAAGTGCAAGACAAACCTTAATCGATGAAGATGCTAAAGAATTATGGCTAAGTAAGCATTTGTCGGTAAATTTAGATGGACTTGATGATCAAACAGTAGCAGCAGCACTTTTTTCTAAATTGGATAAAGATAATAGTGGAATTTTGGATAAAGAAGAATTGAGAACTCTTTGGCATGAGTGGCAAGTGCCAGATACTTTTATCGATAACTTTATTTCTCGAAATACCAAGTTAGACGGATTTAGCTTTGTTGAATTTTATGAAAAGATTTGGCAAATTAAAGGAGTGAAGGAACGACTGAAAAGAGAAAACCTGAAAAATGAACATCTGACTAAAGGTAAAAATATTACCAATGAAGAAAAAGCCAGATTGATTTTCGATCAAATTGATATCGATAGAAGTGGTTACATTGATAAATTTGAGATCACAACCCTATTGTTAGAGTGGGGATTACCTTCGATAGAGGTTGAAGAATACATCAGAAAATATGATGATGATAAAGACTTTAAATTTTCCTTTGAAGAATTTTTCAACAGAATGCGGCCAATTTGGTCATTTGCCTACTCAAATATAATTCTTATGACCTAATTTCAACCGCTGCGACCAAAAATACAAGTAGTAAGCTACAGGTAGGATGCGTCCCCTGACGCATCATCAACCCAAAGTTAAGGCTGAGTGTGTTCAATTGGAAATCCTAATTTATTGGATAGTTCCAAAACATTATTACTAAAATCTACAGTTCCAGCTACAGCCGCACCAACTATACCAGTGAGTGCTAACAATGCGCCAATACGAGCTTTGATTCGAGGTTTTTGCTTTTCAGGTATAGTTAGTTTAATATCTTCTTGCAAATCATCTAAATGTACTATAGCTTCTTCCCGTTGAGCTTCAGGAAAGGTTTGAGCTATCTCACGGAGAGAACTAATTAAGTTGTTTATTTCATTTATGTTTTGACAAATGTTTTGGGAAAAGTCAGAAGCAGTTTGACTAGCATTATTTTGAACTTGATTAGCAAAATTAGCGATATTTGCTCCACGTAAATCATTATCATTATTGTAATAATCTGGCATCATATCTCCATTAATAGTAAATTGAGAGTTTTCTATTTTAATACTTCTTAATGCGGCTGTATCCAAACTACCAAATAGTGGTTTTTCATCAATCATTCTAATTCCTTGACTTGTAATATGTACATATCTAAAATATGTTTCTCCTAAATATTTTTTAGTTTCGACTTCTTTTTCATCTTCCATAGGAAGAACAACTCGCACTACATCCTTAACATTAATATTAAGACTTTTAGCTATAAATTCAGGCGTTACATCAAAACACTTATAGCGGTCAGGATGCTCCCTATAGTACTCATATAAAATTAATAATACAGCCTGTCTTAATTCGTGATCAGTTGCTGTTACAGTATTCAATTTTGGAATTGAAATATATTTTTCAGTTGATAAATCTACATATATTGCTTGGAACGCAGGACAGTTATCTGAACATTTCTTTTCATAATCATGTTTGTTTTGAAAATAAATTTTTTGACACTTAGAGTCCCAGTAATGAGAACAAATTTCTTGTTTTGGGTCTCCCTCAAAAGTATGTGAGTTAATAAATAAGTGTAACTTGAGTGGGATAAAATTTTTACAATTTACCTGTTGAATAATTTCGGGGATTGGACATTCATTACAGACATCTACTGAAGTCGATGATGTATATCCTGTTTCTCGAATCTCAGCTATTTCACATTCTAGTTGTCCTTGGTTAAACTTTCTATAGAGGCATGGTTTCAGCATTATCAAGAATATTAGAGGTGAGATATGGCATTAATCTTAACACAACAATCAATATAATTGACAGTATTAAAAGTATAAAAAATATTTAAGTTTTATATGAATTACTTATTCTCTCGTTCCCAGGTTCTACCTGGCAATGCATTATGGAAGGCTCTGCCTTCTGTTAGCTTGGAAATACACTAAAAGAAACTTTGCTGTTTAAATGGGAGGTAGAACCTCTCAATAGGCATTCCCAGTCTCCGACTGGGAACGAGGTAATGTATCTTTTATAGGAATAGTCATAATGCTACAAATCTATATTTTCTATAATATCGAAAGACACACAAGGACTATCAACTTCTACTGCTGGAGTGAACGAACTGCAAAAAGTGACAGTAGAACAATTCACCTCAAATTCATCAGGATGAATGCATTCTGTAGAACCTTCCACCTCAACATAAAAACTACAGTCTTTGCAAATAGTTTTCTCAGTCAATTTATTTAATGTCATTCTTATGATTTCTTGTCGATGTTACTCAACTTAAATTCAAAAAACCTCTCCCACCCAAAATTATTAGCCTCTCTCTTCGCTATGCCTAACGGCAGGCTTACGCCAACGGGGAGAGGAATGGAAGCGGGGTCATTACCGCAACCCTTGCTCTTTTAATAAATCATTCACCCAAGCAACATCAGCTTCCCCAATAGGTGGAACTGCTTCACGACTATAATCTATAGCCAAATCAAAACCAGCACGGTCAAATAAATCCTGTATCACAGCTTGTAAATCTAATATCGGTTCTGTATCACCCTTGCGTAGAGGTAAAACAAAAGCGGGAATCGGTTCTTGTAAATTAAAAGGATATAATTCTACTGTAGGACGTAATTGACTGCGACTAACCAAAATGCGATAATCTGACTGAATTTGATTACCCAAAATTGGCATAGGTTCACCACCACGCAGCAAATCTATTTCTATTAAATGAGTTGAACTTCCTAATACTTGTAGACGTTTATTTTCATAAGCTTTTCTACCTTCCCCAGAACGCTTATTTTTTGGCGATAAAACCTCAATTAGCGTCACAACTTCCCCCGTCCCCACTTCCCGCACCTCAAGGTAACTTTCCCGCACTTCTTCCGGCATAGGGATATTAACCGTCAGGGGTTTAGCAGGTGGTGAAGCTACAGCAATATTAGATGAACCTTTATCTATAGTCGTTAAAGAACGTCTAACAGTCACATCAGGAATACTAACTAAAACAGAACTATCATCTATTATTTGGTAAACCCGCTTTTCCACCGCTACCCGATATTTAGGTCGTAAATGAGGGAAAATTGTATCAGCTATAGCAATAATTAACCGACTATGAACTTCTGGCCACAGTTCAGGATGTTCTAAATAGGGGTTCATCCCTGGAAATGGTGAAGGCATTATGTAAACCACTCTTAGCAAATTGCTAACTTTTGCGTTCTTCTTTGCGCCTCTGCGTCTAACGCACTTCGTGCTAGAGCCTCCGGCACGCTCCGCGAACGCTTCGCTGGTGCGCGAAACAAAAATCAATTATTTATCCTAACAACCCCCTCTAAAACATGACTAATACACAAACTTGGTATATTGTCAAACATTCCGCTGGAAACTGTGAAATCATCCCCAGCAAACAACTTGAGGACGATAAACCAGAAATTATTGAACAGTGGGGGCCTTTTCCGAACCAAGGAGAAGCGATCGCACGTCGTGTAGGATTAATTAGGGCTGGCAAGTGCCAACCGCAATAAATTTTTAATTCTTATTTGTGGTGGTGGTAGTGATGCTATTAGCTGTTTGTTTACCTAACACTTCCACCGCTTTCGCAAATTGGGGATCTGCTGGTGTAGCGAGTTTATCTCGCTCCTTCAGCCACAATTCTTGTAACTGAGCCTCAGTCAACTCCACTTTCACATCTGGATCAATACCATGCTTGTTAATATCTTTACCGCTCGGTGTGTGGTATCTAGCAATAGTCACCGCCATTCCTGAACCATCTTCCAGAGGACGTACCGATTGCACTAGACCCTTACCAAAGGTTTGAGTACCCACTATAACGGCGCGTTTATTATCCTGCAATGCTCCTGAAAGGATTTCACTAGCACTAGCCGAACCTTTATTCACCAACACCACCAGCGGTTTAGTTGTCAGCGCCCTGCCGTTTGCCACTTCCCGCTCTTGCTCACCTTGGCGGTTAATGGTGGAAACGATTATACCTTTATTTAGCCACATCCGGGCAATTTCGACGCTAGAGAATAGCAAACCCCCAGGATTTCCGCGCAAATCGAGAATATAGCCAGATACCTGTTTAGATTCTAAATTGTTGATTGCACTTTGCATTTCCTTACCAGCGTTGGCGCTAAACTGGTTCAGGCGGATGTAACCAATATTGCCGGCTGGAGTTTGCTTTTGGGAAAACTTCACAGGATGGATTTCAATGCGCGATCGCTTAATGTCAAACTGTTTTTGTTTCCCGTTACGCTGAATTATCAGACTTACCTGGGTTCCTGCTTCCCCGCGAATCAGCGACACCGCTTGGTTAGTATCCATCCCCTCAGTACTTTTGCCGTCAATTTTGAGAATCACATCCTTAGACAGAATCCCAGCTTTAAAAGCAGGTGTATCCTCAATCGGCGCAATCACAACCAAACGCTTCGTTTTTTCATCCTGACTGATAGTGATCCCAATACCCGTCAGTTCCCCAGAGGTATCCACCTGCATATTCTTGAATTCCTCTGGATCCATAAACCGGGTATAAGGGTCTTCTAGCTTTTTGAGCATTTCCCGGATGGACTTATAAGCTTCCTGCTGACTACTGTAGGACTTGCCTAAATATTCTTGACGAACAGCCAGCCAATCAACCTGATTAAAGGTTCCGTCTACATATTGGCGCTGCACAATTTGCCAAACTTCGTCTACCAATTCCTTGGGACTTTCTTTAAATAAAGCCTGACCACGCGAATGGATGCCAAGGCTAGTAACAACAATTGTAGAGAGCGTTACCACCGTAGCACTCAAAACAAGCCTACTTTTTGTAATCACCATAATGACAGCTATGCCAGAGGGGAAAAATTATAGTCAGTATGCTCAATCTAACACAGGTATCACTGTAGAGACCGAGCATTTATTCTTAATTCACCAAGAAGCCTTGCTATCCGGCGACCTTTATGGCCACCGTTAAAAATTTCAAGGTTCTACCCAACGTCCATCTGCTTTAATGAGGTTAATTAACTCCTCTACCCCTTGTGCTTCTGGGACTTTTTTAATTTCTTCTCTACCGCGATACAAAGAAATGTAACCAGGGGTCTTACCTACATAGCCATAGTCAGCATCTGCCATTTCTCCAGGGCCATTGACAATGCAACCCATAACTGCTATGTCTAACCCTGTCAAATGTTTGGTGGCTTCCCGGACTGTGTGCAACACTTCTTCTAAATTAAACAAAGTGCGTCCGCAAGAAGGACACGCGACATACTCCACCATAGTTTTCCGCAATCCTAAAGCTTGCAGAATACTGTAGCAGACAGGAATTTCTTTTTCTGGCGCTTCTGTAAGCGACACGCGAATTGTATCACCAATCCCATCAGCAAGCAAAGTGGCAATCCCTGCTGTAGATTTAATCCGTCCATATTCCCCATCACCGGCTTCTGTGACACCTAAATGTAGGGGATAATCCATACCCAAGTTATCCAGGCGCTTGGCCATCAAGCGATAAGCAGCTACCATCACCGGTACCCGCGAGGCTTTCATAGAAATTACCAAGTTATGAAAGTCCAAAGATTCACAAATGCGAATAAATTCAATAGCCGATTCCACCATTCCTTCAGGAGTATCGCCATAGGTAAATAGCATCCTTTCAGCGAGGGAACCGTGATTTACCCCAATTCGCATCGATTTACCTTGATCTCGCAGAGAAACCACCAGAGGTGCGAGAGTTTCGCGGATTTTTTCGCCAATTTCATCAAATTCGTTTTGGGTGTATTCGGTGCGGTTGGTGTTTGGCTTTTCAAACACATACAACCCCGGATTAATCCGCACTTTCTCAATATGCTTGGAGACTTCCAGGGCGATTTTCATGCCATTGTGATGCACATCGGCGACAATGGGCACATCTCGGTAAGTCTTAATTAATTTTTGCTTAATTTCCGCCAACGCTTTAGCGTGTCCGAGACTGGGAACAGTGACGCGGACAATTTCGCAGCCAATTTCGTGCAGACGCCGAATACCCGCCACCGAACCATCGATATCTAGGGTGTCTTCGTTAATCATCGACTGCACCACCACCGGGTAGCCACCCCCAATGGTGACATCTCCCACTTTTACGGGACGGGTTTTCCGCCGTTTAATCGTTGTGTCGAAGGCGGGTTGAGTTGATGTAGTATTTGCAGTTGTAAGAGTGGGCAGAGTTTGCATAACCTGAACAGGTAAATTTGCTGTAGTTAAAATATCAGATTGTCAGAGCTTCTGTCTCTCAGATTGCCATAGGTGGGGTTGTTTTGGGTGATAAAGTGGCAAAAAAGCAGAAGTGCAATTATGCCGTATCCTTCTGCTTTTCGTCTGGCCGATAAGCATCCGCCATTTTTAGCTGTATATTATGAAACCTATTTCTGGCAGATAGTTTGACTCAACTGTTCAGATTATCTAACCAATCTCGCAAATCCTCCACTGTCGAAAAATCGAATAATGCTTCCCCTAAAACTTCAAGGCGTTCAACCTCTAAGCTTCTAACTTGAGCTTCTAATTCAGCATTAATTTCGCCTAATTTGCGCTTGAGTAGACGCACAACCAAATCTTTTTCTCGTTGAATACCTTGCTCAATTCCTTGTCTCATCCAACTGGTGACAATTTGCATAACGTTCTCCTGTTCTTCTTGTTTTAATGAACCTAATTCCGTTTGAAATCGCTGTTCTTCTGCTTGGTTAAGCTTCAGATAACTATCAATAAAACCTGAGATTAATTGCATTTTAGCAGGATTTAATTTTAAAGTTACTAACAACCTTAAACATTCTGCTTTGACTTTTGCTCTATCTGGGGGCGCTATGTCCATTTTGGACATTAAAGCAGAAGCTACCGGATTAGGACGGTTCAAAAAATCTCGCCAATTTAATTGATTGAGTTGCACAACTCGATAATTAAATTTTAAAACTTCAAAATCAGGAAAGTCAATTTGATAATTACTAACTGCTAAGGTTTTAGGGGAGTCATAAGAAAAAATAACAATGGGATAAATGGGTAGGTCGAATTTTTCATGTAAGCGAGCGAAATAGCGGAACATTCGCTTATTAAATCTGGGACGTGAACCGGATTCTGCTTCAATATGAATCAGAAAATAAGAACGCTCACCTCGAAATGTCACCTGAGCAATCAAATCGGTTTCATACTTTTCTCCGGCGGTGACATCGGTAAACATCTCCTTATCTAATAAGGTAACGGAATCAGTATCAAGATAATTGATAACTTCGGGAAAAAAGAGTTCTATGAATTCGATGAAAAAGGTTGAAAGAAGCTCTTTGAATAAACAGTCATGATCTATGCTTTCAGTCATGAATTTCTAACTCTCATACTTCATGCAACAAAAGTAGTAAAATAATCCTTATAGGCTGACTCTGGTAAACCAAGTTATCTCAGTTCAATGCTATAGCAATCCTAAATCATTTGTGATAGCGCAGCGTGGCGTTAGCCATACAACAAGATACCCGACTTCTTAGAGAAGTCGGGTATCTGAGAGTAACTTCATGGTATGGGTGGTGCGTTATACTTCGTTGCCCTTCTTATTCCCCATCAAAATCGCCTTTTATAAACTATGGTGACAAAATGACACCATAATGATAAAATTAAATTTCATACATAACCTAAAATGAGCCATGTCTTCCACTTCTTCTGTTAATGATGCAAGGGTGACAGCAAGGATTTCCTCTCAGGTTAAGGAAATTTTGGAACAAGCCGCAGCCCTATCTGGAGCGACTTTAAACCAGTTTTTAGTTCAGGCAGCCCTTAAAGAAGCTCACAAGATTTTAGAAGCAGAACGGGTAATTAACTTATCCGAACAAGATGCTGATACAGTCTTTAGCCTAATTGAAAATCCTCCTGAACCGAATCTTGCTTTGAAAGCGGCTGCTGTTAAACATCAAGCATTCTTCCGTGAAAATCATTGAACTGCTGAATAAATCCCATGACCGCCAAAGTTTTAATTGTGGTAATGAGACGCTAAATCAATTTCTGATCTGCACTGCACGGCAGCATATTCAAAAAGGCATTTCTCGCACCTTTGTTTTGGTTGATACAGAACAACCAAAAACCATTATTGGCTTTTTTACTTTGTCAATTTGTGAAGTGCAAGCCGAAAAGTTACCACCACGGCTTGCTAAAAAATACCCCACAAAAGTTCCTGGTGTTAAATTAGCACGGTTAGCTGTTACCCAAGACTGGCAACGGCAAGGAATTGGCGAAATTCTGATGCTTGAAGGGATGCAACGGGCTTTGGTGATTGCTGAAAATGCGGGAGTAATTGGTCTGTTTGTTGATGCTAAAGATGAGGAAGCTAAAGCTTATTATCAACGCTATGGCTTTGTTAGTCTCTTGGATACTCCTTTAGAAATGCTCTTACCTCTGGGAACTGTTAAACAGCTATTTTGAAGATTGGAAACAGCTTCACATCAAAATTACAAATTTTCCAGAAGCTATAGAAACGAAGGTTTTAATTAAATCATGACTACCCAAACAACAACCCAACTCCCCATTCCCCCACACTTTAACGCTGATAAAGTCGGGGAAGTGTGGCGCGTACCTTACCAACAACGGGCCGCTGAAGCTGAAATATTTGCCAAACAACAAAATATCCAACCAGCAGGTTTAGATAAAACCCGCGTCTGTCTACTTTTAATTGATGTCCAAAATACCTTTTGTATCCCCGATTTTGAATTATTTGTTGGGGGACAATCTGGAAAAGGCGCGGTTGATGATAATCAACGTTTGTGTGAATTTATCTATCGCAACTTGGGAGTAATTACGACAATTACCCCAACCCTGGATACTCACACAGCAATGCAAATCTTCCATCCCATCTTTTGGGTAAATGCTGCTGGAGAACACCCGACACCGGCAGCTACCAGCATCACCCCCGCAGATATTGACCAAGGTATCTGGAAAGTTAACCCGGCGGTTGCTAATAGTATTACTAATGGTGATTATGAATTATTAGAAAAACACGCTTACCACTATGTTAAACAACTCAGTCAAGATGGTAAATTTCCCTTAATAATTTGGCCTTTTCATTCGATGTTAGGCGGTATCGGCCATGCTTTGGTTTCGTCGGTGGAAGAAGCTGTATTTTTTCATTGTGTTGCGCGTCAAAGTCAAACACAATTTGAATTGAAAGGGGAGAATCCTTTAACAGAAAATTATTCGATTTTGCGCCCAGAAGTGTTGGTAGATTTTAATCAAAATCCCCTGGCTCAAAAGAATACACGCTTGATTCAGCAACTTTTAGAATTTGATGCTGTAATTATTGGTGGACAGGCTAAAAGTCATTGTGTTGCTTGGACAATTGATGATTTGTTAACAGAAATTCTCCAGGTAGATGCTACCCTAGCTAAAAAAATCTATCTTTTAGAAGATTGCACTTCTCCGGTTGTGGTTCCGGGTGTGGTTGACTACACAGAACAAGCTAATGCTACATTTGCTAGGTTTGCTGAGGCGGGAATGCACATTATCCAATCTACTGAAATTATTACCAACTGGCTAAAGTGAAGTTTTTGGTTGCATCAAAGCCTGAAACTCATTTGAATGGCGAACGTTGTCAAAATCAGGGTCAATTTTTGCTGCTTCTAGAAATGTAGAATCGCTGAGAGAGACGGCTTGTTGCAAGTTTTGAATAGTTTGTTGAATATCACCATGTAGGGCGTAACAGCAAGCTATATTATAAAAAGTATCGGCGTTGTCTGGTTTGATTTCTAGAGCTTTGTGATAGCTAGCGATCGCATCCTCATAGCGTCCTAACTCACACAGGACAATGCTTTTGTTCTCCCAAGCGGCAAATTTGTCAGCTAAAACTGCGATCGCATGGTTACAGGAGGCGATCGCATCTTCAACACGACCAAACCGAACCAGCACCTCAGCCCAATCATACCAAGCAAATTCACTCTCAATTTGGCACTTCAGGGCTTTTTCATGGCTGATAAGCGCCTCTTCATAATTCCCTAATTTTTCTAATACTTCGCCCCGCAACGACCAAGCTGCGGATCTATCTGGTTTGATTTCTAGGGATTTATCGTAACTAGCAAGTGCTTCATCATAGCGGTTCAATTTCTCCAGAACTTCCCCCTTCTCATACCAAGTAATGTAATTATCTGGTTCGATTGTTAGGAGGTTTTCATAAATAACCAGAGAGTCATCATAGCGACCCATTTCTGATAACATACAGCTAAGTTCTTGCCGTACTGCATAACCATCAGGTGCAATTTCTAGAGTTTTATTGTAAGAGGTAAGTGCTTCGTCATAGCGTTGTAATCGATATAGACAAAAGCTCAGATCCCACCAAGCATCAAAGTGATCAGGTTGGATTTCCAAGGCTTTATTGAAGCTAAACAAAGACTCTTCTAAATAATTTAGACGTTCTAACTGAACTTGTCCCCGACGATGCCAAGCAGAGAAGTTATCGGGCTGAATTTCTATGACTTTGTTAAAATTAGCCAGTGCTTCTATTGCTGTTTCTTCGGTGTTTAAAAGAAATAAACTCCAGCCGCGTTCATTCCATGCTGCAGATAAATCTGGTTGAATTTCTATAGCTCTATCAAAGCTAGCGATCGCATTTTTATATGCTCCTACAAAGTTATGCTCTAATCCCTGTCGGAAAAATAAATCTGCTTCTAAATTCACCATTTGATTCATAAAGTCCTTTGTTTATAAAATAATTAAATTATTCCAACAGCGAGTACGGAATAAGCTAATGGTAGATTTGCAAGATTTGCTAAAGGGAGAATTCACCTGATCAAATCTACTGATGAAATTTGGTAATTGATAAACAGGTAAGAGGTAGTTGGAAAAACGATTACCCATCACCCATCACCCATCACCCATTACCCATTACCCATTACCCATTACCCATTACCCATTACCTCATTTCTTTAAATAACCCTTGGGATCTTCTGCTACCCAACCAAGAGAAGAACTAGAACGCATTTCAAAATGCAGATGGGGTTGAGTGGCTGTAGGCTGTCCGCTGGTGCCGACAGTACCTACTAAGTCTCCTTTTTGTACTTGCTGACCAACTGCAACTTTGATACTGTCAAGTTGGGCGTAGCGGCTTTGGAGTCCGCCACTGTGGTTAATGATGACTAAATTGCCATAAGTGTTTTGGTTATTGGCAAAAACTACAGTTCCTGGTGCGATCGCATCTACAGGAGTACCCACTGCTGCTAACAAATCTACACCACTATGAAAAAAAACTTCACCTGTAGCTGGGTTAATTTGCCAGCCATAAGCTAAAGCTACAGTTGCCGTTTCTGGTAATGGATACCCAGTTATTTTAATCCCAGGAGTCGTAGGTGTGGGGGACTCAATCACAGCACGATTCGGTGAGCCATTTACCCCCGGAACAAACACAATTCTGGGATCTTTTTGGCAACCATTTACCTCAAACAAGGTATCGGCGCGGACTTTATACTTTACCGCTACTTGTCGCCAAGTCTGACCACGAGGCACTTCTACCACAATCCCATTGTAGGGAGGAATTTGCAGCTCGCTACCAACGGATACCTTGCCGTTGCTTACAGCGGGATTCATCACAATAATTGTCGCGGGAATGAGATTATAGCGTTGTGCTATACTCTCCAAAGTTTCGCCACGGGCAACTTTATGGCGTTGAAAGCGAGAGAGGGCGGGAATTGGACAACCTGCTGTAGCAGCATTGGCGCTTTTCGGTTTTGGCAGTGTGGATATTAGCCCCAAAACGCTAACTAGGCTCAAGAGAAACAGTAGACGATAGGAACGAGTCATGAATAAACTTTAAGCGATCGCTAACTTTAGATTTTAGTTGGGGAGACACTAGATGTGTGGAACTAGGATAATCAAGGAACGAAAAATTACTGATTCCTCCTCTCTCCCCTTCCCTTTACGTGATCCTTAATACTTCATCCCAAATCCTGCTGTTTTTAGAAAAATAAATCTGTTCACTTGCCGTTTGCTTGACTACACTTAGAAATTAGCAACTGCATTGCTATCCTTGAGCGTAATTATTCTTAATTATCTTAATTAATATGAAGTTATCCTTGAAGCAACTGGCTGTTTATCTGTTTCTAGTTACCTTTGGTGGCGTTGCAGGTTTATTAGGCAGTCGTTATCTCACCCCACAAAATCGCTCGTTTCAAGAGCTAAAAAATGTCACAGTGGCTTTGCCTCCAGAATCAGTATCGCCTAATTCTGTTAATGGGCCGATTGGGGCTACTGGGGGCGATAATCTCAATTTTATTGCTACGGCTGTGCAAAAGGTCGGCCCGGCGGTAGTGCGAATTAATGCTACTCGCAAAGTGGCAAATCCCATCTCTGACGCTTTGAAAAATCCCCTGTTGCGCCGATTTTTTGGGGAGGATGAGGAACCAATCCCCCAAGAACGGATTGAACGTGGGACAGGTTCTGGATTTATTTTGAGTCAAAGTGGCGAATTATTGACCAATGCTCATGTAGTAGCAAATACCGATACAGTGCAAGTCACCCTCAAAGATGGTCGGACTTTTGAGGGCAAGGTGGTGGGAATTGATACTGTGACAGATGTGGCAGTAGTGAAAATTACCGCAGATAATTTGCCTACAGTACGGTTAGGCAATTCGCAAAACTTGATTCCAGGACAGTGGGCGATCGCCATTGGCAATCCCTTGGGTTTAGATAATACTGTCACTATTGGCATTATCAGCGCTACAGACCGGACTAGCGCTCAAGTTGGGGTTCCAGATAAGCGAGTCAGCTTTATCCAAACCGATGCCGCAATTAACCCTGGTAACTCTGGTGGCCCCTTATTAAACGCTCAAGGTGAAGTGATCGGCGTTAATACTGCTATCCGCGCCGATGCTCAAGGTTTGGGTTTTGCCATCCCAATTGAAACCGCCGCCCGTGTAGCTAATGAACTCTTTACTAAAGGGCGGGTGGAGCATCCTTTTTTGGGGATTGAAATGGCAGACCTTTCTCCTACCAAAAAACAGCAGATTAATCAAGAAAATAAGCTCAACATTCAGCACGATGTTGGCATTGTGATTAAGAGCGTCCTAGATAATTCACCAGCAAAGCAGGGAGGGCTGCTTCCGGGAGACATGATTCAAAAACTTAACGGCAAACCAGTTAAAACCGCTGCCCAAGTCCAGAAGCTGGTAGAGTCCAGCACTGTTGGAGACATTCTGGCAATCGAAGTCAACCGCAACGGTAAAACTCAAATCCTCAAAGTGCAGTCAGGGGCTTATCCCCAGAAGAAGTAGTCAATAGGGCCAAAATTTCTGGCTAGAGAATATTGGCAAGACGCGATTAATCGCGTCTTGAATTATTGACTAGACAAATTCTCTAACTGCATCCTTTGTTCCATTTGGCGCAGAAAGTACCCCGTCATCATTGCCGATGCTAATAGTCCCGCTAGGTTGTCCCGATCAGTTGTAATTTGCACGTTGAAATTTTCTGCGGGGAGCATTCCTACTAGTCCTTGGACGTTTTGGGAAATGATTTGCTTAATTTCGGGGCTGACAGACTGGGCGACACGGGCTAAAACTTCAGGAGACTGGTGCTGTAGATATTTGAGTAACTGATTGGGGTACTCACCAGAGTGGTCGCTTAGAAGCTGATTAGGGTGTTCGTCAGAGTTGTCATTCAGAAAGTTAGGATCAAATACCATTGGCAGTTGTTTTTAGCTTAGTTGCTAATTCTACTTTAAACCATAGTACAAGGCTAGTGCATTCTCCACAGGTATTAGCCGTTGATTGACCCTTGGTTCTATCCTCAGAACCTTTTACGACAGGGAAAAGCTATGTCGAGGTTTTTAATTTTTAATTTTTAATTTTTAATTGTTTAAGTTGGTTCTGTGGTTAGTTCTAGCTCTAATTCTAGTTGTTGTTCCTTTTGATCTGTGGGGAAGATTTGGGGGAGTTGCTCGATTTGGAAGTATTGATGAAACTTTGGGGTGATTTGTAGGGAGAAGGAGCGAGATTCATTGTCGCGGCGTTTGCGAACAAAACCCAGTTCCACTAGTTCGGGAACGTGTTGATAGACTCCAGAACCACGCAGGTTAATCAAGTCGGTTTGGAGTATGGGACTATTGAGGGCGATCGCTGCTAAAGTTCGCAAGGCACCAACACCCAGTTCCACAGGTATCAGCGTTTGTACTAAGTCATAAAAGTCAGACCGCAGTTGCAAACTGTAACCATCTGGCGTTTCTACCACTTCTAGGGCGCTATCTCGGCGGGCATAATTATCAATTAGTTCAATTATGCCTTCTTGCACTGTGGCGCGATCGCAGGCGGCATACTCGGCAATTTCGCCGAGGGATAAGGGCTTACCCTTTAAATAGAGAATGGCTTCTATCTTCGTCGCTGTAGCTTTGGTCATTGGTCATTGGTCATTGGTCATTGGTCATTGGTCATTGGTCATTGGTCATTGGTCATTGACAAAGAACAAGTGACTAGTACAGGTCGGCGGAAATAAACCACCCATTGCAAATCTGTGAAAATCTGACACTGTATTCATTTTGAATTTTGAATGAGAGAATTTTGAATTCACACAAAGGGGATATATCAGAGTTACTCAAAAATCTCTTGAGATTCTGTTGCTGAGGATAAATTCGGCGATCGCTAAATCTTGGGGAGTGGTCACTTTTAAATTTGTTTCCTCTCCTTCGACGATACGGACTTCAATACCGCACTTTTCTAACAAAGCGGCATCGTCAGTTACTTCCCAACTCTGACGCACACCCTCAGCATGGCACTGTTTCAACAATTTGACATTAAAGCCTTGGGGCGTTTGGGCTGCCCACAGTTGCCGTCTGTCTGGTGTACTTTGAATTATGCCATTTTGATCAACGACTTTGATTGTGTCTTTGACGGCTACAGCAGCAATTAAACCGGGACAGTGGCGGATAGCAGCAGCACAAGAATTGAGTAAATCTGGTGTGGCTAGGCACCTGGCGCCATCGTGAATCAAAACTTGTTCGGCGGCGGCTGGTAGTGCTTGCAAACCGTTGTAAACTGACTCTTGGCGAGTGGAACCGCCGGGAATAAATTCTACTGATTTGGTCAACTTCAGGTCAGCGATAATTGCTTTCAGGTCAGGCCAATCATGGGGTTGGGAAATAATCCCGATCCAATTGATGGAACTCGCAGCTTGGGCGGCTAACAAAGTCCAAGCTATTATCGGTTGCGATCGCACTTTCAGCAGGAGTTTATTGCGGTCACTGCCCATTCTTGTTCCTATACCCGCAGCTGGAATTAGTAAATACACAAAATTCCTCCATTTTAAAATTAGGGGCACTTTTACAAGGGGCAAGGGGGAGAAGAATTAATTTTTATACCCAATCCCCAATACCCAATCACCAATACCCAATCCCCGATACCTATATTCCCCTAAAATAGGGAGCGAGTAAGCGTCAATAAATATTATGCGAGTAGTAGCCCTTGTACCTGGCTCAATTGGCGACCAAATTCTTTTCTTTGCGACTCTAGATGACCTGAAGCGTTATTACCCCAACGCTCAGATAGATGTCGTGGTAGAACCGAGGTCAAAGGCTGCCTACCGAGTGAGCAAGTCAGTTCACGAGGTTTTAACCTTTGATTACAAAGATCGTAACAGTCTGGCAGATTGGGGTAACTTGGTGGGCACAATTCGCGATCGCGAGTATGATGCCGCCATTGCTGTTGGACAAAGTTGGTTAGTGGGTCTTTTCCTCTGGTTGACGGGAATTCCCGTACGCATTGGCTACAAAGGCAAAGGTTCGGTTTTTCTCACTAATGCTATACCGCTCAAATCATCCCAGTATGCAGCGGCGATCTACCATGATCTGCTACAACCATTCGGTATTAATTCTCCTTGTCCAGAGTTAGCCGTAAATGTGCCAAAACCAGATATTGAGTGGGCACAAAGGGAACAAAAACGCTTAGGGGTGCATGAAACAGGCTATATCTTGATTAACGGTGCTTCTAGCCATTTAGCCCTAGCTGATGGTCTGGATACAGCCTACCCAATGGAGAATTGGCAGCAAATTATTCAAGAATGCCAACATAAGCAGCCAGATATGCCTGTGATGGTGATTCAAGGGTGTGACGATGAGCAGTTTGTAGGCTTACCTACGGGGGGGCGTAGCCCATGGCCGTCGCTTCTGGAGTCTTCTCCAGATATCAAGGTGACGAAGCCAGATGATATCGGCAAGTTAGCTGCCATCATTGGCGGGGCGAGTTTGATGTTATCTACCGACAGTATGCCACTACAATTGAGTGTGGCAGTGCAAACCTACACCATTGCCCTATTTGGTTCCACAGATCCAGCAAAATTGTTACCAAAAAGTGATAAATTCCTGGCCATTAAATCCCCTACGGGCAAAATGGCGGATATTTCACCCCAAACTGTTTTGGAGAAAATCTGGAGTGGGTGAAGTACTCCAACCTGCAACGCTTACGGTTGGAGCTTCTAATATCTTAGAAATTCCAATCTTTTAGCTAAAACAAAAAGAAGCCTCTCACTCACCCCCATAGGGGAGTGATGAGATGAATTTTTGGGCGGTAAGAAGTCCCACCCCCGATCAATAGCGACGGTCACTCGCTGAGTGAGTGGGGTGGGCGACGAATCGCCAAGCTTTGAACTAGGGTTCTTAGCGCTTCAGACATCGGTATATCCAAGCTTTGTGCAAACTCCTTCAAAAGTGCCAACTCTCTATCATTAAGCCTTGTTTCAACTCTGTTTATTCTAGACATAGTTACGACGATTCACCGTAACCATGATATGCTTAAGTAGTGCAGGTTTAATCAAATTAATAGCTAACGGCTTCCTGCACTCTGTACCTTGAAAACTCAGAGTATGGGGTTCTACCCAGTAACAGATACTTATGTTTGCTTTCTGTGGGTAGGTAAAACTCTGACAGTACATAGATTGAACATATTTTGTACTTGTTCAATTCTGCGGAGGGGCATCTCGTGGAATTAAAATAAAGCTCAGTTAATGTCCGACGGGATACCGGGAGTCTCTGAGAAGCCTACACTGTATGCTTGCATCAGTATAGGAGTATGTCACTGACCCCCGAATAGCATTCGGGGGCTGGAGTGCATTCAGTACTGCTGACTGCTAGGCCCCGCACTCACTACAGCACTTTCTACTCAGAACTTTTTGGTGAGGGTTACCCGTTCGCTGTTTCAATCATTTCAAAAAAAGCATCATCTAATTCATAACCCAGTATTTGCGCTAGGGATTTAAGCCGCGATTGACTGGGGATATCTTGTTGTTTGAGCCAAGCACTCAAAATAAAGATTTTGTGCATCAAAAAAATTTCTAAGGCTTCAGGATTGTACTGTATGCCTTCTTTGGAACTGAACTGATGCGGTACAAGCATAGCCGCGTAACGGGCAAATTCCCCAGCTTTCCAATCTAGTAAAAATGGCAACCAGGGGTATTTGGCATCAAGACGCACAAACCACAGCCTCACCTCTGGAATTTCTGAAAGTTCCCGTGGATCCCCTGGTTCCAGTTCGTAATTGACCTCAAAGCGCAGTTGCTGTTCATGGGATGCAATGGCTCCATCTTGCAGCAGTGGTTCAATCACCGTTGAAGCTGGCGACAGATCCAGATTGTTAATGGAGTCATTATTGAGGGCGATCGTCATTGTCATTAACTGGGCGGCTACTTTTTTATTACTTATCTTATTACTTAAACAGTAGGATTTAAAATCCACGGTAGCAGATATGTTAGCACGGATACTTTTTTGCTAACAATTAACTGGACTTCCATACGCAGACGCTTATTTTGCTAAACTAAGCACCTGCCCTAAGGTGGACATTTGCAGCAATTCTAAGCTAAAGTTGTAATGAGTTTGTTTTAGATTAAGATGTAAAAACACAACTGTCAACAAGCAAAAAAAATATTGCCCCAGCCTTTAATTTCCGCAGCAATCATCAGCAACAACAAAGGTATCAGGTGAAATGAAAGTATGTAATATCCTTGGATATAAAAATAACCAATAAACATTGAACTGGGAAAATTACTCCAACAGTTAACAAAGCTGAAATATGCAAAAGCAAGCGATTTCTACAAAACCAATTCGTTCTCTAGAAGATGCTCTGGAGCGGTGTCAACTGCTGGGTATGCGTGTCAGCCGCCAGCGCCACTTTATTCTGGAACTCCTTTGGCAAGCCAATGAGCATCTTTCAGCGAGAGAGATTTACGATCGCTTGAACCAACAAGGTAAAGAGATCGGTCATACATCTGTCTATCAAAATTTAGAAGCCTTATCTAGTCAGGGAATCATTGAGTGTATTGAGCGTAGCGACGGGCGTTTATATGGAAATATCAGTGATTCTCACAGTCATATCAACTGTATAGATACAAATCAAATTCTTGATGTTCATGTGAAACTACCAGAAGAAGTTATCCGCGAAATTGAAGCACAAACAGGAGTGCGGATTACAGACTACACTATTAATTTTTATGGTTACCGTAACTCACAATAACAGTGGTGACATACTCCTACACTGACTCTAAGAGTACAGTGTAGGCTTCCAAGACAATCCGGCTATTGCTTAGGAGACTCTTGGCTTTAAGAACGGGATGCCCCGCCGCTCTGTTTTT
>NZ_JACJRJ010000037.1 GCF_014697195.1 Cylindrospermum sp. FACHB-282 | reverse complement strand
TAATTTTGAATTCTTTCCTGGTGTCTATTGCGTAGTGGAACCACACTGACCCCTTCCCGAACTCAGTTGTGAAACGCTACTGCGGCGACGATAGTTTTTGGGTAGCCAAACGCAAAAATAGCTCGATGCCAGGTTATTTATCGGCAAAAAACCTCTCTAATTCAACTTAGAGGGGTTTTTTGTTTTTCCCCTCTTCAGTACCTGTTATGCCAAGTATTAATTTGTTCAGCTACTTAACCAAGTGCATCATAGTAAACAGTCTACGAGTGGTTAACGGATTGTGTTGAGCGGTACTAGGCGACGTTTGATGAAGTAACAGCATATCAGAATCAAAGGCTTGATTGCCAAAAGTTAAGGCTCCGCCTCTAATCCCAAAGGAGGCTGAATTTTTATGATTTTATTTGGCAAACTCGTATTTTTACTTATAAAATCGAAGACAAGATGAATTTCTTGAAAACAGAGTCCTAAATTAATTAGTCCGTTAACAAGTCAGGGTGTGAGAGTTATCACTAAATCTCAAATGGTAGATCGGATAAACGATATCGCTTGGCAAGCTCACCAGGGTAGCGTTGCTGCGATTATTCAACTATTGAACGAAAGGCTGGCTAAATCTAGTGTTAGAACGAGAGCTATGTTTTCGGATGGTGTCTTACAGCTTCTATGTGAGGCACCCAGAATAGAGCAACTTGAGCAATCTACCCTAGTAGAACAAATCCAGCAAATTCTTGAGTCGATCGCACCACGTAACATTCGCCGAGTTAATATCAATAGTCGAATTGTTCGGGAAGAGCAATTACTTTGGTTGAAGGACATTTATAGTGATCGCGAGAATCAATTGCTTTGGTCACAGGAAATTACATTAGTTCAGCCCAATATATTAAAGCAATTAATTAAAGATTTCACGGAAGCTCAAATTGAACTAGGAAAACCAAATTTACCTAAAACCCAATCTTCTCGTACTTCAATATTTACTAACAAAGATAAACACAAAAAATTACCCAAAACATGGATACTAGCGACAGTTAGTTTATGCTTACTCTTGTTGCTTGGTTGGATTGTTTATGCCCAATTGGGCGATAAACTTAAAAACCTAATAAAATCAGGAATATCTACTAAAGACACTAAACCAGAAGCATCACCTCAAGCTGCTAGCAAAAGTCTTTTTACCCTATCTGATGATCCATTTGCAGGAGCCGTGCGGCTTGCCAACCAAGCTTCGGCATCAGGTAAAACAGCTACAACTTCAACTCAGTGGTTGGAACTGGCTGCTAGGTGGCAACAGGCTTCAGATTTAATGAGTACTGTGCCACCAAAGCACAGCCGCTATCAAGAAGCTCAGATCCGCACTAAACTATACAGGAAATATAGTGAGGCGGCGCAGAAAGAAGCAGAGAAAAGTAAATTTTAAGTTTAAAAGTAACTAAGGTTGCAAATAACTTCAAAAATCTGTTTTCATGGTTGGAACAAACAAGTCAAATTTCTTGAAAAGTAATGGGTAAAAAGAACTCCAAGCGTCAATATCCTCCTTGGAATCAATATATTCAACAAGATACTCGGTATTACATGACAAAATATCAATGAATGAAGATATGAGTAATTTTGAGGAATAGTGAAATTACTACAGCGGTTCCTGCTGTTATGAAGTACAGTCTCTTCCCCTCCACACTCCCTCATTTTCGGCCCTTTCAGCACTAAATATGTACCTCACAATAGCGGGAAGTGCTGTATTAATCTCATATAGAGACGCGATCGCTCTTTAAGCAGGCGCTCCGCACCATCGCGTCCTTACAAATTGTATGAACCTATTCTAGTTAAACACTCATCTCCAACATCCGTTGCATTGGTCGCAGAGCAGCAAGACGGATATCCTCTGACATGGTGATTTCGGGAGTACGATTTTTCATCGACCAGTAGAGCTTTTCTAGGGTGTTTAACCGCATAAAAGGACATTCGTTGCAAGCACAATTATTCACTGGTGGGGCGGGAATAAAATGTTTGTCAGGAGCTAGTTTTTGCATTTGGTGAATGATACCAGGCTCAGTAGCGACGATAAATTCCTTTGCTGGACTGCTTTGACAATACTTGAGTAAAGCTGCTGTAGAGCCGACAAAGCTGGCGTGGCGCAATACACTACTTTCACATTCTGGATGCGCGATCGCCTCTGCTTGTGGATGTGTAATTTTTAGCTGAACAATTTTCTTTTCGGAAAAGGTTTCATGCACAATACAGCTACCTTCCCATAGCAGCAAATCTCGCCCTGTCTGTTCCATCACATACCGCCCCAAATTCCGATCTGGCGCAAAAATAATTGGCTGCTCCTGGGGTATCTGCTGTACAATCTTCACAGCGTTGGAACTGGTGCAGATAATATCGCTCATCGCCTTAATTTCCGCAGAGCAGTTGATGTAAGAAACCACCAAATGATCCTGATGCGCTGCTTTAAAAGCCGCAAACTCTTCTGCTGGACAACTGTCTGCTAAAGAACAACCAGCATTCAAATCTGGTAACAGTACCAATTTTTCTGGATTGAGGATTTTGGCTGTTTCTGCCATAAAGTGAACACCAGCAAAGATGATCGCATCTGCATTGGTTTTTTCGGCTGCTTTTGCCAGTTGCAACGAATCCCCAATAAAGTCGGCGATATCCTGAATATCAGGCTCTTGATAGTAATGTGCCAGGATAACCGCGTTGAGTTCTTTTTTGAGATCCTCGATGGCGGCAAATAAATCTAATGGTAGTCCACCCGGTTGGGTTGTGTCCCGTTGAGCAAGTGCAGTTGTAAACACAGTTAGGGGTTGCTTCCAGTTGCAAGTATTTTTCTTGTGGATTCAATTATAGTAGTTTTTACCAAAAATGGTGGACGGTTGATATTTCCAGATTGTGTCCAAATTCGGCTGAGTTTCATATCCTGGAGATAGACGGCAAGGAAAGCGGCATGACCAGTCAGAAAACTCAATCAATAACCCTGAAAATTGCTGTAGTTGGCGATGTTCACGACCAATGGGAAGTAGAAGATGGTATGGCACTCAAGCATCTGGGTGTGGACTTAGTGCTGTTTGTGGGGGATTTCGGTAATGAGTCGGTGGAAGTGGTAAGAGCGATCGCCTCCCTCGACATTCCCAAAGCAGGGGTGATGGGCAACCACGATGCATGGTACAGTGCCACGGAATGGGGGCGTAAGAAGTGTCCATACGACCGCTCCAAGGAAGACTGGGTACAGGCACAACTGGATTTATTAGGCCCGTCCCATGTTGGTTACGGTAAGCTGGATTTTCCAGATTGGAATTTAACTGTGGTGGGGGGTCGTCCCTTTACTTGGGGTGGACCGGAGTGGAGATTTGCGGAAATTTGTAACGAACGCTATGGTGTGACGAGTCTGGAAGAGTCCGCCGATCGCATTGTTAAAGCTGTGAAAAGCGCTGCTTATGAGACGATTATTTTTCTGGGACACAATGGGCCTAGTGGATTAGGCGATCGCCCTGAAGACCCATGCGGCAAAGACTGGCACCCCATTGGCGGCGATTTTGGCGATCCAGATTTTGGCCAGGCGATTTCTCAGAGTCTCACGGCTGGTAAAACAATTCCTCTGGTCACATTTGGTCATATGCACCGGACTCTCAGACACACTAAGAAAGTGCCGCGAACACCTGTTTTTAGAAGTCCAGAGGGGACAATTTACTTGAATGCGGCAAATGTGCCCAGGATTATGGAAGAAGGCGGGGTGAAGCTGCGGAATTTTTCCATTGTCTCCCTAGAAGCAGGTGTGGTTTCTCAAGTCTCCCTCATTTGGGTGGGTAATGATTTTCAGGTGGCATCGGAGGAAATTTTATATGGGCGATCGCTTAATGTGTCGTAGAAATTCGCTTACAGTAGTGCCATTTGTGTAGATAATGAGATATAGTATTATCTGTCGGCTTTAGTTTTAGCTGAGGCAAGCGTCTGCATGGCCTTTTGACCAAGGGTAGGCAGGAGCGCGACAGATTTACTGGAGAGGTGGCAGAGTGGTCGATTGCGCCTGACTTGAAATCAGGTGAAGTGAAAGCTTCCGGGAGTTCGAATCTCCCCTTCTCCGTTGGATAATTTTTATAGCGTATTCGTGACTCACTCTTTGACTTACATCTTCAAGTAACTGAAGGTGAGTTAAAGCTATTATGCATTTAACTTTAAGGAAAGAGTCAGCCTTGCTATCATTTGAGATATAACTGTTTGGATATGTAATTCAGCAATAGGTATGATTTGTTGAATTTACAAAGCATGGTAGGGTGTAATTAGGTGTATGTACTTAGTCCTAATTAAAATTAAATGAGCCATGAAAGTAGAAATTGCTAACTTAGGTGTTATTGAAAAAGCAGAAATTGACTTAAAACCTCTCACTGTCTTTATTGGTGGTAATGGAACAGGGAAAACTTGGACAGCTTATACTTTAGCATCTATATTAGGTGAATATGGATGTGACAAGTATTCAAAAGCCTATATTGATAGTAAGACTCAGCAGAGGTATCCAATTATAGATAATGCGATTGAACAGTTTTTACAAGAAGGCAATACAAGTATTGACTTAATTAAATTTGCTGAAGACAATGCTGAAAAATATATCAATGATGTTGCTAATTTAGCTCCTAGCTGGATGAAAAATTTTCTGGGCACAGAGCGGGGAAATTTTGAATATATGCAAGTTAAATTAAATTTGTCAGAAGCTAAACAAGAAGCAATTGATAAGCTCAGAAATAATTTTTCAGAACAACGAATTTATTATTTTGATACCCAAAATAAAAATACTCTGCAAATCCTTAAAGAATCTGGTGAAGAAAATGTTCATTTCTATATCACTTCTGAAGATAAATTAGATAAAATTTTTAAGAAATTACCTAAAAGGATATTTAGGCAATTATTAATCCAAGTTACATTTGAGATATTGCATAAGTCTTTTTATTCAGAAATTTATATATTTCCTATAGAGAGAAATGCTTTTATAATATTTCCTTATCAAGTCGAGAAAGAAATAAATAAGCGTGAAATGATTGAAAATGATGATAAGGATGAAATATCTAAAAGAAAAAGTATACAGCTAAGTATGCCAATACACAATTTAGGAAATATCTTAAAAGATGCATATATAAAACCACTAAGTGAAAGGGAAGAAGAAATACAATTTATTCCCCAAATTTCAGAATATATAAAATTAGCTAAACTTCTTGAAAATGATATTTTGCAAGGGCAATTAAATATTGATGAATCTCTAGCAGGAAAGGAGATACTGTTTCAAGCAACAGAGGAGAATGTTAAATTAGAAATGACAGTTTCTTCTTCAATGATTAAAGAACTAGCTCCTTTAGTTCTTTACTTACGCTATCTAGCTGAACCAAATGAATTACTGATAATTGATGAGCCAGAGATGAATTTACATCCAGCGGCTCAAGTTGAAATTACTGAATTTTTAGCAATGTTAGTTCAGGCAGGTTTAAAAGTGTTAATTACAACACATAGTCCTTATATTGTTGATCATCTTTCTAATTTGATGAAAGCCGCTAAATATGAAGATAAAGATAGCATCAAAGACCGATTTTATTTAGAGCGAACAGAAGCCTTTATTCCTCAAGAAAAAGTTTCTGTTTATCTGTTTGAAGATAGTACAGCTAAAAATATTTTACATGAAAATGGGCGGATAGATTGGGGAACATTTGGAAATGTGTCTGATGACATTTCCCATATTTTTCCATAATCACTCTTAAATACAGGAGTGATTTAAGAATGCCTTTTAATACTTTATTGTTATCATGTTGTTTACTACCAGGTAGAACTAGTCATAGAGAAGATGGAGTAGAGATAAGTTTACAACCAGCAAGTGGTGAAACAGTTTTATTTTTCAATATAGACGATCAATCAAACCCTAACTGTAAATTTCGTCAACTATTAGGACTAGATCAAGAAGGGAGTAAAATCTGTGATTTAATCGTATTTTATGTAAAGGGAAGCGAAAGAATAATCTGTTTTGTAGAATTAAAGGGTGGTGATATCAAAAAAGCAAAAGACCAAGTTATAGAGACATATACATCTTTTAACCAATTCCTGAGAGTATCTAATTCATCATTAAGATTTACGGCAAAAACCTATATTGTATTTAATGGTTCTGTTCCGCGAGAAGTTGATACATATAAAGAAGAATTAAAATATAAGTTTGGTGAAGGTAATTATGCCATTAGCAGAAATTCTGATTTTGGTGCTTTTGTGCGAGGTGAGAAGTATCAACCTAAAGGAAAACGAAAGAAGAGTAGATAGTTGACAGGAAGCGTTTACCGTCCTCCCCTCCCCTCTTTTACCTCGTGCTAGCATTACTAATAAACACTTTTGGGTTTGGGAGTTGAACTAATGAGTACCCTTAATCCGATCACTTTACCCGATGACTTATATAAACAACTTCAAGAGTTAGCTAAAGCTGAAAATGTCTCAGTCGAGACTCAAGTTGTGCGACTATTACAGAACGCCTTACAAACACAAAAACAGCAAATAGAAGAACAGCGACGCAATAATGTCTTGAAAGTTTTAGAGGAAAGTCGCAATCGTCGTCGCTTAAGTCCAGCCGACTTTGGATTACTAGATAGTACAGAAATGATTCGAGAAGATCGGGATAGATGACTACTACTCTTAAATGTGTACTCGATACGAGTGTGTGCATCAAATATTTTATTGCAGATCCACTAAGCCCTAAAGTTATCGAACTTTTTGCTCACCTTTCTTTTTCGCAAACAGAAATGTTTGTACCAGACCTATTTTACATAGAATGTGCAAATGTTTTCTTGAAGTATGTACGTGTAAATATGTACACTTCTGCTGAGGTACAAGCAGATTTAGCTACTCTCAAAAATTTACCATTACAGGCTATTTCCACAGCAGAATTGATGGAAGATGCAGTTAATATCGCTTTGAATTACAATATTTCCGCTTATGATGCTTGTTATGTTGCACTTTCGCAACAGACGAGAACTATTTTACTGACTCTGGACAAAAAGCTAGTCAAGGCTTTAGCGGCTTCATCCTATAACATTTGTTTGTTTAACGAGTTTGAAATTCCACCTTTACCCTGAGTCTAGAAGCCGCCCTCTACTACCCCTTCGTAAGTTTATTTTAAGGCTAAAATAATCCAGCCTTGATCAGTGTCCAACCCTGATAATCAGCAAATTCTCTAAAGTAGCCTAATCATTCTGATAATTTGCTTGACTAGAAGTTTTTTAACCTGGGGTATTTATTCTTCTACGACTTCTACCAAATCTTCAATCATCACATCAAAGGTGCGGGCTAACTTCTGGATGGCTGTGAAGTCTACCATCGACATCCCAGGCGATCGCGCATAGGTTCTCAAGGTACTGTAAACAACGCCGGAACGATCAGATACTTCCTTGATTGTCCAGCCCTTCTCAGCAGCCAGTTCTCTAATCCGCAACCTAATTATTCCCATTACCTATTGACAATTGACTATAATAAGTCGTTAAAATAATATTGTATCATATAAAGCAATCGCCCTCCGGCCTGCAAAACTGAAAGGCGATCGCCTCTGGCGGGCACGAAGTGCCATCGCATAATTAACAAAAACCATTCACTTTCAAAAGAGACCAATCACTCTAAAAATTAGGTGAGCAATCACTTGAAAAATCAGGTTTATTTTATGGTATCATCACTTTTAACAAAAATGCCCGTTATTCGCAGATCAAAAATTGTCCACAAATCGGCAACTCCCCACCAACTAGCCCGATTTGTCACCGAAGAGGCAGTTTGCCTGATGTTCAGAATTGACTTTGAAAATATATATACAGTTGAATGCTGGCGGCACATCGTTTACATTCACGGAAAAGGTGTGAGTAAATTTGTCAGCTACGCCGATTTTCCGCCGATTGTGGGAGTGACGCCACCCACCGCCCTAGACTGTATTAAGTGGCGCAAGCGCTGGCGTAAAACACATGATCATGCCCACAGAAAGCAAGCTCCCTATTGGTGGGCGGAATTTTTTACTAATGAGTTTTGCCAAGCTTCCTCAGAGTCTGTGCTGTCTAGTTGGGGCCAATTGGTCGAGTTGATCAAATTTGCCTTTGCTGAAGACACTTTAGAGGAACTCCGAAGAAGCTATCACCAAGAAAAATCGGTGCTATCGGTAAGCGTGGTTATTCAGCAGGTTTGTTACTAGCTCGATTGGCACGCGCTTCAGCGGAAGCCATCACCTCTTCAAAATTCTCCAGTATTTCGCCGGGGAAGTTTTCCAAAACCCTGGTAGAAAGAGCTACCCGACCTTTGCCTTCATCTAAGTCAATAATTACAGCTTTAATTTTCTGACCGCTTTGAAAGACTTTTTCCAGGGATTCAATGAATTTTTGGCTCACCTGCTTGATGTGTAGCAAGGCGCTCATACCATCTAAATCGACAAATACGCCAAAAGGTTTGATGCCAGTAACTTTACCTTCAACCAGCTGACCTAGTTGTAATAAGCTAAAGTTGCTAGAGCGGGTGGCCAAACGCTGGGAAAGTATTAGTTTGTTGGTGTTGCGATTGATTTCTAAAAAGCCGACATTCAGAGTTTGACCTTTGAGTGATTCTAAGTTATCACGTTCTTGCAAATGCGATCGCGGAATAAATCCCCGCAAAGAAAGAAGATCAACGGTGACACCACCCTTATTCACACCCATAACCCGCACTTGCACCGTCTGGGAATTTTCCTGCATCTCTAGCAGTCGTTCCCAGATGTGCTGAATTTCTAACTGCTTGCGAGAAAGAGTTACTTGACCCTCAGCATCCTGATCTCGGATAATCAAAAACTCCAGTTCTTCTTGCATCGGCAGCACCTCCGATAAATCGGTTACTGCTCTCAAAGAAGCCTCATCACGGGGGAGAAAAGCTGACGACTTGCCACCAATATCAACATAAGCTCCATCATGGTCAAGTTGGAACACTTTGCCATGTACAACCTGTCCCTTTTGAAACTGGTAGTCGTGTTTTTCCAGTGCTTTGGCGAAATCGTCCATTGTAAATGACGAATTGGCTGTTTGAGAACTTTTCGATTCGGAATTCATGACTTTTGAAGATAAATTGTTATTTGATCTGATGCCGCTGGAGTTTTACTCAACGCCCAACAACATCGGACTTGGTGAGAGGGTGATGGCAGCCGTTTGTAGTTATTGCACGCTTGCTTGAACACTAAGCAATTTTACCCCGCCAACAGGCTCCCAAACAGTTGTTTCACCTGCTCCCAAGCATCGGTTGCAGCTTTAGGATTATAGCTGCCACGAAGGTCACAGAAAAAACCGTGATCAGCTCCATCGTAGCGAAACAGACGATGGGGAATGTTGTATTTTTCTAACGCTGCTTCAATCTCATCTACCTGTTCTAAAGGAATACTGGCGTCTTGAGTCCCAAAAAAGGCGTAGAGAGTGCCTTTAATTTCCCTTGTACGGGTCAGGGTGGGTTCTCCACCTCCAGGTGTGCGGGTGGTGATGCCAGCACCATAGAAGGAAGCAGTGGCTTTAATATCTGGTAGGGTGGCGGCCAGATATGCTACATGACCGCCAAAACAGAAGCCTATACAGCCAAAGCCATCTTTTTTCACTTGGGGGAGGCTTTTAAGGTGATCAATTGCTGCCTGAATATCCATCAATAACTCTGGTGCTTGAGTTTGCATGGCGTAGCTTCTACCAGTTTCTATGTCTTGGGGGGTATAGCCAGTTTCAAAGTCTCTGACTTGACGTTGGAAGAGTGCGGGGGCGATCGCTACATACCCCAACTTGGCAATCCGTTCTGTAACTTCCCGAATATGGACGTTAACACCAAAAATTTCCTGTAGAACTACAACTCCTGGGTAAGAACCGGGATCTTTGGGCTGTGCCAAGTAAGCGGTAGGGAGGAAATTATCTGGTCTTACCGTAGCGTCTGGTAGAGAAAGATTAACCGTTGTGGTGGTGATTGCATACTCTGTCATAATAATTTTTACCTATGCCTTGTGATTGTTTGATATAACTATGCCAGTATCTTCAGGCTATCTCCCATCAAATTATCAATTAACACTCATTGAGCGCATGAGAAATTTCCACCAGAGAAACTCAAGGTCAGAATAAAATATTTAACAGGTAGAATATGCATTTGGTGTTAGTTGACAGGTTCTACCCCAGTTCTCAAATTTCCTCGTCCTGTGATCATCCACAAAAAACGCCTTTATCCGTTCGGGTGTATCACTTGCTTGTGGTGTTTCTTTTAGATAGAGACTTGAAGGCGGCAATTAATCTATCAAAGGCGGCTGGCTTAGTCGTCTCTGCCTGTGAACGGGGGGAAACACCTACAGTCCCGGAAGAAGCAGGAAGTAAACCTCAATGTCTGAACAAGTCCGGCATTGTATTTAGTTTTATGGAACAGGCTTGGTGATGATTCAATTCCGTATTCAGCCAGACAGCGAAATTCCCGCATCCACCCAGTTGTTTAATCAAATCAGGTTTGCGATCGCTTCCCGGCAATATCCACCCGCGTATAAATTGCCAAGCACACGGGCGCTAGCAATGCAAACAGGCTTACATCGCAATACCATCAGCAAAGTTTACCGTCAGTTGGAGGAAGACGGATTTGTTGAAAGTCTAGCTGGTTCGGGAATTTATGTCCGCGCCCAAGGACATGAGGGCGGTAGTAGGCTACAATCGCCCATTCTCAAGCAACATCCCGAAGCATACAAAGTTGTTCAAGAAGCACTTGACGAATTGCTCAGTCAAGGCTGTACCCTCAATCAAGCGCGGGAGATATTTCTAGCAGAAATTGACTGGCGTTTGCGTTGTAGTGCACGGGTGCTGGTGGCGGCGCCATCTCAAGACATTGGTGCTGGGGAATTAATGGTCTATGAATTGGAAGAATCCCTAAAAATACCAGTGCAGTTGGTAGCAATGGAAGAATTAGCTGCTGTGCTAGATCAAACTACCTCTGCGACATTGGTCACCAGTCGGTACTTTATTGGGGATGCGGAAGCGATCGCCGCGCCAAAAGCTGTGCGCGTGATCCCCCTGGATATCCACGACTATGGCAAAGAACTCAACTTGGTGAAAAACCTACCCAAAGCTAGTTGTATTGGCATAGCCAGCCTCAGTCCTGGTATTCTTAGAGCTACAGAAGTCATCCTTCACGGTCTACGGGGGGATGAACTACTCGTCATGACTTCGCAACCCAAAGATGCTTATAAACTTCAGGCCCTGGTCAAGCGGGCGGAGGTGATTTTTTGCACCGATCAAGCCAGTTTTTCAGCAGTGCAAGCAGCCGCGCAAACAGCTTCGGAAGACTTAATTCGTCTCCCCAAGTTGGTTCGCTGTGCAAATTATATCGGTTCTCAGTCGATTAGTTTACTCAAACGGGAACTAGGATTGAGTTAACAGAACTCCTGTTCAATGATTCCCTAGCTGAATTAAACAGCATGACGGTATGCCAATTTTGATATTTTAACTAATAAAGATTAGTTTTGTGAACCATTGGTATTTCTAGATCACTAATGACCCTAGGTTAATTTGAATTGCTTAGTTTTGTTGTAGGGATGTGCAAAAACTCTCGCACCCTTACCAAGTAAGTTTCTGGATCTTCCAACATCGGAAAATGGGCGGTATTAGGAATCACAGTAAACTCAACTTTGTCATTTAATGCCGCTGCCTGCCGTCCCAATTCAGCAGGAATAATTATGTCATACTCACCCGCCACCAGCAAAGTTGGTACTGTCAGCTGGGCAAACTCACCAGGCATAAATTCTGCTTGTGCCTTACTGACGGACGTAAAAATGGTTCCCAACGCTGCATCATAATCAGCATCGATAAAATCTTGTAAAAAAGCCTGACGTTCCGATTTGGGTATAGGACTATGCAAAAATCTGGCCATAAACATCCTATCAGCCAATGGTATTTTACCTAACCATTTGGGACGGAATTTAACTACGTAGCCACCGAATTTATAAAAGGCAGCAAAGGCTTTTTCGTCATACTCAAAAATCCCGCTACAAGTTAAAATTCCTTTTTCCACTCGTTGGGGGTAGCGGTTGAAAAATAAAGTAGCAATGGAAGCGCCCATTGAATGGGCATTAATATAAACGCGCTGGAGGTGCAACTCATCTAATAAAGCTGCCAAGTCCTCAGCGTATTCCTCTAACTCATAGGTTAACTCTTTAATTGCCTCAGCTTCTTTCTGGAGCGATTGCGACTCAACAACAGATTCACTAGCTTGGGCAATGGTTGGTTTACCACGGGAACGCCCAAAACCCCGCAGATCGTAGAGTAAACAATCAAAATAGTCTAATAAAGCTTCAGCAGTACTTTGCCAGTACCTAGCCGAACCAGCCCAGCCGTGGATGAAAATCATCACTGGTTTTACCAAAGAACCAGATGGTTTTTTCATCCACTCGTAGTAGTGCTCAACGCCACGAACATTAATATAAGGCATTAGTCAAAATTCTCTCATTCAAAATTTAGAAGTCAAAGGTCAAAAGTCAAAATACAAATGACTAATGACTAATGACTAATGACTAATGACTATTAGGCTGATTCTGGCTTCGGTAGTGAGGAAGGATGCACCAGTAGTTCAGCGGTTGATCGCTTCTCGACCATTTCCCGTGTCACTGTGCAGCGAGTAACATCCTTGCGGGATGGCAACTCATACATCACTTCCAGCATCAATTCTTCCACAATGCCCCGTAGCGCCCGCGCACCAGTTTTGCGGCGGTAGGCTTCTTGAGCGATCGCCCGCAAGGCTTCTGGTTTAAAATCTAACTGAACATTATCCATCTTCAGCAGCTTCTGGTATTGCTTCACCAAAGCGCTACGTGGTTGGGTGAGAATCGCCATCAGCGCTTCTTCATCCAGGGGATCTACCACCGCTACCATTGGCACCCGCCCAATAAATTCGGGAATCATGCCAAATTTCACCAAGTCATCTGGTTCGAGGTGGCGCAATGTATCAGCTGCCCGTTTTTGTTTCGTCTGACCTTCTCCTGGTTGGACAAAGCCGATGGACTTTTTGCCAACTCGCTGATCTACAACCTTATCTAAGCCGACGAAGGCACCGCCACAAACAAACAGGATATTGCTGGTATCAATCTGGATGCAGTCTTGATAGGGATGCTTACGTCCTCCTTGGGGTGGAACGTTAGCGATCGTCCCCTCTAGCATTTTCAGCAAAGCTTGCTGCACACCTTCACCAGAAACATCACGTGTAATCGAGGGGTTCTCACTCTTGCGGGCAATTTTATCAATTTCGTCAATGTAGATAATCCCCCGCTGCGCCTCTTCTACATCCAACTCTGCCACCTGCAATAGTCGCAGTAGGATATTTTCCACATCTTCTCCCACATACCCTGCTTCTGTCAGCGTCGTGGCATCAGCGACGGCAAAGGGTACATCCAGGATTTTCGCTAGGGTTTGTGCTAGGAGGGTTTTGCCGCAACCCGTCGGGCCAATTAACAGAATATTGGACTTTTGCAGTTCTACGGCATCCTCTGCTCCACCTTTGCCACTGCTTTTAGCCTGAACGCTGGCCAGCCGTTTGTAGTGATTGTAAACCGCAACTGACAGCACTTTCTTGGCTTCGTCTTGACCAATTACGTGTTCGTCTAGATACTTTTTAATCTCTCTAGGTTTGGGTATTTGATTAAATGAGAGACTAGAAGTCCGGGCACGGCGTTTTTGCGGTGGTTCTGACCGTGGTGCTGGTGGCGACGCCGCACCATTCGTGTCCAGTAACTCCTCATCTAGTATTTCATTACACAAGTCCACGCATTCGTCGCAGATGTAGACTCCCGGCCCCGCAATCAATTTACGCACCTGCTCCTGAGACTTGCCACAAAACGAACATTTTAAATGGGAGTCGTACTTAGACATACCAGCCTCTTATTTCAGAATGGTGACGTTTTCCCCTACTGTGGGAATATTTTGTCTGGAGATGACCTGATCGATCAAACCGTAGTTCTTCGCCTCTTCTGCCGACATGAAAAAGTCGCGTTCTGTATCTGCTTCGATCTTTTCTAAAGCTTGACCAGTATGCTGGGCTAATAACTGATTCAATTTAGCCTTAATGTAAAGAATCTCTCGCGCTTGAATTTCGATGTCAATGGCTTGCCCTTGAGCGCCGCCAAGGGGTTGGTGAATCATAATCCGGGAGTCGGGTAGAGACATACGTTTCCCCGCCGCCCCAGCGGTTAGCAGAAATGCCCCCATGCTCGCAGCTAGTCCAAAGCAGATGGTAACAACATTGGGACGGATCTGTTGCATTGTATCATAGATTGCCATCCCTGCGTAGACGGAGCCGCCGGGAGAATTAATGTACAGTTGAATATCTTTTTCTGAGTCTTCGGCGTCCAAGAACAACAACTGGGCAACAATTGAATTGGCGACAGCATCATCTATGGGTGTTCCCAAAAAGATAATCCGCTCTCGCAGTAGGCGAGAGTAGATGTCGAAAGCCCTTTCTCCCATACCAGATTGTTCTACCACCATCGGCACGATGTTGCTAGGGCTGGTTAAGTGGGAGTTAATATCTATTCGACTCAAGCTGCTAATTGGGTGATTTCCCGACTGCGATACAAGCATACAAGAACATTTAACAATAAGTAGGACAGAGATTGCAGCAACAGCTGCTTTTTACACGGATGGGATTTTTATTTGAGCTATGTGTTAACCATTATGCCTCATCTAATTTCCTCCCGTCTAACTTAGTGCTGAGTTCTGAATCCTGAATCCTAAATATTGAGGAGTCAAGAGTCGAGGATTAAGGGTTGAGGGTCAAGGGTGATTCACCCTATCATCCCATTACCCCATCACTTTTACTCAGGACTGGCGGACTCATCGCCCTTGTCAGCTTCAGTGCTTTGTGCAACTGATTCTGTTTCTTCTACTTCTGTTTTCTCTGTGGCAGTCAAAGAACCTTCGGGTACAAGTTCAACAGATGAGTGTTCTAGGAGCCAATTGAGGGTTTTTTCGGTTAACAGTTCATTTTCCACCACTGAGCGCAGTCTATCTTCATCCACGTCTTGATCGTCATACTGCTGCAACAGAACTGTTGCTCTAGCTTCGATTTCTTCTGGTGTCACTGCGATAGACTCGCGTTTACTGATTTCCTGCAAGGCTAGGGAACGTTTTAGGCGCTCAACTGCTTCCGGACGCGATCGCTCCCGCAGTTGGGCAATAATATCTTGGGTAAACAACTTCTTCACATCCAGTCCCTGCTGGGACAGCCGGAAGGCTGTTTGTGTCAGCATGGCATCAGCTTCTTGTTCAATCAATGTTGCTGGCAAGTCAACTTCTACGTGCTTGATTAGTTCTGCTACCAGCGCTTCCTGCTGATTTGCTTTGGTTTTATCTTCAGCTTCTTTTTGATATCGCTCTTCTAAAGATGCCCGCAATTCTGCCAAAGTCTCAAATTCGCTAACTTCCTGGGCAAAATCATCATTCAATTCAGGTAGTTCTTTTTCCTTGATTTCTTTGAGTGTCACCGTAAAACTTGCTGGTTTTCCGGCTAATTCTTCGTTGGCATAGGGATCTGGAAACTGAGCGGAAATTTCTTTGGTTTCGCCAGGATTCATCCCCACCATGCCAGTTACAAAACCGGGGATAAACTTATCTTCCTGCAACTCAACTTGAAAATCAGTTGCTTCTCCACCAGGAATTGGTTTTGGCTCAGATGTTTCGTCCTCGGCGACCAACACACCTTTAAAATCAACAACGGCAATATCACCGATTTGGGCTGTACGTCCTTCTACAGGAATCAAGGTCGCCAATTCTTCCCGTTCTTTGTCCAGGACGTTTTCCACTTGGGTTGGATCGTACTTTACTTCCTCGGCTTTGGCTTGCAAGTCAGTATACTGGGCCAAATTGATTGCTGGTTCCACATCGACAGCAGCGGAAATAATCAGGGGTTTCCCCGGTTCATAATTATTAATCAAATCCTCAAAGGAGGAGAGCAATCGCGGCTGACCAATGGCGGCGATCGCTTCTTGTTTGACTGCTTGCTCAATACCATCTGGAATCAGTTCTTCCAGGGCTGTTGCCTTGATGCGACTGACCCCTAGGCGCTGTAGCAATATCTGCCGCGGCACTTTGCCTTTGCGAAACCCAGGAATATTTGCAGTACTAGCTAAGTTTCTAATCACCTGTTCGTATTTTTGTTTGGTGATTTCCGGTGTGATCTCTATTTCCAGGCCAATTTGGCTGGCGGGAAGTTTCTCCTGGGTGACTTTCATGCTTTGTTTCTGTTTTCTGGTATTTTAAACTCCGAGTACACACAAGACGCGTTTGCTGAAAGCGTGGCGTAGCCATCGCTCCCGTTACTCACTTGATGTCTCGCGGCAGGGATGGGAAATGGCCACAAGGCTGCATCAGAATCCAATCCAATGATTGGGTGTCCTTCAGCAGAGATCCAGTTTACTGCCAATGGCAAAGGACTTAACACTTTATCGCCATAACTTTACCGCACCTCCACATTAGTCTTGAGTTATGAGTCCTGAGGAGCCAGTCCCTGAGTCATCAAAAACCTGCTCAATAGACTTTTTTGGCAACTTCTTCACTCAAAACTAGGCACTAGAAGTGGACTTGTGATCAGAGGGCTAACACCGTGATATCCTGGTTCTCAACTAGTAGACCGGATGCTAAACTTGTACTGTTTGCTCTGGCAGCCTTGGGAAAAGCGCAGCTATTGCCTTGCCACCTAGCTCCAGTTTATTGCAGTGCTGGTGCTAATCCACTTGGATCATAGTACATTCATCGTCTTGGTAACAAACTTTCACAGGCGAGATGTTTGTTTACTTTATATTGGGAAAATACCTCAGTGCAAATATCTCCGTTTTTTCCCTGGATGGCAGTTTGTTGTATAATAGTGTATTAGTTTAAATTTGGGGAAAATTTGAGCAGTAAGTTTTGTCAACAGCAACATAATAAGTTAACTTTCTATAACAAAGAAAATAAATGTCTCAAATTTATAAAAATCTACTAAATTAGAGAAACATCTAAAAAATTATTCAAATTTATTTAATATCTGCTATTGCCATTAAAAAATATGGATTAATTTTTTTTTAATTATTCCAAAGAATTGTAAATAACCTCTTAAAGGAGGAAGTCAGATTGTCTAAATCGTATCGTGTAGCTATTTTGGGAGCAACTGGTGCTGTAGGCACAGAGTTGCTGGAATTACTGGAGAGCCGTAATTTTCCGATTGCTGATTTAAAATTGTTGGCATCAGAGCAGAGTGTAGGGAAGACGCTGCGGTTTCGAGGAGAAACTCTAGCAGTTGAGCCAGTGAGCGATCGCGCATTTGATCACATGGATCTAGTGCTAGCTAGTGCCGGGGGTAGCACATCCAAAACTTGGGCAGGAGTGGCTGTAGAAAAAGGGGCAGTAGTAATTGATAATTCCAGCGCCTTTCGGATGCACCCGGAAGTTCCTCTGGTAGTGCCAGAAGTGAACCCACTAGCTGCCGCTAGTCACAAAGGAATTATTGCCAATCCCAACTGCACAACAATTTTAATGGCGGTGGCAGTATGGCCGTTGCATCAAGTCAGACCAGTAAAACGCATAGTTGCTGCAACCTACCAATCGGCTAGCGGTGCTGGTGCCAAGGCAATGGCAGAAGTGAAAACCCAAGCCAGTGCCATTCTACAAGGACAGCTACCAGTTGCTGAGGTACTACCTTACCCGTTGGCGTTTAATTTATTTCCCCATAACTCCCCATTAAACGATCTGGGATATTGTGAGGAAGAAATGAAAATGGTCAACGAAACTCGGAAAATATTTGGCAGCCAAGAGATCAGAATTACTGCCACTTGTGTACGGGTTCCCGTACTCCGCGCCCATTCAGAAGCAATTAATCTAGAATTTGAGACGCCTTTTAGTCCAGATGAAGCTAGAGAAATATTAAGTCACTCCCCTGGAGTCAAATTGGTGGAAAATTGGGAGACTAATCACTTTCCCATGCCAATTGAAGCCAGTGGGCGGGATGAAGTTTTAGTGGGAAGAATTCGTCAAGATATTTCTCATCCGTGTGGCTTGGAACTTTGGCTGTGTGGCGACCAAATTCGTAAAGGTGCAGCGTTGAATGCAGTACAAATTGCTGAGTTATTGGTAGAAAAAAAACTACTC
Organism: Cylindrospermum sp. FACHB-282; assembly: GCF_014697195.1. GTDB lineage: Bacteria > Cyanobacteriota > Cyanobacteriia > Cyanobacteriales > Nostocaceae > Cylindrospermum. Next base: position 51,345 of record NZ_JACJRJ010000037.1, on the reverse strand, counting down.
AAATCGGCAAAAGTTTACGCTTCTAGCTAGCAATAATAGAAAAATATGCGTTCAAAGATACAGAAAAATTCATGCAAATGTGTGAATCACGCTTGCAAGCAATTTAGTAGATAGGTTATGACAATAGAAATCCACCAAGAGACAAAAAACAAACAGGGTTATCAGGAGTGAAAAGAGGGTGGGAGATTTTGGCAGAGTTTTAACCGCTATGATTACGCCGTTTAAAGCAGACGGTAGTGTCAACTATGATGTAGCGGCAGAACTAGCAGCACATCTAGTGAACAATGGCACAGATACATTAGTGATGTGTGGCACAACGGGGGAATCCCCAACCCTGAGTTGGGATGAGGAATACCAGCTGTTTGTCGAGGTGTTGCAAACCGTGGCAGGTAAAGCCAAGGTGATTGCCGGGTGTGGTTCTAATTCCACCAAAGAAGCGATCGCAGCAACCCAAAAGGCAGCTAAAATAGGAGTGCATGGTTCTTTACAAGTTGTTCCTTATTACAACAAACCGCCCCAAGCGGGACTATATCAGCACTTTCAGGCGATAGCACAAGCCTGTCCCGACCTACCGATGTTGTTGTATAACGTTCCTGGTCGTACCGGTCAAAATCTCAGTTCAGAAACAGTTGCTCGGTTAGCTGAGGTCAATAACATTGTTGGGATTAAAGAAGCGAGTGGGAGTTTAGACCAGGCCAGTGAAATTCGCCGCTTGACACCAAAAGAATTTCATATCTACGCTGGAGATGATTCTTTAACCTTACCCCTGTTAGCTATCGGGGCAAGGGGTGTGGTAAGTGTGGCTTCTCATCTGGTAGGAAACCAACTACAGCAGATGATCCAAGCCTTTAGTGCGGGGAAAATTAAAATCGCTACTGAGATTCATCTCCAACTCTTCCCGTTGTTTAAAGCTTTATTTCTAGCTACAAATCCTATTCCAGTTAAGAAAGCACTAAATCTTCAAGGTTGGGAGGTTGGTTCTACTCGTCTGCCGCTCTGCGAAACTGACTCAGAAATCTGTCAAAAGTTAGAGGCGGTGCTTCGAGAACTTAGTTTAATCTAGGCGCAAATTTCAGCCTCGGCAATTTTCTAGTTGCCAAAGATACATATACATAAGAGGCAATCTTTATTTGTAAGTAGCAATTTAAACGTTTATGCTACGACGGATAGATAAACTGATGAATCCTTCTCTAGGAGACGCTACGCAAAGAGTGTAAAGTCCATTTTATTCAACAAACAATTGAAAATCTGAATTAAAACTTAGCTGCTTTGGGACAGACGCCGTAGACAGCGCGTGTTGTATTTCATACAAGAACCCTAACTATCAACTGATTAACCACAAACACAAATATCAAGGAGCAAATGGCTAAAAACGAAGCTGAATCCGCCCTGAAAATTATTCCTTTGGGCGGCTTACACGAAATCGGTAAAAATACCTGTGTTTTCGAGTACGAAGACGAAATCATCCTGTTAGATGCAGGATTGGCTTTTCCTACAGAGGCGATGCATGGAGTAAATATTGTCCTCCCAGATATGACTTATCTGCGGGAAAATCGCCACAAAATTAAAGGTATGGTCGTTACCCATGGTCATGAAGACCATATTGGCGGCATTGCTTTTCACCTCAAACAAATAGAAATCCCCGTGATTTATGGCCCAAGGCTAGCAATGGCAATGCTAGAGGGGAAATTGGAAGAAGCAGGGGTGCGCGATCGCACAGAATTAAGAACAGTGCGCCCCCGTGATGTGGTGCGGATTGGTCAACACTTCTTTGTCGAATATATCCGCAACACCCACTCCATCGCAGATAGCTTCACCCTGGCAATCCATACTCCCTTGGGTGTAGTTATCCACACTGGAGATTTTAAAATTGACCACACCCCAGTGGATGGTGAAAAATTTGACCTCCAACGCCTAGCCGAACATGGGGAAAAAGGTGTGCTTTGCTTGTTGAGTGATTCCACCAACTCAGAAGTACCAGGATTCACCCCCTCGGAACGTTCCGTTTATCCCAATCTTGACCGGGTATTCTCTCAAGCCACTGGGCGATTGTTTGTCACCACCTTTGCTTCCAGCGTCCATCGGATCAATATGATTTTGGATCTAGCCCAGAAGCACAACCGTGTAGTCACAGTGGTCGGCCGTTCCATGCTGAACTTGATTGCCCATGCTCGTAACCTAGGTTACATCAAGTGCGAAGATAATCTGCTGCAACCCTTGCATGTTGTCCGCAGTATGCCGGATGAGAAAGTATTGGTTCTCACGACTGGCTCTCAGGGTGAAACGATGGCAGCCATGACCCGGATTGCTAACAAAGAACACCCTCACATCAAAATCCGCCAAGGCGATACAGTAGTATTCTCCGCCAACCCAATTCCGGGAAATACGATCGCTGTCGTCAACACGATCGATAAATTGATGATTCAGGGGGCAAAAGTAGTCTATGGACGGGATAAAGGGATTCACGTTTCTGGTCACGGCTGCCAAGAAGACCAAAAGCTGATGATTTCCTTAACTCGACCTAAGTTCTTTGTGCCTGTTCACGGTGAACATCGGATGCTGGTGAAGCACTCGGAAACAGCTCAAAGTACAGGCATCCCCGCCGAAAATATGGTAATTATCCAGAATGGGGATGTGATAGAACTGACAGAAAATTCCCTCCGCGTTGCTGGTAAAGTACAATCTGGTATCGAACTGGTAGATACTACTAGTTCTGGGATGGTGAGCGCTAAAGTGTTGCAAGAACGGCAACGCATGGCTTCAGAAGGTCTTGTCACCATCGCCGCTGCTATTGATTGGAGTGGCAAACTGCTGGCAAAACCAGAAATTCATATGCGGGGTGTAGTCACAAGCTTCGAGCGATCGCTTTTACTCAAATGGGTACAACAGCGAATTGAAGAAATCCTCAGCGTCCGCTGGTCAGAATTTTCTGGTGCAGAAGGTGAACCAGCAGATATAGATTGGGGCGGATTGCAAACCACTTTAGAGCGAGAATTGCAACGTTCCATCCGCAGGGAATTGCAATGTCAACCAACTGTGACTTTGTTGATGCAAATCCCTGATGAACCACCTGTGAAAGTTGCTGACGGTAGAAGACGCCGTACTCGGACTGCTGCTCAAGTAGCATCTTAGAAATTATTTCGCGCAAAGACGCAAAGGCGCTAAGTTTTTCTTAGCGTTTTTGTTTGAGAGTGAAGGAGACTAAAGCCTCTGATTAAAGCATCAGGGGCTTTATGATTGGTTGTTAAAGATTTCATCGAGTACTTGAACGCAATTTGCCAAATGGTTCGTCTCTTGAGCGAGACAAACTGCTAGCTACTATGTTAGATAAAGCCAAAAAACCTGCCGTTTGATCGTCTTCAATGAATCCACAGGTAAGCTAAAATTAGGGTAGATATTGTGAGGGGTACACCAAAGCGCAGATGCTCCCAAAAGGTCAAGCTGTAACCTAAGTCAGCAGCCGCTTCGACAACAATTAGGTTAGCAATTGAACCAAACAAAGTCAGATTACCAGCTAGAGTTGAACCCGCTGCCAACAATAACCAGAAATGGGTATCACCATGAGGTATTAAAGGTTGCAGTAGGAGTACAGCCGGCACATTAGAAATTAGATTAGATAAAATAACCGTCACACCCAAAAAATTCACAGGTGAGTTAACTGCATGGGTAAATGGCTGGAGTAAATTTAACTTCTGTGTGACTCTGGTGAGGATAAACAGCCCAGAAAACATGATCAGCAGGTTCCAATCTACCTTTTTGAGGATGCGTTGGGGTTTGATGCGTCTGGTAATTAGCAACAAGCTAGCAGCAACTAAGGCAGACTCTGCTAAGGGTAAACCCATAGTAAAGGCAATTAGCAAGCCGGTGATAATAACTAAGCTTTTATTAAACAAGGGTTTGTAAATGCGATCGCTTTCCGTGGGTAATTGCTGGCAAGGTTTGGTTGAGCGAACATCTGGATACAGCAGCCACAGCAAGCACACTTGAATTATCAAGCCAGCTAGGGCAACTGGTGCGAGAACGCGCAAAAAATCTAAATAGGTAATACCTGAGAAGGAGCCAATTAAGATATTTTGGGGATTACCACTCAAGGTTGCTACCGAACCGACATTAGTTGCCCCAGCAACGGCTAGTAAATAGGGAATGGGATTTAAGCTTAAAGACCTAGTTAAACTCAAGGTGAGGGGCGTAAAAATCAGCGCTATGGTGTCATTGAGAAAAAAGGCAGAAAGGATACCACTGGCAAAGGTGAAGGCAATCAACAAGCCGAGGGGACTGCTGGTAAAATTCAATAGTAGCCAGAGCGATCGCCGAAAAAACCCGGCATAGGCTAGGTTAGCGTTAACTACCATCATGCTCAACAGAAAGACGATGGTATTGGCATCAATCGCAAGCCATGCTTCTGGTAAACTTAGAACACCGAAAGCAATTAAAAAGGCAGACCCCACCAAGGCAATGGTGGCACGGTTCATCCGTAAACCAGGAATATAGCCAAATGCCAGCCCCAGGTAAGTCAGCCCTAGCACGCCATAGATCGCAAATTTCCCAAAAATCACTTTACTTTTTGACCGAGCTATTGCCAGCAACGGTGTCTGAGATATGGCCCGCGCCAAATTATTTATATCACTGATTATTTATACTTACTACAAACATTTACCGGAATATTTTATATTAACTTTTGTTAAAATTACGCTAAAACCTGTCTAATGAGAGAGGTCTTCATTAGACTAATGACAGATGTCTTCATTAGAATTTAAACTACGTCAAGTTATGAACAAGATCAGATTATTACACTACCCATCCCCAAAAAATTGGGTTTAACTTGACGTAGTCATAGATAGGTTCTGACTCTAAGTGGACGCCCAAATATCATATTAATGTATCAGTCAGAACACGATTATTCCGGTAAAAGTAGTTGCCACGTTGTATATATTCATCAGTAAGATGAATAGCCTCAATAAAATAGAGGATTGACCATGAAGGTATTTAATGGTACCACGAAAAGAATTTTTCTCGCAAGCTGGGTTTCGATAAATCAAGCAGAGCCAAGTAACTCGCATCCCTCCCAGCTGGATGGTTCTGCTGCCAAGTCTTACTGCGATCCTCTCCAACCTCTGCGCCAGTGGTTAGACAAACTTCATGTTGGCGATCGCCAACAAGCACACCGTTTATGCAAAATGATTCCTGCTCAATGCCCATTTGAGCGCGATGTCAAGTTATTTGGTAAAGTCCTGTTTCACATTCCGCCAATGTGCAAACTAAATCCCTTATACGAAGAAGTAGTGGGCTTACGTTTCCGAGCAATGTGCTATCTAGCCGATGAATGCGGTGAGGATATTTCACAGTACTGCTAATGGGTAATGGGTAATGGGTAATTGGTAATTGGTAATTGGTAATTGGTAATTGGTAATTGGTAATTGGTAATTGGTAATTGGTAATTGGTAATAGTTTTTCCAATTACTAGCTACCCATCACTCATTACCTATTTGACTAATGACCAATGACCAATGACCCTTCGGGTTCGCCAGTTGCTCATGGGGAGCCACTGCGTTGGACGGGTTCCCCGGCTTAAAGCACGTGGCGTGGAAACAAGACGGTTCTGCGCACTGGCTCACCAATGACTAATGACTAATGACCAATGACTAATGACTAATTTTTAATTTTTAATTTTTCTAACTTGCCATTTTTGGATAGCATCCTGAGCATCTTCATAAGCGGCTGTCACCTCTGGAACTAAAGCAGCGGTTTCAATTGCCGCATTGAGTTCTCCTTGGGTAGCGCGACGCTTGGCCAGGTCTAGAATCTTTTCACTCCATTTATTGATCGATTTTTGGGCAGATTCAAAACCTGGTTGGCCTGGTGGTACTTTCTTGGCAACTTCGATGGCACGATTGTAGGTTGATGCCTGTCCTGGCTGAATTAAGGCATTTGCTGCCTCTAATAGGGTTTTGTTGCTGACATACTGCTTGGCCTCTAGTCGCCATTGGTTAATTGCTGCTTGTGCTTGGGGATAAAGGGCTTCACCTTGAGTAATTAACTGAGCGGTGGCTATAGCATTTGCATACTCTCTTTGTTTAGCACGATCTGCGGCTAAATCTAAAATCATCTGACTCCAAATTTGAATATTATCCTGAGATTGTTTGTAAAGCGGTTCGCCAGATTTAATCTTCTGGGCAGTGGCGATCGCCTTGCTCAAATCGCCAGCCTGAGTTGCTTTAAGTGACATTTTCTCTAGGTCTGACAATGCTTGGTTGCGCTGATCTGACTCCTTAGGAGTTGAGGAGATTTGAGCGCCCGCTGGGTTATTTAATTCAACTGGTGCGGGGTTTTGGGTGATGGGGCGAGGCTTGGGTAAAGTATTGATAATCTGGCGATCGCCTAGGTTGGGGCGTAGCCCATCGCTAAGATCCCTATGGGGTGATGCTTTAAATAACTCTTTAATCTGGAAACTTGCCTGATTGCGGAGAAAATATGTGGCGATTAAACCGACTACTACCATGCTGCCCCCACCCCACAAGATAAACTGTTTCCACAATGGGGTGTTTACCTGATTTGACGGCAATGGGGAGGCGTAGTCTTTGCCAGAGGAAGGAATAAACCTTCCCACTGTATTTAATTCTGGGGAAGTTGCCAGCATCCGATTGCTGTCTACAAGGGGCTGGGCGACTTCTTGGTTTTGGGACTTTTGAGTTCCGGAGGATATCTTGCTCAGGGTTGTTTCCACTGTTCTGCCTTCTGCCCACCAGGCTTTATCGGCAGTTAAAGTTTTAGGGGCAGTGTCTTTGAGAGGGGAATCTGCCCGGTCAATGGCAAAGTTTTCTTCTGGATAAATGACTGAGTCTAGTTCAAGGTTGCTGTCTATTGCCAAGGACGGCAAGATGGTTTGCTGCCTAGATGGGATGACAGTGACAGGGTTTTGTATGGGACGCCAATAGTGTTGACATAATTTTGGCGTTAGAGAATACAAGTAGCTTTCTAAATCCATCAAGCTGGTGCCACTACCGGAACGCAAAGCTTCTAACAATGCTGCTGTAAAAAATCCGTGACCTAGTTCGCTACTTTCGTGGGAAAATTGCTCTGGTTGGCAAGAAAGAATTGCGGCCAATTGAAGCTCTTGGGCTAGTTCGATAATTTCTTGACCAACAGGAGCATCTGCTTGGGTGCCAAAGGCGCGGTTGATATCGAGTATGAGCAATACATTCAGTCCAACCATTTGCAGACTCTGCATCAGCGATCGCATTTCTATGCCAGTCTCTTGCACGAGGTCAGGATTCGCTTCCACTGGCATCAAGTAATCTTTTTCTTTGTAGTTGACGCCATAACCACTGAAGAATAACCATAGCTGGTCTTGCGGTTGCCAAGATGTTGCTGCTAATTCCTCCAGCAACAGCAGAATATTTTCTTTAGTGGGATATGATGATTTATCGCCAATCGGCGGTGAAGTATTTGACATCAACAGGCAGTTTTCGGGCAAAAAACCTGCTTCTGTCACCAATAAATCTTTTAGTGCCTCAGCGTCTGCTTGAGCACAACTTAAAGGTTGAAATAACTGATATTGATTGATGCCAATAGTGATCGCCCAGTAATTTGCCATCCCGCTCTTTTTCGGTTGTTGTTTGCTTGCCTAAAATTGCGGCTGGCTTTGCTGAAAAAACAAAGCTAACCTATGTCTTATAGTCTAGGTGATGCTCGCCAATATCGCCGATAAAAATGTAACTCTTATTACATTATTTAATCGGAAAATACTTTCACTGGGGATTGGGTAATAGGGAGAAGACAAGAGAGAGATAAAAATCCCTCTAGTGACCAATCCCCAGTCAAGAGTCTCCAGAGTCAAGAGTCCCCAATAAAGAGTCAGGAGCTACAAGGTCATGATCAAGAGTTATGTCCACCAACCATCATCAATCATCGCCTTTCCAGTTATTAGCCAAATTGCCAGAAAAATCCGGATAGTTCAGGCCGGATTTTTGCTCTTATTTACGCTTCCTTTATGGTTGGCGACGGAAGCGATCGCCCCCCAGATTGTACGCGCTGAGACCGCTAGAGTTGACCTAGCCTTTGACCGCCTACCAGATGAAAACTACGAAACCATTCTCAGAAGAGCAGAGGCGGCTGCTAGAGCAGCTGCTCAACGCAGCTTCGACCAAGACATATTAGTGACAGATGTTTCGATCATCGTTTCAGTACAAAATTTTGGAGCGATCGCACCAGTTCTGGCATTAGAAGTCAGTCGCCCCCAATGGCGATCGCGTCCAGACCCCCTACGTTGGGTAACTTACTTCAAAACTTCGCGATCGCTACTATTCTTGGAACCAAAGCCGGCAAGTGCCAATCCAACCCAACTTACCAATTGAAAATAAGACAGTTAAACCAACCAATCTATCTCCTGCTAGGCAGCCACAGTGACTCTAATCCGCAAGTAAATATCAGAAATTTTGAATTTTTGTCGCCGTTCAGAACTTCTGTGAATTTGAATTGATTGATTCTCGATGCCAATACCATCCTTAGTGTCAGTTGATGGCCTAGAATAAAAAGGTTGTCAAGAATCGCAATATCCGCTATCATGGCTGTTCCTAAGAAGAAAACGTCCAAATCCAAACGAGATAAACGCCGCGCCACCTGGAGACACAAAGCCGTCGTTGAAGCTCAAAAAGCTCTCTCCCTAGGCAAATCGATTTTGTCTGGACGTTCTACATTTGTCTACCCAAGTCCAGAAGAAGAGGAAGCAGAAGAGTAATAATTTCCAAGTTAGGAGGGGACTGGGGATTGGTTACTGGGTAATGATAAATCCTTCTAATCTACAATCCCCAATGCCCAATCCCTAATCCCTCATTTTCAAATATGAAATTTTTTCAGAAACCAGACAAGGAAGAAGGCGAACGCGTCCCTCCAGGTCAACACCTGGCTAAAGGGTTCCCTGTATTAACTTATGGTGAAACGCCCCAAGTCAACATTGAGAAATGGGAGTTTCGTGTTTGGGGTTTGGCAAAACCTGCCACTTTTACCTGGTCAGATTTTATGGCCCTACCTCAACAAGAATTTACAGCGGATTTCCACTGTGTTACCCGCTGGTCTAAACTTGATGTTCAGTGGACTGGTATTAAGGTGACAGACTTCATGGGTCTGATTGAGGTAGCTCCCCAAGCAGCCCATGTTATGGAACATTGCTACGGCGGCTACACCACCAATATTTCAATGGCAGACTTTGTCCGAGAAGAAAACTTCTTTGCCTTTAAAGTATTTGGTGAACCGTTATCAGCTGAACATGGTGGCCCGATGCGGTTAGTTGTTCCCCACATTTACGCTTGGAAAAGTGCCAAGTGGATTAATGGTTTGCAGTTTCTAGAACGGGAAGAACTGGGTTTTTGGGAGCGGAATGGTTATCACAGTCGGGGGGAACCTTGGGCGGAGGAGCGTTACAGCGGCTGACTAGGGTTTTAATATAAATGCAAAACTCAAAGCTTCAGTAACTGCGACAGCCAGGGTAATTTGCCTTTGTAGGGAGCATAGCGTAATTTTATATCCAACCAAAAGGGGTTGTGCAACACACTTTTGTAATGGGAAAAAGTGTCAAAACTGGCTTTACCATGATAGCTGCCAACCCCGCTATTTCCCACACCGCCAAATGGTAAAGATGAGACATTAAATTGAAGTATTGTGTCGTTGAGACAAACGCCACCAGAGGAGGTTTCCTGCAAGACGCGCTGTTGCAGGTTTTTGTTTTGGGAAAATAAGTATAGGGCTAAGGGTTTTGGTTGAGAATTAATTAAGGCGATCGCATCGGCGATGTCTGTGTACTCAATTATCGGCAGAATGGGGCCAAAAATTTCTGACTGCATTACTGGATCTTCTAAGGATACATCATCTAGTAATGTAGGGGCGATATAAAGTTCTGTCTGGTTGGCTTCTCCGCCAATAATAATTTTGCCCTGTTTCAGGAAATTACTTAATCTATCAAAGTGTTTTTGAGTGATGATTCTGGCATAATCAGGGCTGGTTTCTGGATAATCACCATAAAATTCCTTGAGGCATTTTTCCAGATTAACTAACAATTTTTCTTTAATTTTCTGAGCTACTAAAAGATAGTCAGGGGCGACGCAAGTTTGTCCAGCATTAAAAAACTTGCCCCAAATAATCCGTCTAGCGGTGTGTTCTAGATGAATTTCAGTATCTACAATACAAGGATTTTTACCGCCTAATTCTAAGGTGACAGATGTGAGGTGTTTGGCTGCTGCTGCCATGACGATTTTACCTACATCTGGGCTACCAGTGAAAAAGATATGGTCAAATTTTTCTACTAATAGTTTTTGAGTTGTTTCTGCACCACCTTCTAAGACAGCAATATAAGCTGGTTCAAAATATTTAGCAATAATTTCAGCTAATAAGCCAGAGGTATGAGTAGCAATTTCTGAAGGTTTGATAATTGTACAGTTTCCCGCTGCGATCGCACCGACTAAAGGTAAGATAACTAACTGAAATGGATAGTTCCAAGCACCAATAATCAAAACCACTCCTAGAGGTTCTGGCTGAATTCGGGCTGAAGCGGGAAATAAGTAGAGAGGGACTGCGGCTTTTTTTGGCTTAGACCAATTTTTTAGGTGTTTAATTGCTTGGTCAATTTCCTTTAAAACAAAGATAATTTCGGCAGTAACAGCCTCAAGTTCTGGTTTATGCAAATCCGCTTGTAATGCCTGAAGAATAGCTTGTTTATTCTCAGCAACTGCTTGCCTGATAGTTTTGAGTTTTTCTAGGCGAAAATTAATTTCTTTGGTTTTGTCCGTGGAAAAATAAGCACACTGTTGACGGACAATATCACTAATTGATAATTCAGTAACCATCTTTGTTTTATTAAAAAAATATGTTAGGTAATATCCAAAAGCTAGGCTTTAGTTAATCCTTGGTATTTTGTGTATTGATCACTCAAAGATAAAAGTTGCAGTTAATATTTTAGTCATGTAATTGAGAAGTTATGTATGCTGAGTTTTTCGGTGAAAAACACCTTTTATTTTCTCATTGTTTGATGGGTAGAACCACAATAAAAATACTACCTTTGCCTAACTCAGATTTTACCAGAATCTTTCCTTTATGTGCCTCAACAATTCGGCGAGAAAGGTACAGTCCTAAGCCGCTACCAGAACGCTTATGGCTGCCTTGGCGAAATCGGTCAAACAAACTGGCTTGTTCTTCAGGGGGAATACCTGGGCCTGTATCCGCTATCTCAATGGTAATGTAGTCACTAAAATTTGAGTTCGCAAAAAGCTCTGAGCCGTAGCTTTTGTCAAATTGAGATTCAGCAGTCAGGCGGATAGTTACTGAACCTGCGTCGGTAAATTTGATAGCATTGCCTATGAGGTTAGTGAATAGACGATGTAGTTCTAAATGATCGCCCGTAACCGTGTTTGTGGTTGACTCTTCAAGAAAGTCAAGATTGATTGATAGGGCTTTTTCTTCAGCTAAAGGGGTTAATTCTCCAGCCACTTCTGTGAGTAATTTGCCGAGATTAACAGGTTGAAATGCCAGGGTTTTACGACCAGCATCAAAGCGATAAACTTCTAATAAAGTATTGACCATCGCCAGCAGGTTAATATTACTGCGAGCCATGATGGTGATTACTTCCTGCATTTGCGGTGATAACTTGCCTAAAGCACCTTGCTGAAACAGAGTTAACATCCGGTCAGCCGCTACTAAGGGGGTGCGTAAGTCATGGGTAAGACGGGAGACAAAATCTTCCCGCTGGCGGGCGATTTCATCACGTTCATCTATACTGTGTTTTAACCGCAGGAGCGATCGCACTCGTGCCAGCAATTCATCTAATGTTACAGGTTTGCGGATAAAATCATCAGCACCCAAATCCAAGCCGTGGGCGACATTGGGGGCATCATGGGCCGTAATCAGCAGTATGGGGATATATTGCTGTAAGTTCATTTCTTTACGAATGCGTCTGGTGACTTCATAGCCATCCATTCCCGGCATCATCAAATCTAGCAACACCAAGTCACAAGGAGATGCTTCCAGTTGTGCTAATGCTGAAATACCATTTTCGGCGGTGCTAATGGTGTAGCCTTCCTCCTCCAAAATTGTTTTGATCAAAAATACATTATCTGGAGAATCATCTACAACCAGAATTTTGTCAGAACGAGAAGATTTTGAACTCATGGGATAGCCAGCTATAGGGCAGTTTTGCAGTTTTGAGGGCAACACACCCGTAAAGCCAGGATAGACCCCTGTAAGCATTCTAGACAATTTATTTTTTAATTTTGCTCATTTTCGAGCCAAAATCACATAATCATCTAAAACATAATTCAAATCATGATTCACAACTTGGTATTTTTTTGCTAGTTCAGTCATGTATTTCTGAATCGGCAGATTTTCTCTAGCAAACCGTGCAAACTCAGAAGAAATCATCGGTTTTCTCTTACCTGTAGAGGTAATGTATTTGTACCATACCAACTTCAAACCTAATTCTTCTACAAACATTTCAATTAAATTCTTTTCCTGACTTTCATCTTCTGTCATTTGCCTTTCATACGCCTGACACAGCCTTCTTCCTTGTACAACTACCAAAATGTAACCATCATTCTTTAATGCCTTCTGAAAAATATATTTATATTTTTGATGAGATGCAATCCTTTCCTGCTTTTCAGCAAATATACAATGAGAAATTGAAATAAAATCATAAAAATTATTTGGCAGTTGCTCTAAATCACTGGCATTAGTTGCATATTGAAATATATCACTAGTATAAAATCGCAAGTAGGCATTAACAGCAGGTGTATTATGATACTTTTCATATTTACGCCAAAATTGCAAGCCATAATATTGGAGATATTTCTGTTTTTCAAAAGAACAGTAAGAAACATGAATTTGAGTTGATTTTTCATCAAAACATACATTTTTCAATAAAGCAAATAGTCCATAGAATATAGAACCTGAACCAGCCCCAATATCGAGTAGATTAATTTTAGGTTTTAGCAACCCAGCTTTATATACTAAAAACCAAGCTATGTAAGCACTATAGACTCCTTCTAAAAAATACCTCATGAAATATACATGAGGAGTTATAGCATATTGATAATCAGGATCTTTACCTTTTTTCAGAGAGATAATATCTTCACTAGCTATTCTTAAATCTTCTAAAAATCCCTTTTTCGATGACTTTTGTTTTAATTCATCTTCTAAATATTCAATTAGATATTTTTCTAATTCATCAAATGTATTTCTATCAATTCCAGTACACTGAATTTTAGTTTTGTCTTTGTTGAATAATTCAAAATCCTTTAAGGTTTTACTAATAAATACTTCATTAGGCTTGAAAGCAATCTCTGCTGAATAGTCAAAAGTAAGTTGTAAGTTTAATTCATCTACTTTCTGTGACGCATCGGTTATTTGTTTTGTTAAATTGGCTTTCTCCCGTTTATATTCCTGGAAAGAACGCTCAAGTTGCAACTTATCCCTAAATAGTTTTTCCAACCATGAAAAATTTGCACCAGATTTTTGAATATCTTGCAAGAGTTGCACAGCGCGTCGGGTATCGCCACGGCTTAAGGCTGACTTTAACTGCTGACTGCGCCACCAATTTGCAATAAAATTACTCATAACCAAATCCGTCTTTTCCTTCTTTAATTTCTACCCCAGTCAGCCGAGAAACTAACTTTTCCCTAAATCCCATATAGCTTAATTGCTCATTTTCATACCACCAAGCATACTTTCGCTTAATTTCCTCAGCTTCTTCGCGGGTTGATGCCATCAAAGAACCTTTATGGCTTGGGTGAAAATCTTGAATTACCACTCTATCGGCAATAGCTAATTTATCAATAAAAGCAGCTTCCTCATTTGGTAATGTTGGAAGTAGAGGCGTAACAGTAATAGAAATTTTGGGAAGAAAGCCTTTAAAATTATCAATACTTAGTTTGATTTTATTAATAGCATTTATCCTAGCTTTAATACTAGGTGAACGTGGTTCAAAATCCCTTCTTACAGATTCGCTTCCAGAAGGAATGCTCATATTAATTCGCAATCGCTGAAAACGTTGTAAATAATCAATATCTCTAGTAATAATTGGGCTGCGAGTTTGAATTACTAAAGTAGGAGTTGGATAACCGTTATCTCTCACATCAAGCATCACCTCTAACAACTTACGAGTTAGCTGATGTTTAGATTCCAGAGGCTGATAAGGATCTGTAACGCTACTCATGTAAATCCTGGGCGGTTGATGAGGATTTTTCTTATACCATTTATTTAACTCTTTCTCTAAAATTTCCGCTGCATTTTCTTTAAAAATTACCCATTTACCCCAGTCTTGACGCATTTGAGTATTAGGGCTAAATGCAGCAGCATAGCAATAACTACAACCATATTGACAACCCCGATAAGGGTTCAGGGTAAAATCATAAGCAGCGATAAAACCAGTGGCTTTTGTTAATATCGATTTGGCATTTTGGGCGTAAACATTGGCATCCCCAAACTTTTCTTTAACTAATTTTGTTGGTGCCCTGTCGGTATAACCTTCATAATGTAGTTTCGCCATGTTTATAGTTGATAATCTCACGCAAAAGCACAAAAGTGCTAAGAATAACTTTTAAGTACAGTTAAATCTAACTCTGTCCGATAAACAAACGTATATTTACGGAGATTGACAAAACAGTGTTTTACTCGCAGTGCTGCCACTGGCTATAACCCTAATGCTGCTAGGCTGAAGCTAATATGTTATTTTGGTAGATTTTCTGGGAATATAGAATTACAGCCCTGTGCATCTACCAAAAAATATGACAGCTAAAGTTATTAGTATTTGCAACCTCAAGGGAGGAGTTGGCAAAACTACCCTTGTTATGGTGTTGGCGGAATATTTGGCAGGCGATACAATGTACGGCAAGCGTGTACTTGCGATTGATATTGATCCTCAGAGTAACTTGACTAGCGCCCTCATGCCTGAAGATATTTGGGAAAGGCAATTTGAATTTAGAAAATTGACATTGCCATATTTATTTCAAAATTATGAATATTTTTTAGAAAATGGTAATAACGATAAATTTATAGTTAAGGAAAATATCTCAAATGTGAGAAACAAAAACTCTTTTAATTGCCTACATCTGATACCTAGCAGTCCTAAATTATTTGAGATTCAGCAAGATTTACCACGAAGTTCAGTTTCTGTACTTCGTCAGTTGCTCAATCCATTGTTAGAAAATTATGATTATATTTTGATAGACTGTCCGCCAAGTATTAATAAAGTTGTTAATAGTGCATTTTATGTAAGTGATTTCTGTCTCATTCCCTGTGTACCAAATAAAATGTCTACTCACGGCTTAGATTTATTATTGGAACACATCGATAAGTTTAATAGAGATTACCAACACACTCTAAAATCTTTAGGAACTTTAATTTGTCGTTATAACGGAACCATCGCCCAAACTGAGAGTTTAAATTTCATTATCGTCAATCCTTTTTTCCCCCCAGCTTTTTACACAAAAATTCCCGAAAGAGCAAAAATTGCCGAAAGTTTAAATTATAGTGTTCAGTTAACATACAAACAAAAATATGGTGAGTCTCATGAATCGATGGTTAATCTAGCTAAAGAATTTATGCAGAGAGTAGATTACTAAATGGATGCATCAAGAATTACAAATTGATTTAGAGCGCCCGCGTTTTTCAGTCAAGCGATATAATAGCTATTAAAGTTGTTGAACAAGTAAGTAAAAATGGAAAGATTGCTAAATATCCATATTGAGAAGTTACCAGAAGGTGTTTATCTAGCCACTTCTGATGAGCTTCAAGGCTTAGTCGCCCAAGGAAGAACGGTTGCAGAAACTTTAGAAATTGCCCGTGATGTAGCACGTAAGTTGCTAGAAGCACAATCTCAGGATAAAGAACCCGATTACTTGCAACCAATAGCCGAGCAATTTAACTATCCCTTAGTTGTCAGCCAGTAGTCAATTCATGGGACGGTTATCTGGCTTTAGCTACAGACAAATTGTCAAAAACATCAAATCTTTTGGCTTTATTTTTCATCGTCAAGCCGCAGGAAGTCACGAAATTTGGTTTAATCCTGAAACTAACCGTTATGCTACTATCCCCAATCATTCTGGTGATATGCCAGAAGGAACATTACGTGGGATTTTGAAGCAAGCTGGTATTGAGCCAGAGGAGTTTATTAACCGCTCTTAGTGTTGCTTTTATAACTTTATGAACCCCTTTCCTGCTGTTCTAACCAAACTAGCAAATCAGCCACTTCAGAGAAATCAAATAACGCTTCTCCTAATTCCTCTAACTCTTCAGCAGATAAATTGCGAACCTGCTCAAGTGATGATGCGTCAATATCACCAAAACGCCGTTTAAGCTGACGGCTGATTAGTTTAAACGCTTCCTTTTGAACAATATCTTGATAAATTACAGATTCTTTCATAATATCCTCCCGCAAAAATTGACGAACCAAATCCTTTTCAAACCGCAAACCCGCCAGAATTTCTACACAACCGGCGATATTTTGGCGCTGCTCCCTATCTGAAATTGTAGCGACTTGTTCCGCAACTTGCGCTAGTAAAGCTGGTGGTGAGTCAGTTTGCGTCAAAGTTGCTAAAGGTAACAGTGCAGGATTTGCCAAAAATGGCGTTGAATCTTGCTCCCAAAGACGGATAACCTGATATTGATGAATTGTTGTGTTATCTCGATATTCTTCAGTAAAAGCTACTTCGTTATCAGTTTCCTGCAAAAATATCAATACCTGAGTTACAGGACATTTATACTGACGCTTCAACCTGACAGAATAATCAAGCATTCGGAAATTAAGCGGCGTTTTAGATTTAGGTAAAGTCTGAAATTCAATGTGCAAAATTTGGTTAGCTGCTTGCAAAAACGTCACAGAATCTGCGCGAATTGGTTCAAGTGTTAATTCTGTTTTCAAGACTTCAATTTGTGGCGCTTCCACCCCCAGCAACCAGAACACAAAATCAGCAGGGTACTGTTCAGCTAAAAACTTACAAGCATTATCGTAACTCAAAT
The DNA here is from genome assembly GCF_014697195.1 of Cylindrospermum sp. FACHB-282. Classification (GTDB taxonomy): domain Bacteria; phylum Cyanobacteriota; class Cyanobacteriia; order Cyanobacteriales; family Nostocaceae; genus Cylindrospermum. The sequence continues at coordinate 34,347 of NZ_JACJRJ010000037.1, read as the reverse complement.
TTCTCTATTTTCCTATTCCAAGGATGTGTTACACAAAGTTGACAAACCAATCTTTTCTGTTGATATATTACGGTGCGTTAGCGACAGCGTAACGCACCCTACTATTTTCATAATTAATAGTTGATAATATCATTTAGTTAGATTTAAATGGACTTGTTTATGATGTGGTTTGCACAAAAGTTGCAAATCTTCGTATCTTTCGCAACCCAAGTTTTTATAATGCAAATGGTGAACTTGAAGTTCTGAATCCCAATCTGTTCCATAATAAGATTCACCACCATGATGATATAGGCACTCATTACAAATAGCACCCTCAAGTAGAATCATGGCAGAGCGAACACGCCGCCAATGTGAACTTCTTAAATAATTTGAATAAGGTATTTTTTTAAAATAAGCTTGTTCTTCCGGTGTAGAATTAATATTTAAATTAAACCATAAACCTTTTGCAGCAGTTTGAATTTTTCCATTCCATCCTTGGATTATATCTTCTATCAATAAAATTCCGACATCTTGTAATAGTTGTCCTTCTTTATCAGTTGGATACGAAAGTTGTTTAATTAAAATTTGCTGACCGTTAAAATGTTTTTCTAAATGTGATGAATTTTGTTTCCATTTTTGCCAGCTTTGATAATACTTTTCATCTTCATCTAATTCCTCAATATACTTAATATTGATATAATTTTCATAGCAAAATTCACGAAATTCTACTAAACAATGGCGATTATATTGGTATCTATAAAACCTCATACCACAACGTTTATAAAGTTCACACCATCTGATATAGCAATATTCAATGTTAATTTTGCTATCCTGAAAATGAGAAATAAAATCATCTTTTGACAAAGGGGTAAATTCAAACCATTCAAATTGAGCCATAGTTATTGATTAAATGTGATAATACCCTTAATTAAGCTTATTATAATTGTATTTTTTATTCCTTCCTTCTTCTCTAGAGAATTTTTACTTTTACTAATTTTTCTTCGCGCTCTATCTCTTCGAGACGCTTCGCGAACGCGCCTTCGCGGTTCATTAAACAAAAAAAACAGCCGCCTCCTTGCGGAAGCAGCCGTTTTCACAAATTAGGGGGACTTAAAAAATCTTAGTAATCGAAGTCTCCGCCACCCATACCACCGCCAGCGCCAGCAGGAGCGCCGTCCTTAGGCTCTGGTTTGTCAACTACGATACATTCGGTTGTCAACACCATGCCAGCGATAGAAGCAGCATTTTGCAGTGCAGAACGAGTTACCTTAGCAGGGTCAACAATACCAGCTTCCAGCAAATCAACGAATTCGTTGGTTGCGGCGTTATAGCCAATGTTGAATTCCTTCTCTTTCACACGTTCAGCAATGACAGCGCCATTCTGACCGGCGTTTTCTGCGATTCTCTTGAGAGGAGCAGGTAAAGCACGAGCCACAATTAAAGCACCAATCAACTCTTCATCTTTGAGGTGGCTCTTCGCCCACTCTTCCAATTGGGGTGCGAGGTGAGCCAGAGTTGTACCACCACCGGGAACGATACCTTCTTCCACAGCAGCCTTGGTGGCGTTAATAGCGTCTTCTAAGCGCAGCTTTTTGTCTTTCATTTCGGTTTCGGTGGCTGCACCCACTTTCACCACGGCGACACCACCAGCTAACTTAGCGAGACGCTCTTGTAGCTTTTCTTTGTCGTAGGAGGATTCGGTTTCGTCCATTTGACGACGAATTTGCTCGATGCGGGCTTTAACGCCAACTTCGTTACCTTCGGCAACAATTGTGGTGCTGTCTTTGGTAATGGTGATGCGGCGTGCTTTACCGAGGCTTTCTAGCTTGGTGTTATCCAGCTTCAAACCAGCATCTTCAGTGATTAATTGACCACCGGTGAGGATGGCGATATCTTCTAGAAGGGCTTTGCGGCGATCGCCAAATCCAGGTGCTTTGACAGCAGCAACGTTGAGTACACCGCGTAAACGGTTAACCACCAAGGTTGCTAAAGCTTCTTTTTCAATATCTTCGGCGATAATCACCAAAGGACGACCAGAGCGAGCTACTTGCTCAAGCACGGGTACCAGGTCTTGTACGAGGGCAATTTTCTTGTCGGTGAGCAGCAGGTAAGGCTCATCGAAAACCGCTTCCATCCGCTCTGCGTCTGTTGCGAAGTAGGGGGAGATGTAGCCTTTATCAAAGCGCATCCCTTCGGTGATTTCTAGCTCGGTGGTCATAGATTTCCCTTCTTCTAGGGAAATTACGCCTTCCTTGCCGACTTTGTCCATAGCTTGAGCAATCATCTGACCGACTTCTTCGTCGTTACCAGCCGAGATTGCCGCAACTTGGGCGATCGCTTTAGAATCTTCTACCGGACGAGCGTGTTCAGCAATCTTCTCGACGAGGAAAGCGGTCGCTTTGTCAATACCGCGCTTCAGCAAAATTGCATTTGCACCAGCAGCAACGTTCCGCAAGCCTTCTTTAACGATCGCATGAGCTAAAACGGTAGCAGTGGTGGTACCATCGCCCGCAGCGTCGTTGGTTTTAGAAGCAGCTTGACGAATCAGAGCTACTCCAGTGTTTTCAATATGGTCTTCTAATTCGATTTCTTTAGCGATGGTGACACCGTCATTAACGATTTGCGGTGCGCCAAATTTCTTTTCTAGAACTACGTTACGGCCTCTGGGGCCAAGGGTAACTGCTACAGCTTCAGCTAAGATGTCAATGCCTCTTTCCAAGGCACGACGGGCGTTTTCGTTGTATATAATGCGCTTTGCCATAGGTGTCTCTATTTCAGGTAGTAAGTCAAATTTGTCTTGAATTAGTCGGTGGTCAGTGGTCAGTGGTCATTAGTTAGTGGTTTAGCGGTTTACTGGTGAGTCAGAAAACTCTTCCCCAGTCCCCAGTAAAGAGTCCCCAGTCGCCATACCTGATGACCGATGCCCCTAATCACCCATTTAAATCACGACTGCTAAAATGTCTTTTTCAGAAAGCAGTACATATTCTTCGGTGCCGAGCTTGATGTCGGTGCCAGCGTACTTGGAGTACAACACCTTGTCGCCGACCTTAATTTCCAATTCCTGACGGCTGCCGTCGTCGTTACGCTTGCCAGGTCCAAGGGTAACTACTTCCCCTACTTGGGGCTTTTCCTTGGCGGTGTCGGGCAAATAAAGACCACCAGCGGTCTTTTCTTCAGAGGCGCTCACTTTTACGAAAACGCGATCGCCTAATGGTTTAACTGTAGAAACGCTTAGAGATAAAGCTGCCATACCAATATTTCTCGCCTCGTTAGCACTCTCAACTCCTGAGTGCTAATCTAGCGAAAGGCGGCATACAATAGCAACATTACCTGGTGTACGGGTTCCCGAACTAGAATCAGGCAGGGGTACTTAAAGTATTAATACTTAATTCTTCTGATCGTTCGGGTTCTGTTCCGTAAGTTACGAATATTTTTATATGGACAACTTTATTTGCAAAGCGGGGAAATTGTTATAGAACTGTAATCAGGGAGCCGCTCGATGAGTAACAATACAGTGATCCAGTCTAGCCATCTAATCCCCAAAACCACTAAATCCCTGGAACGTAAGGCCCTAAGTCATTGTGTAGAAACTCTAAAACATGCATTGATTCAGCGACACATTTTTATTTGTTCTGATTCAACAGTTGCAAACTGCTGCTCAAAACAAGCTAGTCTGGAATCCTGGGAATACTTAAAAAAGCGACTGAGAGAGCTACAACTCAACCAGCCGCCAGATATTCATCCCATTTGCATCTCTCAGAACGAAAGCCAACTGCTTGCGTGTTTGTTGTTCTGGGCCGATAATGGTAGTTTACCCGGATGGGGTCTGGTATCGACAACCAAAGAAAGGAAGTCCGACGAGCGGATCATCCAAGAACACTTAATCGGCATAATGGTGGTTGAAGCATAAGCATTTTTAACCTATCCTTTGCCAAAAACTTCCCCGGTTTATAGTGAACCTCTGATAGAGGCTTAACATCCGAAGGATATGGTATGGCAGTAAGCTTTAGGAAAGCGCGGGTTAGTCTTGAGCTAGGGTCATCTTGAGCCAAAACTTAACTTGTGAAGCAGAAGGATTATGATTTAATCAGCGTTTTTTAGCCCGCACCTTTCAAAGCAATATATAATAGCGCATTATAATTACTGCTGCTCTACGTATCCTTACTGGACTTTTGCCATCGAGCTACTAAAAATTCTTGAAAGTGGCCTCCACTTCTAAGACTCCGAGGTAGCAAAGGCGAGTTAGGTGGGAAAAAACACAACATCTCAATAATCCACCAAAGAGGATAACTATTCAAGACCTTGATGGACCGAAGCGCGACAAGTGCCACTGCTATGAAAGAGCCCAGCATGAAAGATCACAAACGACTTCTATTGATTGACGATGACCCTAACCTCATCTTGCTGGTGAAGGATTACTTGGAATTCCGGGGCTATGAAGTCATCACGGCGGAAAATGGACGAGAAGCTCTGGAAATTCTAGAACATGATGTTCCAGACATGATCATCTGCGACGTGATGATGCCGGAAATGGACGGATATACTTTTGTAGAACAAGTCCGGCAAAACGAACGCACTAGTTGGATTCCCGTTCTTTTCCTTTCAGCTAAGGGACAAAGCGCAGACCGAGTTAAAGGTCTCAATAAAGGTGCTGACGTATATATGGTCAAGCCTTTTGAACCAGAAGAACTCGTAGCGCAAGTAGAATCCTCACTCAAGCAAACCATCCGTTGGAAAGAACACCAAGCAAAAGGAGGAGAAAACGGTTCTCGTATCCAGGTTCCCTTCGATGTGCAGCTAACCCCAACCGAACTGAAAGTAGTACAGTTTGTAGCTAGGGGTTTAGCTAACCGGGAAATTGCTGAAGAATTAAATGTCAGTCAGCGTACTGTTGAAAGCCATGTGTCCAATATGTTGGGCAAAACCAATCTCCACAACCGTACTGAACTAGCGCGGTGGGCAATTGAAAATCAAATGGCTTAAATACAGTTCTGAGTTCTGAAGTTCTGAGTTTTGAGTTATGGCATCTTAACTCAAAACTCAAAACCAGCAATGGTTACCATCATCTTCTCTGCCCTTAAGTGTGGAAACCAATAAATTATGCATTGTGAAGCCAAGCATGAAATTTCATACTTCATACTTCACAATTCATCATTTATTAAGATAGTCCTTGCTGCATGATTCTGGCAACTGTACAATCTCGTACAAATTTCCTAGAAAACCTAGTACCTAGGAAATCTACCAGTATTCGGCGTGGGTTATCTATCATCGGTATTCCCTTACTGACACACCGCAGCAATTAACCCCTGATTGTCAATACAGCAAATTGCAACTTGGTGAGGTACAGATTATCGTAAGGGCACAACATTGTTGTGGCCCTACCCGTGTACTTCATTTACCTGAAAAATGCTGTATGTTGCAGTGTGAAGCTGGGATCAAGATAAAATTTCTGGCATCGAGATTGTATTCAGCGCCGGATATCACCAGAAAATAGAACTGCATAACCCCTAACCCCCTCTCTACTTGCGAGACGGGGTTAGGGGTTATATTAATTTGTCAGCGGTTGAGGGAATTCTATTAATAGAACCTGAGAAATTTTTGTTCAGAAGCTTAAGTATGAATAAAAGTAACTTTTTTAGAGTATTGATTTCTATGTAATGACTTATTGTATAAATCCCCATTGTCCAAAACCTGTTGACCCAGCAAATGCAAATAATCGTATTTGTCGTAACTGTGGGTCAGAATTACTTCTGCAAAACCGTTATCGAGTCCTCAAACAACTAGACCAAGGTGGTTTTGGGAACACTTTTGAGATTGACGACTGGGGAAAAACTAAAGTTTTAAAAGTTCTAACTGAGAAGAACCCCAAAGCCGTTGAACTGTTTCAGTATTTACGCAAGAAGTAGTAAATTGAGAAAAATGCCAGATACAATTTCTTTAATGCTGCCATGTATGACAATATTTGTAAATTCATTGCCGAAAACTTCAAGGATGATTTAGCAACTTGGTTACTAGGTTCACCAATTAAATTAACAGAACTAAGTCCTACAGAATTATCAAACGAACCAATAAGAGCCGATTCATTAATATTATTACAATCTGATGATTTAGTTCTACATACTGAATTTCAAACCGATGCTGATGAAGATATCCCCTTTCGGATGTTAGATTATCGGGTGAGGGTTTATCGCCGCTTTCCTAACAAAGAAATGCGCCAAGTAGTAATCTATTTACGAAAAACAGGTTCAATATTAGTCAATCAAAATAGCTTTAGATTAAACAACACTTATCATGAGTTTGAAGTAATACGCCTGTGGGAAGAACCGACAGACAAATTTATGAGTATTCCAGGTTTATTACCCTTTGCCGTGCTAAGTCAGACAAATGATCCTACAATGGTATTAAGCCAAGTAGCGCAAGCAGTTGAAGCAATTACCGATGAACAGCTACAAAGAAATATAGCTGCTGCCAGTGGAATTTTAGCAGGTCTGGTGTTAAAGAAAGATGTAATTAGGAAGATTCTAAGGAGTGAGATTATGCGCGAATCAGTGATTTATCAAGAAATCCTAGAAGAAGGCGAAGCCAAAGGTAAGGCAGAAGGCGAAGCTAAAGGGAAAGCCGAAGGGAAAGCCGAAACAACAAGAAAGTTGGCTTTAAATTTGTTGCGAATTGGCATGAGTTTAGAGCAAATTGCTCAAGTTACTGAACTATCTATTGAGCAAGTTCAAGTTTTACAAAATGAGATTCAAGAAGCTTAACTTTAACAAAAGGAGTAGGGCTTAACGGAAATAAAACAGCAAATATGGGGTATAGTTTCCCTTCTTAAAAGTCGGAAGTCGTGCGTTAGGGAACGCACGCTACGTAGGATGCGTAAAGAAACGCATCCAAAAAGCATGAACAGAAGCTAAAAATCGGCGTTTTGGGGTGTGCGGGGGAAGGGGATGACATCGCGGATATTTGCCATTCCTGTGATAAATTGCACCAGGCGCTCAAAACCCAAACCAAAGCCAGCATGGGGAACGGTACCATAACGGCGCAAATCTAGATACCAGGATAAATCTTCAGGGTTCATCCCTTGGGCTTGGATGCGGCGTTCTAAAACCTCTAGCCGTTCTTCCCGTTGGGATCCGCCGACAATTTCGCCAATTTTCGGTGCGAGTATATCCATTGCGCGGACGGTTTTTTCATCGTCGCTCAAACGCATATAAAAGGCTTTGATTTGCGCTGGGTAATCTGTGACGATGACCGGCTTTTTAAACAGTTGTTCAGCTAAATAGCGTTCGTGTTCTGATTGTAAGTCTAAGCCCCAACTGACAGGATATTCAAACTTGAAATCTGCTTTTTCTAAAAGTTTGATGGCTTCGGTGTAGGTTAGACGCTCAAATTGATTGTTGATGATGTTTTCGGCTGTAGCCAACACGGTATTATCAATGCGCTGATTGAAAAATTCCATGTCTTCTGGGCAGGTTTCTAAGACATATTTAAAGATGTGCTTGAGAAACTCTTCAGCTAAATCCATATCGCCTTCTAGGTCACAGAATGCCATTTCTGGCTCAACCATCCAAAATTCTGCTAGGTGGCGGGAGGTGTTGGAGTTTTCTGCACGGAAGGTAGGGCCAAAGGTGTAGACGTTAGTAAACGCCATTGCCATAATTTCGGCTTCTAGTTGACCGCTAACTGTTAGGTATGTGGGTTTACTAAAAAAGTCTTGGCTGTAATCAATTTCTTGATTTTCTGTGCGGGGTACATTCTTTAAATTTAAGCTGGTAACGCTAAATAATTCTCCTGCGCCTTCGCAGTCGCTAGCGGTGATTATGGGGGTGTGTACCCACAAAAAGCCTCTTTGTTGGAAAAATTGGTGAATGGCGGTGGAACAGGCATTTCTGACGCGGAAAACGGCTCCAAAGGAGTTGGTACGCGATCGCAAATGGCCGATGGTTCGCAAAAACTCAAAGGAATGGCGTTTCTTTTGCAGGGGGTAAGTTTCGGGATCAGCTTCACCGTGGACTTTCAACGATTCTGCTTTCAATTCAATTCGCTGTCCTTTACCAAGGGATGCTACCAGTACCCCTCTTACCTCGACTGAAGCACCTGTATTTAGTTGTTTGGTGATTGCTTCGTAGTCTGGTAAATCCTGATTGATGACGGCTTGCAAATTAGCTAGGGATGAGCCGTCGTTGAGTTCAATAAAAGCAAACCCTTTCAACTCCCGTTTTGTCCGCACCCAGCCTTTCACCACGAGAGACTCATCAGGTTGACCACTGAGCAATATTTCTGCAATCCGTCGATTTACCATATTTATCCAGTACAGGACTTTAAGATCCAGCCTATAATAACGCCCAATCCACCAAAGCGGACGACTTGCCAAAAAGGTCTCTTGAAGCTACCCCAAGAAAATAATTGGCTTTCTAAGTTTATTTCTAGCACTTGCAACTGCTGTTGAATGTGCCTTAGCTCTGCTTTAATTTCTGGCGTCTGGTACTGATGTTGCTGCAATTGGTGGCTGTGTTGTTGCCATTCTGCCTTTTGCTGGCGATCGCGTTGTACTTGAGCATAGCGTTCTTTCAATGCTACAAGCGATCGCTCTACTAACTCCAGTTCTTGTCCCAAATCTGGCTCTGGATGTTCCCCTTGGGGTTGCGTTTCTTTAGGCGGCTTCATTGACAAGTAGTAAACTAAGACTAATAGTCATTTGTCATTTGTCATTTGTCATTTGTCAAGATTTTGACTCATAACTCAGCACTCAGGACTTAGTATGCCGCTTCACACCAGTCAACTGAATGAATTAACTAATCTGGAATTAGCCCAAACCCTTATGGAACGGCTAACCATTTCCCCTAATGATTGGCATCGTCTTAAATCTAACCGCAATTCCCGCGCCAGTGAACAAGTAGCTGCTGCTCTAGTGTTTCTGCTCAAGGATCAGCCACAAGAAGCGATCGCTAGATTAGAACAGGCGGTTGGTTGGCTTGATCGCTCAATTTCTGCCCCTCCCTGTCCGTCTCATGGCGAGCATAAGCGATAGTTCAAGGGGGAGAGGACAAAAACTCCCCACCTTCCCCTCTTCACCGCCGCAGAGATAACCTGGGGCGGGTTTCTAGTTGCTTACAAAGCCTTAATTCTGTACCTTTACGGTTCCACTCTACCTGATCGAAAATTTGGTGGAGAAGACATAGACCACGTCCACTTTCTGCCTCATCTGGTGGCAAATAATGTGTAGGGTCGGTAACGCTATCAGATGAGGGAGTAAAACCGCTCCCTTGGTCTGAGATGATCCACCAATATTGATTATCTATTAAGGAAAAACGTACTACTACTAGTTTACTAGGATCTAGATTATTGCCATGCTTGGCTGCATTAACTAAGGCTTCTTGAAGCCCTAGCCGCAATTCTGATTGTAATTTGGCGGGAATCTCTGCCAATAGTAAATCTAATATTGGACAAAGATAGAGAGTTGAGGCAAAACTAATTGTTCCCCAATTGCGTCCAACTGGACGGAGCGAAATGGTAATCACAAGAGAAACCCCATAGCTTTCAGTTAGCTAGACATCAGTTTGCTGTCACAGGCACCCTGATAAAAATTGAGGTGGTCATGCTGCCTTCAAACTTGCGTCTTTAAAACTAAATTGTGAAAATGCTAGGGAGCATTGACTCTGTTTATAAGTTTAGATTGCTTGGACATAAACATGGTTGGATAAACTTGCTAATGCAGTCAGGAAGCTGAAACTGCTCGGAATTTGCAAGAGCGTTATTATACTCTGTTGTGCGCCGATTTTTAATTTAGACAACCCAATTCATATTTTTAAGAGCCGATGCAACTTCAATTTCTTTAAACAAAATGAATTTCTATGTTAGATTAATTTGATTTTAGCATTATTGGTATCCACTCTTCCTACAAATTTACAATTTGAGTTTTTGTAAAGTACTAAGCACCCTTGTCGAAATCTGATAGCACAAGAAAGGCAGCAGCTTCGACGTGAGAGGTTTGGGGGAAAAAGTCAGCGGGTTGTACCCGTGTAAGCTTGTAGAGTCCCTCTGCACAAAGTAATTTGAGATCGCGGGCGAGGGTGGCTACTTTACAACTGACGTAAACTATCTGAGATGGTTTCAACTTTCGCAAAGTTTCAATTACAGCGCGATCGCACCCCTTGCGTGGCGGATCTAGTAGTACCACATCTGGTATAGTGCCCAGATTTGGGAGAATTTTCTCCACAGCCCCGACTTGGAAAGTCACATTCTCAATTCCATTGTGTTGGGCATTAAAAATTGCCTGTTCCACCGCGGCTGATTGTAATTCTAAGCCCGTAGCCAGGCGTACTTGCTTGGCTAGAGGCAAAGTTAAAGTCCCAATACCACAGTAGGCATCGACTAGCACTTCATGGCCTTGAAGATTCAGTTGTGACTGAATTACCTGTAACAGTGCCTCTGCGGTTTCTGTAGAAACCTGAAAAAACGTATCTGGGCGGACAAGAAATTCCAAGTGACCGAATTTTTCCCGCAGATAGGGAACTCCAGCAATGCAACGAGTTTCCCTGCCAAAAATGGCATTTGTGCGATCGCCATTTCGATTCAGTGACACTCCCACCAAATGGGGATAGCGCTTTAACCACTCTTGTGCTTGGGTTTCAATTCCTGGTAACTTCCAGTCTTTCACCACCAACGTCAGCAAAATTTCTCCTGTGCGTCGGCCAATGCGTAAACCGAGATGGCGGATTTGCCCTTGGTGACGACGTTCGTTGTAAATTTGCCAACCTTGCCGTTGGATATCCAGTTTAACTTCCGCTAGTATTGGATTTAAGCGAGTATCTTGTACTGGGCATTGATTCAAGTTAATTAATTGGTGACTACCTTTTTGGTAGTAACCAGCTTGTACCTGACCAGTGGCGGAGATGTCAAGGGGATAGGTAGCTTTATTTCGATAACCCAGAGGTGAGGCAGCTACCAGCACCGGATCTACTGGCGGTTGAAGGAAACCACCAATGCGTTCCAAAGCTTGGATCACTTGATTGCCCTTGGCTATTAGCTGGTAATTATAATCAATCTGCTGCCATTGGCAACCACCACATTTATCAGCCACAATGCAACTAGGGCGGATACGATGAGGGGATGGTTGCAATATCTGCTGGAGAATGCTGTGGGCATATTGCGGCAAAACGTGTACCAGTCGGACAATAACGCGATCGCCAGGTACCGTATCCGGGACAAATACGACGCGATTATCCCAACGTCCCACACCCTCGCCAGTATCACTCAAGTCAGAAATCGTAACTTCGATTAATTCACCCTGTTGCCAAACTATATTAGTCATCGGTCATTGGTCATTGGTCATTGGTCATTGGTCATTGGTCATTGGTCGTTGGTCGTTGGTCGTTGATCATCGCCCTATCTATCCATCTTCTCATAACCGCAAACAGGTAAATTCAATACCTGACACAACACCGCAGAAATAAAGCTAATATTCAAAATAGACGAAAAGCTTATGACGTAAGCTTTTTTTATTTTTCATTTTTCATTTTTCATTCCGCCAAGCGGTACTGGTAGCTTGTCGCTCTTCACTTGTGTACCTCAGACTCGCTAAACTAACAAATAAGATTTCGCGTGATTGCAATAAATTATGACTGTAATTAGCCAAGTTATTCTCAAAGCTGACGATGAACTCCGTTATCCCAGCAGTGGCGAACTCAAGAATATCAAAGACTTCTTGGAAACAGGTGTACAGCGGACGCGGATTGCCGCTACCCTAGCTGAGAACGAAAAAAAGATTGTTCAGGAAGCAACCAAACAACTGTGGCAGAAGCGTCCTGACTTTATCTCACCAGGCGGCAATGCTTACGGAGAGCGCCAGCGTTCTCTATGCATCCGTGACTTTGGCTGGTACTTACGCCTGATTACCTACGGCGTCCTTGCTGGTGACAAAGAACCAATTGAAAAAATTGGTTTGATTGGCGTGCGGGAAATGTACAACTCACTCGGCGTTCCCGTCCCAGGAATGGTAGAAGCAATCAACTCCCTGAAAACAGCCTCCCTTGATTTACTGAGTGCAGAAGATGCTGCCCAAGCAGCACCCTACTTTGACTACATCATTCAAGCGATGTCTTAATACAAAGCCTGTCCTACTCATAGGAGTAGACTTCCGATCTACCGGATGGTGTACCAGACATGAGCACTCGATATCGATAAAATTCCTAATTTGATCATACCCTCCCCACATTTGGTAATGGCTATGGCAGAATATCTGTCAAGTTATTAACCAGTTGTGGGGAACTTTTATCAGGATGTTAGGGTCTAATGCCCATTCGTCTACTACACCTAGCTTATGTTTCAGTTCGGGTGGAAATCCCCGTAGGAAAGAGTCTTCAATTTTTAATTTTTAATTGTTCATTGTTTGTCACTGACGAGGACAGATGACAAAAAGCCGACAGTCTTGTGAAAGGCTGTCAGCGATTAGTGTGTTCCCTATTAATGACTCGGCTAGAGTTCAGTTGCTTGCAATTATGCCAATTTGCCAATTTTTGGGAGACGATCTCAATCATAAATACTTGTGATTGTCATCACTTAAGGGTTACAGGCAAACTATATTTACATAACGTAATTTATCTATATACAAAGATACATGATTGTCATGGCATCAGAAACTGTACTATCACCTAGGGTGGGCCGAGTACCCATTACGGAGCACGGGAGTTTCGCCATCGCTTTTTATGGGTTGAAGTTGAAAATTGCAATGGCGCCAAGGGCAAATCAAGGCATATCGCCACCTTGCAGACTCCTAGCATTATCTGCATTTCCATGATTACATTTAGGGCGCAAGTAAATCGATAGAATAATGCTCTATACAACTTGGTGCATTATTTCCATGACCGCCACCACAAGAGATCCGTTTTCCCCCCAAGAAATCGCTGCCGAAGGTTTAAAGCCAGAAGAATACGCAGAAATTGTTAGACGGTTAGGACGCCATCCCAACAAAGCTGAACTGGGAATGTTTGGGGTGATGTGGTCAGAACATTGCTGTTATAAAAATTCCCGACCTTTACTCAAACAGTTTCCCACCACAGGGCCGCGCATCCTCGTGGGGCCCGGTGAAAATGCCGGCGTTGTAGACTTAGGCGACGGACTGCAACTAGCCTTTAAGATTGAATCCCACAACCATCCCTCAGCTGTTGAACCTTTCCAAGGTGCTGCCACAGGAGTAGGAGGTATTTTGAGAGATATCTTTACAATGGGGGCGCGTCCCATTGCCCTCTTAAACTCCCTGCGCTTCGGTTCCCTAGAAGATGCCAAAACTCAACGGCTGTTTACTGGTGTGGTAGCTGGCATTAGCCATTATGGTAATTGCGTTGGGGTGCCCACCGTTGGCGGCGAAGTTTATTTTGACCCTGCATACTCTGGTAATCCCCTAGTGAACGTCATGGCCCTGGGATTGATGGAAACGCCGGAAATTGTCAAATCAGGGGCAACTGGTTTAGGAAACCCGGTGCTATATGTCGGTTCTACCACTGGACGCGATGGCATGGGAGGGGCAAGTTTTGCTAGTGCAGAATTGAGTGATGCATCAATAGATAATCGTCCCGCTGTGCAAGTGGGTGATCCATTTTTAGAAAAGTCGTTAATTGAAGCTTGTCTAGAAGCCTTCAAGACAGGGGCTGTTGTCGCCGCTCAAGATATGGGGGCAGCTGGTATTACTTGTTCTACCTCAGAAATGGCTGCTAAAGGCGGTGTGGGGATTGAACTGGATTTAGATAAAATTCCGGTGCGGGAAATGGGGATGGTGCCTTATGAATACCTGCTTTCGGAATCTCAAGAAAGAATGTTGTTTGTTGCCCATAAGGGAAGAGAACAGGAGTTAATCGATATTTTCCACCGTTGGGGACTGCAAGCTGTTGTTGCTGGTACTGTGATTGCTGAACCTATTGTGAGGATTCTGTTTCAAGGTGGCGTCGCTGCGGAAATTCCTGCTGATGCTTTGGCGGAGAATACGCCGCTATACCATCGGGAGTTGTTAGCCGAAGCGCCAGAATATGCCCAAAAAGCTTGGCAATGGACGGCTGATTCTTTGCCTGCTTGCACTGCTGGAGGCATTGAAATTGGAGGAAGTTGGCAAAGTTGGAATCATATTTTATTAACTTTGCTAGATACCCCGACGATCGCATCTAAAAGCTGGGTTTATCGCCAATATGACCATCAAGTGCAGAATAACACTGTAATTCTCCCAGGTGGCGCAGATGCAGCTGTAGTCCGCTTACGCCCCCTTGAAGGAATTCAAAATTCACAATCGGGTGTGGCGGCTACGGTAGATTGTAATCCTCGCTATGTTTATCTTGACCCCTATGAGGGCGCTAAGGCAGTGGTGGCAGAAGCCGCCCGCAATCTTAGCTGTGTGGGTGCTGAACCTCTGGCGGTGACGGATAATTTGAATTTTGCTTCTCCCGAAAAACCGATTGGTTATTGGCAGTTAGCTGAGGCTTGTCGCGGTTTAACTGAAGGTTGTCTGGAATTGGCAACTCCGGTTACTGGGGGGAATGTCTCTCTGTACAATGAAACTTTTGATTCTCAAGGCAATCCTCAACCGATTTATCCGACTCCTGTTGTGGGGATGGTGGGGTTAATTCCTGATTTAAGCAAAATTTGTGGACAAGGTTGGCAAGGGGTAGGTGATGTAATTTATCTTTTGGGATTGCCTTTGGCATCTCCAACCCCAAATCTAAAATCTAAAATTGAATTGGGCGCATCAGAATATTTAGCCACTATCCACGGCATTGTTGCGGGTAAACCGCCACGGGTGGATTTTGACTTAGAACGTAGAGTACAGTTCGTCTGCCGCGAGGGTATTCGTGCTGGTTGGGTACGTTCAGCCCATGATAGTTCTGAGGGAGGAGTGGCTGTTGCTTTAGCCGAATCTTGCCTTGCTGGTAATCTCGGTGCTGTGATTAATTTAGAAATATCGGCAAATCAGCCACAACGCTTTGATGAACTGCTGTTTGGCGAAGGTGGTGGGAGAATTTTAGTTTCTGTAGCGTCAGCACAACAAGAAATTTGGGAATCCTACTTACAGGAACATCTAGGAGCAGACTGGCATCAGCTGGGTGTAGTTGCTAATCCTGACTTGGGTATGGCAATTTTAACCGCTGATCACCAAAGCTTAATCAAGGTTAGCATCGACCAGATGAGCGATCGCTATTCCCAGGCGATCTCTAGACGTCTAGCTATCCACACCAGATAAGTATTGCTGTAGTGAGTGTGGGGTGTACTGCTGAGTCGAGACTAGTGATTAGTGCTGAGTTGATTCTAAGAGGTTGTTTGAAAAGCATTAGGCGAATATAATTCGCTACTACACTAGCATTGTCCACCTCCGTGGACTAACGCAAAATCAAGGGTTTTCTAACCCACGGAGGTGGGTTTTGTCTGTGTAGCCAAGCCACTGCGTTGGGCGGCTCCGCCGACTTGAAGCATGTGGCGCGCGACTTATAGTCGCCAGGGCTAGTAATAAATTAGACTTTTCAAACATCCTCTAAATAAATACAACTCACCACTCACCACTCACCACTCACCACTCAATATTCACAATAATTAACATTACCGAGCAGAAATACAGTACTGTTTTAATGGGTGGTTAAAGTCTTGTTAAGAATTCTGCAACTATCCATCGACATAGTCCCAGTGACTTGACACCCCCACCAGGAGCAAAGCTAGCATGATTCCCATTCATTCCGTCACTTCGGATGATCTCCCCCAACAGATCAATAGTCTGGAAAATCGTCCAGACAAACCAGAAGAGGCTTGCGGTGTTTTTGGTATCTACGCACCAGGACAAGACGTTGCTAAACTAACCTACTTCGGATTGTATGCCCTCCAGCATCGGGGTCAAGAATCAGCTGGGATTGCCACCTTTGAGGGTACACAAGTACACCTGCACAAAGACATGGGCTTAGTGTCCCAAGTTTTTAATGAAACCATCTTGGCTCAGTTGCCTGGTAGCCTAGCTGTTGGTCACAATCGTTATTCAACTACCGGTTCGAGCCGTAAAGTTAATGCCCAACCAGCTGTAGTTGAAACCCGCTTGGGTTTATTAGCACTTGCACATAATGGTAATTTAGTCAATACAGTGCAACTGCGGGAAGAGTTACTCAAAAGTAACTTTAACTTAATCACCACAACAGACTCAGAAATGATTGCTTATGCGATCGCTCAAGAAGTCAACACAGGTTTAGATTGGTTAGAAGGTTCTATCCGGGCGTTTCACCGCTGTCAAGGAGCTTTTAGCTTAGTTATAGCCACCCCCGACGGCGTCATGGGAACCCGTGACCCTAATGGCATTCGCCCCTTAGTAATCGGCACTTTACAGGGTAATCCAGTCCGTTATGTTCTGGCTTCAGAAACTTGCGGTTTAGACATTATTGGCGCTGATTTCTTGCGGGATGTCGAACCAGGGGAGTTAGTTTGGATTACCGAACAAGGTTTATCCTCCTTCCGCTGGAACCAACAGCCCCAGCGGAAATTGTGCATCTTTGAGATGATTTACTTTGCCCGTCCTGATAGCCTCATGCACAACGAGAGTTTATATAGTTACCGGATGCGGTTAGGGCGGCGAATAGCACAAGAATCTCCCGTAGATGCCGATATGGTTTTTGGTGTTCCTGATTCTGGGATACCTGCTGCCATTGGATTTTCTCAAGTATCCGGTGTCCCCTATGCTGAAGGACTGATCAAAAATCGCTACGTTGGGCGAACCTTTATTCAGCCAACCCAAACCATGCGCGAGTCGGGCATCAAGATGAAACTCAACCCCCTCAAAGATGTGTTGTTCGGTAAAAGAGTGATCATTGTAGATGATTCTATTGTCCGGGGAACCACCAGCAGAAAACTGGTTAAAGCCTTGCGTGATGCCGGCGCAGCGGAGGTACACATGCGAATTTCTTCCCCCCCTGTAACTCACCCCTGCTTCTATGGTATCGATACAGATACCCAAGATCAGCTAATAGCAGCCACCAAGTCAGTAGCAGAAATTGCCAAGCAACTAGAAGTAGATAGCCTCGCTTATCTCAGTTGGGAAGGAATGCTAGAAGAAACGCGAGAAGACACCAATAGTTTCTGTTCCGCTTGCTTCACTGGTGATTACCCTGTAGCGATTCCTGAACAGGTGAAGCGTTCTAAGTTGATTTTAGAAAAAGTTGTGATTTAGGTAATTTTTCCATCTTGTGGGGTGGGCTTTTCTGCCTGCACCACAAGGTAAACAATAAAATTTGAATGTGAAAATATATTAAGAGTCTGAAGATATCCAACAGACTCTTAATTGTGCTGGTGCGGTCATTAACAATAGATGATAATAGGAATATCTAAGAACCTTACCCAAAATAACAAATATGACGATTGTTGTTTCCCTCAGTCCTGAATTAGAAGCAAGATTGCGTCAAAAGGCTGTACAGCAAGGACAAGATGTTAGTTTGCTTGCGGCTGAGTTATTAACCACAGTCTTAGAGTGGGAAATACAAGACTCAGAAGAGGCTATAAAGGGCATTCAACAAGGTTTAGATGATTTTGAAGCTGGTAGATTTAGTTCATTTCATGAGTTTGCCCAAGAACAACGGCATAAATATAACTTGCCAGCAGGTTCATGAAATACCGTCTTGAAATTTCAAGTATAGCCCAGGCTGAGGCTGATAATGCTTTTCTGAGATTGTCTAGCGAATGTAATATATTAAGCTATATCAAGTTAATAGGTTAAAATAATCAAATCTCCACACATCAATGCTTTATGAACCAGCCGACAACAGAAAGAGTGCGCTGGACAACCGCCGATTTAGAACTGTTTCCCGATAACGGGAATCGCTATGAAATTATCGACGGAGAATTATTTGTGACAAGAGCGCCTCATTGGAATCATCAAAAAGCCTGTGTCAGAACTACCACCGCTTTAGATAATTGGTCACAAACTACAGGTTTAGGAGAAGTCGTACCGGCTCCCGGCATCATTTTTGGCGATAATGATAATGTGATTCCTGATGTCGTCTGGGCTAGTAATCAGAGGCTAGCTGAAGTATTAGATGACGCGGGACATTTGACGGCTGCACCGGAATTGGTAATAGAGGTGCTATCTTCCGGTATTGAAAATGAAAAGCGAGATAAAGAACTTAAACTTAAACTTTATTCATCAAGAGGAGTGAGAGAATATTGGATTATAGATTGGCGTAAACAACTCTTAGAAGTATATCGCCGAGAACAAGGGATTTTAAAATTAGCTGCCACCTTGTTCAAGGATGATGAATTGACATCACCGATTTTACCTGGATTTACTTGTGCGATCGCATCCTTATTCAGCTAAAAAATTAACTATGTTGCAAAAACTCAACCTTGGGTAATAAAGGATCAGTAACAATCCCCACACCGCTAAAACCCCAGCGTTTGACCAAATTTCCCACCTGTGTACCTGCAATCGATTCTACAGCAAAGCGATTTGCCACTTCAGCCGCGTGGGTGTTGAGATAGCTTAAGGCGTCGTAGTTTTCACGAAATAGCAACAAATAGCCAGATGCTTCAGCATTGGGACGAGCTGTGAGATAACGACCATCAGATTGAGATCGCACCAAATAATAAACTTCAGACAGCATGAGACTAATAACCAATGACTAATTCAAATCTTCCAGACGAATACGCGGATCGGCAGCTTTCAGCAGCAAGTCAGCAATTAAGTTACCAGCAATCAGTAACACAGCGCCCATAAGTAAGCTAGCCATTAACAAATATAAATCTTGTGCTTGTACAGCCTGTAAAGCCAACCTACCTAAACCAGGCCAGTTAAAGTAAAATTCGGCAATAAATGAGCCGCTTAATAAACTAGCTAATTCAAAACCCAATAAGGTAATTAAGGGATTGATCGCGTTGCGGAGAGCATGAACATAAATTACACGATTTTCTGGTAATCCTTTAGCGCGGGCCGTTTGGATATAATCTTGACGCAGCACATCGAGTAATTCGCCGCGAGTAATCCGTTGCAAACCAGCAAAGCTAGTAATTGATAGGGCGATAGTCGGCAAAATCATGTGCCAGCCGACATCTAGGATTTGGCCAAACCATGACAGTTCTGTATAATTGACGCTAGTCATGCCGCCTATGGGGAATAAAGGCGAGGTAATTTGAGCAAAGACCAGCAGAGCTAGGGCGGTAATGAAACTAGGTAAACCTTGTCCGGCGTAGCTAATCACCTGTAAAACCCGGTCAAATAACTTATTTTGATTGACAGCGGCCATGATACCTAAAGGGATAGCGATCGCCCATGTGGCAATTAAAGATGCGATCGCTAATAGCAAAGTCGCCGGTACTCGCTCCCATAGCAGCGACGCAACCGAGCGTTGGTAAACAAAACTTGTGCCAAAATCCCCCTTAGTAAAAATTCGCCACAACCACAGCCCAAACTGCTCTGGCCAAGACTTATCTAATCCAAATTGCCGCTTAATTTCCTCAATTCTCTCCGGGGAAATCTTCGGGTTTTGCCGCAGCGTGTCTACATAATCTCCTGGAGCCAGTTGAATAATGAAAAATGACAACGCCGAGGCTAACAACAAAGTCAATAGCGCCTGCAAAAGCCGCTTCCCCACATAAACAAAAGTCTCGCTCGTCACCAGCTTAATCAGCCAATCCCAGCCTGTCTCCAAGGAAATTTTCGTAGATGTCATAGCAGTTTGTCAGTTGTCAGTTGTCAGTCCTCAGTTGTTAGTTATCAGTTTGGCAAAACCACTGACGACTAACGACTAACCACATTAATATTCAATTAAAGAGATTATCGGCACATCTGGCAGATGTTTACGCCCTTGCAAATCCCGTAGTTCGATAATAAATCCAAACCCCACCAATTCACAGCCAATCTTCTGGATCAACTTTGCCGTGGCGATCGCCGTTCCACCCGTAGCAATCAAATCATCCACAATCAAAACTCGGCTACCCGGTTGTAAAGCGTCCTGATGTACTTCCAAGCAGTCTGTACCATACTCTAGTTCGTATTCAATCGCATGAACCGCCGCCGGCAACTTACCTCTTTTGCGGACAGGAATAAAACCAGCTCCTAATTGATAGGCCAGGGGTGGGCCAAAAATGAACCCCCGCGCCTCCATCCCCACAACATAATCCACCTGCATTCCCGATTCAACACATCTTTGTGTTAAAAAGTCAATAGTATAGCGCAGTCCATCTGGATCGCGCAGCAGGGTGGTAATATCCCGAAATAAAATTCCGGGTTTGGGGAAATCTGGGATGTCACGAATCAGAGACTTCAAATCCATAAAACAGGGATTGGGGATTAGGAATTAGGGATTGGGCATCAGGTATTAGGCATCAGGTACTGGGGATTCAGTAAAGATTTGCCAACACCCAGTACCCAGTACCCGTACCAGATACCTGAAAAATCGTACACTATAATGTCATACGCTGGAGATTAGGGCTAGACTTTCGCCATCCATTGACGATAATTAAAATTTAAATCAAGCTAGGGATGGAATTTTACTCCTAAAAAAGACAGGTAGACCGATGCTTTAAAGCTTAAATTTCAGTATAGGTCAACCATTGAGTAGAAAGACTAAGTAATGTATATATTGGGATACTTATGCCCCTAGCACAAGCCTAACCTTCTAGTTTGGCTATCTATCTTAAATTTGTTTTACCCAGTCTGTTGGAACCGCACAAGGTATTTTATAGAATGAATGTCTCCGCAAGTTTAACGCCGTTCAACAGTCCAACATCCCAGGCACTGCCGATGATTCTGGACACTTTACCAGATCCGGCGATCGCTTCCAAGGGATGTCCTCGGAGAACTAGGTTGCAAATTGACCTGATCTTACTAGCAATTGAAGCTTTAGAACTGGGCGGCTCTGAAGCCATCCTCGGTTTTGCCCAAGAGTTGGAACTCAAAGGAATTATTAAAGACAGGGTGAATTTATGGCGGATGCGTAGCTCCAACCCCCTACGCAGAGCGCATATTCGCCGCCCCTTAACCATCTTAGAAGCAAAAGCTCTAGTAGTCATTGCTTGCTACATAGCGCGGCGGTTAACAGTTGTCATCCGTCAGCTATTAATGATATATCAACAAATGTATGAAAAGCAGATTCCACTAGAACAGAATTTGCGGTTATCTAATTACCTAGAACGGTTTAGAGCGCATTTCAAAAGCCGGATGAACGCCCGACGTTCTGGTTTATTGGTATTAAATTCTGATGAAAAATTAGATGAACTGGCTATAAATTTATTGGGACAATTACTATTCTGTACCGGTACAGCTGGCATGCAGCGGTTCTGGATTAGTCTTTTTGACGGGGAAGTAGAATGAATATCCAACGTAAGTACAGTTTGCCTAATTGTACGCTGCTTTTAGAAGGCTTAAGCGATGTCACAAAAGCGGCACACTTTCAGGAACTGCGCCCAGAACTATCTATATTGGTAAATGCAGAATGCTATTTATCTAGCTATAGTCAACCCCTAGCGGGAGGGCGGGAATTTTTTGAAAGTTTAGTCAGATCCGTTAGTGCCTATGCCCAAGAATTTCTGAGCAACGTCCCTAACCCACAAGCCCACAACCAGGAATCAGAACTTGTGGAGTTGCAAAAAATTAACAGCAACCGACACAAGCTGATTGTGCATTCAGAAATTGCACCAGAAGGTTTTGAGTCTAACCCTAACTATAGTAGACAGCCCCCCATTCAAATTGATTTGAATACGGTACAGTTGTTTGATTTAGTAGAAGCAGTGGATCAGTTTTTCGCTGACACCC
The DNA here is from genome assembly GCF_014697195.1 of Cylindrospermum sp. FACHB-282. Classification (GTDB taxonomy): domain Bacteria; phylum Cyanobacteriota; class Cyanobacteriia; order Cyanobacteriales; family Nostocaceae; genus Cylindrospermum. Next base: position 12,614 of record NZ_JACJRJ010000037.1, on the reverse strand, counting down.
AAACCTTACCAGAGTTATCACTAGAGCTACAAACAGTTACCAGACGCTATAGCGGTACTAGTCACGCCTTAATCAAGCAGGCAGTACCTGCCGCTGTGGGAGTATCGAGCTTGGCAGCAGCAGCATTGGCCTTTAGCTTAATTCCTGCTCCCCAAGTGCGTCCACCAGAGGTAAAGCCAGATGAGCAGGCTAGCACTACAGCACCCAAAGTCACTGCTTCGCCATCAGTGGCAGCAATAGCCACACCAACAACAGCACCCACAGAGGCTGCAATACCCACACCGACAACAACACCCATAGCTGCTGTAACACCCATACCAACAACAGCACCCACAACTGCCGCAACGCCCGTAGTTAGAGATTTAGAAGCACTTTTAAATACAGTTCCCGAAATCGCTGATGCATCCCAGCTGCGTGCATTGAATCGCCAAGTGTATAACCAAATTCATCCAGCTTGGACTAATCGTTCAGGATTACAACAGGATTTGGTCTATCGTTTAGGTGTGGCTGCCGATGGTGGAATCGTCGGTTATAAAGCAGTGAATGAAGGAGCCAATGAAGCAATAGGGCAAACTCCTCTGCCTAATCTACTTTACAATCCAGCTAACCGCCCTCCCATTGCCAATGAACCGATCGCACAATTCCGAGTAGTCTTTACTAAACAAGGTGTGCTAGAAGTTAGCCCTTGGCGAGGCTACACCAATACACCACAGGTGATTGGCGTAAAAATCACAGACACCAACATAGTCAAAGATTTAAACCAAAAACTTTATAATACAGTTCGTCAAAGTTGGAGTGGTACTCCCACCTTTACGCGAGATTTGAAGTACCGAGTAGCGGTGAACAAAGATGGCGTCATCGCTGACTATGAACCACTTAACCAAGTCGCTTTTGACTATTTTCGGGAAACACCCCTACCGACAATCTTCCAAGCCATTTACGGCTCAAATGTAGCTGCCCCCAACAACAAAGACGCTCTCGCCCACTTCCAAGTGTTATTCAAGCCTAACGGCACACTGGAAGTTACTCCTTGGCAAGGATATCGGTAATGGGTAATGGGTAATGGGTAATTTGGAAAAAGGTAAAACTGTTACCCATTACCCATTTATCGCGTAATTCTCCCCATATAATTTCCCCAAAGCTGCGCTGCTTGAGCGCTGCTGCCAGATGTAGGGGAATTATTATCATTTCCTAGCCAAATACCGGTCACCAGTCGCCGACTGGGAATAAAGCCAATAAACCACAGATCAACGTTGTTATTAGTCGTACCTGTTTTACCTGCTTCCCCCAGTCCAATGGCAGCACTGCGACCAGTACCACTGGTGATGACGCCGCGCATCAAACTAGTCATCTCATTAGCAACTTCAGGCTTTAGCACTCGCTTATTGCCCTCTGGATCTTCATCGAAGGAGTAAATGACACGGCAGGTTTTGAAATCCTTGCGCTCCTTGCAATCACTACTGTCTAAAATTCGGCTAATAGCATGGGGAGGGTTCCACACACCGCGATTGCCAAGAGTGCCAAAAGCACCAGTCATTTCTAAAACATTGACTACACTTTGACCCAACACCAAGCCAGCAACTGGATCGAGGGATGACTTTACCCCCAAACGCTTCGCCATTGTCACCACTTTATCCAGTCCGATATCCTTAGCAACCCGTAAAGCGATTGGGTTTTCCGAACGCGCTAGCCCAGTAGCAATATCTAAACTGCCACCACCACTCCGACAGGGTCTATAGGTAAAGCCTTGCCAAGTTAACGGGGCGCAGGAATAACTCCTAGATGACGATATCCCCTGCTCAATGGCGGCGGTATAAGCAAAGATTTTAAAGGTGGAACCTGGTTGTCTTTGGGCTTGGACAGCACGATTGAACTGGCTTTTTTTGTAATCAGTTCCGCCCACCATCGCCAGGATACCGCCTGTGCTGGAGTCGAGGGTGACGATCGCCCCTTGGGAAAAACCAAAGCTTGAGCCAGCATTGCTGACTGTATTACGCAGGGCTGATTCTGCTTGTGCCTGAATTGCTGGATCTAGCTGAGTTTCGATAATATAGTTACCTTCACTAGCCGCTCCCTCCCCTAAAATTGATTCCAGTTCCCGAAAAACGTAACTGTAAAAATAGGGGCTAATGGTTTTGGCTTGCTGTTCGCAAACTCTGGGCACAACTTTAACCGTGGAGCGTCTAGCTCGGTTGGCATCATCTTGTTTAATTGTGCCCATCTCCAGCAACCGCTTAATTACGCGATTGCGGTAATCCGCCGCTTCTAACTTATTCGGGCCATCCCCACAAAAATCAAAAGCGTTGGGGCCAGGTAAAATTCCCACCAAAGTTGCAGCTTCTGCCAAAGTTAATTCTTTAGCTGGCTTATCAAAGTAATATCGAGCCGCATCTTCAAAGCCGGAGGTGTCTCCCCCCAGAAAAACCCGATTTAAGTAAGTCAGCAAAATTTCATCTTTGCTGTAAAAGGTTTCTAACTTCAGGGCGACAACTGCCTCTCGCAATTTGCGCCCCAGTGAGTCTTGTCTACCCACATAATCGCGGAACAAACTGCGGGCGACTTGCTGGGTAACTGTACTAGCACCTTGTTTAGTATCACCCTTGCTATTAATTAGCACGGCTCGCAATATTCCCCAGGGGTCAACTCCAAAGTGCCAGTAATAACGGCTATCCTCAGAAGCGATCACAGCGGCAGGTAGATAAGGCCCAAAGTCTGCTAACTGCTTCATATCGACGTGAGCAGTAATCCGAGGCTCTCGTAGTGGGGTAGAGCCATCACGGGCATAAACAACCACCGGGGCACGGGTAGCTGTAGGTAGAGGTCTGACGGAAAATTTTAGCGATTCGATCCCAATGGTGAGGGCGAACAAGGCACTGACACCGCCAACACCATAAGCAGTCCAAGTTGCTGCTTTTACATACCAAGCTGGTGGATCAACGTATTGCAACCGCACGGAAGCGGCCAGCTCTGGTGGCCCTAGGGTAAAGACATCCCCGTGACGCAGTTCTAGAGAACTAACCCGACGCTTACCGCGATAAATACCATTGGTGGAGTTTTCATCTTTAATGATGAAACCAGGGGTGCGTTGAGTAGAGTCCCGCGACAGTGACAGGTGGATTTGGCTGACAACTGGGTTGCGAATCACAATATCACAGGATTTGGAACTGCGACCTAGGATATAGCGATCGCCCAACAGCGGATATACTTCCGCCTTATCCGCCCCCGCATCCTGCACCCAGAGTTCCGGTACTTTAGCATTAGGCTTGAGCGCCAGTTTGGAAAAATCAACCCTAGCTTGAATAGTATGTACTGCTTGAGTCAGTTGACCAAGTAATGTTTGTGGCTTTTGAGGAGGATGGGGGGAACTCATCGTCTATTTACATCACAGTTTATTAGTTAAAATTTGGGCAATTGCCATCTTGATGCTGGTATTTCACCATTTTAATCACAAGCCAAAAAATAAATTGGCTGTACGGAATTTTGTCCGATTCAATCTTACACCTAGACTAGATCCAGTGAACGAAATTAGTTTGTTATTTGTGTCACTTGTTTACATAAAAATAGTTCTTCTCCCGACTCTTGAATGCTTATTTTATCTACTATTCCTAGCTTAAGAAACACGGTCAGTAAATATACTTTAGTTTTTCTAAAACCTACCATTCAATCAACAAATAATTTAATTTTTACAGCATTAACATATCCACACATTTTGCAGCAAAGCTATACATCTTCATTTAGGAGGATTTTCTCCAATTGATTGTTTGATTTAATGGGCGGAGTGATCCGTTGACCTTGAGGTGAATTTCAGAATGAAGGGAAAATCTCTGACCTTGATTGGTACAGCCATAACTTTGGCACTCACCAGCAATGTTGCTGTAGGCCAGTCCAGTAAATCCCCTATAGACGAATCCAGCAACTCATCCATTACTTCACCAACGGAAATCAAACTGTCACCAGAAGGTATGAAAATTCTGTGCGAGCATTTCCCGCTCAATTCCCGTTGTCCCGGTGGCACAGCAATCAATTCCAGTTCTCCTAGTAACACTAAGATACCATTCGTGAAACCTGCTCAGGAGAACACCAATTCTGAAAGTACAATTGTACCAACAGATCCAACATCACCTGAGTCTGGCAACCCTGAGAACTTAAATCCAGTACCAGTAAACCCCACTTCAAAAGAGTCTGGTAATTCCAGCAACTTAACTCCAGCACCAGTAAGCCCCACCGAACCAGGTGCCAGTTCCCCTAGTCAAGTTCCCGACACCAGTTTGCCACAAACTTCTACTCAGGGTAGTTAACTACCAATTGGCAAGTCCTTCACAACTTACTCCCTTGTATAGGAGTGAGTAGGGATTTAATTGATTCAGCAGCCTGGGGGTGATCAACCTCCAGGCTTGTTAGTTGAGATATTATATCACCGCCATCTACGACTTCCTGTCGGTGTGTTTTGCACCGAAGCAATTAGCAGGCAAACAATACCGATAGTTATAAATGAATCTGCCATATTAAATACAGCAAAGTTAATCAGTCGAAAATCGAGAAAATCTACGACGTAGCCTAAAACAAACCGATCAATCCCATTTCCTATAGCTCCACCTAAAATTAAGCCATAGCCCAACTGATCCCAAAGACTTAATATTGGGCCAAAGGCTGCTATAGCAATCAACACCAAACTCACTCCTAAAGATAACCAGCGCAACCACTCTACTTTTCCACTTAACAAGCTAAAAGCTGCACCAGTGTTAGTAACATAGGTGAAGTGAAATATCCCCGGTATGAGTGGTAGCGTTTGCCCCAAGCTAAAGGTTTGCATCACCCAATATTTTGTCAGCTGGTCTAAGAAAAAAGCTATGAAGGCAGCAATCCAGAAGAAGCGATTTTTTAAACGCATAGTCAATTAGTCATTATTCATTAGTCATGGGTCATTAGTCATTTGACAACCGACTAATAAAACATTAAGTGTCTTAGCACGTATGCTATAACGCTGACGGCGCAGATGACAGCTAGTTGCCCTGGCAAGTCGAACCAGGAGTATCTGAGAATTGCTTGCATTAAGGGCAAATTTTCTGTGCCTTTCAACTGAAAAAGATAGCTAATGATCAAATAAGTAATACCGCAGACGTGGACAGTTAACAAGCCACAAACACAACTAAAGGTAAGAGTTTCTAGTCGAGGTCTAGCTTTAAAGGCAAAATGACCACAAATCCAAGCTCCAGGAATAAAGCCTAGCAGATAGCCAAACTGAGATAGCTTAACATAACCGATACCGCCACCCTCAGAAAATACAGGTAACAAGGTTAACCCCATCACTAAATAGGCTATTTGCGAGAGTGCACCAGCATTTTTGCCCCCTAAACAACCCACAAGCAGCACTGCGCCAATTTGATAGCTGACACCTAAAGAAAAGGTTTGAATTCCTTGCTGACTCCAACTCCAAGGTAAGGTGATCCCATAGGCTTCTAGGAGAGTGCCACCGATTGTCAGGAGTAAGCCAATCATGGACCAAAGTAATTGATTAGAAGCAGCAAACATTTATCAGGCAGAAGGGAAAAGGCAAAAGGGAAAACCAACAGCAACCAGTATAGGCGAATGGCGCGAAGATCAGGTTTCGGAGGCCGTAAGACAGCTAGGCTGAAACTTGTCTTCTCTGATAGCTTTCTCCGAGGAACGGGGATCGGCTAGGGATAATAAAAGGTGGAGCAAAAACCAGGTTTTGTAAATATAAGCTGTATCTCGATGTATCAAAAGTGTTATTTATTACTATTTACTTAGATGAGTAAGTAGAAATTTGCTCAGTCCACAGAAAAAATAAAAGTTTGCTATTCATCTAAAAAACCATAGATTTTTCTCTTTGTTAACCTCTTGTTTATCATAAGCTGTGCCAATTAGGAGTACCTTAGAAGGGATGATCTAAAAGTTTATAAAAAATTGACAGCAATGCTCTCACCTCTAAGCACAGTAAATAATAATCGTCTCCCGGCTTCAATAACAGTGTTAACACGGTTTTATTAGTCTGACTGCTGGCAGTGGATCGCCTAGCCTAGACAATATAGCTACCAAAAAAAACTCTTAGTACTGCTAAAGATACTACTGCCTCTAGCCACACTAAACTGGATCTTGGCGGAAAAGTTACCTGAACTGGTGGTGGTGGAACTTTTACTGCACCACTGAAGGCTTAGTGATCTATCAAGACGCATAACCATCCCGAAAACTTAAACCAGACTATTTATGGCTACTAAGATTAGTACAAAGAATGGTAATGAAACCGTTTTACGTACAGAGAACCTCAATGTTTACTACGGCAAATTTTTAGCCTTGCAGAATGTTTGGCTAGACATCCCGAAAAATCAGGTGACAGCTTTCATCGGCCCTTCTGGTTGCGGTAAAAGTACATTGCTACGATGCTATAACCGCCTCAATGATCTAATAGAGTCATTTCGGGCAGAAGGGCAGATTTATTTTTATGATAAAAACTTGTATGCTTCCGACATTGATCCTGTAGAAGTGCGACGGCGCATTGGGATGGTGTTTCAAAGACCAAACCCGTTTCCCAAATCAATTAAAGAAAATATTACTTTTGGTGCCAAAGTCAATGGCTACAAAGGGAATATGGATGAATTGGTAGAACAGAGCCTGCGGAAAGCGGCTTTGTGGGATGAAGTGAAGGATAAACTCAACCAAAGTGGTCTGTCCTTATCCGGTGGACAACAACAGCGGTTGTGTATTGCCAGAGCGATCGCCATCCAACCAGAAATTATACTAATGGATGAACCTTGCTCCGCTCTTGATCCCATCTCCACCTTGCGGGTTGAAGAATTGATTCACGAACTCAAAGAGCAATATACCATCCTCATCGTCACCCACAACATGCAACAAGCAGCACGGGTTTCTGATAAGACAGCTTTTTTCAATGTCAGAACTACAGAAACAGGAAGTCGTAACGGTTACCTAGTGGAGTACGAAAAGACCGCAACAATTTTCAACAATCCGCAGCAGCAAGACACCAGAGATTATATCAGCGGCAGATTTGGGTAAAAGCTATCATCCTCTCCACGAAACAGCGCGGAGGGGTCGGGTTGATTTTTTACAAAGCGGGTGGCGGGAATCGAACCCGCATTATTAGCTTGGAAGGCTAAAGTTTTACCACTAAACTACACCCGCGTCTATCCAGTTTGTTTAATGTATCACAGTCTTGGTGAAAAATCAAGTGTCTATTTAGGGCTGGTTGACACTGATTGTGATCCGCACGAACAAATTACTCAAGGGTGGTGGTGTTTTGCCATCGGGGAAGCGAGCCGGCTGAAATTTCTCGTCTTGGAAAATTTCTTTAGCGAAGTCTGCCAATTTTTTTCTTTCCTCTGGTGGTATGGCTGAATCTTGAACCTCAGCACTTATACATTTGCCAGTATTATCAATTACTAAACTAACGAGGAACTCTCCTTTGGAAAGATCCTGGCTACTGTTATCAGTTAAATCTATTTTATTTTCGCTAGTGCTGATAGTAGGTAGAATCAAATCTTCCTCGAAATCTCTTTGCCTCTTTTCCCTCTGTTCCTCTGGATTTAAAATTTTCCAGACAGCTATCAGTCCTGTCCCTGTCTGAGAGCCAGGCGTTTCCCCAGTGAGACTTGGTGAAATTTCTGCAGTGGGACTTGGTGAAGTTTCCCCAGTGGGACTTGGTGAAATTTCTGCAGTGGGACTTGGTGAAATTTCTGCAGTGGGACTTGGTGAAATTTCTGCAGTGGGACTTGGTGAAATTTCTGCAGTGGGACTTGGTGAAGTTTCTTCAGTTGAATTTGCTAAATCTGATGGAAGGTCTTTTGGTAGTAGCTTTCCCTCTCCCAGTACGACTTTTTGACGGCGGTTTCCGGGAAAATTACCGACTGGATTTGTGGGTGTTGGTGTTGGTGTTGGTGTTGGTGTGAGTCTGGGTGTTGGTGTTGGTGTTGGTGTTGGTGTTGGTATTGGTGTTGGTGTTGGTGTTGGTGTTGGTATTGGTGTTGGTACGAATATAGATGTCGGTGTCGGTTCTGGAGCGAGTGTTGGTGTCAGCGTAGGCTGGGTTGTCGGTGGTTTTGGCGAAACTTTTGTGGCTGTTGATGTTGATTTGGCTATTGGTTTTGCCTGAGGAGAAATATCTACCAAGTCAATGGCGACATAACCTTGGTCTTGCTGTGGAAACCACGGTTTAAACTCATTAGATGAGCGCATTAGCCAAAACACCAGTAAGTGCAAGGAAACTGAAGTTATAGCTACAGTAATCCACAAAAAAGGTGGATCTGTGTGTTTCCTCCAGGATTTTGTGACAATTGGAGTTTTATCCGCAACCGATGATGCCATGTTAAAAAAAATGAAGCAGGAAAACTACCAGTGTAAACCTCTGAATTTTAGAGACTAGTGCAACGCGGCAAAAATAACTAACCAGTCAGATTCAACTCAAAACCTTGTGGAATCTACTTTTTAAATTTTTAATTGTTAATTTTTAATTCCGAGAAAGCGGTACTAGCCCTTTATTTCTGGTGAAACAGAGAAAGTTAGAACTGTTTCATCTATTCCTTTGAGTTCTAGGGGACTACCTTTAGTAATTTCTTCTTCCTGCAAATAATCTGCTACAGCAGCAGAAACCAAGATGGTACCGGGAAGGGCGGCTGATTGCAATCTGGCGGCAATATTCACACTTGGGCCGATGGCGGTGTAGTCGGCGCGTTCAGCGCTTCCAAACATCCCCACAACAGCTGTACCTTGGTGAATGCCACAGCGAAACTGGACGCCATTGCGTCTGTCGGAATCAAATATGCCTTGGTCGTGCCAGCGCTGGTTTAACAGAGCTAGTGAGCGGTGCATTGCTCTGGCTGTACTAATAGCCCGACGCACTTGTTCGTTTGGCGTTAGTTCTTCTGGCGCTCCATATAAAGCTAAAATAGCATCTCCCATAAATTTATCTACGGTGCCGCCATTGTCAAATACGACTTTGGACATAGCTTCTAGATATTCATTCAGTAACTCTGCCACTCGTCGGGATCTAAGGGTATTGGATAGCTGAGTAAAACCGACAATGTCACTAAACAAAACTGTGACCAAGCGGGGTTCTGGGCGCAAATCTAGGGTTAAAGTCCCGGCGGCGGCTTTTTTCACCAATGCAGGCGGTAAAAAGCGCTTGAGTACCGATTCTGTGAGGTATGTGTTTAATTCCAAAACCCGGCGTTCATTTTCCTTTAAGGCTACAAGATTGCGGACTTCTGCTAAAAGTTCCCGGTCATTAAATGGTTTAGCTAAATAAGCATCGGCGCCGTGTTCTGTACTTTCGATGCGGGTTTCTTCGTCAACTTTGGCAGTGAGTAGTATGATCGGTGTGCCTCTCAAGTTCTCTTCGCTGCGGATCATCCGAATCATCTCCAGTCCTGTGACTAGGGGCATCATTAAGTCAGTGACGATTAAGCTGGGTTTAATTTCCTGAGCTATACCGTACCCCTCATAACCGTTACGAGCTGTTTGGACTTGATAGCCGCTGCGACGGAGAATATCAGCTACATAGCCTCGTAGATCTGGGTTGTCGTCTACGACTAAAATTAGGTGTCCATTCCCTAGGGGAAAGAGACTTTGTCCCTTGGAGTTCTGAGAGTCAGAAGTGGGTGAGGAGTTTCTGGTAATATCTTCAAACTCATCTGTGGTTGACTCTACTTGTTCTAAATCAGCCAATTCGACGCTGGCGCGGCTGGTGTTTATTTGCTCAGAGGTTTCTAGTACTTGCTCCGGGGGTAAGTGCGCTGTGCCAGTGACTAGCAATAAGGTAAAGATGGTACCTTGTCCATAAACTGATTCCACAGTGACTTGGCCGCCGTGCATTTCTACCAATTCTTTGACTAAAGACAAACCCAAACCACTGCCTTCATAGGAGCGGTTTTCGGAGCCTTCAGCTTGGCGGAAGCGTTCAAATAGGTAGGGAATTTGTTCTTGAACGATGCCAATTCCTGTGTCTTCTACTTGCAATATGCAATGTCCAGCTTCTGGTTGCAGTCTGACAGTGATTTTGCCTCCTTCGGGCGTAAATTTCATGGCATTTGACAGCAGGTTGTAAACCACTTTGTCAAATTTTTCTAGATCCAAATAGACTGTAGGGCATTCAACCAACTCGGTGACCAGATGCAGTTCCTTTTTCTCACAGTAGGGGCGGAAGGATTCGACAATTTGGTTGACAAATTCGACTAAATCACAGGGACGGAAACTAGGCTGCATTCTCCCAGCGTCTAGGCGTTGTAAATCTAGTAGTTGATTTACTAATCGCAGTAGGCGGCGGGAATTGCGAAGTGCGATCGCACTTTGGGAATAGGATAACCCCTCACCAAGGGCCACCGCTGACTCTAAAGGCCCTTGAATCAAGGTGATTGGTGTCCGGAATTCATGGGAGATATTTTGGAAAAATTCAGTTTTTTGTTTGTCTAGTATTAATAAGCGTTCTGCTTGCTCGCGAGTTTTATGATATAAGCGTGACTGCTGCACGGCGATCGCAGCTTGTGATGCTACTGCTAAAGCCAGTTCAATATCAGATGAAAGCCACCGCCGCACTTTACTTCCTTCCCGGAGGGTGATGCTGCCGATACATTTGCCATCAGCCACTAAGGGTACAACCATGAGTGATCTGGCAGAGCGTAGTGCCGTCAGTCCTGCGGACAGGCTATGCCAACGGGGATCTTCTCCGTAAGGGTTCGGCGATCGCGCTAGCATTTTTGAAGGCAAATCAAAACCCTGAACTTCTGAGGGAGAGTTGCTAGTGTCAGCAATTACCACTGGTTCCAGTGTCCGCAAAATTTCTTGCAGGATGGGATTATCCTGAATTGGGGCTTGTCCATAGGGCGATTGCAGAAGCTCAAGGCGATGATTGTGATCTACGTTATTGTCCTGAGTTGACTCTAGATTTTGAGAACTATCATACAAACCTACACACTGAACAAATTCATCGTCCTCTGTCCACAAAGACAAAGCACAGCCATCAACTTGTAAAGCTTGTCCTAGTTGCTGAGTTATAGCCGCAAATATATCTTGAGGGTCTAGGCTAGAGCGAATAGCGCTAGTAATCGTATTAACGAGCTTCTCTCGCTTGGCCAAAGCACGTACTTGCTCGTAAGCATAGGCTTGAGACAAAGCTAGGGCTGCCTGATCTGCTACCATCAACACCAGCTGCACCTCTTCCTCTGCCCAGAGGCGTTGTTGGGAACACTGGTGCAGGGCCAGCACTGCCATCAGTTCTTGCTGGCAAATCAGCGGCACAATTAAGCTGGAGCAAATATTAGCAGCAGCAAAAGCTGCGGCACGTTGACCTGAGATGCGATCGTCACCTACCACATCGGCAATTACCTGCACCTCACGGGTTTCCCACACCGTTTGAGCTAATAGGGCGGATGAGGAGCCAGAAACAATACTGTTGCTATCTCCTGAAACCGCTGCTCCACCCTCACTCGCAACTTTTTGGTAAATAAATCCCGCCTCTGCTAACTGCTCATCATGTACCGGACGCAACAGGCAGACATCCACCACCAACATGTGGCCCACTGTGTCCACAATTGCTTGCAAAATTTGCCGATAGTCTAAAGCACTGCGAATCGTATTCGTGACAGTATTTAGCAGTGATTCTTGACGGAGTGTGCGCGTGAGTTCGCGGGTACGGGCTTTGAGAACATTGTGGGTATCCAAAGCTTGGCGTACCACAGCTTTGAGTTCCTCTGACTCCCACGGTTTAGTGACATATTTGAATACCTTACCAGCGTTAATTGCTTCTACCAAGTCTTCGACATCGGTGTAGCCAGTTAAAATAATCCGGATAATATCTGGATATTGAGTTGCTGTCAGGCTTAAAAATTCTGTACCGCTCATCATCGGCATCCGCTGATCGGAGATGATCACAGAGACCTCGCCCTCTTGAGAGAGCAGTTCCAGTGCCGCAGGACCAGAGGTAGCCCTCAGCACCTTATAGTCGCGATAGAAGGTGCGGTAAAGCAAGTCAAGGTTGTCTGGTTCATCATCGACAACCAAAATTTTAGGCTTACTGTTTGCTTGAGATTTCATGCACCGCTTTCCTGCTGCAAAGGCAGTCGGATAAAGAATAATCTGATTTCTTAGAGATATTTCTGAATCAGGTAAGAGCAGAGCATTTCGACCAATAAGACTGTTTGGCTACATGACTGCTGAATGTAAGAGCGCTTACTCACAGTAACTGATCTCAATGGCTCATACTGATTGCGATCGCGAATTGTGCAGCGCAATTGGTTTCATAGTCATTTTTTTAGGGCAAAAAAGTTGAAGTTGACTTGCCAAATCTTCCCTCACCTCCGCTGATAACTTTCTCATACTACATACAGTGCTCCTATCTGGCTGAAAAATCCAGATGAAGCTGCTTATTAAGTTTGCCCGTTGTAGAAGTTGTACTAACACTTGCAGGTCAATTCTATTTATGGTAGTCATGGTAGAGTCAGCAATATTACAACAATAAGATTTAAAGGCAAAGTATTGGTAAACTTCTCTGATTTTATAGACAGACATTACCAAATATAGATAAATGTATTAAGATAGTTGTCAAGGTTTAGAACAACAAATATGAAACTATCAGATTATGCTAA
>NZ_JACJRJ010000036.1 GCF_014697195.1 Cylindrospermum sp. FACHB-282 | reverse complement strand
CGTGGGTATCCCGGAGGCTCTAAACGCCTGTGGAGAACTTGTAAGTCCTGAATTACTTCAGGCAGAGATCGTTGAAGCAGGAATCACGCGACTTTGAGTCGTGTGAGGTTCAATTTCACTACTGCGAATTCTTGGGACACAATGGTGTTGCTTTTCTAGGGGGACTAGTTCACCTCATTAAAGCCCATGGTGGTCACGTCACGTTTGACTGGGAGACACTTCCCCAAAAAATTCGTATTAATCTGGCTCAGAATGGGTTTTTATCCAATTTTGGCGATAATTGGCAACCTTGGCAAGGTAACTCTATCCCCTACCGATGCGATCTTCAGCATGATCCTAAAGCGATCACAAACTACCTGAGATACAATTGGCTGGGCAAGGGTTGGGTCAACATTAGTTCAGGATTACGAGACGCAATTACAGAGCAAGTCTTAGAAATCTATCTCAACGCCTTTGAACATAGCCAATCTGCAATAGGGGTGTTTAGCTGTGGTCAGCATTACCCTAAAGCAGGTGTCCTGCAACTAACTGTTATTGACTTTGGTATTGGTATCCCCACCAATGTTCGCTCTCTACCCCAAAACTCAACTAAGACTACTACCCAAGCTATAGAATGGGCATTTCTGCCTGGAACTAGTACTAGGCAAAATTGCGTTGGGGGGACAGGATTAAATTTACTCAAAGATTTTGTGATGAAAAATCACGGAAACTTTATGATTTACAGTAATGACGGGTATGCGATTATAGACGATAATGGAATTAGATATGAGAACAAAAGTACTAACTTCTCTGGAACACTGGTTAATATCTCCTTTCGGTGCGATGAGTCTTACTACTGTCTAGCTTCTGAAGTTCCTCAGATCCAGAAACCCCTATTCTAGAGAGAGGGAGACAAACAAATGATTTACAAAATTTACGAACTCGTCGGAGAATGCGCCATCACTGCTGATGATGGGCAAAAGGTATATGATCAAATTCATCCACAGCTGCTTGCTGGTCATCCAGTTGAGTTAGATTTTACTGGAGTAAAAATCCTTGCAACTCTATTCTTTAACTTTGCTATTGGTCAACTCCTAAAAGACATATCAGCAGATAACCTTAATCAATTGCTGAAATTTCCTGCACTGAGTTCTCATGGAGTGACTATTCTTGAGCGCGTAATTCCCAGTGCCAAACGCTACTACTTTGATGAGCAACACCGTAAAGCAGTTGATTCAGTCATGGCAGATATGGCTGCAACTATTTAGGGTATGGCTGTTAACTTGAACATCCAAGCTGATGTTATCGACATCAGAAATGATACTCCTAAGCAGGAGGACATTTTCTTTGTAGATACCAATGTCTGGTTATGGCTGACTTATACAAATGCTAGATTAAGTGGTGCTAAATACTACCAACTCAACAATTATCCCAAATATCTCAAGCAAGCTCGTTCAAATCAGGCGACACTAACCTATTCTGGGCTAATTTTGGCAGAGCTTGCTCATGTGATTGAGCGAACTGAATTTGATATTTATGTTCAGTCTCATCAACATTACTTACCCCAGGATTTTCGTCTCAAGGATTTCCGCCATAATTACCCCACAGAACGGGCAAATGTTGTTGCTGAAGTTCAGTTATCGTGGATTCAGATTAAGGATTTTGCTCATTCTGCGGATTTGACAGTAAATGAAGCAACAACTGATGCAGCAGTAAACCGACTTGAAACTCAAGCTGTTGATGGCTATGATCTTCTGCTTCTGGAATCTATTAGCAGAGCAGGTGTAGGACAAATTAAAATCATCACAGATGATATTGACTATGCTGTTGTCCCAGATATTCAGATATTTACAAGTAACGACAATATGATCAGGCCAGCTAAGACACAAAAAAGATTAGTAGTGCGGTAGAGATTTTGACTGTTGATTCACCCAAAAAACAAAGTCCACTCACACAATTAAGTGTCAAGTGGACTTGTTAATTATTCTCAGTGGATCCGAGCAGAGTCGAACTGCTGTCCAAATTGGGTATTGACTCCCCGCTCATTCACAGGTTTAGCCTTTCTGACCCTCAAGGCGGGAATCGTTCATTATCCCGAACGTAGGATGCTCTGATTTAATCTTAGCTAGCAAGCCAACCAGAGAACGCTTACTAGAGCATCCGTTGGGGGTTGTGTCTTTAGTCCTTAACGGAGTCAAACTGAAGACGCTCGAACCTATAAGAGGCGTTTAGGCAGCTACTAGAGCTTCCCGACGAGCAAATTTTACGATATTGTTCGCATTTACTTTTTTTTCGAGCCTTTGATTTCCGAGAGATGACTCGCTCTCGACCTGAATCACAGAGTAGCGTTCGCCAACCTGTCGAAACCGTGACGGACCCATGCCTGATACTTATATTATAGTGCGCTGTTTTTGAATTGTGTTGCAAGTTGACAAATTTAAGCTAGCGCTCCTGAAAAACACAGGGTGTCTTTGTGAGAACTTGGCTCTAGACCATCTGTATAATTGGCACATAGGGTGATATCGCCATAAGGGTTTTATCGCAAACACGCAATAAATCTGTCACGCCCAAACTAATGTAGGGGCAAAGTTTGTAACTCTGTGCCCACAAGTTTGCTGTCTTTCGACTTATCTAGAACTTACGCATTGACAAACAATGGTGAATATGTTCATCGATTTTATTCATTGAAACTCCTATAAATTGTGCGTTAGGGAACGCACACTACATGTAGGATGCCTAAAGAGACGCATCGAAAAAGCTTGAAAAAAGGGTAAATTGGTACAGTGCGTAAGTCCTATTATCGTAGCAAATTACACTGTTATTTAGTTGATTGAGGCAGTCTATATGGGCCCGTATGTTGTCAATGTCATCTATTTAAAAATCCCCAATACCAAAAATAGCCAATTGCTAAATTTCAAACAATTAGCAATTAGCTATTTTTTACAACTAACAAATAGTAATTCCTTAAGTTAGCGCTTCAGCACCACCCACAACCTCTAGGAGTTCTTGGGTAATTGCAGCTTGGCGAGCTTTGTTGTAAGACAATGACAGGCTTTTAATCAATTCACCGGCGTTATCGCTGGCGTTGTTCATAGCTGTCATCCGCGCTGCTAGTTCACTAGCGGCTGATTCTTGCAATGCCCGTAATAGCTGATTGCTCAGATACAGGGGTAACAGAGAATCGAGAATCTGCACGGGGTCTTGCTCAAAAATCATGTCGCGGGGTAAAGCGCGGACTTGGGTTGTCACTTTCTCCCGTTCCACTTGAAATTGACCACCACGGGTTGTGAGACGGAAGATTTCGTCATCCACCGCTTCTAAACCTTGGGCGTCAAGGGGTAGTAGAGTTTGCACTACGGGACGAGAGCTAACCAGTGAGACAAACTTGGTATAGATTAACTCAATCCGGTCTACTTTTTCTGAGAGGAACAAGGAAAGCAGTTCATCAGCAACCCTGGTGGCTTCCGCTGCGGTGGGGATTTGCTCTAAACCGCTGTAGGTGCCATCAATTGGCTGATCGCGGCGTTGGAAGTATTGGATGGCTTTACGTCCCACCAACACAAATCTGTAGTCTAGACCTTCAGCCTTGATTTCCTTGGCGCGATTTTCTGCACGACGGATGACGTTAGAGTTGTAGCCGCCACACAGACCCCGGTCACCGGAAATGACCAACAGTCCTACTGTCTTAACTTCCCGTTTTTTGAGTAGTGGTAAGTCTACATCTTCAAACTTGAGACGGGTTTGTAAGCCGTACAGCACTTGTGCCAAGCGGTCAGCAAAGGGACGGGTAGCAATTACCTGCTCCTGCGCACGACGTACCCTAGCTGCTGCCACCAGACGCATAGCTTCTGTGATTTTTTTGGTGTTTTTGACCGACTGAATGCGATCGCGTATTGCTTTGAGATTGGCCATAATCTTTAGGTCATTGGTAATTGGTAATCGGGAAAAAGGTAATCGGTAATTGGGTAAAAGTTATTGCTATTACCTATTACCCATTACCCATTAGCCATTACCTACGCAGCTTTGAAGATTTTCTTGTATTCGCTTAAAGCTTCCTTCAAGGCAGTTTCTTCTTCGTCACCCATTGCTTTCTTGGTTTGTACTGCTTGACTGTATGCAGGTTTGCCAGTCTTTAAGTACTCCCGCAGACCTTTGGTGAAGGTTGTCACCTTGTCTACAGCAACGTCATCCAAATATCCATTGATCCCGGCATAAAGAATCGCCACTTGCTCGTATACCGCGAGTGGGGAGTTTTGTGGCTGCTTCAGGAGTTCCCGTAAGCGTACACCCCGTGCCAACTGGTCTTGAGTGGCTTTATCTAAGTCAGAAGCAAATTGCGCGAAGGCTTGCAGGTCATCAAACTGCGCTAGTTCTAGCTTAATCTTACCGGCAACTTTTTTCATTGCCTTGGTTTGAGCAGCAGAACCCACGCGGGATACAGAAATACCTGGGTTCACAGCGGGACGGATACCAGCGTTAAACAAGTCAGAAGACAGGAATATCTGACCATCGGTAATAGAAATTACGTTGGTGGGGATATATGCCGAAACGTCACCTGCTTGGGTTTCGATAATCGGTAGGGCGGTCATGCTACCTGCGCCCAATTCATCACTTAATTTAGCTGCCCGTTCCAACAAGCGAGAGTGGATGTAGAATACATCTCCAGGATAAGCTTCCCGTCCTGGTGGACGACGCAGCAGCAGGGACATTTGGCGATAAGCTTGGGCTTGCTTGGAGAGGTCATCATAAATTACCAGGGTAGCTTTGCCTTTGTACATGAAGTACTCAGCAATAGTTGCCCCTGTGTAGGGAGCTAGAAATTGCAATGTGGCGGGGTCACTGGCGTTAGCGGCGACAACGACGGTGTAGTCCATTGCGCCTTTTTCTTGCAATGTTTGTACCACGTTAGCAACGGTGGAAGCCTTTTGACCAATAGCAACGTAGACGCAAACTACATCTTCGCTTTTTTGGTTGATGATGGTGTCAATGGCGATCGCTGTTTTGCCGGTTTGACGGTCACCGATAATCAACTCCCGCTGACCACGTCCGACGGGAATCATCGAGTCAATAGCTGTGATCCCTGTTTGCATCGGTTCGTGTACAGACCGACGGGCAATAATCCCTGGTGCTGGAGATTCAATCAAACGGTTTTCTGAAGCCTTGATATCTCCCTTACCATCAATTGGACGACCTAAAGCATCCACAACTCGTCCAATCAAAGCCTCTCCCACGCCTACCTGGGCAATTCTGCCGGTGGCGGTTACAGAGCTACCTTCTTGAATTTCCAGACCTTCACCCATGAGCACCGCGCCCACGTTGTCTTCTTCCAAGTTCTGGGCGATGCCAATTGTGCCATCTTCAAATTCTAGAAGTTCCCCAGCCATAGCCTTTTCCAGACCATAAATCCGGGCAATACCG
This sequence comes from Cylindrospermum sp. FACHB-282, assembly GCF_014697195.1. GTDB lineage: Bacteria > Cyanobacteriota > Cyanobacteriia > Cyanobacteriales > Nostocaceae > Cylindrospermum. The sequence continues at coordinate 64,318 of NZ_JACJRJ010000036.1, read as the reverse complement.
TCACCGACTTGCAGGACAGTACCGACGTTAGCAACTTTGACATCTTCGTCGTATTGCTCAATTTGTTGCAGGATAATGCTGCTGATTTCGTCAGGTCTAATTGAAATGCTCATGTGTCTATGCTTTGTTTTCTTTCGAGACGGAAGAAGTTAACAGCGATGAGTTCAGACGCGATCTGACTCGCGTCTTTATCAGTAAGAGGAGTTAAGAGCAGTTAAGATGAGAGTAATTTGTTAGAAGTAACATTAAGTTTTATACTTCCTAACTTTCACCCTCGTAACTTTTTAGCTACCGCTTAAGCGCAATGAAAGGCGACGCAGCTGACCCCGTAAACTGGCGTCAATTACCTGAGAGCCTACTTTGATAATTACACCACCAATTAAGTCGCCGTCTATCTTGGTTACTAGTTCTACCTGGCGAGCACTGGTTAGGGCAATGACCTTTTCTTGTATTGTCTGCTGTTGAGCCTCTGTCAGAGAAACCGCAGAAGTGACTTCAGCTAATACAGTTTTATTCAGCTGCCGCAACAGTACCAAATACTGCTGTAAAATCGGCTCCAGAAATGCAATGCGCCGTTTGTCTACCAACAGCAGTAAAAAATTGCGTAAGTAGGGGCTAGCGCCTTCACCGACTATTTGTCTGATCAGAGACTTTTTGTTCTCAGACTGAATAAACGGGTTGCTGAAAAAATTCTGTAGATCTTTGTTGCCAGAGAGCAGGCTCTGGAGAGTACGCGCATCTCCCCCGATCTCTTCTGTCAAGTTTTTCGATAGCGCTATCGACAACAGTGCCTGTGCGTAAGACTGGGCTACTTTGGCTATTGCTATGTTACTGATCATCCTTCGCCTCCCAGCTGTGCGATGCTGCGGTCAATTAAAATTTGTTGAGCACCGTCAGCAATTCCGCTCTTGAGTTGCGTCTCGACTTTTTGCAATGCCAAAGCAACTACCCTCTGCCGCAGTTGAGCGATCGCTTTATCCAGTTCTGCACTTAAATCAGCTGCCCCTGCTTCCTGCAAGCGTTCAATATCTACAGCAGCTTGTGCTAGTATTGCTTCTTTAGCGGCTTGGGCGTTCTCATCAGCTGCTTTTTTGATTCTTTCAGCTTCTGTAGCAGCTCGCTCCAGGTTTTGCTGCGCCACTTTCAGCTGCTTGGCCGCATCCGTTGCTCGCTGCTCTGCACCCTTAATTGCTGTTTCAATGTTTTCCCGGCGAGTTTTCAGGGTATTACCCAGAACTTTGCGCCCGAACACAAACAGCACAGTAATAATAATGGCTAGGTTAATCAGGTTGGCGTCAAAAATATTTGTGTTTAGACTAAACCCACCTTCTGCCTCCCTGCCTGCCAATTCACCTCCGACGGCGCTGGCTTCCGCCATCAACAGTAAAAAAGTCCCCATGATTTTTCATCCACAACTGAGCTGCCATTGCCTAACATTATCCGACGCTGCCAACTGATGTTTGGCGAGGTCATCTTTGACAATGTCCCTTAACATTTACGATCTAAGCTTTTGTCAGTTAGCGCTGGTTTACCAGATCAGCTCCTAAAAGCTTGACTAACATTTGGTGACTGAGGGCATCTACTTGTTGCTCTAACGAAGCCAGAGCTTGTTGTTTTTGCTGCTCAATTTCACCAGCTGCTTGTTCTCTTTTTGCCTGGGCTTCTTGTTGCGCTACTGCGATTTTCTGAGCAGCGGTTTTTTGGGCTTCGGCTTGAGCTGTAGCAATAATTGTTTGGGCTTGCCGTCTAGCTCCTGCTAAATCTTGCTCATATTGCTGCGCCAATTTTTCCGTTTTTGACAAGCGTTCCTGAGCTTCTAATTGATTTTTACGGATGTATTCATTCCGCCCGTCAATAGCATTGCCCAGTGGCTTGTAAAGAGTTGCGTTCAATACAAGGGCTAGAAGTAGAAACTGGATTGCCATCAAAGGCAGGGTAGCATCTAAATCAAAAAGTCCCCCTTCTTTGGCAACCTTTTCTACAGCCAATAAGGTGATCCAGTGTGTCATGGTTGCTTATTCCTATCTACTATTTTAGTCCTGAGTAATGATTCCTGAGTTAGGAGTTAGGAGTCAGACCCCTAACTTTTCTACTCAGTACTTCATTACCCAGAACTCAGCACTAATTATGCGAAGGGGTTAGCAAACAATAGCACTAGAGCAACTACTAGACCGTAGATGGTTAGCGCTTCCATGAATGCCAAGCTTAACAGCAATGTACCGCGAATTTTGCCTTCAGCTTCTGGCTGACGAGCAATACCTTCTACAGCTTGTCCTGCTGCATTACCTTGACCAATACCGGGGCCGATTGCAGCCAAACCAACAGCTAGAGCAGCAGCTATAACGGAAGCAGCAGAAACCAATGGATCCATGATATTCTTTCCTTACTTTACTGAATCGAACGGGTCTTGAAGTTGTAGTTTACATTCACCCCTTTTTCAGCGCCTACCTAATGTGCTGAACTCAGGGATTGGGAATTTTCCACTCCGGTTGCACTGAGGTCACTGAAAAGTGAGTTATCATCTGAGGGTGTTTTAATGACCCTCATGCTCCTCGCCACCATGATGATCTTCCATCGCTTCGCCGATGTAAGCAGCAGCTAAAGTGGCAAAAATTAGTGCCTGAATGGCGCTGGTAAATAGTCCCAAAGCCATTACTGGCAAAGGCACGAACAAGGGCACTAGCAATACCAGCACTCCCACTACCAGTTCATCAGCTAAGATGTTACCGAATAAACGGAAGCTTAGGGAAAGGGGCTTAGTGAAGTCTTCAATAATCTTGAAAGGCAACATGAACGATACTGGTTGGACGTAGTTGCCAAAGTACCCTAAACCCTTTTTGCTGAATCCAGCGTAAAAATACGCTAATGATGTCAACAATGCCAAGGCAACAGTTGTGTTGATGTCGCTCGTGGGCGCTGTGAGTTCACCTTCTGGTAGCTTAATTAGCTTAAACGGAACTAGTGCCCCTGACCAATTTGACACAAAAATGAACAAAAACAAAGTGCCAACAAAAGGCACCCAAGGGCGATATTCTTTCTCGCCAATTTGGTTTTTAGCCAAATCCCGAATGAATTCTAGGGCGAATTCCATCAGGTTCTGTAGGCCACTAGGAATTCTTTTGATGTTACTGCTTGCCAAGACAGAAACTAGCACAAGAGAGCCAATAACAAACCAAGAGGTGAGAAACACCTGGCCATGTAGCTTCAAGTTACCTATTTGCCAGTACAGATGTTTTCCCACTTCCAATTCGGCAAGTGGAACTGAGTAGAAGTTCAGAAAATTCAGCATTTTCTTTCCATTTCAATGCATTGCTCCAATATTACCTGGAGAAGAGGAGCAATTTTGCGGTGTGGATATTCCTCCCGCAAATATTGCGTGAGCCTTTTAAGGTTGCCGGAGCTTTGGTGAGTCAGAGTCAAACGCCACCCTAACTACGTAGATGATGAGTGTGGCTTTATAGGTGAGAAATCCCAAAAATATGGGCAGTATTTGCAGTTGATTCCACCGCGATGCCAGTAGAAGCAGAGCTACTAATAACGCTAACCGAGTTTTACTCAGCGATTGTTTCTCTCGGCCCAAACCCTCAACATCTTTTGCCAACATCCTCAAGTAAAGCACACCCGCACACGCCCCTAAGAGATAATTCAGGGCAATGTTTAGGGAATAGAAAAGCCACACAGAGACAAAAACAATCCCTGTCAAGACAAGTGTGATTACTAACAACTCCTGATAGAGTTGATAGAACTCTTGCATAGAAGAGTTTACTGGTTCTGTGCCCTCAAAACCAGGTTGAGCATCTTGTTGTGTTGTCGGAGTCGGTGCAATTGATTCGTCTGACAAGCTCACGGGACTTGAAACCAGTACAGCTAACTATGATGATGACTGCACATTCAGTCAGCTGAATCATATCACGCTCCGGTAACAATACTTTAGAAAAAAACAATTAACTTCTTGCCTCTTGCAGCCACAAGCAAGGAGATTGCTGTGGAGAAAGAGGGAGAAGGTGATGTCACTACCCAGGAAGACTGAATGCAAATTGAAAGCCAGTTGTCATGGGGCCAAAATGATTGCCCCTGTAAGCATATTTGTCATACTCACAAGGGCGTGTTATTAAAGGTTGTTTTAAAAGTCCCCGAAGGTATAATTTTGCCGTTCTGACTTGGGTCAACGGCAAGGATAAATCAAGGTTTCAGCCAGGCACTGAGGTACTTCGCTGTGCTCACAATGAGAATAAAAAACCCTTTTAAAACATCCTCTTAAAGGTTTGTCTACAATTGATTTTGTATTCGGTTGAATTTACAGCGTTTTTCAGGTAAATGAGGTACACAGGTAGGAGCGAAGTCCCTTCGCCCTGACAATAATCTGTACCTCAGTAAGTTGCAATCTGCTATAACTACGCATTCTGGAGATTTGCTTTTTTGCGCTTCATCCACCAGCCCATCCCAAGAGCAAGGGCTGAACCACCCATTGTAAAGGGTTCGGGGACATCTTCTGTAGTTATTACACTGGGGCTAGTGGGAGCAGAACTATCAGCAGGTCTGATGCTGAATAGAGTGCTAAAATTTGAGGAAATATTAGACTCACTGACTAGAGAAAATCCGAAATTTGAGACGTTCGCACTGGTTACTTGAGTTTTAGCTTCAAAGGCAGTAACATAAATCGTGTTGAATATTTTATTAGTACCTAGTGCAAACAAACTGTTGGTATCAGCAACGCTGGAACCAGTAACTGCTCCCCCCTGGGTATACACTTGCCATGATGAACCAGCACCTAGTACTTCATTGGCATTATCAAGGGCTACGCTGAAATTGTATGTGTTGCTGCCGGAACTACCCACGTATTTGATACTTGCTGCTTGTGCAGATTGGGCACTAACAGCAGCAAGGGACAGAGCGAAGGTAGCAGTAGCAAAACCCAAGTTTTTGGCTAATTTCATCTGAATAATTCTCCAAAAAAAGAAAAACAATTTGGTAATTGCAGTATTAGTTGATGCATTACCTCCTTTAAGGTAGAATTGCTTATTTTTTTTGTGAAAAGAGAATATATGTATTTGACCAACTCTTCACATTTGTTCGCCGATCATAAATCTAGTGTAAATCGATACATAAAATTCTGTAGGCTTATTTCGTAAAATATGGTATATCCGCTGTTGACAGTTGACTGTGTAATTTTTGAAATCAAGGATTAGCAACAGATTTGGTATCAAATTTGTGTTTGGTATCTAAAAAAATAATTTTCATTTTTTAGCCCAAACATGATTTATAAAGTCAATTTGCCCCATAAAGTCCAGGAAATGCTCCAAAATAAGAATTTGCTACTTCACCGTACAAACTCGTAGATTAAGTTGTTAATTGACCTGATGCCTTCCCAATTTTCTACACAGGGTGAAAATTATTATTGATGGGATTTTCAGTTAATTTAGGTGTTTCAGAGCTTTAGCGTAAAAATCAACTCCTAGATTTGCGTACAGATATTTACTTAAGTAGCTACTTAAATAGGATACGGCTATTAAATTGTGAAATTGTGATTGTTGACACTATAATTGTCCAATTGGCAACTAACTTGATATAAAGTCCCTTTTTGGAAAACAGCAAGAACTTTATTTTATGCAGTTCTCAATTGAATACATCACCAAGATGGGTGTGATTACAGGAAAGGAAACACACCTATCTTCTGAACAACACCCTCTGGGTTCAATTGGAGAGTAGGGGGTTAAGCTGGTGTTAATAAAATCAGTTGTTGCTTGAGGAGTGTTCTTACCCCATCTAACCCCAGCTGCACGCTTGCCAAAATCTTGGCCACTGTTGAGGAATTATCACACCTTTGCAGGAACTCAAATTCTGCTGTTGACAAGTTAACAATCTGGTAATCGTAGTTAAACAAACATTGACTGGGGAAACCATCAATGCAAGGATTGAGTTCGGGAATTGCTGTTAGTAGGGTGTTATCCTCTGACCAGTCAGCTTTGATGAGGGGAGGGCGAGAGAGGAAAAACTCATAATGGGTTACTTCTGGGTCTAGTAATTCTATCAGGCGGTAACGCTGGCGTAGGCTTAATTCTGTTGCCCGTTCTACTAACTCCGGCGCTTTAGCCAAAAGTCGCTCTAACTGCCAAAAACCAGGATTGGAGAAACCAACAAACTCCAGCCCAGAAGCATCAATTAATTCAAATAGTGTATCAATGTTGTAGTCAATCTCTTGGGGATGTACATACATATCGGCGAAACATTCATCCCGCTGATTTTCCATTGACCAGCGCTCTTTTTCACGTTTGACAATTCGGTTATTTTCTGGTAGTGATGAAAAGATTTTGCGCCCAACTTGGACACCATCGCGGTAGTCGCCCCGTTTGTTACCTTGGAGGAGTGCGATCGCCTTTTGCATCAGTTGAATTTCCCAGCGTCCCAACTCCCCATAAACGAAAATGTGCATTAAACCGCCAGGGGCTAATTTTTTCGCTAAAGCTTGAATACCGCGAATTGGGTCAGGTAAGTGATGCAAAACGCCAACGCAGTTAATTAAATCAAACTCACCCGGTAACTGTTCCACATCATACAAGCTGAGGTGATGAAACTCCACACGGTCAGCACCTGAACGTTTGCAGCGTTCTTTTGCTACTTCTAAAGTTCCCGCACTTAAATCAATTCCTACTACCTGAGCTTGGGGGTTGAGATGCACCAAGTATTCAGTACCCACACCAGAGCCACATCCAGCGTCTAAGATGCGGATATTCTGTTTTTGTGGTTTCCTTCCAGTGCAAAAGCTGTAAGCAGCTAACCAATTCCAACGCCAGTTATAACCAGGTGGCGGTTCATCCAGTAGTGGTTCTGGGGGGAATGGGTAGGTGTCGTAGAGTTTAGCAACAGCAGCACTTACTTGGGAATCGGACATGATTAGGAATAACGCAGTATTTTTGAGTTTAGCGGATGGGGAACCTTCAGAGTAAAAATTACTAACTTTGGTGGAGGTTAGGGGTGCGATGGTCACCCCCATAGCGATCGCCTGCAACCAGGTAGTTGATTTTACTTGACTTCTTTCACTTCACCTAGACGCGTAAAACGAATTTCAATACGTCGCCGCGTGACATCATCTTGGCGAGCGATCGCTGCAAATGATCCATTAGGTAATATTAACTGTGCCGCAGAATAGGCACGAAATGACAGCCCCGACAATCTGCGCTCTTTTATTTGGATATCACGCAGTACCTTGACTACCGCCAAAGCCCGCATTAATCCTAAATCAGCATTAGAACCTGATTCCAGTTTACCTACTGGTAATGCGCCACTAACTACTTTTTCTAAATTCAAATCTAAATTACTCGCTACATTACCATTAGGCTGACCGTCAGTATGTCCGATTATTTCAACAACATTAATACCATACTGTTTCGTTCTATTTTCTATTTCCGGTACTATTTGCCTCAAGATGTAATTAGACATTTGCTGAGGAATTTCGGCACTACCTGAAGCAAATCGATAAGCTCCCTCATCTTTAATGATAATGATTGGCGGTGTATCTGTTAATCTCTTTTGAGATTCTAGTTGTATTTGTAAATTTTTTACTTGCTGCTCTAACTGTTTTACTTTCAGAGGTAAATCAACTGCTTCTTTGACAGGTTTATTATTATTTTTGGTTATTGATATCACGATAGTCATCAATAAAAATAAAATCAGTATCATGAAGGCATTAGACATTAAATCGGTAAATGCCGGCCAAATGTTTATGTCTTCATTGTATTCAATATCTCGTGAGCGGCGAGCCATAGATTCAATTTTTTTCGCTTTAACGCTTATTTCAAAAAATTACCAATGTAAATTTATTATTCTGGCAGTTTCATTACTTGCCTAAGTTGGTTAATAGAGTTTTTAGTATCATTCAAGTGTTGGTTACATTCTTGAATATTCTTGATTACCATTTGTAAACCCCTTGTATTTGTATCTCCTTGCTTGTTAATACCTTGAACAATGATATTAGTGCCATTTTGATATTCTAAAATCAATTGAACATTATTTTTCTCTAAGAAATTTATCAAATCTAACTTTATCATATCAAATTTTACACTAAAATTATTAGAATATTGCTCAAAAATGGTGATAAGAGTCTGAAATTGTTGATGATTATTATCGATTTGCTGCGAAAAATTATTAATAAAGCGATCGCCTAAATTTTCAATTGCCACATTCACCTGTTTCGTATAGTCTTTAACAGACTCTAGCAATTGAGTTAAAGCAACTTCTACATTATTTAAACTATCAGCTTTATTCACAATTCTCATTTCTAATTTATCAAGCTTGTTAACCGCTTTTTGGAAACTGTTAGATCCTTGCTTGAGTTGAGGAATAATTTCACCAAGATAATTTTGGTTTGTTTGGTGTAAATCTAAAATTTGAAATGAAGTTTGATTAACACTCTTGATATCTTCTGCCAAATTAATTAAAATCTGACTACAATGCTGAATTTCAATCAGCACTGTTGTAATTAATTCTGTCGTTTGAGCCAAACTGGTAGCAGACTGTGAAAATTTATCCTGTGTTCTAGCCAAATCTATTGTAGCTGCTGATAATTGCTGAGAAAACTGACTTTTTTCAAAAATTTCTGCTGAATGTTTAAATATTTGAGATGTTGCATTTAGTTCTGTCATAGAATTGCTAAATGTATTAGCAGCACCAGATATAGTGCCGGCAGCTTCTGTAAATCGCTCATAAACCTGCTTGGCTAAATCTGTCACTTCTTTATTACCATCAGCTATTTGCTTTGCCACATTTCCTATAGATTTTTCAACAGCATCCCGCACTGTATCCCCAAATCTAGTTAAAAACTCATCTTGCTGGGATACCATTTTATTAACTATTTTATCGAGTCGAGTATCACCCTGTACTTGCGGGAGATAAATATTATCTAGATAATCTTCTAAACAACTAAGAAGTCGATACTTCGCAAAGCTAGTATTCCAAATACTATTGAATACTGTTAATACAGCACTCAAGAATATTCCAATTAAACTGGTAGTAAAAGCAATGCTCATGCCTTCTAATGGTTTATTTAGTTCATTAACTAAATTGCTGACATCACTAGCATTGGTTTGATTGATAATTTGACTGAGCGCAGATAAATTAACTGTGATACCGAAAAAAGTACCAAGTAAGCCGAAAGATAGAAGTAAATTTGGGATAATGCGGCAGAAGTAATCGATTTGTTCACAGGTGAATCCCCTAATTTTTTCTTGGCTGTAAAATTGGTCTACCAATGCTGCTGTATTCACCTGTTCTAATTTACTACTAGCTTGATTAAACCTTCGTTCTAATTCTTCTACTATTTTTGGCTGTTCTCCCCGTGAATCTCTTTTGATTAATCTTTGTACCTTGTTTGCCAAATCTAGCAAATGTCGATAGAGAGTAAAGCGGGTAAAAATGGCGGCTATAGAAAGTAAAATAACAATTACAACAGGGATAATTAAGTAAGGTGGTATTGGTGGCATAAAAATTACCTTTGGTAGTTGCGAGAAGATTGCTAAAACTAGGTAGATGTGAACTACCATAAAAAACTAAAGTGGATATTGAGCGAAGATTCTTTGTTTTTCTCGCTCGTATTCTTCTGGAGTCATAAAACCATCATCTAAAGCTTTTTTTAACGGCTCCAAATTTAGCACCCGTTTCGCTAGGTTATCAGAAGAATTTAAAGGAGAACTAACAACTATTTCCCCACGAATAGCTGTCTGATTACCTGAATTAATGCCTGGTGAAAAACTTCGGGCTTTAAATTGCTCATCCATCTTTCTCCAAAAACGATTTATAATTCCATCTTTAGATGTGGGGTCAGTATTTTCTGGAGGTAGGTATACTGTTTTTTTGTAAGGCTCATTTGGGCTGTCTTCTGGGAGATTTTTCACCTGTTCGACAAATTGCCGCAGTTTGGGTAAGTAGTCATTTTGCCAGAGTGCAGATTCATTGGCAATTTTATTAATTTCAGCATCAAAAAGCTGCTTTAAAGTTGCCGTCATACTCTGGTTATTAGCAAGTTCCTCTAAAGCTTGCATCCACTGTGGACTGAGAGAAGCAGTATAAAAACTGTCTTGCAATTCATCATAATATTGAAATTCTAATTCGTGATTTTCCTGGTTTTCTTCTAATAAGCCTAATGCTAAACAAGGATAAAAAATATCCTCCAGTTCCTCCATTTTTCTGGCATCAGGTGGGATAATATCAGGAAAAGCAGTTTGATAGTCATTATGCAAGAATGATGTGGCTGAATGCTGTTCCCGTAGGTAGGGATTTCTCATTCTTTCCAAACCACTGATTAGTCTGAGTGGAAACCCAGCATACTCATTGACAATTAAAATTTCGTCCTCAGCTTGAGTGTATTTATGTGTATTGTTATTAATTCCCAAATCATTTTCCAGCAAAAGTTTAAATTGTTGTACTTCTGACTCATCTGTATCTTTAAATCCTACTAATTTACTGCTGTTGCGCTCATCAGCAAAGAAGTAAGGGTCTTTTAAATTCAGACGCAGAAGGGGTTCAGCTTCCTGCATAATTTGTCCTAAGCGAGTTGAACGCGCTCCTAAAGAGTAGTTTTGCATGAAGCGCTTAATCACGGAGTTGACAATATTCATACCCCGATTAGCAAATAAGCTATCAACCCTGAAATCAATTTCTTTTTGTAGCTGGTCTTGAGTAGTGCGTTCTTTATCGAGAAAATTTGCCAAAGATTGTCCCCATCCAGTTGATTCTGTAATTGCCGAACTTACTAACACTAACTGGCTGCGAAAATCATCTGCTGATAACATAGTTTGATAACAGCGGTCAATATCTTCGCTATCAAATATTGCTTCACCGCTCATTTCATCAAAATTTAACTGTTTCAATTCTCTTTCTGCTTTCTCATAAGCACTTTGCAAATCCTCTACCAAGCTACTAAAAGCAGCAACTTCAGTTGCTTTCTCTTGAAGGTGCTTTCGCAGATTATTAACAATTTTTAGAGTTTCCTCAAGAACTGTCAAATCAAAATTATGCTTGATGAGTTTGCAGACTTCTTGTAACACCCTTTTTGCTTCAGCTTGGACTTGGGTATTTTTATTATTGAGTATAGGAATGGTAGGTTTATGCTCAATATCCTCAATTATTTGATCAGCATCGCGCCACTTTTTATCTATATCTTCCGAGCGCTTCATGCCACCTAAATCAGAAATTTCTTCTTGCAAATTTCGTTGATAGTTATTCAGTTCATGTTGCAAAGCATCTAACCAGTCACGGGTGCTTTTAATCGAAAAGTTAGACTCTATGGGCGTGAATAATTGACTTAGATAATCATCAATATTCCTTTTTAGTTCTTTAGTGATATTTGGACAAACCTGTAGAATTCTGGTCAGCCAAATGCCCCTGGTACTTTCAGTTTCCCCTGGTTGAATTTTGCGAAATTGCTCTCGAAACTCTCTTGGCAATTGCTGACGAATACTATGACGGTCATCTCGATTTTGACATTCGGAAATCGAACGTTCTAATTTATTCCGCCAAGAATTAATGGTATTAGTAAATGTTTTGTTAGATTCTTGTACAGATTCTGCCAGTTTGGTACTTAAACCATCCTTTTTTGCTAGGTCATTATGCCAACGATGCTGAATCAAAAATTGCTCAAGTAAGTTCATGGGGTCTGGACTCTGACCTTTACCAGTTAACCAAAATTTTACTAATTCTAAACTGACTTTTGTTAAGGCAATTTGGACAATCGTATCGCGAGGAAAATAAATTGCTGCCAGTCCAAATGTTAAATAACGTTGGCTATTAGGGCGTGGATGTTTATCTTCCTTAATCATTTGTTGGAGAAAATTGTCTCTATTTCCTTTAACTACTGGAGCTAATTCACTGGAAAATTCCATCGCAATCTTATGAGCAATGACGTTGCACAGCTTACCTTGTGCAAGAATTGAATATTCACCTCCTGTCTGACTAGATACCAAATAAGTGTATTCAAATGGTGGGCGCTTTTCTTGTACATATACTAAATTTTGAGTATCATAATAAGCTTCAAATTGTGTATTGGGAGTGCTGTAATAATTTAATTCTTTGAGAGCAGCGTAAGTATTGGCGCTCATGCTGGGGGTGTTGCCATACAATTCTGGGCTAATGACTAAATAGCCGACAATTTGAACACTTTGATCACCATAAAGATTTCTCAGACTATAAGCAACATCTAAAAACATCCCGCTTCCTGTACCACCGCAAAGAGAACCGACAACAAAAATACTCAATCCTGGGTCGATTCTTAAACCTGATTTTAATAAAAAAGACTCGTGGCCTCTGGTACGGTTTTCTGCGGTTTCAATTGCTGTTTTAATCTTTTGGTAATTGTGAAAAAAAGCTAACCTACCTACAGGTCTAATACCTTTTGCACCTTCTTCAACTGCTTTAATGTTGCGTAATAATTGTGGAGGAAACCATCTACCAATATGGTCATAAGGTCCGTGACGAGTATATTCTGAACGCCGTTCTAGTCCTTCTACAAACATAGTCACTTCTTTAGATGACATGGTAGCGCTGACTTTTTCGGTTTCTTTAAAACTTAGGTCAAAACCATGATAAGTACTGCCTGTGCGAATTCCAGTTATTTGAGTTGCGGCTTTATCTGTGTCAATATGAACAAAACTGACAATAGGTAAATTGCTTAAATCTCCATAACGGTCAACAATTAACCGTCTAATTCGCATTAATACATCCCTACCAGTTCCGCCTAAACCTATACAAATTGTGCGATTAATTCCCCGATACTGAAGGTTGTTGGTAGTTGCTTGGCTCATGGTATTTTTACCTGAATACTATTTTTTAACTTTAATAATTATCTCGTAGTCACCCTTACGAGCGTCTGGACAATTAATTCTAAAATTAGAATTAGATATTACAGTACGTGATGTAATTTCTTCATTTTTGTAATAGATTGGTGCTTGATTGGTTGGCACTAAATATAGCTTGTCACCTTTTCGCTCTAAATAGGCTCTAATTTCTGTACCTGGACAGTCAATAGAATCTACACAAGTTGCATCATATTCACCAATTGCAATCCGCTTATTATTTGGTAGTCGGCATTTTTGATCTTCAGGGTTTTCCGTCGCTTCAAATTCTACTATCAATTGCCATTTTTTTTGTAATCGATATAACTTGAATATGCTCCAACAAAATCCTCCGAAAATCAATATTAAAATTAAAGTTGGTAGGGATAGCTGTTTAATTAAATAAGGATTAACTAAACAAGTTTCTTGTCCTCCTGGTGCTGGCGTACAAAATTCTTGAACTGTAGGTTCAATATCGACTACAGAAAGTTTATATTCTTGATTGTATTGGGTTTTGATAGTAAGTGATCGCTCTTTTAAAGGTAAAGTATTTAGCCACTTATGTCTTTCTTGACTTTCCGGCGATTCTGCTATTCTAAAAGGACTATTAGCAGGTGTTTCTATCCAAACTTGGGAAGTAATTCCGGGTTGAGTAAATAAAGGTGCATCTGTCACCCAAACAACCGATTGAGGCTTGATAATTTGTTGGTACGACAAGCGATTGTGATTAATTTGAGCAATACCTTGATATACAGTTAATTCAGCTTTTTGAATATCTGCACCATAACGTTTAGGGTCATAGTTAAAAGGAACTTTTGCTAATATTTTGTCAATATTTTCTGGATTGTTGCCACTAAAATATATCGGTGTTCCTAATGGATTTTCTATAGATTGATACTCACCTAAAATTACATCTTGGGCAAAAGGAACAATATAAACAGAATCCCCAGGTTGGAGACTGTGTTCAATTATTTGACGTAAGCGAATCCGTCCTTGGTCATTTAAGCCAACACTTTCGGTAATATCAATGGCTAAAACAACATCGCGTTTACCCCCACCCAACAGGGAAACTAACTTTAAGCCATTTTTCTGTGTATCAGTCAGTGATTGTCCAGGGGTAATTTTTATCAAATTCACAAACCCTATAGCCAATTAATATAGTGTGTCGGATTTACTGCACAAATAAGCAGCGAATCTGGTCAAATATATAAATTCAATAATTGTGTCGTGTGTATATCTTTTAATCAGTTATATCATTTATTTGTACTTAGAAGCTATATTTTAGACTGTTAACAGCATTATCTTACTTGCTACCATACTGAATTATGGGTAAAATGGCAGATACAGCCAAAAAAAATTGCTATTAGTCAAGTTGTAATGTTGCTTGAAAAACTAACCTCAGCATATTTAGAATTTAGGGACTGATAAAAATAATAACTAAGTAAATCCATGGTGTAAGTTTTCATAGATACAGGGCTTACGGAAAATCATGAAGAAACAAACCGCAAAGGACGCAAAGGACGCGTATCGTCAGAGGCGAGGCTTCGCGTCTCGAAGAGAAGGAAGAAGGCTTTGAGAGAGTTCTTGCGTAAGTCTTGAGATAAATTCATGAGATTTTGAACCTGGAAGCTTTATTGCACTTGGATGATTTTATACTGAATAATTTCGGCTTAACTAAGCCAGGTTACTTAGAAGACGGCCATATTAGCGCTGCCCTTTCTTCAGTTGCACGCAAACCAAGATTAGTTAAAAAAAGATTAAGTATTAATAATTTCGTCACTAATTATGTTTTAGCGTTTTGTGACGTGACCTATATTTGCTACGAGCAAAGCTAGAGTATGAACTTGTTCAACTTGACCCATTTAGATTACAGCTTCTACACACTTCTTAATAAACCAACAGCGTAAACGCAAAACGTTCTAATCTAAAAATTGACTGGGTTAATTTACTGGCAGTTTTGAAGGCGGTACCCTGAAGGCATAAGGCATATCCACGGTGATGTGTCAAGCTTCAAAACAACCCAGACTTAACACACTAAATAATTATGATGGGAGTTTTACAAATCCAATGAGTGTTAAGGCAAGTGGTGGAAGCTCAGTTGCGCGTCCGCAACTATATCAAACTCTAGCTGTGGCGACAATTTCTCAAGCGGAGCAACAAGACCGCTTTTTGGGAAATGGCGAACTGAATGAACTAGCAAGTTATTTTGCGTCTGGTGCAAAGCGTCTAGATATTGCCCAGACGCTAACGGAAAATTCGGAAATTATTGTATCTCGGGCTGCCAACCGAATTTTTGTCGGTGGTTCACCAATGGCTTTTTTAGAAAAGCCAAGAGAACGAGAGCTAGCGATGGCTACTGCCGGTGGTGGTGATGTTCAAGAGGGCATGAAACTGGGAACCGTAACCTACGTTGAAAGTCGTGGTGGGTTTCTAGAAAATTTGCGCTCAATCTTTAACACCTCATCTGGTGGGCCGACACCTCCAGGCTTTAGACCAATTAACATCGCCCGTTACGGCCCAAGTAACATGGCGAAGAGCTTGCGGGACTTATCGTGGTTCTTGCGCTATGCTACCTATGCGATCGTGGCTGGCGACCCGAATATCATCGTTGTCAATACACGAGGTTTGCGGGAAATTATTGAAAATGCCTGCTCTGGTGAAGCAACTCTGGTGGCTTTGCAAGAAATTAAAGCAGCTTCCCTTTCTTATTTCCGCAAAGATGCTGAGGCCACAGAGATTGTGTCTCAGTACATGGATGTTTTGCTGACAGAGTTCAAAGCACCCACACCTTCAACCAAACTGCGCCAACGTCCCTCCGGTGACCAACAAGGGTTGCAACTGCCGCAAATTTATTTTAGTGCGGCAGAACGGCGTCCCAAGTATGCGATGAAGCCTGGGTTGTCAGCTGGCGAAAAAAATGAGGTAGTTAAAGCTGCCTATCGGCAAATCTTTGAGCGCGATATTACCCGTGCTTATAGCTTGTCGGTATCTGACCTAGAATCTAAGGTTAAAAATGGCGACATTTCCGTGAAGGAATTTGTCCGTCGTCTCGCGAAATCTCCCCTTTACCAAAAACAGTTTTACCAGCCTTTTATTAACAGCCGAGTTATCGAATTGGCTTTCCGTCATATTCTGGGACGGGGGCCAAGTAGCCGAGAAGAAGTACAAAAGTATTTCGCCATTATTTCCCAAGGCGGTTTAGCAGCCTTAGTGGATGCTTTGGTGGATTCTGAAGAATACTCAGACTACTTTGGCGAAGAGACAGTACCCTACATCCGGGGTTTGGGTCAAGAAGCACAAGAATGTCGCAACTGGGGACAACAGCAAGACCTGTTTAATTACAGTGCGCCTTTCCGCAAAGTACCTCAGTTTATTACCACATTCGCTGCTTACGATCGCCCATTACCAGATCAACACCCCTACGGTTCTGGTAATGACCCCTTGGAAATTCAATTTGGGGCGATTTTTCCGAAAGAAACTCGTAACCCCAGCACCAGCCCGGCTCCTTTTGGCAAGGATACCAAACGTATCCTGATTCACCAAGGGCCAGGTATTAATAACCAAAATAGCAATCCCCAAGCGCGGGGTGTGGCTCCTGGTTCTTTTGGGCCCAAGGTGTTTAAGTTAGATCAACTTCCTGGCACTATTGGCAAAAAGGCTGCTAAGGGTGCGAGTGTCAAATTCTCCGAAAGCTCTACGCAAGCAGTAATTAAAGCTACTTACCTGCAAGTTTTCGGTCGCGATGTCTATGAAGGTCAGCGCCTGAAAGTGCTAGAAATCAAGCTGGAAAACGGCGAAATTTCTCTGCGGGAGTTTGTGCGTGCTTTGGCTAAGTCGGATTTATTCCGCAATTTGTACTGGACACGGCTGTATGTTTGTAAGGCGATTGAGTACATCCACCGCCGCTTGTTAGGTCGTCCTACCTACGGTCGTCAAGAGAACAACAAGTACTTTGACATTGCCTCGAAGAAGGGCTTTTACGCTGTCGTTGACGCCATCATTGACAGCTTAGAATACACCGAGGCATTTGGTGAAGATACAGTTCCTTATGAGCGCTATCTGACTCCTGGTGGTGAGGCTCTGCGACGCTTGCGAGTTGGCAGTATTCGCGAAGATGTTGGCGGAAAACTTGAGAAACAAGAAACGCCACGCTTTGTGGAACTGGGTGCAGTCATAGAAGAGCGGACAGAACCGGATATTGAGTTCCGGATTAATCAAGGTGTTACCAAGCAGCGTGAACAGACGAAGGTCTTTAAGCTGGTGGCGAATACCAGCGATAAAGTTGCGGTGCAAACTTTGATCAGTGCTGCTTATCGCCAAATTTTTGAACGTGATGTAGCACCTTACATCGCCAAAAACGAATTCATTGAATTAGAAAGCAAGCTAGGGAACGGTGAAATTTCCGTTAAGGAATTTATTGAGGGCTTGGGTTACTCAAACCTCTACCTGAAAGAATTCTACACACCTTACCCCAACACCAAGGTAATTGAACTAGGAACTAAACACTTCCTAGGACGCGCACCTATTGACCAAGCTGAAATCCGTAAATATAACCAGATTTTGGCTACTCAAGGTATTCGTGCCTTTATTGGTGCCCTGGTGGATAGTGCCGAGTATCGTCAGGTGTTTGGTGAAGATACAGTGCCTTACCGTCGCTTCCCAACCTTGCCCGCGGCTAACTTCCCGAATACTGAAAAGCTGTACAACCAGTTAACCAAGCAGAATGATGATGTGGTTGTACCTAGCTTTAAGGTAGTGAAGCCCCGGATAGAATCTGCCAAGACGCCAATTTTGGCCAAGGCGATCGCAGACTTGGCAGCACAAGAAAGGGCTGTGGACAAGAGCAGACCCTTGTTTATTGAATTGGGTCGTTCTTTCAACGATGGTCGCGGACAGTCAGTGGAAGTGGGTGTAGGTACAAGCCGCCGCAAACCAGCACGGATTTACCGCCTCACTGATGGCACAAATCAACCAGAAAGACAATTGGTAATCAACGCTATTTACACTCAGGTGCTGGATGTATTTAGCGGTCAGATTCCCGATTATTACCGCCGGACTGAACTAGACAGCAAACTACGTAACGGAGAAATTACCGTCCGTGAGTTTGTCCGTGAGCTAGCTAGTTCAGAAATCTATCGCAAACGCTTCTATACGCCCTATCCCAACACCAAAGTGATTGAGTTCCTATTCCGTCACCTGTTGGGACGTGCACCCGCCACTCAGGGCGAAATTCGCCAGTATAACAAACTGCTGGCTGATAGCGGTTTGAGAGCAGCGGTAGAGGTAATTATCGATAGCCCAGAGTACGCCCGCTACTTTGGTGAAGATGTGGTACCTTACCCACGCTTCCCATCCCTGCCAGCAGGTAACTACCTCGGCAGTGTACAGGCGGCAGCTGACTTGGTGAAACAATCCTGGTCTAGTTTGTCTCCTGCTGTACTCACCGGACGCCCTAGCGATCGCTAAGACCCTAGGGGAGGGGATTGGGGATTAGGGACTCTTGATTGAGAACTGGGAAAAACTCTTAACCCATTACTTTTTTCCCCAATACCCCTTCGCGACCTTTCGTAACAATGGTTTCAGATTGCTCGGATGACAGCAAATCTGAAAAGCAATGTTACAAAGTGTGAAGAGCAGTCATAAATGCTCAACATAATGCCGGAAAATGTTTGGCGGAAGGTAGATGAGTTTTAGCGCTTGTGTAGTTGATATTTACCCAAGCGATCGCGAAATTTGCTAGCTATGGCAGTTTTTTAACTGCTGTATCTAAAAAACGAGCAAACGAACCTACTCTCAACCAAATTTATAGTCGCACCAGTTTAATCAAATTCTGGTTTCATTAGTTTTGGAGGAATCCATTAATGAGTATCGTCACGAAAGCTATCGTGAATGCTGACGCAGAAGCCCGCTATCTCAGCCCAGGCGAATTAGATCGGATTAAGAGCTTTGTTGGCAGTGGTGAACGCCGCCTCCGCATCGCTCAAGTTTTGACAGACAACCGCGAGCGTTTAGTTAAGCAAGCTGGCGACCAACTGTTTCAAAAGCGCCCTGATGTTGTATCCCCCGGTGGTAACGCTTACGGTCAAGAAATGACTGCTACGTGCCTACGTGACTTGGATTACTATCTCCGCCTCGTTACCTACGGAATCGTTGCTGGTGATGTAACACCCATCGAAGAAATCGGTATCGTTGGTGTTCGCGAAATGTACAGATCACTAGGCACTCCTATCGAAGGCGTTGCTGAAGGTGTTCGTGGCCTGAAGAATGTAGCTGCTTCACTACTGTCCGTTGAAGACGCTGCTGAAGCTGGTTCCTACTTTGACTACGTAGTTGGCGCCCTACTGTAGGGTAAAACTGTTTCTCTACTGTTGGAAATAAGGAATTAACAACATGGCTCAAGATGCAATTACCTCTGTAATTAACTCCGCAGACGTTCAAGGTAAATACCTTGACACCGCTGCTCTGGAGAAGCTAAAAGGCTACTTTGCAACAGGCGAACTGCGTGTCCGTGCTGCTGGCACCATCAGCGCTAACGCTGCTGCGATCGTCAAAGAAGCTGTAGCAAAATCTTTGCTATACTCTGACATCACCCGTCCCGGTGGTAATATGTACACCACCCGTCGCTATGCTGCTTGCATCCGCGATTTGGACTACTACCTCCGCTACGCTACCTACGCTATGTTAGCTGGCGACACTTCCATTCTGGAAGAGCGTGTGCTCAATGGCTTGAAGGAAACCTACAACTCCTTGGGTGTACCCATCGGTGCTACCGTACAAGCTATCCAAGCTATCAAAGAAGTAACCGCTAGCTTAGTCGGTTCTGACGCTGGTAAGGAAATGGGCGTTTACTTAGACTATATCTCCTCTGGCTTGAGCTAGGAGCTAGTTTGCACTTAATGATTTAGGTGCGGCTTTATTAAGGTCTGGAAATCAATCGTGAGTGCTAGAACGTTCTATTGCTTATTGATTGTGAGTGTTAGCGGTCTAGTATTTACGCATGATTTCCAGCCTTGGAACCATTAATTTAAAGATTTGCACTCAAGATTTTGAGATAAAAAAAGTTTCTGCAAATACTTCAGGAGATTTCCAAAAATGACCCGTTTGTTTAAAATTACAGCTTGTGTTCCTAGCCAAAGCCGGATTCGTACCCAACGCGAACTACAAAATACCTACTTCACCAAGCTAGTTCCCTATGAGAACTGGTTCCGCGAACAACAACGTATTCAAAAAGCAGGTGGCAAAATCGTTAAGGTGGAATTGGCAACCGGTAAGCAAGGTACTAATACTGGGCTGTAGTAATTGCTATAAACCAAACATTATTTTAGTAAATTTTTAAGGGGTCAATATAGACCTCTTTTTTTTCGAGAATTGTTAACGTAAGGGCAAGAATAGTACCTGTCCTTCCGAGTCCCCTTCCAGTTATCCCAAGGGGAACCCCGGCAACGCCCTGCCTCCTCTTGGCGGTTAGATAAATTAAGCTTTTTGGTGATTTTTGCGTAAGTCCTGTATGAGACTGATTTATAGGTTACTGGGTGGGAGATGCTGTTATTTATTACCGAAAGATTTGCACCAGATTTAGGAGGGTTGGCGAGAAGTGCAACAAGATTGGTAAATACACTCTGCCAATTGGGGATTGATGTCGATGTTGTTACTTGGAGTCGTTACCTACAACCGGGTGAAGTTTCACCACCGGAAACTATAGGGGTAAATTCTCGCGTTTATCGAATAGGATTATACCGTCATTGGGATCTAACTATGCCCCACACTTTAAATGTGCTGGACTGGTTACACCAAACTCATACTTATGATGCTGTGTGGGGACATTATCTGTTTCCTAGTGGTTTTCTCGCTACTTGGTTTACTGGACTTAAAGGACTAGTCAGCACTGTTAGCGCCCGTGGTAATGATATTGACCGCGAAATGTTTCCGCCGGGAGATTTTGCGCGTCTGCAATGGACGCTGCAACACGCTAACCTGATTACGGCGGTAAGTGCTGATATGTCTGGTAAAATTCGGCTGCTGAGTGGACGGGATGATGTGTTGGTGTTGAGGAATACGGTAGATACAGAAATATTTTGTCCTTGGAACCCCTCACCACAAGGGAGGAGGGGGGAAATTAGTAAAGAGGCTTTGGGAATTGCTGCTGATGAGGTAATATTGGGATTTTGTGGGGAATTGCGGGAAAAGAAAGGACAGCAGTTTCTGTTGAATGCTTTAACAACAGTTCGTAGTCAGCGCCCTGCTTGCTTGTTAATCATTGGTGAGGTACGGGCATCTCAGGAATCTGTGCTGCAATTTTATACAAACCAACAACCAGAAAATGCCCGAAGGATTATTGTTACGGGACATTTATCTAACCCTAGAGCGATCGCAGAACATCTGCGGTTATGCGATATTTACCTTCAGCCTTCACTGTGGGAAGGAATGCCAAATGGGCTGCTTGAGGCTATGGCTTGTGGTTGTTGCTGTATTGGTAGCGATGCAGGTGGGATTCCGGAGGTGATGTTCCATGGTGAAAATGGCTTTATATTACCTCGTTCTCATCTCCACAAGTTGGGTGAAGCGGTGCTGGAATGTTTGGCAATGTCAGCAGATGAAAAAAGTCAGATTAAGCAAGCAGCAAGCGATCGCATTTTGACTAATTATTCCCTCACTCAGGAAAAACTGCAACTTCAAACTGTCATCAATCGCTTAATTCCTAATTCGCTATAAGCAGCCGTCAAAGCTTCACTGGCAAGTTTCCAAGTATAATGCTCTTCAATTCGCCTCCGGGCATTTGCTGCCAGTTGGGTTGATAATTCTCTATCACCTCGCAACCCCAACACCGCATCTTTAATTGCCTTTGCTGAACCCGACTTGACTAACAAAAAATCTACCCCGTCTTCCCCCAATTCCCTTACCACTGGCAAATCGCTAGCAATCACAGGTACTCCTGAAGCCATACCTTCTAAAACCTTCAGGGGACAACAACCTTGAACTAAATTGCGATCGTTGGGCGTTAAAGGTGCCAAAATTACATCTGAACCCTGAATATGTTCAACCAATTGTGTTTGCGACATTGGTTCGAGAATAATTAGCTGATCTGCTACTTCTAGCTTGCGTGCCAAATGCTTGAGTGCTTTAATTTGATAGTCTTTACCTTGGCCAATTACTGTCAAATAGGCAGGAAAATCTCGGTTTATTAGTCCCAAAGCCTCAACTGCTAGATTGACACCTTGCCAAGGTGAAAGCGTGCCAAAATATAACATCTGCCACATTTCTGGCTGGGGTGGGCGGTAAGAATTATCTAAACAGCCAGTAAAAATATTTAAATCTACACCATTGGGAATCACCCGGATTTTATCTGCGGGGATACTTCGGCTTTGCAAGTATTTAGCAGTGACACCGCTGGGTGTGACAATTAAATCGGCTGCTTCTAAACAAATTTGTTCTTGGGTATGCAACTTATGCAGCAGTTCCCGATCATCAGCAACGGCAGGATAGCGATATTTTAGTTCTATTGAGGGTAAGCCGTTGACTTCAAAAATTAGGCGATCGCAATATTGCTGTTTATTGCTTGCTATTACCAAACCTTCATAAATTGAACGAATATGCACTACCTCAAATCGCCGATTTTGCAACCATACCCGCAGCAAATGACGAAAATGCAAAATTCTCTCAATCAAATTATCACCCAAAGCAGCTATTGTTGTCTGCATCACTTGCGGATAAAATTCCGAAAAATCTCTACTTTCGGCTGTTGAAGAAACTGTGACTAGCTGAATATCGCCAAAAGCCGCTGCTAAACCCAAAGAAAAAGCCGTAATATGAATTGCCGCACCCTTGGGGGCAGGAACGGTGTCAAAGGAAATATAAGCAATTTTCGGTTGATTCATGTTGATTCATAAATAACTAAACTTTTGATTGACACTTAATTTACCGTTTGTTATACTGGCGGCTACTTTTATCTGGATTTATCTAATTCTTTCCAGAACTAAGTTTAAGAATAATTGCAATAGAGTCTACGCAGTGACAAGCTATAACTATTAAATTTCTACTGAAATTGAGTTGATGGAGTTTGCATAAAATGCCTATTGAATTAAACAGATTCAGTAAAAATCTAAGTTATGAATTAACAGCACCAATTCAAAATATTGTAGTTGATTTGCAGGAAATTGCCGAAATTGACAAACTCGCCGAAATCAAACAAAAACAATCTGGTAAAAAAGCGCTTTACTACTTTTTAGGCTTGGTTGCGTCGGTTGTGGTGATTTTCATCATACCTATATTTGCCGTGGTTATTATATTAGTAGTATTAGGTTTGATAATTGTCTTTATTCGTGAATTGATAACCTGGTTTAAATTTAGCAAATTAAACATCAGCAATTATCGATATGAGGTGGCAAAACAAATTCTGCAAATGCTAGATAGAGATATAGAAAAAACGGCTGATGTCGAATTGCAGTTATCTTTTCAACCAATTGATAAAAAAGAGTATAAGACAACTACCATGCCACATCCTGATAAATCAGGATGGAAGATAGATAATCATGAGCATGTATGGTTGAAAATTCAAGGGCAGTTTTTAGACAAAACTCGCTTTCAATTAACAGCAAATGGGCTATCTAAAAGGCAATATGGCTGGAAACGTAGCAGTAGTGGCAAAAGCAAGCACAAATCAAAAACAAAATCGCGGGGATTAGATATCAGCTTAATCTTAAACTATTCCCAGCGGCGATATAGATCTGTGAAGATTTTAGAAAATGAAATCAGCGATGCAGTCAAGCTTCCCGCAACTTCTTATATGAGAGGGGTAAAAGTTACAGATAAAGAAATGCATCTTGTCGTCAGAGTCGCTTCGCAAATGGCAGAGAATAAAGAAGAGATATATCAAACAATTGCCATGATGTTTTTGAGTCTTTATCAAGTCCTCAATTTAGCTAAAAAACTTGCCAAATGATGAAAAAGACAATTCTATCCAGTTTAGTTTCAGTATTTTTTGTTATTTCCCTCTTTGGTTGCAGCAGTAGTACTAAATCTCCAGCTAATAATGCAGCCACATTAAATAGTCAGCCAACAACACCAGTTACCACTAATGTTGCTGCTAGTGCAGATAAAATCAAATTTAAAACCGCGGGAGGTTCAGATTTATTTTCCCTCAAACAGCAAGCAGATGGAGCTAAATTAATTGATGCTAATAACCAAGAATTAGCCAGAATCAAAGTAGATAAACCGGGGAGAATTAAATTTAAAAATGCTGCTGATCAAGTCTTGGGTTATGTGGTGACTGCTAAAGGTAACTGGACTTTAAAGAACCAAGAGGGAAATCAGGATTTATATATTTTCAATCGTCTGGCTAACGGAGATTATCAGCTAGAAGATGCTGCTAAAAAAGAAATTTATCAGGTTAAGCCTGGGAAAAATGGCTTTGAGATTGGAACACCAGCCAAACAGTTAGTTTATCAGGTGAAAGTTAAAGAAGGTAAAATCTCTTTGATTAATCCATCCCAAACAATACTTTTTTATACAAAATCCGGGATATCACCCATTGCATTTGCTTGTTTGGGATTTGATACTCTCACCCGCGAACAACAGATGGCTTTAGCTTATGCAGTCAATTTAACAGGAGGACAATAAACTTTGCAGATTCAGCTTAGTTGGATAGATCCAAATACAGAAGAACGCCTAGAACCATTATTAGAAACTCCTGTGGCCATTGGGCGACAATTTGCCAAAATGCCACAACAAAGCAATGGTAAAAAGGTTTCTAGGCTGGTGATTGAAGATGATTTAGTTGCAGATTACCATGCTTTGATTGATTGGCAAGATCAAGAGTTAATTATTGTTGACCAAAATACTATTAGTGGTATAAAAATTAATGGCGTAAAGTTGACTAAGGCTAGCCTGAAAAATGGCGATCGCATTTCGGTTGGTAGCTGCGACATAGTGATCAGCTTCACCGCTAGTAGGGAATGCGATCGCATGATAGGCTTTCTCTTCAAACGTCGCTGTGGACGTACTGATACAACAGACTGTCCACACTGTAACCAGTCTTATGAAACTGACTATGCTTATTATTCAGATTATGGTGATTATCGTTCTGGATATTGGGGTAGCGATTACTACAACCAAAGGCGCAACATAGACTTTACAGAAGCTGATGGTGCGAGTTTAGAAGATGAAAGCGACACTGACTTTGAACGTAATATGGGAGCAAGTTGATAGTCGTCCTCTTTTCTGTGACACATGACCAATGACCAATGACCAATGACCAATGACCAATGACCAATGACTAAAGAGTGGCTAATTTATGCATTAGGTGGTGGTTGGGGACATCTAACTCGTGCTTTGTCATTGGGAAGAATCGCTGCAAAGCAAAGAAAAGTGAGGATAATTACCAATAGTCCCTATGCACCGCAAATCAGCCATGAAGGTTGCTTAGTGCATTGGATTCCCGATGATGCTGGGTTTAGCCAAACTTGCGAGTATGTACGAGAAATTTTCCGCAACTTGAATAAATGCGATCGCTTAATTATCGATACTTTTCCTAGAGGCTTGGGGGGTGAGTTAGCAGATATTTTGCCCCAGATGCACCACATCCCCCGGATTTTAATACATCGGGATATTAACCCACACTATATTACCGTCAAGGGTTTGCGGTCTTTTGTAGTAGAAAACTTTGATCTGGTAATTGTACCTGGAGAAGGGAAAGACTTACCCTTTTGTGACTTACCTTGTGTGCAGCATACAGCACCTTGGTTAATGCGGAATGATTGGGAGTTACCAGACAAAGGTATTGTGCGATCGCATATTCTCAGAATTGACCAACCCGTCAAAACCATCCTCGTTTGCGCAGCCGGTCAAACATCAGAATTATCTATTTTTGGTCAACTAGCGCTACAGCTACACCAGAATTTTCCTGATTGTGCAGTCAGAATTTTAGCCCCTAATTGCCCAAAAGAATCTCCAGAAACTTTATGGGTGTCTCACCATCCGGGAATAGAATGTCTAGCAGCAGCTGATATTGTACTGGGAGGAGCAGGCTACAACACAGTTTACGAATGTGCATCTGTGGGTGTACCGTTGGTAGGACTAGCTTTTCCACGACTGTACGATCGCCAAAAAAAAAGAGCGAGCAAAGGTTACTGGGTGCGGGATATTAAGGATGCAATTGCCACTGTCAGCATCCTCCTAGAGCAAATAGAACCAACAAAATCGCCATCTGTGCCATCCTATGTTAATGGCGCAATCCAAGCGGTACATCAGATTGAACAAACCCAATAGCAAACACAATTTTCCAAACTAAAATTTAAAATTCCTATCCATCCTGAAACCATAGTGAACCTACGCCACCTAATACCAATTTTTGATGATTCCGTCTCCAGCTGGGCTTTAGATGCGCGGTTATTGCGTTGGTTAACATTTATTTGGCTGTTTGCCGGCTTAATCATGCTATTTTCAGCATCCTATCCCGTCGCTGATGCGCGTCATGATGATGGGATGTACTACTTTAAACGTCAAGTTCTTTGGGCCTTAGCTTCCTTAATCTTATTCAATATCATTGTTAATCTCCCCTTGCGGAAAATTTTGGGGATATCTCATTGGTTTTTGATGGTATTTTTAATCTTAATTTTCGTCACCCTGATACCAGGATTGGGAAAGAAAGCTTTTGACGCAGCCCGATGGATAGCCCTAGGGCCAATTCCCCTTCAACCCTCAGAATTAATTAAACCCTTTTTAGTACTGCAAAGTGCGCGGCTTTTTGGTCAGTGGGAACGATTGCGTTGGGGTATTCGCTTGGCTTGGCTTGGAGTTTTCGGTCTTGTACTTTTAGGAATTCTCGCCCAGCCTAACTTGAGTACAACAGCACTCTGCGGTATGACCATTTGGTTCATTGCCCTAGCAGCTGGATTACCTTACAAGTATCTAGGAGGAACAGCAGTCGGTGGAGTACTTTTAGCATTACTCAGTATTAGCATCAAAGAATATCAGCGTAAGCGAGTGATGTCATTTCTCAACCCTTGGGCTGATGCTACAGGGGATGGCTACCAGTTGGTGCAAAGTTTACTAGCCGTAGGTTCTGGTAAAACTTGGGGTGCTGGATTTGGACTTTCCCAACAAAAGCTATTTTATTTACCAATTCAAGACACCGATTTTATTTTTGCAATTTTCGCCGAAGAATTTGGTTTTGTTGGTAGCCTCCTGCTGTTGATACTCTTAGGATTATTCGCCACTCTAGGATTAATTGTGGCACTGAAGGCCAAACAACCAGTACATCGACTAGTAGCAATTGGTGTGACAACTGTCATGGTGGGACAATCATTGCTGCATATTGGCGTTGCTACAGGTGCCCTACCAACTACTGGCTTACCCTTACCCATGTTTAGTTATGGTGGCAATTCGATGGTTGCCAGTTTGGTAGCTATTGCATTACTAATTCGGGTAGCACGGGAAAGTAGTGAAGCTGAGGTAGTACCCTTGCGAAAGACTGAGCCTGAAAATGGAGGTAGGCGGCGGATGTTCCAGAAAAATAAAGTCTAAATATTTCGGCTAGCAGAGTGGGGATATTAACCGAAGCAATCTCAGGATTTGAGATTTTGGATTGAATAACCTCCGGTCAGTGTGTAGAGTATGTCACTAGGGGGATGCTTAGTTCATCCATTCCACCTATTCTATTTGGATAGATTGGCGCTACCTCCCAGCTAGCTAAGGCTAATTTGCGTCAGCCCATAACTCTCCTCACCTGACAAAATCTTGTTTAGCCAATTTTCACAAGAATTTATCTAATTTTGGCGTAATTTCCAGCTACGCCGATGATGTGTATTTAAGATGGGTGGTTCAAAGGTTGTCAGAGTAATGGCTAATTCAATCATGGCGATTTTCCCCTGTGGACACAATCTTAGGACATACCCATCAAGTACAAAATGTAGGGGCGATTCATGAATTGCCCCTATGGTGAATCAAGGCTTTCACGTCATTTTTACAGAAGTCTTAAATCAAACACGGGTGCTTAATGATGAGCAAATGGGACTTATTCAAATAAAATATATTGCCAAGTCTACTTTTACGTAGAAATACGATTGTTAAAATAGTGATTTATTTATCAATATATACTTAGGACATATATATATCTTTAGCAAATAAGTTGTGTAATTAAATGGTAAACAGTTTGAACCTATTCCAGAAAAAAATATATTTTCAGTCTTGCAAGACTACTGGAAAAACGCCCATAATTCAATATGAAATTAAAGAAATTTATGTAGTAGCAACGCGGGATTTAGCAAAACAATTTTTAGGACAAGACCAAACTAAAATACCAACACTCTTGTCAATGCTCTCAGATTGGGATTGGCAGATTTTTCATAGCACTGCACCTTACCCTGTTCGTGAGTTTCTAGATGCAGACCAAGATTTACTTATAGCAAGACTGACCGTTTCTCATGGCTTCACAGATGGCAGTGATTACGAAGATTATAAATATGCAATTTTACTAAAAAATAATTTTGCTAAATCCCCTAGAGAAGCTCAAGAAAAAAAAGTTAACTGGGTGATAAATTGGCAACCAAACCAGATCAAGTCATTACAAGAAAGTCTTACCATACAGTGGCAAAAAAAGTATAATCGGCTAGTTGATAAGTTTGGTGCTGTTGCAGTTTCAGAGCTTATTTCTGGAGAGGTAAAAGAGGTTAAACTCCTAACCGTTGAACGTCAGAAGACTGACTCAGAATTGGCATCTATGACCATTGAAGAGCTAATATCTTTTCTGAAAAGATGGGAGCCGGACTCTAGAGATTGTTTAGAAGAATCATCACGCCAATTGCTAGGATCTGCTTTGGCAAAACTAGCTGAAAAAAATCTTCAACGCTATGCCCAAGCCTCTGCTCACTTTACAGATTTGCACCCAATATATTTATTCAATCTGCTCAAAGGGCTGCGTCAAGGGTTAAATAATCAGCAA
This sequence comes from Cylindrospermum sp. FACHB-282, assembly GCF_014697195.1. GTDB lineage: Bacteria > Cyanobacteriota > Cyanobacteriia > Cyanobacteriales > Nostocaceae > Cylindrospermum. Next base: position 35,557 of record NZ_JACJRJ010000036.1, on the reverse strand, counting down.
GGACAACAGAGAGAACAAGGACAATTTTCTTGGAAATCTGTTTTGAGTTTGTGTAGTTGGTTAGCCCAGAATTCTCAGACAACTGATAACGATTGGCGCGAATCTTGTCGAGCAGTGTTAGACTTGCTAGAACTTGGTCTGACAGATGAGCAAATCGGAATTCCCCTTCAGCTTCGGGAGGAAGTTTGGTATACCATCAAACTTTTAAATCAAGCTCAAGAACCGACGCCCAAAATATCAATTCATCATCCCTGTGAACTGGCGATAAATACAGTTAATGACCAAGGGGAAGCGATGCATACAGTTATCCGCTATGCACTCTGGATTCGCCGCCACTGGGAGCTAACATCTGAGGGAGCAGGGCAACTGGAGCGGGGTTTTGAGGAAATGCCCGAAGTTAGGCAGGTACTTGATGAACACCTTCGCCCAGAGCAAGAGTCATCCTTGGCAATTCACTCAGTCTATGGTCAGTGGTTTCCTTCGCTGATTTTACTAGATTTGCACTGGGCGAGTGAGAATGTAGAGAAAATTTTTCCTCAGGCTCAGACTTTAAGTAACCTCCGCTTTGCGGCTTGGGAAAGCTACGTTAGTTTTTCCCGTGTGAATGACAAGTGCTTCGATTTACTGCAAGCAGAATACCGCCATACAATCGAAGGGCTGAATGGAAAACAACAACTAACAAAGTCTGATGAAAGTCTTGCCCAGCACTTGATGGCTCTATATTGGCGTGGAAAGCTTGATTTGCATGAGCCAGGAGGCTTACTGGCGCAGTTCTTTGACTTGGCTCCTAGTGCCCTGCGTGGCTATGCTCTGCAAATTGTAGGGCGCAGTCTCCAGCATACACAAAATGCCATACCTACGGCAAGCTCGGCTAAAGTACCACAAATCCTCAAGCGGCTGCAATTACTTTGGGAAAGCCGTCTGGAAATAGCCCGGAATTCTACTGAACCTAGTTTATATGCCACTGAACTTGCTGCCTTTGGCTGGTGGTTCGGTTCTGGAAAGTTCGATAACTCTTGGGCGATCGCACAGATTAAACTGGTTTTGGAAGTAGTTGATCAGGTAGATTCTGACTTTTTGGTGCTAGAACGCTTGGCTACACTTGCTGATGTGCTGCCAGAATCAGCCGTGGAGTGCCTGAAATTGATGATTAATAAAGATCACAAAGGTTGGGGTATCTATAGTTGGCACGATGAAATCAAAACTATCCTGGCTAAAGCCATTCAAGGCAGCAATGACACAGCAAAACAGACTGCTAAGGCTTTAATCCACCGTTTAGCTGAACGCGGCCATTGGGAATTTCGGGATCTGCTTTCTGCTTCGTCCAAAAGATATTAAAATTTTAGATTGCCAGCGGCAAAAGCTAAAGCAGCCCACCCAGACATCAATGCTACTCCCCCCAGTGGTGCGATCGCTCCCAAGGATTTTACACCACTTAAACTCAAGGCGTACAAGCTACCGGAGAAAATCGTCACACCAATAATAAATAGCCACCCACTAGCTATTAAAGTAGTTGATGGCGATGGAGTGCGGCTAATGAGTAGGGCGACTAACAACAGTGCTAGAGCGTGGTACATTTGATAACGAGCGCCAACTTCAAAAATTTCTAGCGATCGCTCACTGAGTTTTTCCCGCAAGGCATGGGAAGCAAAAGCACCACCGGCAACAGACAAACCGCCGAAAATGGCAGCGATGGTGACAAAAATCTGTGTCATAAGACCTAGCCGTAAATTGGTGTAGAGTTAACGGGGTAGAGCTAATAATCCCTCATTGGGACTTTAATTAGACATCAAAATGATATGATACTGCCCCTTCCTCATTCACTTTAAAATTTGCATTGAATTCTTTAGCTTTCTCATCTAAATATTGCCTCGCAGTAGCTGCTGGTAGTTGTGACTGCATCGCAAAACCTAAAACAGTGACGCGCCCATGATTTTGTTGCAGCATTTGATAAAATTGTGATTGTAAGCGATCGCTTGCTTGTTCCTTCAGTGCTTTTTTATCTTGTCGGCTTTGGCGGTACAATCCTAACGCTAACCATCCCCCCAGCAGCGTGCTAGGAATACCATAAATTATCCCACAAACGATAGTATCATTAATCTTTTCAGGGGTATTTGGTGCGGGAAAATCATATTCGTCTTGGGGATAGACAATCACCGGAGGTTTAGCAGTCTTCTCAACTACCGCTGAGACTGACATCGTTAAAAACATGAATCCGAGTGTGAGTAGCCAACCTGCGGCCAATTTTTCAGGAGTTTTCATATTTTTTTTCTGATGTAAACCTTGCTTGCGATTTTAACCTTACTTCCTCGAAGCTTCCAGTAATATTTTAAATGCCGTGTAACTACCCAAATCGCAGCAAAAATATAGTATTTATTTTGCTGCGATTGTCACCTTATTTACGTGTTGCTTCCAACAGGCGAGAAAAGTAGAAGCGAGTTTTAGTCATCGACTGGCGTTGTATAGAAAAACCGTTACTTTCTAGGATTTTCACGACATCAGCCTCCCGGTGTAAATAAGCGCGAGTTGCCTTACTTGGGCCAGGAAAGAAACTACCAATTTTTTTGAGTATAGTCAGGGCGCAGGTTTTTGGTGCAAAACTCAGAATTATCCGCGATTGCGCCAAAGAACAGAGGTGAGAAATCATTTCATCTGCTTTTTCTTGGGGGTAGTGGATGAGAACATCCAAACAAATGACGGTGTGATAACTACCACTCAAAGATTCCAAATCCTGCACAGCGAAAGTGGGATTTTCGGCATTTCCCAAAGTGGCTAAACCTCTTTCCTTGGCTTCTGTCACCATTTTTTCCGATATATCGCTGGCATATATCTTGGCGCCATCTGTTGCTAGGGGGATACTCAAACTACCCACACCACAGCCTGCATCGCAGATTGATAATTCTGCTAAATTGTTATCAGCTTTCAGCCAGCCGATGACTGTATCCACGGTTTGCTGGTGTCCATTACGGATGTCTAGCTGGACTTTGTTAACTTCGCCATCACCGTAAATCCGTTTCCAGCGGTCAAACCCTGTAGAATTGAAATACTCGCGAACTATCGTTTTATCGTCGGCTGCGTTCATGAGGCTTAATCTGTAATGGTTCCCAATCTTTCAAATTATAGATTTTTCAGGATGATATCTCACGCAAAGACGCAAAGATGCAAAGTTTAGCCTAATCTTTGCCAAGTTAGTTCTTTTGTAGCTTCATCGTCATGCCAGCGCAATAAACTGGCGGGTTGATTTGGGGAAATTCTGGGTAAGCTAATTGCCAAGCGGGGTGCATCTGTAGCCAGGAAAATGGCATTTTCAACATCACAAATCCCCCACTTCACCAAATTTTGCACTCCGATCAATAAGGGTAAAGTCGTCCCCGATAAGGTGCCATCTGCTAATCTAGCTGTGCCATCGATAATTTCAATTTGCCGACTATCCCAAGGATACACCCCATCGGGTAATCCCAAAGGAGAGAGGGCGTCGCTAACGAGGAATAACCCTTTACTGGCACGGAGGAGAATTTGCAACATGATCGGCGAAACGTGCTGTCCATCTGCAATCAAGCTACATGTCACATCAGGATGGGTAATTGCTACGCCTAATAACCCTGGTTCGCGGTGATGCAATGGTGGCATAGCGTTGAAAGCATGAGTTACCATTGTGGCGCCAAGTGCAAAGGCTTGTTGTGCTTGCTCTGCAGTTGCTTGAGAATGTCCTAAACTGACGGTAATTCCTAAAGAACGCAAATATGGGATTACTTCCCCAGTGCTGTCTAACTCTGGTGCTAAGGTGATGACTTTGACAACATGAGCATAGTCACCTAAAACCCGTTTCACTTCATTCATGGTTAGGGGTAACAGGTACTCTGCTGGATGTGCGCCCCGTTTACCGTAGTTTAAAAAAGGCCCTTCTAGATGGACTCCGAGGATCTTTGCCCCCGGCGCTGCTGTAAGATTAGCAATAACGGCTAGCGATCGCTGAATATTTTCTACAGATGTTGTCACCAGGGTTGGTAAATATCCATCTACGCCGACATCCCACAAAAATTGGGAAATGTCTTGGAGTATGTGAGCATTTTCAGCTGATAAATCGGGAAAGGCTAATCCTAATGCGCCGTTAATTTGCAAATCAACACCTCCCAAGGAAATCCAGTCACCAGCAACATCCAACACTGGCAAATCCTTGGCTGGTACTGTACCCATTGGCAGAATTTGCTCAATTATGCCGAATTGGTTAATCCGGAGCATCTGCAAATCTTGATATCCTGGTACCCGTGCGTTGATAATATCTAGGTTGGTCGGCATCAAATTTTGTGTGGCTTTGCTCATATAATCTGACTTACGTGGTATTTATCAAGATAAAGTTTAATTTTTAATTTTTAATTGTTATGAGTCCCCAAATTGGTATTATCATGGGCAGCGATTCCGATTTGCCCACAATGAAAGAAGCGATCGCTGTTTGTGCAGAATTTGGCGTTGAGTACGAAGTGGCGATCGTTTCTGCCCATCGTACCCCACAACGGATGGTGGAATATGCCCAACTTGCACACCAACGCGGGCTTAAGGTGATTATCGCTGGTGCCGGTGGCGCGGCTCATCTTCCCGGCATGGTAGCATCTTTAACCCCACTGCCTGTAGTTGGCGTACCTGTAGCCACCCGTAACTTACAGGGCGTTGATTCATTGTATTCAATTGTCCAAATGCCGGCAGGTATCCCCGTAGCTACAGTGGCGATCGGTAATGCTAAAAATGCCGGACTTTTGGCAGTGCAAATTTTGGCTACTCAACAACCAGAATTAATGCAAAGAGTCCAAGAATATCGCCAAAGCCTATCCGAATCGGTAATAGCAAAGCAAGCCAAACTCGAACAACTCGGTTATGAGCAATATTTAAAACAGATGTCATAGAAATTTCACTGTAATTGTCTCATGATAACAGCCTTCGCAGAGATATACTTTAGAGTAACTTTCTTTACTGGTTTTCCAGTAATTACTTTGCTGTTTACCGTCTTTTAATGGTGATCGAAAGTAGTCAAATTTGTATAAAAGTTAATATAAATCTGATTCCTATATTCTGGACACAGCAAATGCCGATGCTGTAAGGAATATAGTTGGTTTTTCTGATGTTCTCATAGTATTAGTTGCCACAAAACTGCAAAAAATGTATTGTTCGCTACAGATTTTTTTATTTTTTTAAATAGAAAATCAGTCAAATTTATCTGTTTATGCATAAGCGAAAAATATCATCTTTTTCGCTGAATCACTTTTGTTGATAGGAATTAAAACACCTGGAAATATAAGAAAAAATAAACAACTGACAAAGACCATGAGACAATTCTTGTCCAAAACTTTTGGTTAAAACCTTGTTTAATTACCCTAATTAAATTAATTTGTTTTGGTAAGCATTTTTAGAACTTAAATTACGGCTTTGCGAGCAGGAAAAACAGCAATGAATAAGCGTATTAGACCCTGGCACCGCCTACTGGCGCTGGCGATTGGTTCAATGGTGTTTGCCGTTTGTGCGCCGACAGTTGTCCAAGCGGCAGATCCTCCAACCCTCAACTCTCTAGCAGACACTACAGCGAAATTACAAATTTCCATTGACACTACTTGGGTACTGCTAACTGGGTTTTTAGTATTCTTCATGCAAACCGGCTTTTCGATGTTAGAAGCAGGTTTGCTCCGCCAAAGAGGTGTAGTTAACGCCTTATTAGAAAACTTCGTTGATGCTGCTGTCACCATTTTAGTCTGGTGGGGTGTCGGATTTGGTATTGCCTTCGGTACAAGTGCAGGCGGATTTTTTGGTACAGATACCTTTTTCCTCAGTCAGCTACCAGTAGATGGTGTTTTCCCAATGGGCACAGTACCAGGGATTCCCTCACAGCTAAATGCCTACACCTTATTTTTCTTCCAGTTTGCCTTCGCTGCAACTGCCAGTACCATCACCACTGGTTCGATGGCTGGAAGAACAGACTTTATTGGTGACTTAATCTATAGCGCTGTGATGGGGGCCATCAGCTACCCAATCATCGTCCACTGGGTTTGGAATGCTAACGGCTGGTTAGCCAAAATGAGTTTCCATGACTTTGCTGGTAGTTCTGTCGTTCACAGCGTCGGTGGTTGGACAGCCCTAGTTGGTGCTTATTTACTTGGCCCGCGTCCTGGACGTCCGGCTTGGGGAACAATCCCACCAGCCCATAATTTGGGTTTAGCGACCTTGGGAACCATGATTCTCTGGTTTGGCTGGTACGGTTTCAACCCAGGTTCCACCCTCGGTACTGGTAATCCTGGCTTAATTGGTTTAGTTACTATCAATACCACCATTGGGGCTGGCGCTGGTGCTATTGCGGCGATGCTTTATCAATACTTACGTTCAGGTAAGTGGGATTTAGTTTATTGTCTGAACGGTTCTCTGGCAGGATTAGTGGGAATTACTGCTGGTTGCGCTTTTGTTGCACCTTGGGCTTCAGTGGTAATTGGACTCACTGGTGGGATTTTGGTAGTGTGGGGGATTGATTTTGTGGAATCACTCCACATTGATGATCCAGTGGGAGCCTTTGCGGTTCACGGTATCAACGGTATGATGGGTACGATCGCCATCGGCTTATTTGGTCAGTCAGAACTGACACTGAACAAAAAAGCTGGGTTATTTTTAGGCGGTGGCTTTGACTTGCTCTTAGTACAACTTTTGGGTATAGTGGCGATCGCACTTTTCACCATTGCCTTTGCCTTTTTGATGTTTGGTGGTCTGAAGGCTATCGGCCACCTGCGTGTAGATCCCGAAGCCGATCGCATTGGTATTGATGCTTATGAACACGGCGCGACAGTTTGGCCAGATGTCTATGCAGTTGAGCAATTTGTCGAAGAAGAAGAAAAACATCGCTCTCAGAAACCTGGAGTCGGTAGCTTTGAGGGTGAATAAATCAGCAACACTTTGAGATTAAAAGTAAAAAAATCCACGGTAGTTAAAGTGTTTTGCAGAGATTGTTGGCACTTTCTACCGGATTTTTTTTGACAAGCCTACACTGTAGGCTGGCATCAATCTAGAAGTATGTCACGTTCATCCCAGACTTGCAACTCCAAATTTTGGAGATAGGTTAGCCCATTTTGAATTTGGGTTTCTGTTCCTTCTAACCCCAGTTTAAACCAACCATCGCCAACAGCATTGGCAGCCAAAAGCGCCGCCGTGATATTCACAACTAGTCCGTAGTCAGATACCAGGCGAGAAATTACAGGTTCCTGATGATAGTCGTTGGGAATCCTGACCTGAATCTGTTTATGGGTAAGGGTATTGTGATCACTAGCCATATCAAAAATTAACTGCTTGGTTGTGCTATTCAACATCTTTAATGCGGGTTTTCCGTTCGAGAATCTCCTTCAGTACTAAAGTTACGACTGCTAGCAGTCCCAAGAGTACAGCCGCAGAGAAGGCAGCTTCCGTTTCATACTGTTTGTAAGCATCCTCAACAAACAGTGGTAGACTCTGGGTTGTATTACCAATATTGCCAGAGACTACAGAAACCGCCCCAAATTCACCCATTGCTCTGGCATTGGTTAAAATTATCCCGTAGAGTAAGCCCCAACGGATGCTGGGCAGGGTAACCCGCCAAAATATCTGCCAATCGTTTGCACCCAAGGTTTTAGCAGCTTCTTCTTGGTCGCTGCCGAATTCTTCTAACACAGGAATTACTTCCCTAGCAACAAAGGGCATACTCACAAATGCTGTAGCCAGCACCATGCCGGGAAAGGCAAAGACAACCTGAATATTATGCTCTTGGAGCCAAGGGCCAAACCACCCTTGTCGCCCATACAGTAGCACAATCATTAATCCGGCCACCACCGGCGAGATGGAAAAGGGGAGGTCAATAATGCTCAAAATTATAGCGCGACCGGGGAACTTATGGCGAGCGATCGCCCAAGCGGCACATAGACCAAACACCGTATTTATCGGCACTGCAATCACAGCCAGTATCAGCGTTAGCCAAGCTGCATGCAGAAAGGCAGGGCGTGTTAAGTTGGCAAAAAATGGGCCTACTCCCTTGTGGAAAGCTTGGACAAAAACGTTGATCGCTGGGATATATTGAACTAGGGCTAAATAGGCGATCGCAATACCAATCAAAACCGCCGGTACCCAACTTTGCTCTTGTTTGGCTCTATCTCTGGTCATATCGTCTCGCCCAAGCTTGTAAGAAATTAATTGCCAGTAGCAACACCAAGGAAATTGCTAATAAAACCATGCCAATTACAGTTGCACCAGAATAGTCATACTGCTCTAAACGTTGGAAAATCAGCACAGGTGCGATCAAATCTTGAAAAGGCGTATTGGAAGAGATAATCACCGTTGAACCATACTCCCCAACGGCACGGGAGAAACCCAAAGCCACACCAGTCAAAATTGTGGGAAACAAAGGCGGCAAAATCACTTTCCAGAAAGTTTGCCATTGAGAAGCCCCCAGAGACCAAGCAGCTTCTTCAATTTCATATTCCATTTCTTGAAGCACAGGTTGCACAGTCCGCACCACAAAAGGCAGTGAGATAAATATCATCGCCACCCCTACACCCAAGCGGGTAAAGGATACCTTAATACCTAGTGGCGCCAGCAGTGAACCAATCCAGCCATTATCACTGTAAACAGTTGCCAGTGTTAGCCCAGCAACCGATGTTGGCAGGGCAAAGGGTAAATCCACTGTGGCATCAATTATGCGTTTCAGGGGAAAGTCATAGCGCACCAAAACCCAAGCTATCAGAGTCCCAAAGACGCCATTGAGCAAAGCCGCGAAAATTGACGTGACAAAGGTGACATTGTAGGTTGCTAGTGCGATTTCACTAGTAGCGATTTCCCAAAACCTAGCAGGAGGTTCAGTACTCGCTTTCAGAAACATGGCAGCGATGGGAAGAAATAACATCACACTCAGGTATCCCAGAGTAATTCGCCAAGTCCAAGGAAGGCGAATTAACTGCTCCAAGAATACCTTCCAGACAGGAGTTTTACTGTCAATTTGCACAGAAGGAGATAGACTCATAAACAATTCAAAATTAAAAAGAAGTTTTGCCAGTTGTCGGTTCTGTTTCTACTGTTCACCAAATCGTAGCTAAGAAAGCGATAAGCTTTGCTCTGCAACTCTACTAGGCTTCTAAGCTGCAACCTAAAATTCAAAATTAAGTCTTTCATTTTGAATTTTTAACTCCCCCATTTGGCTAACGGTGACTCACGATTAGGGGGTTGACTAATTACCGTTTCTTTTGGGCTTGAATCTTGTCAAAAAGAGCGCCGTCTGCGAAGAAGTTCTTATCGACAGCCTCCCAGCCGCCAAGGTCTTGAACCGTACCCAGAGTTTTCACTTTAGGAAATTTATCTGCAACTTCCTTGGTTTGGGCTAAAGTCTCATCCGCCGGTCGGAATCCTAATTTGATAAACTCCTGCTGTGCCTCTGGAGTATAGAGAAATTTGACAAAACCTTCAGCCACTTCACGGTTACCGTGCTTATCGACGTTTTTATCTACTACGGCGATGGGATTATCGATGGAAATGTTGACATCCGGAACTACATATTCAACCTTTTCTCCCTTTTGTTGTGCCAGGATAATTTCGTTTTCGTAGTTGATTAGGGCATCTCCCTGACCTTGCTTGGCGAATGTATCCGTGGCTTCGCGAGCATCTTTCGTCAGAATTGGCACATTGTTGTAAACCTTTGTCACAAATGCGGTAGCTTTCGCCTCATCTCCCCCGGTTTTAATCACGGAATTCCACAGCGCCAGAAAATTCCACTTAGCAATACCTGATGTTTTGGGATCGGCGGTAATTAGTTTTACCCCGTCTTTTTCCAAATCTGCCCAGGTCTTGATACCTTTAGGGTTACCTGGGCGAGTTATTAATGCTGCCACCGATCTGGAGACAATGGCATTGTTGGGGACTTCCTTCTCCCAACCAGGCTGAATCAATCCAGCTTTTTCAATCTTTGCGGTATCCCCTGCCAGTGCCAAGTGGACAACATCTGCTTCCAAACCATCAATGACGGCGCGAGTTTGAGAACCAGACCCACCATAGCTTTGCTTAAATTCGACGGTTTGGTTATGTTCTTGCTTCCATCTTTCCACAAATTTAGGAATGATGGCTTCATGTGCTGCCTTGGTGACGGCAAAGGACACCAGGGTTAGTTCTACTTTGTCTTTATTGTTGGCGACAGGATTAGCCGCAGGGGTATCAGCCGTAGAGTTGCTGACATTTCCACCAGAGCAGGCGGCAAGCGCCACACTCAAGACCGTCCCTACCAAAAATAATGATACAAAGCCTTTGAGCGAATTCAGCCTGAACCGATTGGTTCTCTGTTCAGCAATAAGTTGCAATCGTTTCAGTTGGCGCTGCCACAAACTCATTTTCTCTCGTCCTCTAAATCTACAGTTAATCGGTGGGAATACAGTATATATAGTTCATGGTGATGTATGATTGCAAGTATCTGATCGTCAATGTGGGAAAAACATCACATTTCTGATAGGGAATATGGGGATTGTAGCAGTTTGATAGAGAATTTAAATTACTTTGACTAGAAATATCTCTGGTAGTTCTAGCCCTCAAGCCTGTGCTGTAGTAGTGCTGCAATCGCCTCCGACGGCTTCATTAAAGTTATCCTTTCATTGGACATTGGACGGGTTTTCCCCAAGGGGCACTCCGTGCGATCGCATTTATGAAGAGTTATTTAACTAGCGAAAGTTAAATTTGCAATTCTTAATCTCTCTTTAACTTTTACTTAATTTTGTCAAGGGGAAGGACCATCCAAACTTTAAGGACTATGAGTACCGCACCGTACAGTACAAGAAAGTTAATGTTTTTACAATATTTATTTGGAGATGGATATTAAGCTAATTCAAATATCTCTCAAGAAAGATGCTAAGGGGCTTTTTCAGCCTTTATATTTCCTAATATTCAATGGCTCCGGCAAATTTTCAGAAGCCTCGCCTGGTGGTACGCACCCAGGGAAGGGATTACACAACCCTACAGGAACTTTGGTGTTTATCCTTAGTTTCCAATTCTGCTGTACCAAAAATCTATCAGTAACACTGGGCTATGAATGGCTTGGTAGTGACTCTGATAGTCTAAACCCATTAGCTCCGGCAACACTTGTAGTAACTGTATTTTAGCTAGTGATGAAGATCACCTGACTTCACGGTAGCAATCATATCTTGGCTTAGTTCTTCCTCATAATATGAAAAATACATCTTATCTACTATTTCTTCAAGACAAAATTACCAATGATCAATATCAATATAACAAATATCCGTGATTATACTGATTGAAGTTTTCTAAACAAAACTTAGCATATCGTAATATGTCGAGATAAATTTTCATTCTGCCAAATCAATTAGTGATCAAAGGTTAGAATTATGACTAATGAAACACTTATAGAATCGAACACACTATTTATTATTAATGAATTCAAAAAATGTTCGCAACAACAATATAGTGGGGAATTAAAAATTACAAGTTCCCAGGGAAATAAATGGACTTTTTATTATCAACTGGGACAACTAGTTTGGGCGACAGGAGGGACTCATCCCGCTCGTCGTTGGCGTAGAAATATAGCTAAAAATTGTCCCCAAATTGATATTGCTCAGGTAGAGCTAACCTCGGAAGATTTATTAATAGATTACTGGGATTATCAACTCCTGGAAAAATTATATAAAAAACAGCAAATCCAACGGGAACAAATCAAGGCTATTGTGGACAATACAATAGCAGAGCTTTTATTTGATCTAGTTCAACAAGCAAATTCTACCTCTTTGAGTTGCGATGGGCTACGCCTCGCCAAAGGCCAACAACAAGTGAGGTTAGAAGCACCAATCAGTTCCACTTGTGTAAGTATAGCTCTCAAGCAAATGCAAGACTCCTGGCAGAAATGGTCAGAAGCTGGGTTAGGGAGTTTTTCTCCTAACTTAGGAGTAGTTCTGCGGAAACCAGAGCAACTCCAGCGGCAGGTAAGTCCAGCTGTCTACAAAAACTTTGCCAAGTTCATCAACGGCAAATATAGCCTCTGGGATTTAGCAGTGAAAATGAAGCAGAGTGTATTGCCAGTTACACGTTCATTGCTTCCCTATATCCATCAAGGAATTACTGAACTGATAGAAGTACCCGACTTGCCCTTACCACGCACTAAAGTCAAACACAACTATAACTTTACACAACCAAGGACAAAGAATGCTCCACTAATAGCCTGTGTAGATGATAGCCCCCAAGTCTGTAAAATGCTAGAAATGATTATTGGCTCAAATGGGCTGAGGTTTATCAATATTCAAGATCCTGTGCAAGCTCTACCAATTCTCATTCAGAGTCAGCCAGACTTGATTTTTTTGGATTTAATGATGCCAGTCGTCAACGGATACGAACTCTGCGCTCAGTTAAGACGGAGTTCTGTTTTTGCCAATACACCGTTGGTGATTTTAACGGGTAGTGATGGTCTTTTTGATAGAGTTCGGTCTAAGGTATATGGTGCTACGGACTTTATCACTAAACCAGTAGAAACTGATAAAGTAATGGGGATAGTGGATAAGTATTTACAGACTGACTCAAGAGTCAATCACACATATAATTTGGCACTTTCTTATTAAGAGATTTGTCCGGGCAAAAATCAGCAAATATTTCGTTTTCACCCTGGTAAAGTAGGATTTTTGATGGAGTCGATCCAACGCCCTCCTATCCAGACTTCAGCGGTAGCCCATCCCGAAATACTAGCAATTCTCCTGGTTGGATTGGTGTCCAAACTTCGTTATCGGTGAGGGGGGTGGTGGCGATGACAGCGACGCGATCGCTCTGTGAAGTCAACTCCCGAAAATCTACGGTCATGTCTTGGTCAATCAAGTGAGCAGCAGCAAATGGTGCTTGCCGGACAATATAGCAGAGTTTGGTTGAGCAGTGGGCAAAAAGGTGTTCTCCATCTGACAGCAAGTAGTTAAAAACGCCTATTGATGCTAAAGTTTCTGTGATTTTATAGAGTACCGGGTACAGTTCTTCTAGGGGAGGCTTACCTTGAGGAAAGTGCGATCGCAATGTTTCTAACATCAAGCAAAATGCTTGTTCACTATCGGTATTACCCACAGATTGAAAAAAGCCCCTGTTTTCAGGATGAAAATTTGGCAAATTTCCGTTGTGGGCAAACACCCAATAACGCCCCCACAGTTCGCGCCGGAAAGGATGACAATTTTCTAAGACGACTTCACCTTGGGTAGCTTTGCGGATATGGGCAATTACATGGGTAGAGTGGATGGGATAACTCCGGACTAACTCTGCCACTGGAGAGGCTACAGAGGGTTTGGCATCTATAAAAATGCGACATCCTTTTTTTTCAAAGAACGCAATCCCCCAGCCATCGCGATGATCATCGGTTTTTCCTCCCCGTGCAGAAAAACCTTCAAAGGAAAAACAAATATCCGTTGGCACATTGCAATTCATTCCCAGCAGTTGGCACATCGATGTAGTAGCTCTGAATTTTAAACTAATGGCTGTGGAACAAGATACTTCAGAATGCTGCATCTATTTTGGTGCGATCGCTGCAATCTTCACAATTTATTGGTGAAATATTCCAACTATTGAACAGGGCTACCAAGTAATCCTTCTACCCAACCAATTCGCTTAAAATCGTCCCAAAGCCAGTTTTATACCAACTCAGTTGCGGAATTTGGTTTAAATATATCAAGACTGCTGAATTTTAACTACGCCAAAAGATTGTAGCGGCGGATTTCCGGTGGTGTAGCGACCAAAGCCTCTAATTTAGCAGCAGCTGCTTGAAAATGGGGTGAGGCTAGATGAACCTTAAGGGCTTCATCAGATGCCCATTCTTCTACAAAAGTAAACTCTGCGGAGTCAGCCTGGTTTTGCAAGAGTTCATACTTAATCGCACCTGGCTCCTGTCGGGTTGGCTCAATCAATTCTAACAATAGAGCTTTTAGCGCTTCTATTTTGTCAGGTAAAGCATTAAAACGGGCAACAACGCAAAGAGTTTGGTTAGACATTAGTAAAATTGGTAATTGGTCATGGGGGATTAGGCATTAATTACTGCATCACCCCTAATACCTATATTATGGTATTTACCATGTAGCGTCAGATGTATTCCAGTAACCCAGTGTAGTTGGTTATTAATATAGATATATGGACAAACGCTATTTTTTACAGATTAGTGCCGCATTAGTGGGCACAGCCTTTTTGTTTCGCTATATCAATCGGAGTTCAGAAACTATGGCAACTTCCAAGACTGAGTTTGAAATTACTAAACCTGAAGAAGAGTGGAGTAAGACTTTAACGCCGGAACAGTTTTATGTATTGCGGAAACATGGGACAGAACGCGCTCACACCAGCCCACTGGATAAACAATATGCTCAAGGCACTTATGTGTGTGCAGGGTGTGAACTGCCACTATTTACATCGGATACTAAGTTTAACAGTGGTACTGGCTGGCCCAGCTTCTTTAACCCCATTGAGGGGGCGATCGCCACTACCGTAGATCGTACCTTGTTTATGACTAGAACTGAAGTACATTGCAGCCGCTGTGGTGGGCATCTAGGTCATGTGTTTAACGATGGCCCTGCACCCACTGGTAAACGCTATTGCATGAATGGGGTGGCGCTGAAGTTTACTCCGGCGTAATCAATCTAGAGACGTTGCATACAACGTCTCTATAATTGCCGAATATAGTTGTTTTTGCACATAAATATTCAGCTTGGCTCAGTAAATATGCCAACCATATACTACTCCCGCGTGATTCATCTGAGTCACATAATCGACACAGGTATTCCTCAATGGCCGGGAGATTCCCCAGTGGAATTTTCCTCCGTTGCTGAAATCCCCAAAGATGGCTATTACCTGCGGCGTTTTTCCTTAGGGGAACATAGCGCCACTCATATTAATGCCCCTAACAGTTTTGATAATTCAGGTATCGGAATTGACCAATACCCCGCCCAGTCTTTGGTCGTACCTGCGGTAGTTATAGATATTCGCCCAGCAGCAGCAGTTAATTTTGATACTCATGGTGTAGACTCTGGACAAGACAGCACTTTTGCAACTAACCATCTGGTACTAGCACAGCCACGTATTGTCTTGGAGAATCTCACCAATTTAGATCAGCTACCACCCCAAGGTACTACTTTGGTGATTGGGGTTCTCCGGTTGCGCGATGGTTCAGGTTCTCCGGCTGCTGTGATGGCTTTTTTTTGAAAAAATTCAATGCCTGCCAAAAACATCACTTTTTCACTAAAATGTATGCTGTAGCATATTCAGGAAGTTGGCTAATGTGCGCCCCAAAATCTTTATGATTCTGAAAAATACCTGCCAAAAAATCGAGTTGATGAAGATTGGGTAAAAATGCACCACCTGTATCGGCAACAACTCCCATTTGCAGCTGTTTACGTCCCCCTTGATTATGCTCAATTATAATCACTTTACCTAAACCAATATTTAAAACATCTCCAGCAAAAGTCACTCCTGGCTTGATGGAAATTTTCGCATCTATCTTGTATCCATAACCTTTGATATCGTCAACCTTTCTAAAATACCAATAACGCTTTTGGGCTGTTGCTTTTAACCCTCTAATGTAAGATATTCCATTGTTTCTATCTACATTAAATAATCCTTTAGAACCATCTGTAAAATTAATCAGTATTGTTCCTTCCATCAATGCTTCTTCTAAACCAGAACGGGTCAAATAAGCCAGGGGTTCAACCTTACCAAATTCTCTACCACCAGGCTCATAAATTCCTGACAAAACATCTTGCTTTGTGTATTTTTCATAAAACTTGCCAACAGCAAAATTTTCTTTTAAACTATAGATAGGTATTTTATAAGTAGAAGTTTTTGTCCGAGAGCCTGGATGAGTAAAAACAGCATATTTTGTAATTCTTAACTGCTTCTGACTCTGGTTTTTTGGGTTATTAGCAGACCATTTAATGACTCGGAAATTGCTATTAATAAAATCAGAGTTTTGTAAACGACTAGCTCGATTATTGGCAATATCCTCCCTTAAGACATTCACCATAAAATCTAAAGTCTTGAGAATATCTTCTACAGTCACTCCTTGAGTACCCAAAATTCCTGTACGTAAAATATCTGGGTCTTCCACAGCGTAGTCTTGAAAATATTTTCTGGTATTCGAGAGAACAGTTAATAAATCTGCTTGATTAAAATTTACCTTAGTGGTTGGCAGTTTTGTTGGAGTTAAAATTTGACTACCATTAATGCTGAATTTATATTTTTTCCACTCATCGATTACTTGATAAGGTGCAGATGTAGATGCAGAATATTTTCTAGATAAAGGTTTATCTTGCGTTTGTTGCGGAATAACAGGATACAGAAAATTTGTGGTAACTGTACTAACAGATTGAATTAAACCAGGAGAAGTCTGTGATTGTGGTGAGGTAACATTTTCTTGCTGAGTAGCAGATAAATTCTGTTTATCGTAATTTTTTGACTGAGTATATAGATGGCTCTTAGCTAAACTAATAAGCACTAAAGCAGAAATACCTAGTGCATTGCGTAGTTTTTGACTGAATAGGATGCTCATAAGTAGTAATTTCATTTGCTCAATAAATAAACTCTATTAATTTTAGCTCTCCTTCGGAAACATACTTCAATTTTTTATCTCTTAGGGGAGCCGGATGGTCTATTGTAAATGAGACAATTTTCAATTGCTTAACTTACTCATCCATCTCTTTTAATGTAGCTAATGCTGAAGGAGATAGCCGACTGAGATAGCGGAATATCCAGTATTTAAATATCGTGTTTAAAATTACCGGAAATGTAGCGATAAAGAGAAATATTGCGCTTCTACTCGCTGGTATTCCCAAATGGGTTGCTAAATTTTCAAGGATAATCTCCCAGCCATGGGGTGAGTGGAATCCTACAAACATATCTGTGAACAAAATAATTATAAAAGCCTTGGCACTATCACTGAGACCATAGACAATTTCATCGAGAAAAGATTTCACAATCAAAATTTCTTTTTTGCTCGAAGCAATAACGATGCCAAAAGCAATCAGTGATATCAAATCCGCAAAGACATTGCTGACAGCTTCAATACTTTGATTCCGAAATTTACCTGCTATTTCAATGGCTTTGTTTTTAATCTTTTCTTCTATTGCTGCTGGCAAATTTTCTGGTGTTTGAAGAAGTAAATTTTCAAACTTTAATTTATTTTCAAAAATTTTTAATTCACTGAGAGCTTCTGTTTCCATTTCCGAGTTGAGGAAAATCCGAGTTGTATTTTCAACTCTAATCCTCTCTACTATAGGATTGACTAAAAGTTGCTTAGAAAAATCCTGAGTTAGCAGCGGCACAATAATGAGAAGTAATAAAAATTTGATCGCACTTCTTGTCCGATTTGTAGAGATTCGGTAATTTCTCACAAATCGTTCTTCTGCTTGAGGTGAAAAATCTCGTTTAATTTTATTTATGGTGGTGCCAATAGACCTTGGCAATACGCTATTTTTCTGAGATAGAGATGGCATTTTAGTGCCGTTATCAGATGAATTTGACTGTTCATTGACCACCTGACGGTTAATTTGTAGTGGTTGAGTATTTGACAATAAGCTACTATTACTAATTGGTTGATATTTTTGATCATACTTGGATATTACTTCATCAATAAATTTGAGATTTTTTAACAAAAGGGGATTAGATATATTGATGAAGGTACGACTCAAATTAAATTCTCCTAATCTAACCTTGATAATAGTTAAATTTTTATCTAAATATACCTGCCAATAAGACATCTCAGTTTCATTAAATGTTCCTGATTCAGTAGATATCTTTTGGCTGTCAAATTGTTCTATTTCAATTGTTCTAATGATTTGAGCCGCTTGGTAAGCTTCTAAGACCGATCTTTCTGGTGTATCCAAACACCATTGCTTAAATCTGTGCCAGTAATCTGTAATTTTTGCGAAAAAGGGTGCTTTCATTGCGGATATTTTTGATTTATATATGTTGAGAATAT
Source organism: Cylindrospermum sp. FACHB-282 (assembly GCF_014697195.1). GTDB lineage: Bacteria > Cyanobacteriota > Cyanobacteriia > Cyanobacteriales > Nostocaceae > Cylindrospermum. The sequence continues at coordinate 17,592 of NZ_JACJRJ010000036.1, read as the reverse complement.
GATTAGATATTATCCACTATTTTTTTAGATAATTTAGGTATAGGACTTATGCATTGACAAAAATGGTAAATATGAACATCAGTTTTATTCATTGAAAGTCCTATAGATTGTGCGTTAGGGAACGCACACTACGGGGAAAGTTGAGTAAAGAGACGCATCCAAAAAGCCGCAAAAGAGGGTAAATTTTTACGGTGCCTAAGTCCTAGTATATGAAGGATACTTTAACAGATTCATATCATCACAAATTAGTTTTAATTACCTACTTTTCTGTTAAGTCCAAAATCAGGTTAAACCATAATAATTACAACTAAACCGCAAACAAGAGTTTCAAAATCTCTTTGTATGCGGTTCGCTACACTTACCCGCTTAGTATTGGCTCATGAAGAAGCATCGCTTTCTTTGGAAAAAGGTTGCGTCACGCAAGTCCAACTAACTTTTCGCTCAGTTCCCACATACGTTCAGCTTTGTCATCATCGCTTGCTTCGGCAGAGACTTCTTGAAGAAAAGATTTGCCTTGTTTTTTCTGTCGATTTCCCCAACTCCAATAAGCACCAGATTGGCTGTATGCAGGATCTGAGACTACTTCCGCAACCCGCTTGCCAGATTCCTCTTCGGTCACGAAACCGCCGGTGATGTACTTCTGGAAAAGTGGGAAGAGTTTCTGAAATAAGGGATAGTGGTTTCGGAATAGGGCTGTTGTAGCTACACATCCGGGATAGAGAGAACTGAAGGTGATGCCGTGTGACTCGTGATAGCGCCGATGCAATTCTCTCATGGTCAGTACGTTGCAAACTTTGCTGTCTTTGTAAGCTTTGACAGGCTCAAACTTCTTACCGTCAATCATGACGTGGGGCCCTTTAAATCCGGCTGCAAAGCCATCCAGATTCCCTAAGTCCGGACGCGGCGGAATTTTTCCTCCCAACTCTTTGGGGTTGTGCGTCACGGTTCCCAAAATGACTAATCTTGGCTCTGAGGATGATGAGTTTTTCAGGTCTTCAAGGAAGAGGTTACACAGGAGAAAATGACCGAGGTGATTTGTGGCAACGCTCAATTCATATCCGTCTACGCTTCGCAATGGCTCCTTGATTAAAGGCATATATATTGCGGCGTTGCACACCAAAGCATCTAGGGATCTACCGCTTGCCCTGAAGTCCTTCACAAACTGTCGAACACTCTCTAAGGAGGCTAAGTCGAGGTGCATTATTGTGTAGCTGTCGTGGGGCATTTCCACGGCTTGGGCAGCGGTTTGGGCCTTCGATAAATCCCGACAGGCCATCACCACGTGCCATTGCCCCATTTGGGAAAGAGCTTTCGCGGCTTGCAAGCCAACCCCCGATGAGGCACCCGTGATCACGACTGTTGACTTCCGATGTTGTTCCATTCTGTTCAGACTTCGTTGACTGTCGTTGACTGTTTACAAAGTACACGGTAAGCATAAAGCTCAGACACGAAGAGTGCTGAGATATAAGCGACTCGTGCGCTTTAGTCGCCTAATTCCTGGTGAACGTGATAATATGAGAATTAAGTCGAAAATACAAGTATAACTAAACAAGGTAAAAACTTAACTGGATTAGTTGAGTGCGTAGTCACGCTTAACGGTGTAGCAGTTTAGGAAAGCTAGATTTTGATTAGACTTAAAAGCCACAAAAATTAATTGAGTACGGTAGGGATACGGTCATTTAAGCTTTAGGAGAATTGACCTCTACTCCGGTTGGAGTAATCCAGCAGTAGCAAGTTGGCTCGTTGATTAAAGAATCGAGGGCATCTTTAGACGCTGAGAGTGTTCAATGATCTCATATGATGTCGGGCAAATTGCTTGTGATATGTCATGGCGATATCGCTATGGGGGTGCTGTTACCCATCGCAACAAAGTGGGGTGTAAAGCCTTTACCTAAGCTGTATTGGCTATATTTTCAAAGCAAACAACGACAACAAAAACCGATCTTCACTCTATTTTGAAAAAATCTTTGTAGAGAAGATTATAGTGGACTTTCCTTTATGCAAGATTATCAGGATCTACCCCTAATTCCCGCAATTTTTCGGCTAATTGTTGGGCGCGTTGAGCTTCTTGTTGGGCGCGTTGGGCTTCTTGTTGCGCTCTTTGTTCAGCAAACTTAGCCCTTTGTTCTGCAAATTGTACTTGCTGTTGTGCTGTGGTAATTTGTTCTTGTGGTGTTGGGTAACGCTTGCCTGCTTGGTCATACCAGTACATCCATTCCCTGGTGACACCGCAATAGTTTCCCCGTTCACAACCAATTCCTAAGCCAATTTCTGGTAGCCAAACTGGGTTTCCTGGCTGTAACTCGTACTTGCCATTAACTAATTTATGCACTTCTAGGTGTGGTTTGCGACGACGACGAGAAGAATAAATCACATAATAAAGAATACCTAAAGCTGCATATTCTTCTAATTTTGTGCTATATTCTTTGCGATAATTTTGGGAAACTACCTCTAATACGAAAATCGGGAGAATGTTTTCATCCCATAATACATAACTAGGGCGCAGTTCTTCATCATAAAATCTTTCTACCCCTAAACTTAGAAACCCATCGGGGACAATTGGCGGTTTATCAGGGTGATAATAAATTCCCATATCTACCGCAAAAAACCAGTCCATTTTATCTGCCCATAGTAGGAGCAATATGGCTTTGAGTAAACCTGGTATTAATTCTTGTAGTTCATTATCCACAGGTGTTTCGTCAGAGTCGGGTAGTTCTTCGGCTGAGGGTAAGTACCTTGGTAGGTTTAAATTTAACATGATGAGTTGTTCTAAGCACTTATAATAAGTATAAACAAATCTAACTGGCAAATCCTTTATATATCTTGTTCCCGGCCTATGTCCTACTGATACAAATGCGCCTAAGGCACCCTAAAATCATATTTATGTTTTTTTATAAATTATTAATTGTAAACACTATTTAATTGCTATATGAGTCTAAGTCTGTGCATGATTGTGAAAAACGAGGAGGCTGCACTGCCTAAATGTTTGAGTAGTGTGAGAAATGTTGTAGATGAAATTGTTGTTCTAGATACAGGTTCTAGCGATCGCACTTCTGAAGTTGCCAAAGGTTACGGGGCAAAGGTTTATGATTTTCAATGGTGTAATGACTTCAGTGCTGCCCGGAATGAGGCGCTAAAGTACGTTACAGGTGACTGGATTTTGGTTTTAGATGCCGATGAAATGCTAAAACCGGAAATTGTGCCAGCATTGCAAGAAGCTATCAGCAGTGAGGAATATCTGCTGATTAATCTGGTTCGTCAAGAAGTTGGGGCGGAACAATCACCTTATTCTATGGTTTCTAGGCTATTTCGCCATCACCCAGATATTCGCTTTGAACGTCCTTACCATGCTTTGGTGGATGACAGCGTGGCGGCAATTTTAAGGCAAGAACTCCATTGGCAGGTAGGCTATTTACCAGGAGTGGCAATTCTCCATTCAGGATATCAAAAAAAGGCGATCGCACAATTCAACAAATTTGCTAAAGCTCAAGCCACAATGGAGGAGTTTCTCGCTACCCATCCTCATGACCCCTATGTGTGCAGTAAGTTAGGGGCATTGTATGTGGAATCTGGGAAAATCGCCCAAGGGATGGATTTACTGACGCGAGGAATCGCCGTGGCTGAGGAAAATTATGAGATTTTGTACGAACTGCACTACCATTTGGGCATTGCTTACAGTCATTTGCAAAATTCCCCAGAGGCAATTTTCCAGTATCAAGCTGCCATTAAGTTGCCGATTTACCCGATGCTGAAATTGGGAGCATACAATAATCTGGGCAATTTACTTAAAGCATCTGGAGATTTTAACGGTGCAAAAACAGCTTATGAAACAGCTTTGAAGATTGACCCCAATTTTATCGCCGGACATTATAATTTGGGGATGATATTTAAGGCTTTGGGTTTGTTTACAGATGCGATCGCATCTTACCAAAAAGCCATCCGCTTAAATCCCAACTATGCCGAAGCTTATCAGAATTTAGGGGTGGTGCAGCTGAAGGTGGGCAATATTAAAGCTAGTTTGACTGCCTTTGGAAATGCGATCGCTATTCACAAACAGCATAACCCCAAAGAGGCGGAACGATTACGCCAGGGATTGCGAGAGATGGGGTTGCTGTGAACTACCAGCCCTAAAACTCTAACTTAGGATTTGAAGTCAAAATCAAAGACGAGGACAGCTTCGATGCATGGATTGAGTTCTGCTTTGACTCTTTCGTGTTCGGGGTGAGGGAGATAGACATCTCTAGCCTCAACACTGACAAAAGTCATGAGAAATCCGTGAGTGTAGCCTTGGTTTAGTCCTTCGGGGCTAGAATTTGGCCCACCAGAAAAGTGGGTAATACCTGGAATCAATTGCTGAAGTTCTGCCAGTAAGCCGAACAAATAAGTAATTTGCTCAGTTGTGACTTCTTCTTTGAAACTTAGTAGAACTACGTGTTGAACTTGTGGCATTTTGGGAAATTTCAAAAAGCTTGTCTTAATTAATTTCCCATAAGTGAGTAATGGAAGTCTAGAACAAAGCAACTGATAATCAGTAAACCAAAAAGTTTTTTCCCGAAGAGCGATCGCTAGAGTATTCGTAGCTGTTGATACTTGCAAATAGAGAATATTCTAACCAGCAGACATAGTATAGATTATGATTACTTATGATTAACTAGCCGAAAATTGGTCAATATTAACCTGACGGAATATAGATGCTTTCAACGACTTGATATTTCCGCTCAATAGCTTGAGATAAAAAGGCTAACATCTGTTTAAATGCCAAAAGCGTGTGATAAATTAATCGACTACCTTTCCTTTTACAATTTACAAAAATTGATTTTGGAAATATCTAATCTATTAATAGTACAGAATAACTACTATAATCTTTTTTTAGAAATTTGCATAAAGAGTTGATTTAGCTCTGATAACTATACAGACAACTATAGCAATAGCAAGTTGTGACCCATGTTTCAGCGGTTAATAATTTTTCTCTTGAAAAAGATTAAACAGCTTGAGAGTAATGGTCAGTTTTTTTATATCTATGAGTAGTTTTTATTATTGAAAAGTAGTTATTTATTTATCTAAACTTTATAAGTTAGCGGTATTTACTGAGGTATATTTACTGAGCAATAATGAAACCTCTGCGGAAAGTTTCATAAATTATTTATTGAAATAAATCATAATTACAACTACTGTTTGGTGTGATATATCACTTGTTAAATTGAGCCTTGAGGCAGATGACAATCAAAAAACATTTGGTGGTCAAGCATCTGGAAATTGGTCAATTAATTTGTGACCTTCGGGTTTTAATGGCGTTCACACAAGAATATTTTTCCTTTGACTTGTAATCCATGTCCAGCAAGGATTTATCTTGCTGTCACTAAATAGGAATTGTAAAAATTTTGATGTCTGATTTTTAGGAGTTATGAAAATGGTGACAACACGGAAAAACATGAGCCGACACGCCTTGCTGGAAGCAAACCCTCAGTTATCTGCCTGGGCAGCAATCGACTCCGCCAGGGGTTCAATTGCTGAGTACCTCAAACGCGCTCGGAACAACGTTGTGGTTCCGCCTGAAAATAAAAATATTGGTCACAACAAGCGAGCTGTGATTATTGGGGCTGGTGTTGCGGGTCTAACCACTGCTTATGAGTTACTCGTACAAAAAATTGGTTGTAGTTGTGTGATTTTGGAGGCGAATCAACGAGTAGGTGGACGAAACTTTACTGTGCGTCCTGGTGATGCCATTGCCGAAGAGGGATTTGAGCCTGAAGAATGTATTTTTGAGAGTGAACCAGATCAACCCTATAAACCCTACCTGAATGCTGGGCCTGGGCGAATCCCCTCTGCTCACACACATCTCTTAGACTATCTCAAGCGGTTTAAAGTACCTCTGGAAGTTTATGTAATGGATAGTCGTTCCAATCTGACTTACATACAAGGCGCTTTTGGTGGCTCAGTACCAAACCGACGTTTGGATAATGACACACGAGGTTGGATTGCTCAGATGTTGTTCCAATTCTTGGAAGACTCTAAATGTGCCTACTTTTCGCCAAAGGAAATCGAACAATTTAAGCAATTACTCGAAAGATTTGGACATCTCCAGGCGGTTGAAGGAAATCCAGGTTATTACTTAGGTTCTGATCGATCTGGCTATACTCATTTACCAGGTGTGGCGGCAGGTGAAATTGAAAAACCTTTACAACTCAAAGAATTGCTGGCATCGGAGTTTTGGGCAAGAAGAACTTCCTTTTATCAACCCCAAGATTTTCTCTGGCAGCCCACGCTGTTTCAACCTGTAGGCGGTATGGACAAAGTTGTTGATGCCTTTAAGTACCAGGTGGAGAAAAAGGGTGGCGATATTCGACTAGGCGCTGCCGTGACAAAAATTACCTATAGTGCTGACACGAAAAGATATAGCATTTACTTTCAACAAGATGGTGTAGAACAGATGATAGAAGCAGATTATTGCTTCAGTAATATGCCGATTCCTTTGTTGAAAGGGGTATTGGAGGATAAACACTTTGACCAGAAGTTTCAAGCCGCGTTACAAGCAGTTTATAAAGCGCAATATGGTAGTGGTAATGCCTCTGCTGATGGATACCAACCTAAATTCCTAGCAGATGCTACAAAGGTGGGCTGGCAAGCAAAGCGTGATTTGTGGCAGAAGGCTAAGGCTAATAATCCTGGTGATGTTCCCATCTATGGTGGAATTTCGTGGAGTAGCGACGAAATCGGACAAGTCTGGTACCCATCAGATAACTACCATGCTGAATTGGGCGTGCTAACTGGAGCTTACAATTTTCAAGGTGTAGCCTTTGAGTGGGGCAAAAAACCCCCACAAAAGCGCCTAGAAATTGCCAAAGCAGGGGCTAAAAACTTGGGAGGTGATGATTTTGCCAATGGCTTGAAGCATGGCTTGGCTATTGCTTGGCAAAATATACCTTATCAGAAGGGTGGTTGGGCAAACTGGCAAGCTGTTGAGGAGAAAGAGACTCACTACAATAGCCTAATTCAGGGCAACCAAAACTTTTACATCATTGGTGATCAGCTTTCTGCCTTACCGGGATGGCAGGAGGGTGCAGTTGTATCGGCAATTAATGCGGTTAATCGGGTAACAGATCCAAATTATCCTATACCTGAACTCGATATATTACCAGATACACGCCTGATGGTGGAGTCCTTTTAGTTGAGTCAATGATTTTTCCCAGTCAGAGACTGGGAAATTCAGGCTAAAGATGCTCGATTTTAGCAGAAATCAAGATCAGAACTAAATACGGCTACGCACAAATTTATCCAACCTATCCAAGCCCTTTTCAATAGTTGTCATATCGGTGGCGTAGGAAAGACGGATATTGTGATCAGCACCAAAAGCGACTCCGGGAATGACTGCAACTTGGTGTTCTTCTAACAAGGCGTCACAAAATTCCAGGGATTTAAGACCAGTTTTGCTGATGTCAGGGAACAGATAAAAAGCGCCGTCGGGTTTGGCGGTACTCAATCCAGGAATGGCGTTGAGTCTGTCTAACATCACCTGTCGCCGTTTGGCGAAAGCTTGGCGCATTTCTTCAACACAGTCTTGCTCACTTTGTAGGGCGGCGATCGCACCATATTGGGCAAAGGTACACACGTTAGATGTACTATGGCCTTGGATGGTACTTGCAGCTTTAATAATTTCCACAGGCCCCGCTAAATAGCCAAGACGCCATCCTGTCATTGAGTAAGCTTTGGCAAACCCGTTACTGATTAAGGTGCGGTTAAAAATTTCCTTACCAAGGGAACCAATGCTGATGTGTTCGGCACCGTCGTAGAGGATCTTTTCGTAAATCTCGTCAGAAACAACGAAGATATCTGCATCAACTACTACCTGGGCCAGTGCTTTGATTTCCTCTGGCGTGTAAACCATCCCTGTAGGATTAGATGGGGAGTTGAGGACAAATAGCTTTGTTTTGGGGGTGATGGCTTGACGCAGTTGTTCGGGGGTAATTTTATAACCGGTTGTTGCATCTGTGTTTACGATTACCGATACCCCACCTACCAAAGTCACCATTTCTGGATAACTTAGCCAATAGGGAGCAGGGATAATTACCTCATCACCCGGATCAATTAGCGCCACTATCAAATTGTACAGCGAATGCTTACCGCCATTGGTGACGATGACATTCTCTGATTTGTAATCAAGACCGTTATCAGTTTTGAGCTTGTGGGCGATCGCTTCCCTTAACTTTGGTTCTCCAGCTGCTGCACCATATTTGGTTTTGCCTTCATCCAAAGCTTTTGCTGCTGCGGCTTTGATATGGGCTGGGGTATCAAAATCTGGTTCTCCAGCGCTGAAACTACAAACATCTACTCCCTCTGCTTTTAGAGCCTTAGCTTTAGCTGCGATCGCTAAGGTTATGGAGGGTGTTACCTGACTTACTCTTGCTGCCAGCTTCATAAGACCTTGCGGTAAGTGGGAAACTCAGTCACGAAGAGTGCTGAGAGGGAAACGACTCGTGCGGTTTTAACCGCCTTGAATATTTTTCATTACCGCCTTGGAGTTGGGAAATTCGGGGTACTTTTGTGATGTACTTTCAACGGGACAATTACCGATTCAAATTTTCCAACTCTGTACGCATAATGTTTTGCTCCAAAGAGCCTCCCATTTCTGGGGTAATGTTAGCTATCTCCCAAGGGGAGACGCTTCGCGAACGACCTGTTATAAGAGCTTGTTAGGCTTGCAACACTGTCCCAGTGACCTTAGAACTGTTTAATCGCAAGCGACAGAGCTCTTAACTAGTGAAGCAGCGCGGTCTTGGGGGTTTCCCCCATGAGCGACTGCTGAACCCCGAAGGGGCTACGCATTCTCCGGTGTCGTGACTCAAATAACGGCTACCCTTTGACTAGGCTTAGGGTGGTCTGGTCAGTACGGCTTGCTTGATTACTCTTGCAAGCCCAGTCCCTTTAGGGCTGGGTTACTGACTCTACTTTATTCGGCGAATCTCTATCTTATTTAAGGATATCCCACAATCCCGGTCGAGATTTGCATTTTGCAGAATTCCTTAGCTTAAGCTAATTTCTATACATCCAACCTCGTTGGAACTTTTCCCCTTCTCCATAAGTTATCCCTGTTCTAAGAAACAGAAATTTTTCTTTACATCCATTGAGAATGTGCTCGCTTTCCTCCGACGCTTCTTCAAACCTAGAATTCCTAATAAGTAGATCAACTTAATTAAACGTAAGACCTCTCCTCAAACCTCTCACCCTTCCCTACTAGGCAAGGGGGTTGGGGGGTTAGGTCTATTTGATGTTTTTTAAGGTTGACTTACTTACTACAGTCACCTTTATAGATAATAATGGCGATGCTTTGAGAACTTTACGGCTGTTGCAAATTAAGTTCTTGGAATGGTTCAGAAGACTCTTGCAATTTCAAGCTGTCAACCGATTTACCGTTGATTTGCAAAGTATAGTTACCCTGGTGCAAGCCTTCTAAATAATATACTCCTGCACCGTTGGTCACGGAAAAATGCCGAATTCCTTTATCTGATTGTATAGCTTCTACCCGTGCGCCTGCAACGGCTTTACCTTGAGCATCCGTAACTACCCCTGATCGTGTGTAAGCAGGAAATAGTGGGATCACAATCGGGGTATAACCGCCAGCGACTACATCAACGGCTAAGGCATCAATCGTAGCTTGCCAGTCGGGGGGGAAACCTGCTGGATCAAGGTCAAGACGATAAGTTCCAGGTGGAAGACGTAATAAAATGCGATCGCCTAGAACTTCCGGTTTTAAAGGTTTAATAGAGCGGGTGTTGATAACAAGTAGGGATTCAACATTCTCTGTATAAGCGTCTTCCCCTGCATCGCGTTTACCATTACCGTTGCGGTCAAAAAAGGGTTGAATTAACAATCCACCTTGGGTACGGAAGTATTCAGAACGGCGATCGCCTGGGGTAATCCCTTGTTGTAAACCTAAGCTAGACACTAAATCTACACTAAAACTAGCTTGATCGGAAGTTACCGTTACACCTTGATAACGTCCCCGCAACAGTAAGCCTGGTAAAATTGTTGTTGATAATGTGACTACTCCTCCACTACCCTGAGAAGCAATGCCATAACCTAGCTGTGCTTCCCACAGGTAGTTACCATCAATCGCCTGTTGTGGTGAGCGATAGCGCCAACCCACGGTTAGTAACTTGTCACTGCGATTTTGATTTTGTGTTTCATAATTTAACACCAATGAGTTTCCCGTATTAGAAAAAAGGTTTTTAGAAAAGTTGTAGCTAAATTCTGACAAAGTGCCAACTTCATTACCGCGTTGCGTGAATTCCATTTTGCCGAGACGTTGCAGCAAATTCCAGCGAAAGTAATTTTTACTATCTAGACTGGCACGAGCAAAGGTAAAAGCATTTTTGCCGCTCAAGTTAATTTGCACTCCACCAGCCATACCATTGTCGCTGACAGCGTTTGTGAATAAGGTGAAGCCACCAAACACTCGCCAATTGACATTCAAACGATTAGAATAGCTATCACTTATAAATGCAGCACTTAGGCTGGGAGTTGGGTCGTAGCGGATATCTGCGTTCCACACCCACTCATCACCAGTTAGTGCTGACACTGCTACCTGCAAAGGTACCTTTGAGGGACGATAAAATAATTCCGCCATTGCTCTAGGGGATTTATCGTAAATTCCACCTAAGCCTACCGTCAGATTTTCCGATAAACCCCATCTTTGAGCAATTCCACCGCGGAAATCTGAAAATTTGCCCAACAATCCTGCATTCTCAGAATCAGAAACTGAGTGTCGCAACCCACCAGAAACGATCAACCCTGATGCCCCCGGTGGTAACTGTCCTGGTACACTAGAAAAGCTGGCATCCCGAATTTCCGGTTGGGCTGTGAGTCGTCCTTGAGGGTACAGTAAGACGCGATAGCCTCCGCCAGAGAATTGGTTACTATTCTTGATATTTTCAAAGCGGTAAATGCCAGAAGAATCAACCAACACTTCCGCAATGACGCGATCGCCAATACTTTGCGTCAACCGCACTAAAGTACCCGGTTCTGCCCTACCAGAAATTGTCCGTCCAATTGAGCCTGCTTCCAAACGTTGGTGAGAATTTGTAGAACCAGCACCTAAGACTTGACGGGGTACAAACCCCTGCCGTTGAATGAATGTAAAGCCCCAATAGCCGCCTGTTTGCTGAGTTTGCTGAGTTTGCCAAAAAGTCTGTTGGGAACCAACAATATAATCAGCTTGATGGGTTTGTCGCAAAAACTGAGCGTCAGCAACACTCCAAGTCTGCCAATCTTGGAAGTTACGTTGATTGGTACGCAGGAACCATGATCCACCGAAAGCGCTACCGACACTGACGAATTCTCCTTTATAAGTTGGTGATCTAGTTTGGGTTCCGGTAGCATTTACTTTTTGCTCAACCGCCGCCAAACTGAAATTTGCAGGTGCAATGCGTGGCAACCCTTCTAGTTGAATGGGAGTTTCTGTCTCCGCAACGTTGGTACTGGATTTATTTAACCAAGGCACTTCCAATATAATTGCATACTCATTGATGTCAAATTCAGCTTTCACACCAAACAGAGCTTGTAACTCTTGAGTTGAAAAAACCAGTCCTAGTTCTGGATCTGTGCGAATTTTTTTTGGATCGATGCGAGTTACAATACCAGCCGTTCGCACTTCTAACTGACCGTCTGGTAAAGAGGTAACATTTAATTTCAATGCTTGAATTACATCATCATAGGACAACAGCCAATTGTCAAAATTAATTGCCTGTGTCCCGTCTTCTTGCCCTCGCACCAAGATGCTGGGATTCACGTTGCGCTTGCCCAGATTCAACCCTACTGGAAATACACTTGCTTTTCCTAAGTCTTTAGGCAACTCTGCTGGAGTAGTGGTTGTAGGGCTTGCTGGCTTGACAGGAGGAGTAATAGCCCCCGTTGGGATTGTCTGAGTGGGAGTAGGAGTAGGAATAGGCGGATTCGTGATTAGCGGATTAGTTCCCTCTGGGATCCGGGGAATAGGCGGATTGACAATCGGGGGATTAGCCCCTACTGGGGTGGTAATCAGAAGGTAAAAGGCAAAAGGTAAAAGTGACATCTTATCCCAACCTTTCACCCACCTGGGGTTTAAATTGTAGGCTGATAATTGCCTATGAAAAAAAATTTTGTTCCATAGGCAGATTTCACCGCTTTCTGCAAGCTGAGAGGGATGAGGTATAAGGTTCAGCCGGGATTTTTGGTCACTGGAGCAAATCAGTAAAAAGTAACAAAAAATACTAGTACGCACTTTTTACTTTTTAATATTTAATCTTGGTAATCCAGTGCCTTCAGGTGAGCCAGCAGTTTGAGGCGGTACAGTTACATTAATGTTAAATGGAAGCTTGCTTTTGTTGTTGTTTTCACCCCATGTCAACTCACCACTTAGTTGATAATTACCAGGGGCAAGGCGATGATCTTTATCAGGGAAATTGAGTAATAAATTTCGCTCTTGTCCTGCTATTACAGAACTGGGAATAACACTGCCAGTTTTGACAACCTTTTCTGCTAGCTTTAGTATCCAGTTGAGTGAAGTTCGAGCCGATGCTGTTCCAGAATTGCGAACCAAGACTTGAATCTGTTTTTGTTGATCATTAAAGCTGGCTCGATCCACAGCTAAACTCGGAGACAGCTTACCCTTGCGGACATAAACTGTCACCCCAATACGAGTTTTAAGATTAATAGCAGTACCGGTTTTATCTACTCCAGTTGCCTCTTTGAGATTTTCCGTGAAAACTACCGCTCTATATTCCCCATCAGGAAGGCTGGGAGCAAGTCGAGAAATTAGGCGTATTCGTCGGGTTTTCCCTGGCGGTAGAGTCAACTCCCGTGGGGAAAACTGTAGATACGGACTAAGGTCGCTAGCATTAGAAGGCACAGTTTGAAACCCACTATCATTATAGGTAAAAAACTCAATGTAGACACGAGCGCGAAGCGCTTGATTACTCGTATTTGTAATGTTGATTGCATCTTGATATTGACCGCGTTTTGCCTCCCCTTCAATTACCAGAGGTGATATGCTAACCTCTGCAAAAGCAGCGTTAGAAAAAAGACATACCCCTGATAGAACCCAAGCGCCCAGACGCAAAGCAGTACGACTAATTTGATACTTCATAAGTCATTCAGAATTTAAAATTTAACTGAGCAAAATACAATAATTAGCCAGATAAATCAATACGGTTCAGTTAGAAAATAAAACATAAATTTAGGATTTGTTGGGTTTTGCTTGTGCTACCCATGAAATCAATTATTTTGAACTGAAAGGCTAGGATATTTGTGTCAAAATGAAACCCGCTTGTTGATTACTGCCTTCGGATTCAAGCCACTTGCCCCCGCTTTATGGAAAAGCTTTAAAAATTAGATTTGAGAATTTTCTAGTTCAATTCAGCAACGCCGAAAAATTGATTCCTGTATGTCAAAGAGCACATAGTCAGGAAATCAATTGAATTGAGGGAGTTTGGGAATTTATTAAACGCCAACTTCAAGGAGAAATTTTTACAAACCCCCAGGACTTACTTTCACGTCTACAACAAGTCCTTGAAACAATAACCCCAGAGCAAATCTGCTCGTTGCCATCTTACAATTTCATTTTTGAAGGCTTATTTTATGCAGCTTCATCTTAAATTTGTATGAGTCATAGTCAATAATTCATTAATAAGCATGAACTTATCTGGATTATTGACTACAAGTTGGCTAACTAGTTTCCTGCCGCGGTCAAAGTTACTGTGTACTCGTAGTTTCCTGAAGGAAGAGTTCCTCCATCTTGGTTAGTAGCATACATACCAACTGAGACTGGAACTGTGGAACCTGCCTCAACATACACAGGGTTAGAATCAATGTAACTACCATTGTTAAAGCCTGCATATACACTAGTGGCAACAGGGTTAGAAGCGCTTGGTGTAGTAGCACCGATAGAAACAGAACCAGGGGCATTGCAAGTAACATTGAGCGTAGGCATTGTTCCTCCCAGTCCTGGGTAGGCAAGCAGATAATAGTCGCTACTATAGCTTGCCAAAGAACCACTGCCAGTAGCATTATCAAAACGACATACACCAGGTATACTGCCACTGAATGTAACAGTAGCGGTATCAGCAGTATCAGCACTAGCAGCACCAGCAAAACCAGCAGTGCTAGCTAGCATTGCAACACAAGCTAATAAAGAACGACGCAACATTAAAAAGTTCTCCAATTTTAGTAAAAGGTGTTTTGTTGTAAAATTACGTAAACATATTCCGGTGGAATGATGGTTACATTCAGATTTACATTAATAGTGATATTCACATAGTTGTACTCAATTTGTCAATTTAATTTTGATTAATTAATACGTAACTTTATTGTATAATAAATGCTTAAGTAAGCAGCTACTGCCAGTGACTTATGCCAGCAAAAAAGAGTCTGTCTCAAGAACAGAGTGAACAGCTACTGGAATATTTTGATAGTATAAAAAAGTCTATGTAATAAAGAAAATTGTCATTCTCATTTTATTGTTGATGAATGATTAAAAAAGTTACCAATAAATTAGTATTTTTTAGATATTGCATATCCAAACAGTAGCGTATTGGGCCGTTGATGGCGACGCAAAAAAGAGAGAAGCTTTTTTAGATGGAAGAAGAGACAGTAAGTTTCGTAAAGTTACCAAAGAATATGATAAGTAGGTAGGTATGTAGGCACGAATCAACTTAAACTATGGAACAAAGTCTAAAACCGTCAAAGTCCTGGCAATTGATTTGTTACACTCTGCTTCACTCACAATGACATACTTATGAATTTTCCCACCCACCTACTTAATTTGTTATTAGAAGTAATTCAAAAAGACCCAGCAGGATATGGATATGAGTTTTGTCGATGGAGAGCAATGAACTTAGCAACATATCGGGAAAAAACAACACAAATTAAGTTAAGCGGCTCTCAAATTAGGAGAATTTTAGAGCTTAAAAAGTACGTTTAATTTTGGGCAAAGTACAGCCTAAAGTACAAACAAAATCCAGAGTAGCGTAAGGAATTTAGGCTCTTCGGTACTTTTTATGGAAAACCAGGTTCAAAATCGTTGAAAGCCTTATTTCGTAGGCATTAGAACTTACGCATTGACAAACAATGGTGAATATGTTCATCGATTTTATTCATTGAAACTCCTATAAATTGTGCGTTAGGGAACGCACACTACGTGTAGGATGCGTCAGGGGACGCATCGAAAAAGCTTGAAAAGAGGGTAAATTTGTACAGTGCGTAAGTCCTAGGCATTTCATTCAAAATGATGGCATAATTTTTTATAACCCTTGCCCCATAAGGGTTTTGTTATAATCAATCCTCAATCACCATAAAAACAACGCAAGAGCCGGAATTTAAAAAAAATAATTAGCAGAAAATTTAAAATAACTCAACCAGCCCCAGAGCCTTGTACAGGTATGATTTTGGGGTGAGAGTGGCTTTAGTTGAAGAGGATGTTTGGAAAGTAGCGTTATTAACACAAACCTTGGAAATCTAGCTCCCCTGACCCTAATCCCCATTCCCTATGAGGAAATGGGGGTTTCAAAGCCTCACTCAAGAGCAGGTAACAGAAAGAAAGTCACAGGACAAAGGAGAAGGAGAAGAAGAAGAGCGGAGCCGGACACGGGTTGAAGGATGGTATTTATGGGATGTTTTGCCGGCTTCCAGTTCCCAAATCTTTAGGAATCACTTCACCTGCTCGCTTACCACTTTCGATATAGTCGTCACCTGTTGCTGGTGTCTTTAATTTGGACTGATTCCGTTCTTTAATGGTGTAGTAAGGTCTATTTGCCTCGCTTCGCGCTATTTTACGTTCTTTACTAGCATAATAAGGACGAGTTACTTCGAGCTTGTGGGTTTCTGCCGAATAATAACCAGCGGACTGAGCTAAAGGCGCAGGTAAGCTAATTAGCCAGATTACACTAGCCAGCATGACTATGGCAAGTTTGCGGTGCAATTGATTAAATATTCTCTTGATTTCCAACATTGGGGAAATTTCCTCGTAGCTCTTTTACGAATGCTTAAACTTTAAAAAATTCTCCTTGAGCTTACGTCTTCCCCTAGGCTGGTTACCTGTATATAAAAAGTCTGACAGGGGGACAAAAATGGCTAAAATGCAGATCAGATAAGTCTCCTGTATATGCTTTTCAGAGAGGATTTAGGTGTGAGGTCAGGCTATGGTTATTAGAGGAGACAAATAAACATCTTGAATAGCGTGAAATAGCTTTACTCCTTCCTCAAATGGACGCTGAAACGTCTTCCGCCCAGAAATTAATCCTGTACCGCCAGCCCGTTTGTTAATTACAGCAGTGCGAACAGCTTCTGCAAAGTCATTTTTACCAGTTGCACCTCCAGAATTAATCAGCCCTGCACGTCCAGAATAGCAATTGAGTACTTGATAACGAGTTAAATCAATTGGGTGGTCGGTGGTTAATTCTGTATAAACTCGCTCATCAGTTTTGCCGTAACTTTTACCTGTGGCTTTGGCTACTGCACCATAACCGTTGTTGCATTCAGGTAACTTTTGTTTAATTATGTCTGCTTCGATAGTTACACCCAAATGATTCGCTTGTCCGGTGAGGTCAGCGGCGACATGATAATCTTGATCTTGTTTAAAAGTGCTATTTCGCAAATAACACCAGAGGACTGTGACTAATCCAAATTCATGGGCTTGTTTAAAGGCTTGGCTGACGAATTGAATTTGCCTGGTAGACTGTTCTGAACCAAAATAAATTGTTGCACCTACCGCCACTGCACCTAAATTCCAAGCTTGTTCTACATCAGCAAACATTATCTGGTCATATTGATTCGGATAAGTTAGCAGTTCGTTGTGATTGAGTTTGGCAATAAAGGGGATTTTGTGGGCATATTTGCGGGCAATGCTGCCTAATACGCCCAAGGTTGTCGCCACAGCATTACAACCGCCTGCGATCGCTAGTCTAACAATATTTTCTGGGTCAAAGTACATCGGGTTAGGGGCAAAAGATGCTCCTGCTGAGTGCTCAATCCCTTGATCTACTGGTAAAATTGAAAGGTAGCCAGTATTCGCCAGACGACCGCTAGAGTAAAGTTGCTGGAGGTTTCGCAATACTTGCGGATGGCGATCGCTATTTAACCAAATTCGCTCAATAAAGTCTGGCCCTGGTAAATGCAGCAAATCCTGAGATACTTTGGCTTTATGGGTAAGCAAGTCTTCTGCTTCTTTACCTAGCAATGACTCGATATAATTAGCTTCTAAGATTGTTGAAGTCATAGGTTTTTAGTAATTTTATTTGAGTGGTGCAGATAATTTTTAAACGTTCGCGTAGGTGCGGTCGGCATTACCGCAAAGTACGCAAAGTACGCGAAGGAGGAGGAAGAAGAAAGTAAAGAGAATCTTTTAAGATGTTAATTACTATTTAGGGCTGTTAGTGTGCGCTTTTGTCTACTACCATTAGACATATATAGGAATAATATTTGATTTTTGAAAAAAAATAAGAGATAATACCGGAGAGAGCATACAAGTCTAAAACAGAACAATGATAAAGCAGTATTTAGAACAAGAGATACCTGCGGTGGGTGGAGTCATCGGCGAACTACAGGAATTTATAGCTCAAAATC
>NZ_JACJRJ010000035.1 GCF_014697195.1 Cylindrospermum sp. FACHB-282 | reverse complement strand
CTCAAGTACTGCTTTTAACTCTTCATTTGGATTAATTAAATTTTGCTGGCATCCATACATTTGTTTTGCCTCCTTACCTGTATGCTAACACAAGTGTGTCGTCATTGTGTCATATATGACAAAAAAAGAATTACACATTAGAATTACCGAACGCAGAATGAATAAACTGCGGTTGTATGCTGCAAAAAAAGATACAACTATTGCCCAAGTTGTAGAGGAATTGCTTGATACTCTACCTGAAATTACAGATATATTACAGGTAGGCTAAAGCCTACCGAGTCGTTTTTCATCCCCGGTCTGAAGTACGGAGTATGGCGCTGTGCGCCTGTTCCTCCGGGGCTTTCAAACTCCCGTCTGTTTCTTGTAAAAGCAGTATGGGTCAGAATATGGACGCCATCAGGAATGGTAAACCTATGGCAAACCTGAACACTTTTATACTGATGTCGGTTGTTGCTTACCAAATTAAATGACCATCTGACAAATTATAAGCAAGTGTCAGAAGTCTATAAGTGTCCCAAGAAATAAAGTCTAGAATGTCTAACTTTTGCATAGTCCAGCAGCAATTCATCCGCTTGAAAGCTGCTGTGAAATGGACGTAACTGGATTCGAACCAGTGACCTCTACGATGTCAACGTAGCGCTCTAACCAACTGAGCTATACGTCCTTAACCAACAATTATCAAATTTAGCATATCTTTTGCCAATAGGTCAATACCCAGAGTCAATTTATTTATTTTGGCTGTAGCTGGCGAAGTTTATTCTTTGCCGAGAGTAATAGTTCTTGAGCCTTTAAATAAGCTGTAGTCCCATTTTGCACCTTTTCCAGTCCATTGATGATGCCTTGCAAATCGCTGCTTACTCGATTGCGATCTAAATCCTGGGGATTAGTGGGAATGGAAGCAAGTAAGTTTTGAATTTTCCGTTGCGCTGTCTCCAAAGCCTCTAGAGAATCTTCTTCCGCTTGCCGTCGGATTTTGACTTGACCTAAATTAGTCTCATAAGTTGCCAGTAATTTCTGCGCTTCGGCATAACCCGCTACATCTTCTGAAGAAACTTCTTTCAATCGCTTAATTGCTTCTGACCACAAATTTTCTATTTGTTGCCATTCAGCAACCGAATGAGGCGGATTTTGCCCATTTTTAGCTGCTTCCCAGGAAAATTGCCGCGCTGCTGCGATTAATGCACTAATGCGCTCATTGCCTGCTGCTAAACCAATAACTTCCTCAAATTCGCGCTTGTCGGCTTCTAGTTGATTTTGGGCGGTTTTTCCGGCTAGGGTTTGACTAGGAATTTGCTCTAATTGATTTAGGGCTGTTCGCCAAGATGCGATTGCGCGGAGCGCAGCGCCAGAGGCGATCGCATTTTGTTTATCTGTTGCAGTTGCAGCTTGTTGATATTCCTGTTTTGCTTGCAATAGCGCCTGTGTATGATTCGTCAGCAACGTTTGAGCATTTTTTTCTTGAAACACCTTAGCCGCTAATAAGCCAACTTTGCTCCGTGCTGAATTAAAACCATAAACGCTAAACCGCGAGTCATACCACCAATATCTATATTCTGACCAATCATTAACAACCCAAGTCGGCAACTCATTGAGATGATGTTGTGTCTCCTTCAGCTTCTCTTCTCCCAAACCCAAATCCGCTGCACTGGTGGCTTGTTCAATCAATTGTTCCGCTTGTTCCAAAGAAGTTAGCGCCAGCCGATAGTGATTATCCATATTCACATAACTGGGTGCTAGCAAAATCGGCGCATTTTTAGACACAGGACGACGAATTACCGGATAAGGCAAATTTGCCACCCAAATCACACCCGCAGGAATGCCGAAAAGTATTGCTAACCAGAAAATTTTGCCAAATAGGCTGCCTTTAGCTTTTTTAGCCGTTTGCTGTGGTGATATTGCTCCTACCTGGAGAACTACAGGTTGCTGGCTGGTGGTAGGGTTAATTCCAGAATTGTTTGGAGAATTTTTACGCAGAATTTTCTGGAATATTGTGTGTAAAAAGGTCATAAAAGATAATTGATACTGAATTTATTATTACCCCATGCAGATGGAGATTCACAAATTCGTTGAAAAATTACCTAAATTCTAGCTTCTAGCCATGAAAATCAGGGAATCATCGAGACCTAAAAATTGATTTGTCTGCCTATTAACTCTGTATTGCCTTGCTAATATTTATAAGGTGACGGAATAAATCAGATAATACTTAAAATGTCAACAGCTTTAATTACCGGAGCGTCTGGTGGTATTGGTAAAGCTTTTGCCCAAGAACTAGCCGCCCGGAAGACAAATCTTGTGCTGGTAGCTCGTTCAACAGAGAAGTTGAACCAACTAGCGAAACAATTACAAGAACAATACTCAATTCAAGTTGAGGTGATAGTTAAAGACCTCACAGAAGCTAATGCTACTGATGCCATATTTGATGCCATCAAAGACAAGAAATTAACTATTGATTTGTTAATCAATAATGCTGGTTTTGGTGACTATGGCGACTTTGCCGAAGGGGATGGAGAACGGCAAATCAAGATGCTGCAATTAAATATTCTGGCATTGGTGGATTTAACCCATAAATTTCTCCCCTTAATGCGGCAACGTCGTGCAGGGAGCATTATTAATGTTGCCTCAATTGCCGGATTTCAACCAATGCCATACCTTTCTGTTTATGCTGCCAGTAAGGCTTTTGTGCTCAGTTTTAGTCAAGCACTATGGGCAGAAAATCGTGAATATGGCGTTCGCATCCTCGTAGCTTGCCCAGGCCCAACAGAAACCGATTTTTTTACTGAGGCTAAGTTCCCTCTATCTTTAACAGGTGCAAAAAATAAGATATCTACTCCTGAAGAAGTGGTAAGGGATGCCCTGCAAGCCCTAGAAAAAGGAGATTCTACAGTGGTAAGTGGCGGTTTAGGAAATAAAATTATCGTCAATATGCACAGGTTTTTACCACGAGAATCTCTAGTAAATATTTTGGCAAAACAGTTTAAATCTTCTACCAATTAATTTACATATATCGCGTCAATTGCACCCGATAGCGGTCTTTTTTGGTGACAGCTATTTCTCCAACTTCTAAGCGTCCTTTACTGCGAATAGCGATTAAGTCACCCGTTTTTACTTGGGCGCTAGGTTGGGTGACTTCTTTCCAATTAACGCGCACATCACCGGAGTCAATGAAATCTACCATTTTGCTGCGAGACATGGCAAAACCAGCGGAGGCGATCGCATCTAAGCGCAAAGAAGCCTCCACGGTGGTTAATTCTTTTTTCTTCGGTTCCCTAACTTTTAACTCATTTAAATCAATCCGCCGAGTTTTCACAGGTACTGATCTCACCTGGTTCAGACTCATCTCCAAAAATTCCGCCAACTCCGGGGCGACAATAGCTTGGGCCCCCCGTTCCCCTAGCACAATTACATCCCCTGTTTTTTCCCGAATAATCCCCGTCCCCAGCATCGCGCCTAAAAAGTCGCGGTGAGTAGCGGTATCAAACAGAAAATTCCCAGCAATTTCCAGGACGACGAGGGCGACTTGAGATTGATCTAGGGGGAGTTCCGAACGTGCGATCGCAATTCTTTGGCGTTCAGCTTGGGGATATCCACCCCACGCCACCAATTGCACCTCTGTTAACCGACTGAACACCCGCTGAATTTCCGCCAACTCTGGTGGAGACAAAAAATCAGTCAAAACCACTTCCCACGTTTTGATTGCTTGCTCCGCCTGATCGATCACACGAGCTAGACTATCTCGATTCTCAACACCCTTTAAAAGTTCTTCTCTTGGTAACATTCTTAAAAGTTATCAGCTTTTGAGTTATTCCTGATTCTAGCTTCATCTCCCATTTCCACAATCGACTAACCGCTAGTTGTATCAGCATAACCCTGGATATTTTCTGGCTCAAACTGACGTAATATGCGAGTAGCTTGCCGAGAAAGAGTTTCAGTACCCTGAACCACAATTAAGTACTTACCCATATCTAAACGGTTGCGGTAGGGTAAAGCATCACCACCACCCACAACTAAGCCAACGCCACCACCCACAAACACACTACCCATAGCACCACTACCAGCGCCCAGTAGTCCCCCAATGATATGATTGCCAATTTCACCCGCCCATCCAAAGGTATTTAAACCAGTGATGAGGCTGAAAGTAAAACCTGCAAAAAAGCCAAATGGTATCAGCCAGTATGACATTAGCCGCGCTTGCTTTTTGGCTTGCTCTTTGGGATCAATCAAGCCAAACTCGTCAGCGGTTTTATAGCCCCTGCCGAGGATACTACTTTTAATCCCTTCTTTTTCTAAGGCTAAGTAAGCAGATTCGGCTTGGATGCGGTCTGGTAATACGGCAACAAGGTAATTCATTGATTTAACAAAAATAGTTATCTGATAACAGCGTATCAGCCCTGGTGGAATCAGTCTTGCGCCTAATTTCAGATTATCAGCGCCAGAAAGTAAAGTTTCTTAGCCTCTTAGCGAATCCAAGGGTGCACAGAAATTGTTCACGCCTTGTTTGAGAATATATATCAAAACTGGCGTTGCTAAAATTTTCGGAAATGTTGGCATTTTTTTGAGGTTTGCCATCATCCCCACAATTGAGTTATTTACCAAGTCTTCCCGATATTCTTGTTCACAAATGACTGCACGCCATTTTTTAGCCAAAGCATCTAACCACTCGGAATTTGCTCGTTCTGGTTGTTGTCCTGCCCGAATGGCTAGGGTCATTGCTGCATCTTCTAAGTCTCCCTCGCAGTCTTCAATCAAGTCTAGCGCTTCCATACCTTGAGGATCATCTGCTAATAGAGAGCGAAACTGTGCAATTTCTTTCGATGTCACTGTAGTCATGAGTTTTTGACAAGCAGAGCGGTTTTACATTCAGTTATGTTAGTTCAACTGTTGGCCTTGGGAATCCCACAATCACGATACTGTTAGCCCCAAGTCTTAATCTAATATAGATTTTTTTGACCAAAAAGCCCCATTTACCACTGTAATAACTGGCAAATGAGGCAAATTTTGAGCAATACTCCTGTAGGCTGGAATTCTGCTAGCCGAAACTTCCTCAAGTCTATTCGCGCTAAAATTTGCTTCCTATTCTATTGGGTGCATAGCAGCGGTTATCCATGAGTAGGTAGATAGATGAGCTAGAAATGAGAACGTTGTTTTACTTATTTAGTGCCCTTGAGGTGACATATCGTTGTAAATCAGTCAAGGCACGGTTGTAATCCAAAATAGCCCGAATGCGATTACCTTCAGATGTTGTTAGGTCGTTTTCTGCATTAATGACATCAGTTTGAGTACCTACACCAGCTTGGAATCGCAACCGCGCTAAACGCAGAGCCTCCCTAGCCTGTTCGAGGGCTGTATTAGAGGTTTGAACATTCTCTAAGTTAGATAGCTGGCTAGAAAAGGCTTGTTCCACCTGAAAGCGGATTTGGTTACGCTGCTCGGCAAATTGAGTTTCGGCGATCGCAATATTAACTCTCGACTGAGACGCTCTTGCTTTTGCCGCGCCCCCATCAAACAAATTCAAGGTCGCCCTAACTCCCACCGAATAACCATCGCTAACGTTCACGTTATCATCAAACTGATCTAGCAGGTCATAGTTGGCAACCAAACTCACTTGAGGTCCTAGGGCTGACAGTGCCTGTTTTCGCTGTTGCTCGTAAATGTTGCGCTGGGCCAACTGCTGTTGTAGTTCCGGGCGGTTTTGATAAGCTAGCACAATACTTTGCTCCAGTGTCTGGTTCCAAAGACCGGCTAATTGCACAGGATCTGCCGCACTGATATTTACCGACTGCGGCAAACTTAACCGAGTTGCTAAACGACGACGGGCAATTTGCTGTTGTCCAAGAGCATTAGTTAGTTGTTGTTGGGAATTTGCTAAATTCACCTGCGATCGCAACACATCGAACCGAGTACCTACCCCAGCTCGCTCTAGGGCTTGTGCATCTCGCAAACTAGCCTGGGCATTTTGTACAGCCGACTGGGAAATGCGTACTTGCTCATCTGCTTGTTGCAGATCGTAGTATTCTCTAGCGACATTCAGGCGGATATCCTCAGACCTACTCTCTACAGCCAACTCATTGAAACGAAGCTGCTCTTCAGCCTGTTTGATGGTTGCTTGTCGTCTTCCAGAAGTATAGATATTATAGGACAGTTGCGCTTGACCACTGAAAGCCGTAGCATCAGATGCTGTAGTATCTGCTCTTTTTGCTGACAATGTATTTGAAGCACTCCGCCCATTAGATATCTCACTACTCAGATCAAAAGTAGGAAATAAAGCAGCTTGTGCTTCCCGTAAAGCCGCTTGAGTGCGTTCTAGCTCCAATATTGACACCTGGAGATCACGATTATTACGCTTTGCCAACTCCAAAGCTTGCACCAAAGTAATCGGCTGATTTCCCTGAAGCGTCACTTCCTCTGTTTTGGTAGGAAACTGCAAGGGATTTGGGCTGGGATTCAGGTTCTGAGGAATTGTCACAGAACTTGTAGGTGTAGGCGTTACGTTTTCCGCCGGAGTGGGGATTGTCACAGAACCAGCAGGTGCAGGGGTTACGTTTCCTGAGGTACTAGGGGTACTACTTTGAGCTAGCCTCTCGACGGTGACTTTTTGTTGTGAGCAGGCACTTGAGGCTAGGAGCAAAGAAGCAGAAGCAGCAGTTTGGCTTAGACTCTGTTCCTGTGAGCATTTGCGCGACGCCAAAAGCTTTGCTATTCCTTCACTCGTGACAGAAGTTGGTAAAACTGTCTGCAACTGGTTCTGAGGTTTTTTGTTTTGGACTACTGGCTGCTGGGAATTCGACAGAAGCGAAATTTCTTTCTGCCCAGAACTGGCTGATTTACTTTGTTGTTGGTTGCTTTCAACAGAACGGTTCCCATCTGTCAGATGGGTAATATGTGAGGTAACTGGCAGACTGGAAAATCTACCTTCGTCTTTCCTAGATATTTGTTCTATCGGCACAGCAGTACTTCCAGTCATCATTTCTGGAATACTGAGATTGCTAATAGGCTTCACGCTAAGTTGAGTCAAACCAGGAACAGATACTAGGGCTGAAGAATTATCGCCCGTAGTACTAGACATTTGTGGATTCACGATGTCCGCAGCTAAGGTTCGACCAAAAGCAGAAGTTGACACACTAGGAGAAGACGCCAGCTGTACCCCACTTACTTTTACAGTACTAGCCCAAGCGGGCTGAGTTGTTAATACCGCTGCTGTCACACCTGGTAAGAAGCTATGGAATAATTGCTGTCCTTTCACCGCATCTCCTCACACGAAAATCAATCTAGCGGCAGAATACTTGTCTTCACCACAGAATATAGCACGATACCAAATTTAGGAAAGAATATAGTACTACACTAAATTTAAGAATCGGAACTCTGTTTGTCTTCAAAACGTTTGACAATGCGAGAAAGTTCCGCCTTTTCATCTATACTAACGCGTGTAGGAGCACCACTGATAATCCGCTCGTAGTTACGGAAAGAATCTTTAATATCGGGCCCGTCAGATGTTATGTTGTATTCGCGGATACCTTTGTCGTGCCACGAACCCCGCATTTTAAATACATTGATTGCCCGCGACATTTCCCCACGAATTTCTACGTACTGCAACATGAGAATTGTGTCAGTAATTGTGGAGATATGAGACTCTGTAATTGAATGTGACCCCATAAATTGGTCAGTTGTGTTGGTAAAGAAACCAGTGATTTCTTCTTGTTTAGCATAACCCGTGACACCAATCACAAACTGCCGAAACGCATTATTACTCACTCCTCTAGCTAGGGCTGAGAGGGAATCAATAGCAATGCGGGCTGGCTTAAAAACAGCAATTTCTGACTTAATAATTTGTAAGTGGTCTTCTAAACCAGTGGATTCGGGATAGGTACAAATTATTTTGAGTAAACCTTGATGTTCTAACTCCTCAAAATCAATACCCCAAGAATAGGCATTGCGAGACAATTGGGCCCGTGATTCTTCATAAGCAAATAATATCGCCCGTTCGCCACTGAGGCAACCGTCTTGAATAAACTTGCTGACTAACAGAGTTTTACCAGTACCAGTAGCTCCTGTGGCTAAAATAATTGAATCTTTAAAGAAACCACCACCACACATCCCATCTAGGGTTTTCACCCCTGAAGATACCCGAATATTGGAAGACCGTTGGGTTAAACGCATCGCTCCCAATGGGAAAATGTTAACGCCTGCGTTGGTAATTGTAAAAGGATACTCTCCTTTCATGTGAGTTGTACCGCGCAACTTGAGAATTTCGATAGTCCGACGGCGACGTTCACCTTCTAAAACGTTGCGAACGATGACCACGTTATCAGAAACAAATTCTTCCACTCCAAAAGAGGCGACGGGGCCATATTCTTCACTCCGTTCGGTCGTAATGATAGTAGTAACGTTCAGTAGTTTGAGGCGTGCTACTAGGCGAAAAATCTCCCGTCGCACTACTCCCATAGCTTCGTATTGCTGAAATACTGCGGTTATGGAGTCAATAGAGACTCGTTTTGCCTTGTATTTGCGAATAGCATATTGTAAGCGCTCAATCAGGGCAGAAAGGTCGAAATTACCGACGATATCTTGACCTTCAGGATCGGGGGATGCATCCAGTATAAATAATTTACCTTCTTCAATGAGGCGGTGCAAATTCCACCCAAAAATATTAGCATTTTTAATAATGTCACTGGGTGATTCCTCGAAGGTAACAAACACTCCTGCCTCATCAAAGTAGGTGATACCGTTATAGAGAAACTGAAGAGATAATAAAGTTTTGCCTGTTCCAGAGGTACCGCTGACTAAGGTAGTTCGCCCAATCGGTAAACCACCATGACTAATATCGTCAAATCCCTCTATCATTGTGCGGATTTTTTCTACACCCCCATTCGGTGTTTTGTTTAGCTCTGGTTGGTCTTTTTCACTCATTGCTTGATCACAACTAGGTATTTCGCCTAGGTTCTCTATTACTAAAGTTTATACAGGTTTTCTTTATAACTAAGCATTTTCCTCTTGCCATTCTTCTTCACTTAATTCTTCATATAGTAAATCTAATCCAATCAATACTCTTTCTCTGTCTGAAAGGTCACCGATAATTTTGCGAACTGGTGGGGGCAAAATTTTTGATAACGTCGGCGTAGCTAATATTTTATCTTCTTCGGCTAGTTGTGGGCTTTTCAGGACATCTATTACTTTTAGAGCATAAACACCTTGAAATTCCTGTTCTAAAATGTTTTTGAGTGTTTTTAATGCCCTTACTGAGTTGGGTGTATTCCCAGCTACATAAAGCTTGAGAACATAGGTTTTTCTGGCTTTATTCATAAAGGTACAGGCTAGATGTGCGCGTATAAATACAAGCTTTACTGGGTTATTAAGAGAATCTGACAGCAGCTTTTTGTGCCGATTTTGACTTTTAATGAATTAAATTTATTTAGAAATCGAACACCTGTAAATTTCGCACAAATGTGCCAGTATATCTATCAATGTCAGGCGGTAATCAAGTAATGTTTCATCGCTCCTTCCTTCTAATCTTAGCTGTTTGGAAAATTCGTCAATCACTTCCATATGAACTTCTATGATTTGGGGCACAGGAATATTAGCATAAAATACGGCATTGATAAATTTATCGATTTTTTCTTTTAATGTTTTGTCTGTGGTAAAGTAATTTATCAGAATATCTCGGTATTCTAATTTAATTTTATGCAACAATTCTTGCCGCTCTACCTGACTCATCTGCTGATAAAAATGCTGGTTTTTCTGCTTGTAGCATGCTAATACATAGAAAGATTTATCAGCCAGTTGTGGATGTGGTTTTTGTTGTAACCACTTCGGTGAGTAGCAGATTTTTACAGCTGTGGTGGTAGCAAGAAATTCGTAGTGCGATCGCACAATTATGGCATCAATTAGGTTCCATATCTGTCCCAGCAAGCCTTGTGCTTGGGCAAAGACAGCTTGTGGGGTATTTAATTTTTTTTTAACATCTGGCTGCAGAATCAATATGGGTAATAACATCTATTGCTTATATATCTCCTCCAAAAATCACCCAGTCCAAGACTGGTTGGCTGATGTAGTGCCGGGAACGGTTTTAGGTAAAGACTGGGTGGGAACCGCTCTGTGTCAAAAGATAGTGCTGACTACTCAACAACCTGATGCAGTGAATAAGTGCCAGCACTTGTGTGGTCGTTGATGAAGCGTTTAGTAGCTTATTTATGGTTTACATCTGTATATCTATCTGAATATAGATTTTTTTATTTCGCTCCTTGATAAGATACTTAAACGAACTTAAAGTATTGTCGCATTCTAAATCATTATAATTCCTCAAGGTTCTAAAGCGAATCTTTGGGGCCATAATTGTTTTAGCTGTAACTATTGATGAGGAGTTTCAATACCAGTAGTACACTGATGAGGATAGTCGCTCAAAGTAAGGAGTGGTAAAGGGAAATACTGCCTCTCTGAAAATGATTAGACACAAGCAGGTGTCCGTGAGGGTAAAACCAATTGTTTCGATGGCGTTGAAATTGTGAACTGCTCAGGTCAGCACCCCGCTAGGAAGAGAGGTTGCTCTCCAGCCTCCAATGGCAGATAGGTGACGGGACTAAGTCTTAACTGACGCGTTGTTTCTGAACTGACTATACCTACAAATGCGGCGCCAGTTTGTAGCTAAGAGAGTTAACCGTTAAACATCTTTACGTTCGCGTGCGCCCTTAGCGTAGCGAAGCCTCAGCTTGTACGCCAAGTGGTTTACAAACGTTTCGTGTATTCCTTATGAGTCTTCTTAAAGGAGATTGCTTCAGACGGAAAGACCATCAGCATTTTGGCAGATCGTGATGCTGGAGGTTCCCACAGGAAGAATGACCCCCAAAGCCTTATGTCAATGCTACAGTACCCACTTTATGACTTTCTAGCAACGGTGCCCAGCTGCGTAGAAACAAGTACTCTGGCAGTGGTGCTGGAGATTTTTGAAAAAGAGCAGTGCGATCGCTTGGTAGTGGTGAATCAACAGCAATGCCCCATAGGGTTGTTGTACTCTGCCCGTTTAATCCAAAAATTATTGGCAGCAGCCGAAGGTGAGAAGGTTCTCAATTTACAACAGCCACTCTCAACCTTGGGACTAGGCATTGTTGAGCCAATACAAACAATACCAGCTGCTGAACGGCTGGAGAAATTTAGCTTGTTATTGCGTTACCAACAAACCCAAAAAAACCGAAATTTAGATTGGGCCCTGATTGACTCAGAGAAGAAATTTTTGGGGCTAGTAGATAGCTCACGCCTATTGCGATTATTGACTAAGGAGAAAGTAGCAATTGCCTCAACCGCCCAGCGGGCCTCTGGGGGCAATGCCACAGAGTATGATTCTGGTGTAAAAGCTCACTCAAGAATGCGTTCACCCACCCTTGCCCCAGGGTCTACGCCAAAAAAACGCCAGCCAGTAAGACACAAGCCACTAGTGCAGTTGTTAGAAAGACTGCCTTGGCCTTTAATGTTACAAACGAGTACTGGCGAAGTGGTGACACAAAACCCAGCTTGGTGGCAACAACTAGGAGTATTGAAAGATCCAGAAGGCGTGAGGCAAGAGGTGGAGTCCATACTTGCCCCTGAAGTGGCTAAACAGCCAGAATACTCCAGCCAAAAAGCAGTCATTGTTCATCCCAATGGCAGAGGCGATGAAGACGAGGAGTCACCCCCAGGCATTCAACGGCATCCAGGAAAAACTGATTGGTCGGCAAGAAATGAAGCAATGCTGCAAACAGGCTCGCCATCGGTGGCCAAGAACTTTCAAGAGTCACCAGTACCCGTAAAAGATGCATCTCGCTGCTTTTTGGATAGTCGTTTGGGTACTTGTACCTGCGTCGTTGAAGTGCAAAATGGTCAGGAGCGAGTCTGGCAGTTTGCCAAAATCCCATTAGATAGCCCTGAGTTGAAAGTCCTGAATTCTGATTCAGAAATTACTCTCAGGACTCAGGAATCAAGATTGAACACTGAGGATTTATGGTTGGTGTTAGCCACTGACGTTACCGAGCAGCAGCAGCTTTGCAAAGAACTGGCAGCCAAAAATGCCGATCTGATTCAACTCAATCGCTTAAAGGATGAGTTTTTAGCTTGTATTAGTCATGAACTAAAGACACCCCTAACCGCCGTTTTGGGTTTGTCGCGGTTACTTGTAGATCAGCAGTTGGGAGAACTCAACGAGCGTCAGGCCCGTTATGCGGGATTAATTCATCAAAGTGGACGCCACTTAATGAGTGTGGTCAATGACATTTTGGATTTGACCAGGATGGAAACCGGACAGATGGAGCTGATGCTGGCTCCCGTCAAAATTCGCGCCGTGTGTGAACGCGCTCTATCAGAAGTAAAAACCCTCCATAATCAAACAAGCATTGCCTCCCATGGAGGACTTGATCAAAGTACAGCCTCAAGAGATCACCAATTTAACCTCGCCATTGAACCAGGCTTAGACCAAATGGTGGCGGATGAATTACGCTTGCGCCAGATGTTGGTACACTTGCTTTCCAACGCTTTTAAGTTTACCGAAATATCTGGAGAAATTGGGCTGCGAGTGAGTCGTTGGGAAGGGTGGATTGCTTTTACAGTCTGGGACACAGGTATTGGCATTCCCGAACACCAGCAACACTTAATATTTCAAAAATTCCAACAATTAGAAAATCCCCTCACCCGTCAGTTTGAAGGTACTGGTCTGGGTCTGGTATTAACTAGGGCCTTGGCTCGTCTCCACGGTGGTGATGTTAGCTTCTTGTCTCGTGAAGGTAAAGGCAGCCAGTTTACCCTACTCCTGCCGCCCAGTCCTCCAAACACAGGCAACGGCTCGCCAGAAGTGGCAAACTCAGAAGACTGGGAGAATCTTACTAGCAGCAGGGAACTGTCCACCTTATCATCTGGGCATCTCAGTACACCACCACAGCCTCACCCCACTAGCTCCCAACGGTTGGTGTTAGTAGTCGAGGCAGTAGCCCGATATATTGAAGACTTAACTGAACATCTCAAAGGTTTAGGTTATCGGGTAGTGATTGCTCGTTCGGGAACAGAGGCTGTAGAAAAAGCCCGGCGCTTGCAACCAAAAGCCATTTTCTTGAATCCGTTGCTACCTTTGCTATCAGGTTGGGATGTACTGACTTTACTGAAGTCTGACGCTGCAACTCGCCACATTCCTGTAATTGTGACAGCGACGGGTGCCGAAAAGGAGCAAGCTTATGCTAATCAGGCTGATGGCTTCTTAAGTGTGCCCGTAGAGCATCAGGTATTGGCACCGCTGTTAGAAAAGTTATGTGCAGCAGCACCAGAAACTCGGCAGCTAGGGTCAGACGGTAACGAAATTAATGTCACTAAAATCCCCCTGCGAATTCTGAGGTTGGTGAATCCGGAGTTGGCATCGGTCAACCCCCACCCCTCACTTCGAGAACATCGGGTGATTGAAGTAGATGATTTAGATCAGGCAGAACTCTTGGCACGGGTTTGGCAGTTTGATGTAGTTTTGCTGGATGTGGAAACTTCCACTGCTCAAACTTACCTGCAACAGTTGACTAAGTATCCCCGCTTGGTCGCTCTACCGCTGGTAACATGCGATGTAGCCACCACCTTGGCAGCTTCCCAGATACCGGGACTGTCGGTGTTTCCTTACTTAACTCCTTTTGGCAGAGATAACAGCAGTCATAGTGGCAAAACAGATGCTTTATTGTCAGTGCTGCAAATTGCTTCTGGTTTCTGCTGTCCTCCTAGTATCTTAGTGGTGGACTTGACCATGCTGCGCGATTTACCACAGGTGAGACAGGTGCGGGGCGATGGGGCAGAAAAAAATTACTCTGAACGGGGATCTGAGTGGTTCCAAGCTTTAGTTCAGTATTTACAAACTGCTGGCTTCAAGGCGGCTATGGGTCGCTGCTGGGCAGAAGTGCTGCAACAGATTCGCCACCAAAGCGTTGACTTACTGCTGATTTATTTGGGAGAATCTGCCATTCCCAAAGAGGTAAAAAAAGCACTGAAAGCATTGGGAGATTTACCTTTCAATTTGCCACCAATTTTGGTACTCGACCAGCGATTAAATCAGGTTGCTCATCCGGAAATAGATTTGTCTAGAAAGAATGGGTTTGAGTCTATAGAAACTGCTGTGGGTGCGTTGGCGGAGCTTACCGGGGGTATCGCTACCCAGATATTACCCCGTTCTATATCAATGGAAGAGCTACTACACCATATTAGTCAAGCTTTAGCTATGAATGTTCAACTTGACTCTCCCCAGGAATCAAAGCGAGGGGATTGATGAACGAACTTGAGGAAGATATATCCATTTTTTCAGTCTTGGCTTTCTTCAAGGGAACGCGAATCAGCTGATAAGCGCCCTTGGTGCTTAAACTCTTGTAATCATCTGGAGGCAAGTCCATTTGTAGCAATCTTTTTTGCTCAGTCAAAATCAGCAGCGATGGCGGTTGTACTTTCTGAGCAGCCTGTTGTTGAATATGGGCTACTGCATCTCTAGAAAATTTCATGTAATTTACTTGACTACCTGTGTAAAAAACCACGCTAGGCTTTTTGAAACCAACCATGACCAATTCTTCATGGGGTTGTTTTGCAAGGGAGGCGATCGCAGATAATTCTTTTAAAGGTATCTGACGCTCCCGATCCATCAAAAAGACAGCAGGCATCAAAACAATCACCAAAAACGCCACAAACCCCAGCAAATTAATAGTGATGATCGGACGCCAGCGATGGTTCAGTAGAAAAACCGCAACCATGATGGCACATAGTAGCCAAATTCCACTGCCATAAGTTGTTAAACCCGACTGTTGAATCAGTTGCTCTAAGTTGGGTATGGCTGGATCACTGCCTAATATCTGGGGTAGGTGAAATAGTGCCACTGAGAGAACTGATAAAAAAGCTATATTTACCCAGCCAGTTACTCGGAAGAAGGATGGGGGGCTAGGGCGTTGGGGCAATGGGGCGTTGGGGGGGAAAGAATGATCCCCGTGTCTATGTGTTTCCCTGTCTGGGAAAAGGTCACTCCACAACAGCGCCACCAGAATAGCTGCGGCTGGCATTAAAGGCAACATATAGCTGGGGAGTTTGGTGACAGCAATGCTGAAAAAGCCAAACACAACGACAAACCAGAACCAGGCAAATAAACCTAATTGTTGAGAGCGTTCTTGGGTGCGCCAGTGCGATCGCTGCCAAAATTTTAGCCTCACCATTGCTGCTGGTAAGTAAACCGAATAGGGTGCAAAGCCCAGCAGTACCACCAAGAAGTAAAAATACCAGGGGCCTTTGTGACCATTAACGACTTCTGTAAAACGTTCCAGGTTGTGATAACCAAAAAAGGCATTAATATAATTCCAGCCATTGCGCCAGATCACTAATGCGTACCAGGGCAGTGATATGCCTAAAATAATCAGCATCCCCATCAGCAGGCGCATTTCCCGCAAGACTTCTCGCACCTTGCCCAAGTACACCAAAAACCCTGCAATAATTAGTCCAGGCAAGACGATTCCCACCGGGCCTTTGCTCAAAATTGCCCCAGCAGTTAGTACATAACTGGCTAAATACCATTGATTAGGGAATTTTGAATTTTGAATTTTGAATTTTGAATTATTTGCGTATCCCAGAAAGAAGCATAACAAAGCTGATGCCATGCATCCGTTGAGTAGCATATCTGAGACACCGGCTCTTCCCCAAATAATCATTTCGGGACTGAATGCCATCACAGCAGCTGTAACTAAAGCTGTTAAGTAGCGACGAGTTAGATTTGTAACTTGCTCTAATTCATCTTTTTGTGCCAAATGCCAGTATACAGTGTAAAAAGCAAAGCTAATCAGACCCATCGCCGTCAACGCTGAGGGGAGACGCACTGCCCATTCATTTACCCCAATCATTTTATAGGCGATCGCCTGACACCAGTAAATTAAAGCAGGTTTGTCGAAACGAGTTTCACCATTGAAATACGGGGTGATCCAATCACCCGTGACAAACATTTGCCGGGAAGCTTCAGCAAACAACGGCTCTGTTTCATCAATCAAGCTAATGCGGCCCAAATTCCACCCAAAAGCTACCCAGCTAATCAGCAGCAAGCACAGAATCGACACAGTCACAGCAAGGGCTGGACGCTTTCCTAAATTGTTGAACCACTGGTCAACAGCACGGAGAACACTCAATTTCAGCCTCATGAATCGATACTTAGAGACACGATTGATCGCGCCCTTCTCACAATAGTCAACAATCAACAGTCACTAGTCAATAGTCGTTTGTTCGCTCTATTTTGTTCTCAGGCTTTACCCACAGCTGGGTAATGGGTGATGGGTAAAAAATTAATTCTTTTCCGCTGCACCTTCCCTGGCGCTCAGTCCTAACTATGGATTCAGTACCAGTTGCCATTCATCGTTTTGGGGGTTCCTTGTTGGTGATGGAGTTTCCCCGACAACATAAGGCCCCCAATAGCGACGCGTTCCATCCTGAGCAAAGGCAACTAAAATATCTCCCTTTTCCAGCTTTAAATTACCTTGTGGTAATGAAAGAATCAGCCCCTTTTGACTGCCTTCTTGGGGAGCAAAATCCCAATGGGCTGGGACATCATAATGAGTTTTTTGAGAGGAGCGACCCTTGACTGTTGACTGTCGGGCCAATAGTGCCAGCCGCACAGGCTGATTTGTCTGATTGCTCATTCGCAAGGTTCCTCGTCCCTTGGTTTTATCAGTTGAGTCGAAACGATATGCCAACAAGGGAGGAGAATTATCTCTACTACTGGGTTCTACTTGGTTGGTGGGGGTGGATAGGTCAACTATTGCTTTTGCCGATGTAACAGATGAGTCGGTTTTATTCGGCAATTTGTGTGAGTCTGTAGGTATTGGTAAAGATTCATCTGGGTTGGTGGTCTCAAAGGATATGCTCATGCCTAAACATCCTGCAAGTAGTCCCAGCAGCCCCAATGAACAAGCGGTAACAGCAAAGTTACGAAACATGGAAGATTTCATAAGGTATAGATTTTAGAAATAATTATTTGTTTAGGCTTGACAAAATCCTGTCCTATTCTCCCAAAATGGTACGCAAAGAAAGTTCCCCATTTCAGACTCTCTGAAAATCAGTCGCAAAAATGTATCATAAATATCATTTTGAGGAGAAAAAAAATGTGGGAAATTATTTTCTTAATACTTGACTAAACAAAACAATAGACGCCTGTTTATTTTTTTTCTTAACCGTAGATTAAGACGAAAAAATAACAAGGCAATACTGAGGCGAAAAATTCATTTGTAGAATCACAACCAGGAATTTTGGTCAGCCAGGTATTACCGTCAACAAAGCACCCTTTTAGCAACCCCAAGTTAATCTACAAAACACAGTTAATCCTTAATGCTTTACCCTTCATCTTTAAGATAACTCTGCTACGCCCTGAGATACCACCCTAGGGAAGGAAATCTTTTGGGGATCTGTACTGACTTCAAGACGATATGTTGTATAAATTTTGATAACTACAGAAGATTTATCACATCGTCCAATAAGCTGATGCTAAAACCGATATCCTGAGTATGGGAATATTTCAACATATCTTGACTTTTTCCCAGAAGTCCCCAAAATGCAAAATACTCGTCTTAACAACCTGTTTGACACCATTGCTAGGCGATTGGGGCAATGGTTTATCAATCCTTGGCGGCGGTTCTCTCTGCTGTTAATTAGTTTTTTATTTGGTTTTTTTCTAGGAACAGCAGTGTCGACTATAGCTGGACAAAAAGGACAAGTGGATATTGTAGTAGCCGGGTTTTTAGTGCTACTCACGGAGGTTACTAGCAGGATATTTTATAGTCGCAGCTTTTTGGCTAGACGATCGCTTTGGGTCGAATCATTAAACTGGCTGAAAGTTGGTTTCATCTACAGCCTGTTTGTCGAAGCCTTTAAGCTAGGTTCGTGATTTCTCACCCTTGGGAAAAACCTGTCCAAAAATTGAAGACTCAAAATCATATGATTAACTTGACAACGGATGTAACAGATGAATCTTGGCAGATGTGGGCACGAGAGGCAGCACTGGGGGATACTTTCAGGGCCCAAGCTTTTGGCATAACACCGGAAAATGTGGCTGAGGTGATCGAAAAGCGATCGCACTTACTCGGCTTAGTTCTACCAGCATTTAGCCAATTTTGTGAAACTACCCTCAAGGTGGAACCCCAGGCATTGTTACAGCTGTTGTGGGATTTGTGGTTACCGTTGGGGATCAAACTAGCAACCCAGCGCCAAGATTTAGGCAGACCGCTAATTCAGGGGATTTTGGGCGGACAAGGTACCGGCAAAACCACCATGTCCCAGGTTCTCGGTTTAATTCTCTCAGCGTTGGGATACCGCAGTCTGAGTTTGTCTTTGGATGATTTATACAAAACTTATCGCGATCGCCTAATTTTAAAAGAGCAAGATCCCCGCTTGATTTGGCGTGGCCCACCAGGTACCCACGATATCGGCTTAGGCTTAAATGTGCTAGATGACATTCGACGGGGTGAGAATTCTGTGACTGTGCCTCGGTTTGATAAATCTGCATACTCAGGTACAGGCGATCGCACAACTCCCGAAATCATCACAGATATTGATATTGTCCTCTTTGAAGGTTGGTTTGTCGGTGTGCGACCAATTACACCAGAGGCATTTGCTACCGCACTGGCGCCCATTATCACCCCAGAGGATCGGCAATTTGCCAGGGACATGAATCATCAACTCAGGGATTATCTGCCCCTGTGGGAGCGCTTAGACAGCTTAATTTTACTTTACCCAACAGATTACCGCTGTTCTTTAGAGTGGCGCAAACAGGCTGAACGGCAGATGATTGCTGCTGGTAAATCGGGAATGACTGAATCGGAAGTAGAAGAATTTGTCTATTATTTTTGGCGATCGCTACACCCAGAACTATTCATCAACCCTTTAGCCAAATCTTCGACATTCGTTGATTTAGTCATTGAGATTCATCCTGATCATAGCTTTGGTGCAGTTTATAGCCATCACATCTGATAAATAGAAGAGTAGAATTAAACATAAAATTAAAAATCCCAAAATACTTCAATATGGAAAAGACAGAATTTACTATATCAGACCAAATTGATATTAGTAACTGTGACCAAGAGCCAATCCATATTCCTGGTCATATCCAGCCACATGGTGTACTCCTGATTTTACAGGAACCCCATCTCAAAATTTTGCAAGTTAGTGAAAACACCAATCATTTTTTGGGAATTCCCGCAAAGATTTTAATTGGTCAAGAGTTAAACTGCCTATTATCTGACGCAGAAATAGAGTTAATAACTGATGCCTTGACACAAAATAACTTGGCATTCGTCCACTTATTTAAAATAAAAACTGAGCCTGGTAAAAGCCATCATTTTTTTCTAGGGATGATTCATCGATCTAATGATGTTTTAATTCTGGAACTAGAACCTCAGTCAACCAGACAAATAGGTCTATCCCTGAGACATTATCATCTTTTAGAAGCAGCAATTTCTCACATAAACAATGCATCTAATTTGTCTGATATATCGCAAATTATCGCCCAACAAATTAGAAAAATAACCCAGTTTGATCGAGTGATGGTCTACAGGTTTGAAGCAGACTATAGTGGAGTCGTTATTGCTGAAGATCATCAAAATCATTTAGAAAGTTATTTAGGACTACATTATCCTGCCGCTGACATTCCGACTCAAGCCAGAAAATTTTACTATGAAAATTGGCTGCGACTTATTCCAGATGTTAATTATCAACCAGTAAAAATAATTCCCACAAACAATCCTCTAACAGATAAACCGATTGACTTAAGTAGTGCGGTATTGAGAAGTATATCACCATTGCATGTAGAGTACTTGCAGAACATGGGCGTTGCTGCTTCAATGTCCATTTCACTAATTAATGAAAATCGCCTTTGGGGTTTGATTGCTTGCCACCATTACACTCCCAAGTATATTGATTATGAGATTCGTAAAACTTGTGAGTTAATCGGTAAGTTTGCATCTCTTGAATTACTTCAGCAGCAGGAACGCTTGTTGAATTTTTATCGCCAACAAGTCAAAGCAATTCAGGAGCAGCTAAGTCAAAATTTAGGTAATAAATTAGACTACATTGGCAATGTATTCCAGCGTAATGAGTCCAGCGTCTTGAATTTAGTTCGATCTACTGGTGCTGCCATCTTATTAGAAGGACAACTAATCTTGATTGGTAATACACCTTCTGAAACCGATATTCAGGAGCTAGTAACCTGGCTACAAAACCAAAATCAACAAAAGATTTTTTACACAGATTGTCTTCCTCAACTTTACCCAAACGCCAGAAAAATCCAAGATATAGCCAGCGGCATTTTAGCAATTTCAATTATTCTCAATCAGCGGTCTTATCATATTATCTGGTTCCGACCAGAGCAAATTCAAATTGTTTATTGGGCAGGTAATCC
Source organism: Cylindrospermum sp. FACHB-282 (assembly GCF_014697195.1). GTDB lineage: Bacteria > Cyanobacteriota > Cyanobacteriia > Cyanobacteriales > Nostocaceae > Cylindrospermum. The sequence continues at coordinate 51,032 of NZ_JACJRJ010000035.1, read as the reverse complement.
CAATAAGTCGATATCTGTCACCTCAGACAATAGCCTGCGTCTATCTCCACGTAAATCATTTGAAATGTGGAAAGAGACTGTTCAAGAGAAATCATTTCCCTGGCAACCATTTGAGATTGAAGTTGCACAAGAAATGAGAAATAATCTCATGCTGGCAGCACTAGAGTTTTCTCAAATGGCACTACAGGAGGCAGCAGAACAGGCAGAAATTGCCAACCGCGCCAAAAGCAATTTTCTTGCCAAGATGAGTCATGAATTAAGAACTCCCCTGAATGCTATCTTGGGTTTCACTCAGCTTATAACCAGAAATGGCGCTTTATCTCCAGAAGACCAAGACAATTTAGACATCATTAATCGTAGTGGTGAGCATTTGCTGATTTTAATTAGTGATGTTTTGGAAATGTCCAAAATTGAGGCTGGTCAACTAACCCTAAATAAAAGCTATTTTGACTTGCACCGTCTAATTTATTCCATTCAGGAAATGTTAGCACTCAAAGCTTCAGATAAAGGACTGAGTTTAGTGACTGAAATTGGTGAAAATGTGAGCCAGTTTGTTTATGGTGATGAGGGCAAGTTACGACAAATACTCATTAATCTGATTGGGAATGCCGTCAAATTTACCGTTGTTGGTTATATAGCTCTCCGAGTATCTTATCCCAGTAATTCTGTATTTTTCGTACCTGACCAAACCAAGATAGTTGTCGAATTTGAAGTTGAAGATACCGGGCCTGGGATTGCTATTGAAGATTTGGGGTTAATTTTTGAAGCATTTGTACAGGCTAAAAGTGGCCGACAGTTTATGCAGGGTACAGGTCTTGGGCTAGCTATTAGCCGCCAATTTGCCAGACTCATGGGGGGTGACGTTACAGTTCGGAGTACTTTAGGTCATGGTTCAACCTTTACTTGTCAAGTTCAACTCACCCAAGTTGACACAGTTGATGTTCTTCATCCCACACAACCCACAAGACGAGTCATTGGGTTGGAACCTGGACAACCTAACTACCGAATTTTGGTTGTTGAGGATGTCCCAGAAAATCGGCAGTTAATCGTCAAATTGCTAAAGTCGGTTGGGTTTGAGGTGGGTGCTGCGGAAAATGGTTTAGAAGCAATTGATATTTGCCAAGAGTGGGAACCGCACCTCATTTGGATGGATATACAAATGCCCGTAATGGATGGACGTAATGCAACTAAGCGAATTCGAGCCATTACCCAAGGAAAAAACCTAACAATTATTGCTCTGACTGCAAGTGCTTTTCAGGAAGACCGAAAAGCTATCTTAGAAATCGGTTGTGATGATTTCGTTGCTAAACCTTTTGAAGAAGATGTTCTGTTTGACAAGATGGCGCAGTATCTAGGTTTGCGCTACATCTATGCAGAAAATAATCAACAAAACATACCTGAACCTAAAATTCAATATCAGCAATTGACTGTATCTGATTTGCAGGTTATGCCTCCTGCTTGGATTTCTCAAGTCCATGAAGCAGCGCTTATAATTGATGATATAAGACTCTACGAATTATTTAATCAAATCCCTGAACATGAGCATCAACTTGCTAAGTCTTTAAAAAATCTAGTTGATGATTTTCACATTGAAACAATTATTAACCTGACTGCTCCTCTGCAAAATTAAATATGTCTATACCAACATCCTGTAATAATGCTGGTATTGTCATGATTGTTGATGATACCCCAGATAATCTACGCTTGCTATCCAAGATATTAGAGTCACAAGGATTTAAAGTTAGAAAAACTGTTTCTGGAAAAATGGCAATCCAGGCGGCAAAGATAGAACCTCCTGACTTGATTTTGCTCGATATTAATATGCCTGATATCAATGGCTATGAAGTTTGTCGGCAACTGAAATCTCAAAAAGAGACAGTCAACATTCCCATAATTTTTATTAGTGCTCTAGATAAAACTACAGATAAAGTTATGGCATTTGAGATTGGTGGAGTAGACTATATCACAAAACCTTTTCAAGACTCAGAAGTATTGGCACGGGTGAAGAATCAATTCATTATTCGCCAGCAACAACAGCAACTCATCGTCCAAAACCAGCAGTTAAAGCAAGAAATAGGGGAACGCAAACGCGCTGAAGCAGCTTTAGTTTTAGCGAATCGCCAACTAAACCTCTTTGCTCATTTAGATGGATTGACAGGAGTCGCCAATCGGCGCAAATTTGACGAATATTTAAGTCTTGAATGGCAGCGACTTTTCCGGGAGCAATTACCCCTATCTTTATTATTATGCGATGTAGATTTTTTTAAAAAATATAACGATACCTATGGTCATGTAGCAGGAGATCATTGTTTACAGCAGGTTGCTAAAACAATTAGATTCTCGGTTAAGCGTCCGGCTGATTTAGTGGCTCGTTATGGGGGAGAAGAATTTGCGGTGATTCTCTCAAATACAAATTTTGGAGGGGCGATGTATGTAGGGGAGGTAATCAGAAAAGAAGTACATAACCTCAAGATTGTCCATGCTCAATCTAAGGTTGATGAATCTGTGACATTGAGCATAGGAGTTACAACTATTGTCCCCAATCTGGAGTTTAGCCCAGATACCTTAATTGCGATGGCTGACAAGGCGCTCTATGCTGCCAAAGCTCAAGGGAGAAACCGGATTGTAGCTGAAAACCTCAAGTGATTAGGTAGCCGATGGTATCTGCTATTGAATAACAAATTATTTCTTGTCTAGCAATAATTTGTTATTCAACTATTGATTTTGACTAGTGTTTTAACTGAAATTTCTCAACCAAATCATAGAAAGGTTGCCAATTATCTGATTCAGCAATTGATTCCCAAGTTGATTCAATTACAGGTCTTAATAATGCCGTTTTTGGATTATAGACAGCCAGAGTTTTGGCAATGTTTTCCATGTCGTCCGGGTCAAAATAATTCAAAATTTTATGATAGAGTACACACCAGTTATCAAAAATAGCTGCTGCTGCTCCTAATGCAGGGACAATATCTGAATCATTCATCACAGAAGCTGGTTCATCTCGCCATTTGTGGGAAAAAGTGCGAGCCATCTCGTAAAAGAATTGATGATAACCAACTTGGCTTTTTTGCAAAAAGGCGATCGCCAGATGTAAAAGCTCATCAGCTTCTGGATATGGCAACTGCTCAAATCCCAACTTTTTCAACATCAAACCCCGGTATTCAGCCTGATAATACTCCCCAAAGCTAGCTAATCCAGCATCTAAATCCCTCTGCTCAATCACCGCTTTTAATGGTTCTTGGAGCATTTCTAAGTTCAATTGGCAAATACTTGGTTGCTGGCTGTAACAATAGCGTCTATAATAGTCGAAATATGCAGCAGTAAAGTAGGGATCATAAGTAGGGATAAAAGCATAAGGCCCATAGTCAAAACTTTCCCCCGTAATTGACATATTGTCAGTATTGAGGACTGCATGACAAAAGCCAGCTGCCATCCATTGCGCTACTAGTTCCGCTACTCGTTTGACTAATTCTGCATAAAACAGGGCATATTTATCTTTCTCAGCAACTAAGTGTCGGTAATACTGCTCAATTACATGGTCTAACAGCTTTTTGGTTAAATCTGGACGCTGGAAAAAGTGCAGTCGCTCAAAAGTACCAAAGCGAATGTGGGAACTGCCCATCCGTACCATCACAGATGAACGGGTAGGTGAAGGTTCATCGCCTCGCCAGAGAGATAAACCTGTTTCAATCATCGTCAAACAACGGGAGGTACGCACCCCCAGGTAGTGCAGCGCTTCTGCTGCGAGAACTTCCCGCACTCCGCCTTTAAGTGTGAGCATACCGTCGCCACCACGGGAGTAAGGGGTTCTACCAGAACCTTTCGTGCCAAAGTCGTACAATTGTCCGTCACTGGCGCGTACTTGCCCATAAAGAAAGCCTCTCCCATCGCCCAACTGCGAGTTATATTCACCAAATTGATAGCCGTGGTAACGCAGTGCTAACAAGGGTTTGCGCCCCTGAAATTTACCAAAAGCTGTAATGAAATCTTCGTCTTTGACTATTTGGGGATTTAGTCCCAAACGGGGTAGCAGTGCATCATTGCGCCAACGTAAGATGTGTTGAGGAAATTCCGCCGCTGCAACTTCGTCATAGTAGTCATGGCCTAGAGATTCTAAGGCACTTTCGTAGTTGAGGGTGAGAAAAGGATTGCTAGAATTCGTGTTATTTGCAGTTTCAGCCAGAGTCATTACGAGCAAAGCTTAATTCATCATTTCCTTAATAGTAAACTGTTCCACATTTAATTTGCAGATATTCAGGGGATAGGAGACTCGTCAATACTGGTTTTTTCGATTTTGAATTTTGAATTTTAAATTGCTTACCTCTGGTATCAGCCTCAGCATAGACAAACAAAGCTTCCCCTAACTGGGAATAGCTGTGCTACTTTAAAATTGGAAGCGGGATCATGAAGAAAGTTTTGCAATTAAAGAAGAAGTTAACTCAATTAGCCATCTTAGATGCTACTTTTGAGGTTTTTGGCTCAGAATCACATCAATATCACCTCAACCCTTGTTTGCAAGACGCAGATATTCAAGTTTTTGAAGAAAAGCATCATATCAACCTCCCCAGTGAATATCGTCAATTTTTGTTAGAAGTTGGTAATGGTGGGGCTGGGCCAGGATACGGACTATACAGTATCCCTGGATTTGCATCTACCAATGAAATTGTCGCTACACCATATCAACTAAAGTACGACATTATTTCTCAACCATTTCTGCTGACAGAGGCGTGGAATGATTTGGATTTGCTCATAAAAAATACAGCAGGAATGGTAATTAATAATGATGCTTACTTAGATAATAAATTTATTCAGGGAACTCTCACTATGGCCAATTATGGCTGTGGAATGTATGCTTTGTTAGTGATTGCTGGAGAACAGCAGGGAAAAATTTGGATAGATGATCGTACCAATGATAGTGGTATATATCCTGCTTCTGGGAATTTTTGTCATTATTTCCATGACGCCGATCATGAGGAATTTCAGCCAGATAGCGACGAGGAGCAGCCTTTGAGTTTTTATGATTGGTATGAAGACTGGCTCAATCGCAGCTTATATCAAATTCGTCAGCCTGTTTAAACTTACTCTTGTTAAGATTTATTTGGTTGCCAGTGAGGATTGGTGAGACTTGTGAGGACATGATCTTCCCATTTTCCATTAATCATCAAATAGTCTCTAGCATATCCTTCAACCACAAAACCGAGCCTTTTGAGGACGTTACCACTGCGGCGATTGTGGGGCATATAATTTGCCATAATGCGGTGAAAATTTAATTCTTGAAATACATACTGAGTTGCTACCCCTAGTGCTTCTGTCATATAGCCTTGCTTTTGTGCAGATGAAGCCAAACCATATCCCACAGAGCAAAAATGGGCAGATCCTCGGATAAAGTTGCTAAAATTGATGGTGCCAATAATTTCTATGGGCTGGTTTTTGAGATAAATAAATAGCTTTAATGATTGGTCATTGACAAATTCGAGAAAATTGCTTTCTACTTGATATTCCCAATACTCTGCGGTGAAAAAAGCATCAGCCCACAGGGGGTAAAATGGGGTGAGATAGGTTTTGTTATCAATAAAGTATTTGAGAATTTGGGGTATATCTTCTGCGATCGCCACTCTTAATAACAGGCGATCGCTTGTAATTAGTGGCAGTTCTGATTTCATCGGAATATCTTTTTGACAAGTTCTGAGTATTTGCTCAATTATCTCATACCTGGGATACTGGGCTTAAATCTTTCTTTAGTGGTCGGTAACTTAATAAGTTTCTGCCGCTGTGTATGTATTGGTTTGGTGAAATTTATTAGCTAATATGTGCCACAGTTTACAGAAATATGGTGAGCATTGCCTACACTTGATCAATTGTCTACCAGTCCTTCTGATTAGATTACCATGCTGTCTTCAGAAATCACAGATGTATGAACATGAGATTATGCCAAAAACACGAGTTAAGGTGATGATTTTTGCTGCGAATCTGCCACTTAACCAAAATCTTGATAAGCTGATTTTTAATATCTACAGCGGCAGGGATCAAAGCCGGACGGTATAATTTATTTGCCTAAACGCTGTACTTGTTAGCTCTTATAAATCCAGTTTACAAGAAGGATAGTAATGTCGGGAATACGCTACGATTGGCAGGAATCAGAGATTCGGGCGATATATAATACTCCCTTGCTAGAGCTTATTTATCAAGCTGCTAGCGTGCATCGCCAATATCATGACGCCACAAAAATACAAGTCTGTAAGCTCATCTCTATTAAAACAGGAGGTTGCCCAGAAGATTGTAGCTACTGTGCCCAATCTTCTCGCTATAAAACAGAGGTAAAGGCGGAAGCACTCCTAGAAAAAGAAACGGTGGTTAGCATCGCCCAAAAAGCTAAAGCAACGGGTATTAGTCGCATCTGTATGGGTGCTGCTTGGCGTGAGGTGCGGGATAACTCCCAATTTGAGGATGTCCTGGACATGGTTAAGGACGTAACCGCGATGGGTTTAGAAGTATGTTGCACTTTGGGCATGCTAACAGCAGGACAGGCCCAGCGATTGGAAGATGCGGGACTGTACGCCTATAACCATAATTTGGATACCTCACGGGATTACTACAGCACTATCATTACTAGCAGGACTTACGACGATCGCTTAAATACCATTGAAAATGTGCGCCAAACTAATGTGACAGTATGTTCTGGCGGTATTCTGGGCTTGGGCGAAAGCGTCGATGATCGTGTGGGGATGTTGTACACTTTGGCAAACCTCAGCCCCCATCCAGAGTCTGTGCCGATTAATATTCTCTCCCAAGTACCGGGCACACCTTTGGCAGATCAACCCGATGTCCCGATTTGGGATGTGGTGCGGATGATTGCCACTGCGCGGATTTTAATGCCAGGTTCTGACGTGCGTCTGAGTGCAGGTAGGGCGAAACTTTCCCAAGTGGAACAAGCTTTTTGCTTTATGGCTGGGGCAAATTCTATTTTTTCCAGCGATGACAATAAGATGTTAACGGTGACAACTCCTTGTCCTGATTATGACACTGACCGGGAAATGCTGAATTTGCTAGGTTTATCGATGCGTCCAGCCCACCAAAAACAGCAGACAGTACCAACTCCGGCTGTTGTGGGTTAAAAATCTCTGATTGATCCCCCCTAGCTTAGGGGGGTTTTGCCTGTTGCTAACTGAGGGAGAGGCAAGATGCCTATCCCACAAAAGTTTTAGGCGGAATTATCTCTCGATTAAATGATCTTGGCAGCACGGAGACCGAACAGCAAACCGACAGCTAGACCCAAGAACACACCCAAGTAGACGACATAAGCGATCGCAGCAAACATTTATCTTTCTCCAAGTTACTCACTAAATCTATTGAATCATTAGTCATTAGTCATTAGTCAAACAGGTCATTGATCTGTCCAACTTCCCATCTCCCCATCTCCCCATTTTGTCAGATTGCGGTAGAATACGCGCACTGGTGCTTGTTTGGGGTTGGGTTATGACTTCTATTATCAATGTCAATCTAGGGGAAAAGTCTTATGAGATTGCGATCGCATCTGCTAGCTTAGATCAACTGGGTCAACAGATGAGCCAGTTGCAGCTGGGCAAGAAGGTGTTGCTAGTTTCTAACCCGATGATCTTTAAGCATTATGGAGAAAGAGCGATCGCATCCCTGAAAAATGCCGGCTTTGAAGTAGCTAGCTGCAACTTACCACCAGGGGAACGCTACAAAACCCTCAACTCCATCCAGAAACTCTATGATATCGCCCTAGAAAACCGCCTAGAACGTTCCTCCACCATGGTAGCCTTGGGGGGAGGCGTTGTTGGTGATATGACAGGCTTTGCTGCCGCCACATGGCTGCGGGGGATTAATGTTGTCCAAGTGCCTACCACACTCTTAGCAATGGTAGATTCAGCAATTGGCGGTAAAACTGGCGTCAATCATCCCCACGGCAAAAACTTAATTGGGGCATTCCATCAGCCGCGACGAGTATTAATTGACCCAGAAGTATTAAAAACACTACCGACGCGAGAATTTCGGGCAGGAATGGCAGAGGTGATCAAGTACGGCATCATTTGGGACGCCGATTTGTTTGCTCAGTTGGAAGCGAGTAAACATCTCGACCAACTCCGCTACGTAAAGACCGACCTGATAAACAACATATTAACCCATTCTTGTCAAGCCAAAGCCGATGTAGTGGGCAAAGATGAAAAAGAATCGGGATTACGGGCAATTCTCAACTATGGTCACACCATCGGCCATGCAGTAGAAAGCTTAACAGGTTATCGCCTACTCAAACACGGCGAAGCAGTAGGTATTGGCATGGTAGCAGCCGGACAAATTTCCCTAGAACTGGGACTTTGGCAAAAACAAGACACAGAAAGGCAAAATGCCCTAATTGAAAAAACAGGTTTACCAACTAAGCTACCTGCTGGGGTAGAAATTGAAGCAATTATTGATGCATTGCAACTAGATAAAAAAGTCAAATCCGGTCAAGTCAGGTTTGTTTTACCAACAAAAATTGGTGAAGTCACAATTACCGACCAAGTACCAACAGATACCATTCGCCAAGTATTGCAGGGAATGCAGTAATCTCACCTTGAACACCAGAATGTAGAGACATTGCATAGAACGTCTCTACAATTTTTTTTTAACTTTAGCTATGCTGGAAATTAATCAGCTAATCTAAATTATGGTACTTCAAACAGATAATCAACTGACCTTGCAAGAGTTCTTAACTCTTCCCGAAGGAGAGGGAGATATCACCTATGAACTAATTGATGGTCAAGCAATTCCTAAAATGCCACCAAAAAAATACCACTCAAAACTTACCCGCGCCCTCATAAATTTGATTGAAGAATTATGTGAGGGGAAAGGAGAAGTTTACCCAGAATTAGCTGTTGCATTAACCCGTCGAGGACGAGATTGGGCACCAACACCAGATTTGTTGTATATTTCCTATCAACGTTTACCTGCCGACTGGGAAGAAGAAGGAGCCTGTTCTGTTCCTCCTGATTTGGTAATTGAGATTATTTCACCAGGGCAAACATTTGGACAAATGGCAGCTAAAGCACAAGATTATTTAGCAGCTAAAGTGTTGCGGGTGTGGGTGGTAGATAGTCAAGCCAGAAGCATTAGTGTGTTTTATCCAGATGCACCACCACAAACTTATATGGGAGACGAATTAATCAAAGATTCTCTATTTCCAGAATTAGAATTTACCGTTGAGCAAGTTTTTCAAAAAGCGAAAATTCCCTTACAGAACTTTTCAAGTTAATGAACAACAGATTACCGTAGGTACACAGCAATGCTGAGTCCTGGAGCTTGTGGTCTAATTATTGAGGACTTACGCACTGTACAAATTTACCCTCTTTTCAAGCTTTTTCGATGGGTCTCTTTACACATCCTACACGTAGTGTGCGTTTCCTAACGCACAATTTATAGGAGTTTCAATGAATAAAATCGATGACCATATTCACCATTGTTTGTCAATGCGTAAGTTCTATTATTATAAAACCGCTCTAAATTAAAGATGCATTATTTTTAATCTCGTTTTATCTCGTTAAGAGTCTCCAACTGGGAATGCAATCAGTGCGGCTCTGCCGCTTATACGGAATGGGGTAAGAATTCCTAGCCAGAGGCTATTAACGAAATTAGGACTTAACGGACAGAAAATAGCAAATATGGGGTATGGTTTGTGTCGTTAAAAATCATGATTCGTGCTGGGCAGCACCCTACAGGTAGGATGGGTAAAGAGACCCATCAAAAAAACCTGAAAACATGGTAAATTTGTAAAGGAAAGTAAGTCCTAGAGATTTTAAAGTTGACTTAATTTAATGAGGAAAATAATCCCCTTGGGCGATTTGGGGGGATCTTTTTGTGATATTACTCATCTCGCAGCAGCACATATAAATTTTGCTGATTACCACGCATCAGGCGGAAATTTTCATCCAAATAGGTAATATCTGACCAGCCACTAAATGAGAGTGTCGCTTCCAGAGGTGAATCATTATCTACTCCTAAAGCCTCACGAAAAGCGGCATCACTCAAATCATTATTTGCACTTTTAACAGAAGTTTCCACAAACTCAATATTCAAGCGTTTCTCATCTTCTACAGTGTAGCGTCCCCTAACTAAACCAACACCTTGAACACCAGAAACTCCGGTAAATTCAATCAGGTTAATGTACTGCTGACCATCAAGATAAATTTCTTGAAATATTCCAGTTACATTAACTTTGACATCCGGCAGTTTACCAAAAGAAAGACGTTGCAGAGTGGTTTCTTGTTCTAAGTTAAATGTACTGTACAAAAGCCGCCATCTTCCTTGAATCAATTCGATATGATTCGTCGGTTCAGCGGTGGGATTTAGGGGTTCAAGAGATGCGGCTAATGTTTCGATTTGCTCCTTAGTTGCGGGAGTGATGTTAAAGCCAAGATTGGTAGATTGGGAAATAGAAATTAGTTCTTGTTTGAGGTTTGCTAATTCGGTAATCATGGTTTTTGGTTAAATGATTTATTTTGGTTTTGATAATTTTTTATTATATCAATATAGCAGTCCTAAATCATTTGTGAACACAAAGATACCCGACTTCTTAGAGAAGTCGGGTATCTGACTCACTTTATGTTCACAAATCAAATAGGATTGCTATAGTTGCTAGCTTCTATTACTTCTTGCTGATGCCAAGCTTTATAAAATTCTGGTTAAGTCATATTTTCACCGCTGTATAGCGTTTCCTAGTCTGCTGAGGTACAAATCTCTGCGTACCTCTGCGCTTTACTTTGCGTCCCTTTGCGTTTCAAAATATTATCTGTACCTCACGTAACTCTTAATCGCTATATCGCACAATTTGCCAGCAATAGTTCCTTACGAACTAGTCTTTTGAGATATTATATTCTGGTTTTATCAAAAAATATTTTAACTTCTCAACGATAACTACACATAAATTCCCTTTAAGAATTTTTTTCAATTAAAAAATAGCGATTAGAAATCGCGGCTACACAAACCTTCGCGTAGCGTCCCCTAGGGATAGTCCACCTTTCCTTCCAAACGCTACGCGAAGGTGGACTAAGGAAAAAGTATCTGTTTGAAACCCACGCAGGTGGGTTTTGTCTGTGTAGTTGCGGTTTCTAACCGCTTTCTGAGCTATAAGTATTAATTGTTACATACTCCTAGGTTATTGAATACCTGAATTTAACTGAATTTAACTGAATTTAACTCAATTGGCTGATTTTTAAAGTCCTAAATTTAACTGAACTATTGAATTGACAAGCTAGGTATCATTCAAAACAGATATTACATATATCCGCAATCTTCCAGTCTTTTGTACAGTGCATCATCCCTCATGTTTTAAATAATGAACAGGAATTCACATATACAAGTGAACCCAGAACAAGAACTCTTGTTCTGCTTATCAGGGCTGGAAATCAGGAATATCTTGCCAGAGCAAATCCAATTCAGAGCTTTATCTCAAAATAATTGTCAGGATTTTTGGCAATTATGGGAATCATCTCAAGATGATTTTTACAAATGTTGCCTACAGTGGATGGGAGGTAATTCTCATGATGCCGAAGATGCACTAAATCAGGCAATGCTCAAAGCTTGGAATGAATGGACAAAATCTGCAAATAAAATTATATATCCTAAAGCGTGGTTAGCTCGAATCATCCATAACTTCTGCATGGATGTGCATCGAAAACGCAAACAAGAAGCCACAATAATTGAAAACATTGACGATATTAAATTTGCCGAGCATCCAGCATTTGCTTCTAACGTAGGATTTCCTGAAGCCAATATTTTGAATTGGGAGATGCGAGCATATCTCCACCATAGAATTGAATCTTTACCTGACAGACTGCGTCATCCTTTTATTTTACGGTGCTGCCAAGAAAAATCCTATCAAGATGTCGCCAAACAACTGGCCCTCTCTGAAGAGAATATTCGCAAATGCATTCAAGAAGCGCGAAAGATTCTGCAAAAGCAGTTAAAGAAGTATCTTGCAGGGGAAGATAACACTTGTCTAGATTCTCTCTCACCATCCTTAAAAAAGGTAATTCCGATGGTGGAAGAGGTTCAATCTGATGAAACACTTCCCTCCGGGACGCTACGCGAACGACAAGCTCAGTGCGGTGCAGTGCTGTGTAATTGGGAATCGCCAATAACAACAAAAAGCCAGCACGAAGAAATTAACTATAAAGTAACCGTAATATGTCTGCAAACATTGCCACATCATTGGTACAGTTCACCCAATTCTCTGGGCTGGAGATGAATGCTCACTTGGTTGTAGAAGAAAAGCCAGCTAGACAACAGCAGAAACTCATCACCTTAAGTAAGTATGTCCAAAAATATCCCCAAGGATGGAAAAAAAGATTAGAACTGGCTGATTTGCATTACGAAATGGGCAACTGGCAACAAGCAGTTGCAGAATATCGTCAAGTGATTTCACGACAACCTCAATTAATTGATGTGCAGCTGCAACTGGCAAAAATCTTGCACCTGATGGGATTAGAAAAAGAGGCTCTAGAAATATATCAAAAATCCTTATTGTTATCTGAAAATGAAGGGACTCAGAATCATATAAATGGATTGATTGCAGTTTGCAGAGGTGAGAGTCAGAAGGCAATCATTGCATTTAATTTAGCAGCAGCTTTAGAACCTGACAAAGTAGTTCACTGGATGGCTTTGGCACAGGTGCATCAGTCGAGAGAAAATCCTCTTGGTAGTCTCAGCGCCTTGGAGCAGGTTTTGTCAATCAACCCAGATGATGTTGTGGCCTTGATTTACAGCTATGATGCGCTGATGGCGGTGGGGGATATTCAAACAGCTAGAGAGCGGTTGAGCAGGGTTATAGCCTTAGCTGGAGATGATTTCCGGGTACTGCAACGACAAATTGACCAGCGTTGCACCGCACTGAGCTTGCCGAAGTGTCAGATGAGATTGGTATCTGGTCAGGAGGGGAAGCTGACTAAAAAAATGATTATCTCTGCACTGCAACAGGCTCCTCATGGGGTTGAGGCTCACAATTCCCTGGCATATTATCACATTCTCCGTGGGGATTGGGCGCAAGGTGTGGAGGTGTTAGCAGAGTTTACCGCAGAACATCCCCAGCATCCTTATGGCTGGTATTACTACGGACGGTGCTTATTCCACACAGGGGAATATCAGAAAGCGGCACAGATGATGGGGAAAGCTTATCATCTATATCCCCATGATTGTGAAATCTTTCGGGCGTTGTGTGAAATTTTACCGCTGGCGACAAGGTTGGAGGAATTGCGTCCTTTGGTAGAGGAGATGTTGAAGCAGTTTCCTGAACGCTGGAGTATTTTTGCAACTGCGGGGCGGGTGTTGGTAGAACATTTTGAAGAGTTTGAACGAGGCTGTAGTGTTTCGGAACAGGGAACACAACTACAGCCCCAGTTAGCTGATGCTTGGTTGCGTCACGGGCGGGTGTTGGCTTTGGCTCTTAAACATCAGGAAGCAATAGAAGCTTTACAGAAAGGATGGGAGCTTTTACCACCAGGAGCTTATCTGCAATCTGTACCAGCTGCGGTGTGGCTAGGAGAAAACTACCAAGTGATAAAGGATGCCAAGGCTAGTAAGCGCTGGTGGGAAGCAGCTTGTGAAGGAAGTCAGAAATTAAAGGCGTTTAACCCAGCTACAGCTAATTACTGGTTAGGGAGAGCCTTACTAGGGTTAGGGGATAAGTCAGGAGCGATACAGGCTTATGAAACAGCTTTAAGTCAGCAGTTGTTGTATCCGGCTCGTGGGGAGGTTGAGAAGAATTTGCAACAGATGAAAAGTAAGCGGGGTAAGAGTTATAGAGGTTGAGAGTGATTTTTTGGGGAGAAAATTTGCTCGTAACTCGAAAAATTCACAAATGGGGGTGGGGAAACGTTTAAAAGATGTGGGAAAAAAAAACCACAATTCCGTCAGAGCAAAATTAGATGATTTCACCTGTGAGATATCTAGTTAAGCCTCAGTAAAACACAAAATAAACAGACACAAAAATTGAGGAACAAAATGAAGAACGTAATACGTGCAATGGTATGCTGCATTTTAGCCGTCACTGTAACATTATTTGGATTTGGTGGTATGAATAATGTTGCACACGCGCAAGGCTCTAGGCCAGTTTGTGGCCAACCTGGTAGTGTGATAGAAATCCAACCGAATTATCCATTATGGCTTTGTGCCAATGTTGAATACAGATTTAAGGGTACGGATCTACCAACCTCTATTGAATTTACAAACCAAAGTCAGGATTACAAGGCTAACATATTCTTTGCATGGCAGAATCTTTCCAAGGTAGTACAAGTACCAGCAAACACAGAAAGACAATACTTGGACGAAACGTTTGGTAGTACTAGGGTGGTAGTAAGAAACCGAAGTGAGAATGCACCAATAATTGCCAAATTTACAAGGGCTTAAGGCTAAGATGTTTTGACTATTTCCATATCTTAACCTCATAATTTAGTAGTTTGATAACCTATTTTTGTGGGCGTGTTACTTAGTTAACGCGCCTGTTTACTGCTGACAATATAATTCACTCAAATCAAGGAAATCAATGAATCGCTTATAATGAATCGCTTATTTCGTTTTTTAGCGTCTTGCATACTTTCAGTAATAGTTGCCTTGTGTAGTAATGAATCGCTTATAATGAATCGCTTATTTCGTTTTTTAGCGTCTTGCATACTTTCAGTAATAGTTGCCTTGTGTAGTATAGTAAGTCCTGCTTTAGCTCAATTACCAAAGCAGGTGCAGATGGTCAAAAATCTCCCTGCAATTCTTTCCAAGGATTACACATATTACATTGACCAAACCTCTGAAGGTCCAACTATTGTACAGTTTCAGAATCAGAGCGATGACTTTGAGGCAAAAGTCGCTTTTCTATTATCTAAAAAAGACGGCAACCAAAGCAAAGAAATTGTGATGCTACCTCCTAATTATATTAAAGGAGTAGAAAGGAATTATTCTGGTGGTGATAGAGCCACAGTACAAAATATTAGCGACTCAGATCCAAAAGTTACATTTTTAATTGTCTCTCAAGGCTTCTCAAACAGTCCGACAGCCGTAGGTGATAACTTTAACGTTGCTACTGATGCCAATACACCTGTAAACAAAATATTAGACCAATTAAAATACTCACAAAAATTTGTTATTCAGGTAGTAAATAAAACTCCGTATACTCTTTTCCGCGTAGGTGCTTACAATTACTGGGCAAACTGGCCTATTGACGGAATTGAGCCATTTAGCATAGCTGGTCGGCAATTTTCAGAAGGTGCCAAATTTCCTGGAAGTGGAATTATACAAAAGGAAGGTCTATTTTCCTTTGCTTCTAACTATGAAATTGGAAAGACTGGAAAATTTGTACAATTTTCAGCTTCATGGCCTCCTGGGGAAAGAAAGATTGATATCGGAGTAATAAGTCAATCTGGTCCTAATCCTGCAAAAAAAGCTTGGGACAAGATGTCTAACCATGATGATAAATTTGCCAAAAATGAGCCTTTTAGTGTTAGAGCTTTTATGGAACAATCTGGTAGCTCAATCATTTGGTCTTATGAATTGACGATGAATTGAAATCATAATGTAAATTAATTCAGATAGACATCATCGTTTGATGATAATTAAGTTTATACAATAGCTAGTGGGGGTAATCGTTCACGGGGGTAGAATATTCCTCTAAATGCCTAAAGTGCTTGTATAGCAAGGATTAGAAGTGATTTATGCTATGAGCTAATCGT
This sequence comes from Cylindrospermum sp. FACHB-282, assembly GCF_014697195.1. Lineage (GTDB taxonomy): Bacteria > Cyanobacteriota > Cyanobacteriia > Cyanobacteriales > Nostocaceae > Cylindrospermum. The sequence continues at coordinate 35,316 of NZ_JACJRJ010000035.1, read as the reverse complement.
GACCAAAATGCCAAAAAAACCATTTCACAGATCAGTATAGCAATTTTGCTTATTCAAAATAACTTTTAAAAAATCAAATCTCTACTGGTTATTGTATTGATTTCGTTGAATTTCATATATAGCAACTTTTTGCTCACCCCCTGAACGGTTACTACTTACTCCAATCTTGAATTTCTAAGTTTTCTATTTTTCCAAAATCTCTGATATTATTTGTGACAATAATCAAATCGTTGGCTATGGCAATTCCTGCTATCAGAATATCAATATCATCAATTGGCGTTCCTTTATTTCTTAAATTGGCATAAATATCAGCAGAAATTGTGGCAGAGCTTGTAGTTAGAGGTAAAACCGTATTGTATGAAACAAATTCTAAAAAAGATATAAGTTGTTTTTGCGCGTCACGATGTTTTAATCCACTGACAATTTCATAATAAGTGATGATGCTAATGTTAATTTTGTCATGCTCTTTCAGATAGGTCTGAAAACGCTCAACAACTAAACTATGATTTCGGAAGAAAAAGGATTAAATGTTTGTGTCAATCAAGGCTGGCTTCATCACTTCTTCTTCTTCCTAAAAATGCTTGCTGGCGGCGTGTGATTATTTCTTCATTGAAATTCGCAAATCCTTCATCTGACATATCATTCCAACAGCCAGCAAACTGCATATTTTTGTTAAGTGAAGGTTGAGATACTTCTATACCTAATCGAAAATAATGAATAAAGTTATATAATTCTTCTAATTTATCTGGTGGGACAAGATTTATTTCTGTAATAACTTTTTTGCGTAGGTTTAAAGAATCCATAGCAAGTTAATATAGACTGATTCAGTGACAAATTCATTATATCTCACATTCCATTTATTTACAGGATTGCGACGGTGAAATGACCGCTTTATAGCGATCGCCTTTTTTGTAGGGAGAAGGGCGATCAGCTATTGTATCCGGTTCGTGGAGAAGTCTATAAGAGTTTGCAGAGCCTGAAAGGTATGGTGAGGAAGGGTTATGGGTGTTGAGGGTGAATTTTTGGGGAGAAAATTTGCCTGTAACTCGAAAAATTCACAAATGGGGGTTGGGAAACGTTTAAAAAGTGTGGGAAGAAAAACCACTAAAAACTCATTAAGGATTTTTGAACATGAAACGTGCAATTAGCTTTTTGGCGACACTAATGTTGACCTTTGTTGTAGCTTTTGGTTTTGTAGTAAATACTGCGAGTGCAGAAATTTTCACCTGTAGGCTTTCTCAGACTCAGCCTTGTATACAAGTTCTTGACGCCCATGACGAATTAGACTTGTTTTTTAACTCTCTGTCGAATCTTGATGTTACTTTTCAGAGCCAGACCGCTAGACAAACAGTGCAGGTTACACCAACAATTGGATCTCAAGTACAACCACCGGTAAACATACAGCCCGGTGGAATTACTGCTCGGAATTATCCAACTATTGGCTCTACTGCCGCAGTTTTCGTCAATAATAGTGCTGTAACACCTTCTCCAGTAAGGTTAAGCATAGTTGGATCAATTTAGATACTATTTACGTTGAAGATGCTTAATTCAAGGTCACAAATGTTATTAGGCATCTACAAGAAATAAAATGCCCAGCCTGTGCTTTCGACCTTCGCGCGAAAGCGCCAAAATACTATGGTAATGCCAACAATATCATTGAAACGGCTGGGCATTTTATTTGGTTGGGTCTTCTTTAGCTCATCGCTAATTTGTTTTCAAAAGTGCAGAGGATTTTATTTTTCCAATCCTTTGAACGTATCGCGGATGCTAAAAATACGCTAGAGAATGTAGAAACCTCTAGCTGACTTCCCCTGAACTAGAGGTAGTTCATTAAGTCTGCGATGAGCATTTGTTAATTTAATCAAAATCAGAGTTGTTGAAGATGAAACGTGCAATTAGCTTTTTGACAACACTAATGTTTGCCTTTGTAGTGGCTTTTGGTTTTGTAGTAAATACTGCGAGTGCAAATATTTTAACCTGTCATCTTTCTGCGGTTGAGGATTGTGTAAAAATTCTTGAAGCCCATGACGAATTAGACTTGTTTTTTAAACCTCTGTCGAATCTTAATGTTACTTTTCAGAACATAACCGCTAGACAAACAGCGCAAGTTGCGGTCACAATTGGATCTCAAGTACAACAACCAGCAGAAGTAAACCTACAGCCTGGTGAAATTACTGAGCAGATTTATGAAACTATTGGCGCTACTGCCGCAGTTTTGAGAAATGATTCTGTTACGAGACCTTCTTCAGTAAAGGTAACCGTAACCTTATCATCTATTACTACTCCTCCAGACGAACCAGCAGTCGAACTACCAGTTCCTCCAGACGAACCAGCAGTCGAACTACCAGTTCCTCCAGACGAACCAGCAGTCGAACTACCAGTTCATCCAGACGAACCAGCAGTCGAACCACCAGTTCATCCAGACGAACCATGCAAGTAAATTACAATGGAATTTGGTGCAGATAGGTAAGGGTCTAAAATTAGGCGATCGCTTTTGATTTATTTACAGGAGTGCGATCGCTGTTTATTTATAGGAAGTTGATTTATTTACAGAAGTGCGATCTCTTGGGGTAGATTGGGGAGAGCGATGGCGAAACGCCCGCTGTAGGCGATCGCTTTTTTTTACCACACAAAATCAACTTTAGATTATCTTTTATGAGTTAAGTAGAGCAACGTAAATAATTAAAGGTTTGTAGTAAGCGGCTCTGTGCCCTACTTTGTAAAGCCCTTTCCTACGGAACGCTCCGCGAACTGGCATTGCTGCGCTTACCGCGTAGCGTCTCGTTGGCCTAGCGTCGACCACAGGAGATAGAGCTAATTTCAGTATTTGTTACTTTACTTAATATAGCTTGATTTCTTTTTGCATACTTACTTAATAACTGTAACGCTCTTTAATAAAGTTTTGATGGTTGACTATCCCAGAAAATAAAAGTATGTGTATCTAACAGTATTTTGTTGATCATTTAAATATAGATGGTAACAAACCGGGGGCTAACCATAGTCCATAGGTAATAAAGCCAAATAGGATAGTAATTAAGGCGGTGATGACGTAGCCGATGCACATTAACAAACCGTCAGATTCAATAGTGGCAACTGTTAAAAGTAAAATACCTACGGTAGGGAAGGGGTTGGTTAAGGGAATTGGTGATATTAGCAATATTGTTAACCAAGAAATACAAAGCCCATTGAGTCGCCAAATCCAAGGATGATTGGCTATTTTGCCCCATCGGTGACGGGCTATTTTTTCTAATACTTTGGTGATTCGGCGCAAGTTTTGTAAAATTACTTGAGCAAAGGGGCGTGGGAATTTGTAGTTGGCGATTTTTTGAGGTAGCCAAGGCGATCGCCTTCCCAACAGCATCTGCACTGACAACAGCAAGCAAGCGGCACCAAAAGGCCCAGTAAAGCCCGGTGGCATCGGAAATAAAAACGGCAAAACTAATAACGCAATGACCAGGCTAAAACCCCGTTCAGAAGTTTCTGCTAGAATAGCACCGAGAGTCAGGGGCTGTTCGGCTAGGCGTTCTAGCAGGGACTTAATATCTTGAGAAAAGCGCAGATGCATCTGGTATAGTTGATAGGAGTTGCCACAATACCCAGCATTACACAGCTATAACAAATGCACTCAAAGATTAACAATAACGATCTATTATTGTGGCGGCACTAAAACAGATATAGCCATAGGAATAACACGGAATATGGCTGGGGTGTAAGTTGTAATTTCACCATCTGTATTGATAGGACGTGGTTTATGGGTATAAACCTCTATTTCCTTACCCTGAAGGGCGCGGACTTTCCGTGAATGTATGTGTCTTCCTTGTCGCATTGCGGGCAATAATAAGATCATTTGCCACCAATGTTCAATTTCCAAGCTATAAAGGTCTAGCCTTTGGTCGTCTATTGTGGCATCGTGAACCACTGCCATGCCACCGCCATAATACCGTCCATTGCCAACAGCGATTTGCACAGTTTTAACACGTATCGAGGTGTCTTTGATGCGAATCTCTGCACTAAAGGGGCGAGATTCCCAAATTACTTGCAATGCGGTGGCAGCATAAGCAAATATTCCCCAACGGCGCTTAACTTCTTTGGTTAATCGCTCGGTAATTTTCACACTCAGTCCCATACTGGCAACATTAAAAAAATGCTTACCATTCACCCACCCTAAATCAATGCGTTTTAACTGTCCGTTGGCAATAATTTCGCAAGCTTCGGAGAGGGAATTGGGAATTCCTAAAGTTCTGGCTAAGTCGTTAGCAGTTCCTAAAGGCAAAATGCCCAAGGGCAGTTGGGTATCAACTAAAGCATCGACTACAGCGTTGAGAGTGCCATCACCACCGCCAACGATTACCAAGTCAATTTCATGCTGGTAGCGCCGGACTAGATCACAGAAGTGTTTGGCTTCTGCTGTGGATTCCTCAATCACATCAAAGCCGAGTGTTTTCAGATAATGTATGGCTTCAAACAGATACTTTTGTCCTTGACGGGCGTGACGATTTACTAATAGCAGTGCGCGGGGACTAATGGGTAGTACCCTGTGTTGTTCAGATGTTGAATTATCCACGTCTATATACTCTGCTTGAATTTGACTATTAAACTGTGGTGGGATGTCATGGAAGTTACTAATGATTTAAGTTGTCAATGTTAATTGTCTCCTGATTGTTTGGTTTTATCTAGTTTAGCTTTAATGGATATCGATGGTTTTATTCCTAGAGAATGGTTTACTTATTTAAAAGTAACAGGTATCAGTAACAGGGTGTAAATAATTAAAGGTTTGTAGTGATAACTTCAGCCATCAACAATCCCTTTGCCATGGCGAACAGCAGGTTAAAATTAGTCAAATAGCGGTGATGGAAATTACAAATAGGGCGGCTGGTTCATTTTGGGGTAGCCAAGCCAAGGTGCTATAGTCCACAGTAGTTGAAAGATGGGGTCTAATAACTAATTATTGATGGTGATGATGATTTTTCTCAGAGGATTTAGATTGTAGGGTGCGTCAGATATCGAAAATTTGTTGATTGTTACCGAATTATCAATTCTGACGCACCTACAAAGCCATGCCAGTTGCGTAAGTCCTAACTAATTATTGATGGTGATGATGATTTTTGTCAGAGGATTTAGTAGCTTCAAATTCCCAGGTATAGAGAAATATTGATATTAACTATTGGATTAATTTGGTTAAAACTCATTCTCAGGTTATACCTGAGAACGAGAAGTATGGATGATTAGGCTGATTTTTCCACCCGCTTTCCTTTAGTAAGTAAGAACCAATTCCGTTGGGCCAGTATTGACAATTTCGTGAGCTTCTCCCAGTTCTACCGCCTTACCAATATTCTTTGTAACCAATCTGTTGTCTAGTCGTTAGAGAGTTCCACAATACCCCTAGATCCATCTAACCGGACTTTTTGACCATCTTGCAGAATAGATGTAGCTCCTCGCACATCCATCACAGCGGGAATACCGTACTCACGAGCGACGATCGCACCGTGAGAAAGTTTTCCTCCGACTTCAGAAATTAATCCTCCCGCCCTGACTAAGATTGGTGCCCAGCCGGAGTCGGTGTAAGGGACTACCAGAATGGTTTGCCGGTCAATATTAGCGTCCCCTAGGTCTTGTAAATTTCGCAACACTTTCACCCGTCCTTGGGCTTGGCCATGACTGGCGGGAATGCCTTGTAAAATTTGGCTAGAGTAGTGGACGCCAGGGTCTGAGGGATGGGGCGGTGTATTGCCGTAGACCAACTGGGGAATGTCTCTGATTTGGCTATCTTGGAGAAATTGCGATCGCCTCAATTGCACTAACTCCGACAACTTATTTCGCAAAACTAAATCCGCACCCGTAGCCAGACGCCGCACTTCATCCAACTCTAAAAAGAAAATATCCCCTACAGACCTCAGCAAGCCGGAGTTTAACCAAGCCTTCTCTAAAGCGACAAAACTCCAACGTAATTCCGCTAACAGCCGAGAATAAACTTCAGTAACTCGTCCTTTGAGATCCACCCGCCCTTGGACAAATTTTCCCATGCGCTGGGAACCAAGAAGCTGATTTTTTGGTGGTTCACTCCCCTGGATCAACTGGATAAACAACTGCTTGACTGGCTGGGGTTGTTCTCGCCAAGTAGGAACGGCAATATCAGTGCCCACTTCACTTAAATAACCATAATCTTCAAGTAATTCGGCAAAGTCTTGTAAAACCTTCTTTCCCTCTGGGGTTTGATCCAACTGCTGAAACACCTGTTCAGGATCAATCTCTGGCAAGATTTGTTTGGCATCTGCGGCTAAAAGCATGAGCGATCGCAATGAAGCCACCTCTGGGGCGACACTATGATCAATTTGTTCATCTTTCACCCGCCCTACAGCCTGGCGGAGTGCAGCACTTAAGGGCGCTAAAATGCTGTAATAGGTTGCCCGGCGCAGCAACTCTAGAATCATGTCAATTCTAGTTAACATCTGGGGCGGTGGCAATTCATCAGGCAATTCATTTCCTAACTGCGTCAACCCAGGAATAAACCGCTGGCGATAATCTCGCTTAAAGTCCTTTTCTAAACTCAGTTCCCGCTGAAGCAACTTAAAAAGTCCCGGCAAATTCTGCCAAGTGGAATCCAAAGGAGGGGTACTCATTTTCGCCCCTCTGGTTAAAAATTCCAGACTTTCTGGTGGTAACCCCATCCCCAGAAAAATCTCCCAGAGGAGAGAGGCATTGAAATAAGCTCTAGAATAGTGCAGCGTCGCAGTTTCTGTAAAATCTAACCCACGGGTGCGATTGTCTAATACTAAAGTAAAAAGTTCTCCCCAAACTCCACAGGTTAGTGGTTGATTAATTGACCAAGTTAAGGGGTGAATCACTCCTGGAATAACTTCAGCAGCGATTTTGCGTGTCCAGATGGGTAGCAGGGTGGTGATGGGACGAGATTGCAATACCCAGAGGGTTTGTCCGTCATAACTCCACTCAATATCTTGGGGAATGCGGTGATAACGTTTTTCTAGTCGGCGGGCTAGATATGCAACTTGCTTGATTAATGAAGGTGGAACTTGCCCTGAACCCTCTAATTTGACACAGGAGAAATTTTCTTCTGTTTCGACGACAACAGCCCGATATTGTTCTGGTGTCACTTGTCCAGAAACAATTTGCTCCGGGCTACCTGGTAAAGCTTCAATCACCACAGCATCACCTTGCTGGGCAATGGGATCACGGCTGAAAGCCACCCCAGAAAACACACTCTGGACTTGTTGTTGAATCAGCACCGCCATGGCCGCCGCAATTGAGCCGCGATCATGGCGATATTGCACAGCGGATGGATGATTGTATGAAGCTTGCACTTCGGCGATCGCTTCGTACAGCTTTTGTTTACTGGTAACGTTCAAAATTGTTGTGTACTGTCCAGCGGCAGAAGCTTTTTCTGAGTCTTCCCCAATAGCAGAGGAACGCACCACCAGAGGGGATAATTCCGATGGTTGGAGAAATTCAATCAGCTCTTGGGGATCATCAACCGGAGCAATTACCCACCCCTTGGGTACTGGATAGCCCCAACGTTTAACTTGAGATAATGTAGCAGCCTTTGCTCCGACTATCGCCGCATCCAATTCTTCATCAAGAGAAGCTAGCACTTGTTCCCCCTGTAAATATTCCATCATCGTCTGGGACTCCCTTTGCGCCTGTTGGGACGGGAGTTTCATATCATCAGGTATTTGGGTGTAAATCCAAGCCATTAACCCAGCCAGGGCAATAGCCGCGATGATTCTAGGGTAATCATCAGCGTGTAGGATTGACACAATTATGGGAAATAGAACCAAAACCCCAAATTTGACTGCTTGTCTAGAGCGCAGAATGATCAAGCTGATGGCTGCTAAAAAAGCCACAAATCCTGCGACTAAGGGATCATGTACCAAAAACCCCCAGGAGACGTTTGTTGTCCCCGCCCCTCTACCCAGAGAATATCTACCGATTACCAAGGCAATAAGGGCAATCAATTCCCAAAATGATTGCTGTGGGAAAAAAGCACGGGCCAGTAAGACTGCCGCCATTCCTTTTAAAGCTTCTGACAAAACTGCCAGAATTCCCACCATTGTGCCACCGTGATAAAAAGCGGCTGAAACACTAATGTTTCCTGTACCAATCTGAGCTAATCGCCTTCCCTTAAAGGCGTAGGTAATCCAGGCAATCAGCGGCAGTGCCCCTAAGACTGGACAGGCAATTACAATAACTAAAATGCCCCAAAGTTCAAACATCGTGGATTTCGGATTTTAGAAATATCTTCCATCTAAAATCGCCAATCGCAAATTTAAATTTGAGAGGAAATTTTTTTTTCTGGTTCTCAAAATACTTTTATTAGTTCCGTGATGGACACTTGACAGCAACGGAGACCGTTTTTGCCAGTGTCCTTCTCGGCTACTAAGAGATTCTAGTTGAGGGCATAGGCAGCTTGTAGCGCCCAAAGGACAAGAGCAGCTATCGACCCCAAAAGCAACACAGTAGAGATAGTGACTGCTTTTGGCGAATCAGCGCCCTTAAATTTCATAATGCCGCGATTTAAGTCGGACATAGCTTTGTATGCCTCCTTGATTACTGTGTTAATTCGTCAGTTTCGATTGTAGTCTTTCTGTTAGCAGATGATGTTAAATTCCTATTATGATTTGGTTTTAGCTTGGGAAAATTTACCACAGGCGTAGCTCTTACTGAGCAACGAGTGCTGAGTAAAAACATGAATGAGGCTGGGAAAACCCTTAAATAAGTCCTTCAAAATTCTCTTTTTGTTAGTATAGTTTAATACTATTTTGCAAGAAAATCTTGGGGTGTTTTTAGGTGAAAGTGGCACTGTTCGGATTGTTGGCGGTGGCTGGGGGTTTGTTTGTGGCCATGGAGTTGGGATTGCGATCGCTTTTTGGCTTTGGTAATCCCCTGATTTACATTCGGGATGAGGATATTGGTTACTTGTTAGCACCCAACCAACGCACCCGGCGCTTTGGTAATCGCATTGAGATTAATGAGTATTCAATGCGGAGTGGGCCAATCAATCAAACACCTGCACCCTCAAGGCTGCGGGTGCTGCTTTTAGGTGACTCTATTGCTAATGGTGGCTGGTGGACAGATCAGACCCAGACGATTTCTAGCCTGCTGATGAATTCTTTAGCTGTGGCTAAAGCTGGTAATTACCAGGAAGTGGAAGTGCTAAATGCTTCTACTAACTCTTGGGGGCCACGCAATGAATTAGCCTATTTACAGAAGTTTGGCAATTTCAACGCTCAGGCGTTGGTGTTATTAATTAATACAGATGATTTGTTTGCCACTGCACCTACATCTTTAGTTGTTGGATGCGATCGCAATTATCCAGATAGCAAACCGCCCTTGGCAATAATAGAAGTGTTGCAGCGGTATGTTTTCTCTTCAAAGCCAATACCGGAAATGCAAAGGTTGAATAATGAAGATGGCGATCGCGTAGGGGTTAATCTAGAGGCGATGAGTAAAATTCTGGCACTGACTCAGCAAAGCAACAGCAAATTCCTGCTAGTGATGACTCCCTTACTCCGAGAAATTGGTTCCCCAGGTAGCCGCGATTATGAAATTACCGCACGTCAGCGCCTCCGTGATTTTACCGAAAGTCAGCAAATTACCTATATAGATTTTTTGCCAATATTCCAAGAAACCACCAAAGAGCAAGATTTATATCAAGACCACATTCACCTGAACTCCCAAGGAAATCTGCTTGTGAGTCAAGTGATAGAGCGATCGCTTTTGGAAATATTAATCTAAAATCTGTATGAAGTCGTCTAAGCAAAAGCCCCTATCATCACCAATGCCTGTAGAAGAATCGCCTTTGGCAAATACGCGATGGGGGAAAAGTGCCAAAACACTGGTGATGAACGTTTCCGAATTTGTCGATCAGTTACTTTATGGATTAATGGGGGACTTGGGGAGAACAGTGTATGCTTCAATTCAGGATGCGATCGCCCTGGGTATTCTCCTGAAAGTTCCCGGCTTAATCGGCCAAATTATTCTTGGTAAAGATTTCTCTAGTTTTGATATTTGTTTGACAGAAAATGCCTGGGGTTCAGCCCGTTACGCCTGTTTCATCATCGTTGCATCTGATTTTTTGCTGTGGATTGTGCTTGCAGGACGCATAATTGCCCGTTTTTGGGTAGATATAAAAAAAATGAGGAAACCATAGCAGCCTCAGCATTCCTAATCCAAAATCCAAAATTCTTATGATCTCAACTAGTCGCCAGCAAATTAGTCTTTGTCAAGAAACTAAAGCCGGATTGAATTCTTTAGTTAAGCAAACGGCTCAAGTTGGTGTGGGTTTTTTCATCATGTTGCTGCTGACTGGTGGTAAACCATCAGCCTATGCTGTAGCCTTAAGCTGTATTGCGGGGGTTGGCTTTGTTGCTTGGAGTGAAGAAAAGCGACTAACTCAGCAGCGAGTGACAGAAGAACAGAGGAAAATTCAACAGCAGGTGAAGCAACTTCGGCAAGCAAAGACTGATAACTTTTGTGAGTTAGTTAAAAGTGGTGGACTAAATCCGGCCGAAGATTTTGCTGGAGCTAATTTAGCAGGTGTCAACGGGGTTGCTTGTAACCTCAGTGGCTTCAACCTCAGCAACACTGATTTGAATGCAGCCGACTTGAGCCGCGCTGACTTGAGTAATGCTAACTTGAGGGGTGCCAACTTGCGGTCTGCTCAACTCAACCGTGCTGATCTCGAGGGTGCTAACTTGAGTAATGCCTTGCTGATAGATGCCGACCTTAGTCATGCTGACCTCAGGGGGGCTAATCTCAACAGTGCTGACTTGATTAATACTGATCTTACTGGTGCCGATTTGTGCGGTGCTAACTTGATTCAGGCAAATTTTAGCAGTGCGATCGTAGAAAAAGCCGAATTTGGTTTTAATACCGGACTTTCTGATGATGCTAAATCTGACCTAGAAAACCGAGGCGCAATCTTTCCAGAGGAGGAACTGGTGACAGTCTGATAAAAAAGGCGGTTTGAAACCGCAACTACACAGGCAAAAGCCGTAGCGGTTTCCCTCACCTCGTACCTCGTTAAGAGTCTCCGACTGGGAATGCCTATTTGGAGGCTCCACCTCCCTTACCACGTTCATAAATATATTTCCATTAAGCAAATGTTCAAAATGCTAAAACCTCTAGCACAATAGGATTACAAGTTTTAGCTAAGATTCTGTTGGCCGGCAACTCAACAAATTGTCTTTGGTGTGGTTTGGGGTGTGTAATTCACAACTAGACTTGATTACCTTTAGGCATTGCGAGGTGAATCTATGGATGCTAACAAGCTGCTGAATCTATATACAGCAGGAGAGCGGAATTTTAATCGAGCAAATCTGCATCAAGCCAATCTCAGCGAAGCTGACTTAAGAGGTATCAATTTAGCTGAAGCTGACTTGAGTGGTGCTAACTTCAGTCAAGCTAACTTGAGTGGATGTAACCTCAGTCGAGCAAATTTGACCGATGCTGACTTGAATGGAGCCAATTTGAAAGGTGCTAACTTAAGCGAGGTCAACTTAATCGGTGCTGACTTGATTAAAGCCAACTTAGAACAAACCAACCTAACTCGCGCAGATTTGCGGAGTGCAAATTTTATTTTGGCCAATCTACTGGATGCAAACCTCAGCGAGGCGGAAATGAGTGGGGCTGATTTAAGTGGTGCTAACCTCAGAAACGCTAATTTGATTGGTAGCAATATAAATGAGGCGGAAATCCAGGACGCAGATTTAATTGAAGCAATCATCACTGAACTAGAGAGTACAGGCGAAATCTTGCATATAGGTTTATCTCATAAATGGATAACTTGGGCAGGCAGTTACTGATTCTCTAGAAAGATGATCTACTGTAGGGGCACAACAATGAGAATGTTGTGCCCCTACAAAACTGTATTTGCAATCTCAAATTCTAATATACTAAGGGTGTTGCACCGCGCATTTTACGTAAAGTATTGATGCAGGCTGGACAATCACAGCCAAATAAGGTAGCAGCCATATCGCTTTCTTCAACGTTGAATTCTAGCATGGGAACATTATCCTCAGAAGGCTGGGCTTCTGGTTGGTAGGCAGGAATTTGAGCCAATACGGAAGCCCTAGCGCACACCAAACCAATTTTATGTTTACTCCGTATGCAGGATAGGCTATCTGTGTTTTTGGCTACTGGTTCCTGAGCTTGTGCTTGATTTAGCATAACTCCCATAGAAAGAATAGAGCTAATCAGCACGGGAGAAGAAAGCAAGCTTAGTAAAAATTTGTTCATTGGTTTCCTTTGTAAATCATCACGACTGCTCAGAATATCCGATTAAATCTTACAATTCAAGTGAGCATCCGTCAGGAATACCAATGCATTATGGAGCAGTCCTAGTTAATTCATTAATTTACTTGTAAATATAGGCGATAGGCAACCAGGAGACAGAGGGTTAGAGGTAAAGCTCCCGGTATACGGTTTTTTTTTAATCAAACAGGAATCCTATATATAAGTAGAGCAACGTAAATAATTAAAGGTTTGTAGTGAGGGCTGAAGCCCTCACTACGAGCTAATTTCAATATTCCTTACTTTACAAAACATAGGTTGATTTTTTTGCCTACTACTTAGTAGCTATTTGATTTAATAAATAAATAAAGTCCGCGAGAGCGGACTTAGAATGAGGGTTTATTACTACCAATGTAGGCAATAATTACGTCAGATGCCTTTTATATTATTGATGCTCAAGCTTTTGATTGCAAGTTTAATATATAAAATATTAGGACATAATTTCGATATTTATGTCTTTTTATTTTGGACTGCAAAAGCTTTAAATAGGGAATTGTCATCAAAGTTAAAAATCTAAATTGGCATCATCTGGCTGTGAATCGCTAAAAACAAACAGATTTATTAAGCAATACAGTTTAGGTGGATACCAAAATACAAACCTTCTTAACTTAACGGTATAACCCCATAAAGGACTCTCAGCTACCACTGAGGCAATTAGTTTTTGGTCATAATTCAGCTATTTGTGTCTAGGAATATTCTGCGTTATACCATTTTGTATTTGAGACTTCTTCGTGAACGGTCACCGAAGGCGCTACAACGACCGGCTCAGTACAAGTCAAACCTTCGCGGAGCGTGGCGTTAGCCAAGGATTTTTGATTGTGAAATAGCCCTGACATGAGCTTTTCATAAATCTAACCCAATTGTCGCGATCATTTTTCAAATTGGGATTAACAGTAGTTCTAAATGCTTATATAGCGATTAAAAGTTACGTGAGGTACAGATAATATTTTGAAACGCAAAGGGACGCAAAGTAAAGCGCAGAGGTACGCAGAGATTTGTACCTCAGCAGACTAGGAAACGCTATAACTGCGATAGTTTGTTTAAATATAAAATTCCAAAATCTCATTAATGCTATGGGTATATATAAATAAAATGCCCGCTAGTGCGGACATTTATAAGGGCTTCTGTCACTTTTGTTGGCTACAATCATGTATGAAACATGCTGCTTTTATTGTTGATGAGCCGCTATTAAAAATCAAGTGCTTTCAATTTATCTACTAGACTTAATTACTGGGATTATATCCTTTTAGTTAAATATTATTAAATCCAATACGCTTGGTGTTAAGGCTTAACTCTTTGTCAAAGTCAATTTTTTAACGTAGACGCGTAGCGGTGAGCCAGGGGGCAGAACAGGGGGTTTCCACGCCACGCACTTAATGATGCTTTTAAAACATCCTCTGAGATATTGCTGAAAAGGAGCGTCTAATAAATATCTCTAATTGTAAAAAACAATTAAACTGCCACATAAAGATAACAAAAATTATTGGCTCCGAAAAATATTTTCAGGACACAATTCCTATATTTATGTCTTTCAGATTTAAAAAGTCACCTTATTTTTAAATTAAAAAGGTAAAAGTGGTCAGGTATAGCAGTTCCAGGAACAAATTTCCAGTCCTGGGGCTGTATTTCTGATTGGGGATTGATTGAATTGGTCTCGACCTTGTCTCCTGCCATTCCCTCTTCCCCAATCGCCAATACCGCCTATGCACCAGTGTAGCGGCGTGGAGTATAAACCCATACATTGTTATTGCTGCACTGGATCTTTCGGGTTTGGGTCGAACCAACGAGAATAATGGTTCGCATATCGGCATCTTTGGGTTCTAACTGGTCAAGGGCGATCGCTATGACTCTTTGTCCTGGCCTGCCGAGATTTCGCGCTAGCACTACCGGAGTATCGGCAGTTCTATACTGCAACAAAATATTTTTGGCTTCTGTTAGTTGCCAGGTGCGCTCTTTGGAAACAGGATTATAGAAGGCAATGGCAAAATCAGCTTGGGCTGCGGCTGTAATGCGTTGTTTGATAATTTCCCAGGGCTTCAAGATGTCAGAGAGGGAAATGGCGCAGAAGTCATGCCCTAATGGTGCGCCAATCGCCGCTGCTGCTGCTTGCATGGCGGAGATACCTGGGGCAACGTGAATGTCGATGGTTTGCCATTCTAGTCGGGGATAGCGATCTAGTACCTCGAAAATTGCTGCGGCCATTGCATAGATCCCAGGATCGCCGGAGGAGACTACTGCTACATATCGCCCCTCTGCTGCCAAATCCAGTGCCATCATGGCCCGCGATTCTTCTTGCCGGTTGTCAGACTCATGGCGTCGCTTGCCATTACCCAGAGAACCGACTAAATCTAAATAAGTTTTATAACCCACTAGGTCGGTTGCTGACTGAAGTATTTCTTTTACTTCTGGTGACATCCACTCTCGACTACCAGGGCCCGTGCCAATAATCGCTAATCGCCCTCGTGGTTGACCTTTGGTGCTGGGGTCGATAATTTGGGGAGCGATGGCGATCGCTAAAGGAGAATATGGGGAGTTGGGAAATGGCAAAATTGAGGTTGAGGGAGGGGGGAAAATTAGTTTCCCGGATGGGCCTGTGGCAGCGAGGGCTGCGGCTTGGGCGGGGCTATAACCTTGTGATAATAACTCTGCTAACTGAGTTTTATTAAAGAAACGGGTAGGTACTTTTAAGGCATTAGCGACGGCGTGGATTGCTGGTTCAGCAGATATGGTGAGGGGTGCAAATATACCTGCTACTGATGTGGGGGAAAGTTGAGCATCGGTCAGTAGCTGCCGTACTAACGCCACTGTTTCTTTTTCCCGCCCAAAAACACCACTAATAGCGATCGCCACTGTTTGGGGATGATAAACAAGACAATTGGTGGTGATAGGGAGCGATCGTTCCGTAATCTGGATGGTCAAATCTCCACTGGGGTGAATCGGCAATAGACTATCACTCAACCAGGATGCTGTACCTTCTAGCTTGACTTTCGCCCCAGCCAGCAAATCCGCGATAAACTTTTTAGCATCTTCAGGGTTGGCTAAATGGTATCCAGGGGGAGGAGAAAACAGCGCGGTGCGAAAGCGCAAATCCCCTGTGGTCGTGATTGCTGCTTCCACATCCAGGGCGTCGGCAATCCGGCGTGCTAAATCATTCACCCCGTTGAGTCCACCCAGAAGGGGAACAACAGCGCTACCATCCTCAGCTACAGCTAAGACTGGGGGTTCAAGTCCTTTATCAATCAGCATCGGCGCCAGTGTTCTAATGAGAATACCTGCGGCACATAAGCCAATCAACGGTGTTCCGGCGGCGAACAATGCCCGTAGGGTCTCGCCAAAATTCGTAAAGCTGATATCAACGCCAGAGGTGCGACCGGCTAAACCGTAGAGAGTCGCCCCTGGTAGGACGCTGATTATTTGCCGCCCTAGTGCCACACTATTCTCACCCAACACGATGACGGCGGGTGCAACCCTTGTTCTCATAATTTATTCTTAGTCGGTACAACTATCATCGAGAAATAGGGCACTTCATCAGGATTAACTTCATCTAAAGGTAAGATTCGCTGCTGCGCCATCGTTGCCCGCTCAATATATCTTGCCCGCGATGCCAGACCTAACTGATGCAGAATATCCCGCACTTTGGTAAAGTGGCGACCCAGCTTCATAATTGCGGCGGCATCGGTTGCTAATAGTTGTGTAATTAGCACATCGGCGGGGAGTGGGGCGGGTAGAACTGTGAGGATATCGGTGTAGTAGGTGAAGGGTACGCCCAAGGCTACAGGACTTGCCATCAAGGAAGAAATACCGGGGACTACTTCTGTTTCATACTGGTCAGATAACCGGGTGAACAGGTACATAAATGAGCCGTAGAAAAACGGATCGCCCTCGCACAGTACGACCACATCTCGACCGGCTGCTAGATGGGCGGCGATTGGTTCAACTGCTTGGTCGTAAATGGATTTAGCTTTTTCTGGTTCTAAGGCGCGGGGGAGATGATACAGCACCTCAATTTGATTACCAGTGAGATATTCTGCCACGATTCCCCTAGCAATACTCTGCCGGTCTACTGCCGATTGATAGGCGACTACGGGGGCTGCACGTAATAGCCGCAGTGCTTTGAGGGTTAATAGTTCTGGATCTCCTGGCCCCACACCAATTCCATAGAGACGACCGCCGCTTTTGTTCATTATTCTTCCTCCGTTGCCAAGGCGTTAACTGCTGCTGCTGCGATCGCACTCCCACCGCGTCTGCCATGTAAAGTTAAAAATGGTACATTTCGGCTGTCTGCTGCCAATGCTGCCTTTGATTCTGCCGCACCTACAAAGCCCACGGGGAAGCCTAAAATCAATTCTGGTCGTCCCACCCCTTCATCTAGCATTTCCAATAGCCGGAATAGTGCTGTGGGGGCATTGCCGATGGCTACGATTGACCCCTGAAGATGCGATCGCCATATTTCCAAGGCAGCGGCTGACCGAGTAGTTGCCTTACGCTGGGCGATTTCTGGTACTTGTGGCTCGTTAAGGGTACAGATAACTTGATTATTTGCTGGCAGTCTTCGCCGTGTCACCCCGTCGGCAACCATCCGGCAATCACACAAAATCGGCGCCCCTGAAGCCAAGGCTGCCCTTCCCGCTTCCACAGCCGTTGGTGAATATCCCAAGTCATTAACTATATCTGTCATTCCACAGGCATGGATGAGGCGTACAGCAACTTTTGCTACATCTGACGGTAATCCATCTAGGTTGGCTTCTGATCGGATGATGGCAAAGGAATTACGGTATATTTCGTTAGCGTCTCTGATATAGTCGGACATTTCGATTTTAGATTTGGGATTTTGGATTAACCTGGTAATACACACAGCCATCAGTGTGCATTTGTGGTGAAAATTTCCACCAGATGTTTATTGAATAACTGCTTTAATTGGATGGTAGGATAGCGATCGCTAAAGTTTCCAAAGGACTCATCACAACTCAAACGTTGAAGTTGATATACGAATAGCATCCGCTCAATGAGTGCAGGCAATTCAGAAAAAGTCACATATTGATAAAGTAGCCGACCAAATTTCTGATTACTGTCACCATCACCAACAAAAATGTGATAAGCTTCAACATTTTTATTTTCTCCCTCAATGCTGACACCAAGCAAAGCAATATCACTTTTGCTATGCTGGGCGCAGGATTTAACACAGCCGCTAAAGTGGATATTAACTGGTCGGTCTAGGGTGAGGCGAGTTTCTAGATATTCGGCCAATATTAAGGCATGACCTTTGGTGTCAGTTGCAGAAGCGGCACAACCCCGGCTACCAGAACAGGCAACTAATGCACTTTTGATGTTGGTGGCGGCGAAATCTAATTTTAAGCTCTTAATTTTATTTTTGACATCAGCAACTTGGTGTTCTTGTATGTCGGTAAGCAGCAAATTTTGCCAAGGAGTCAGCCTGAGAGTACCATATTTTTCTACTAATTCAGCTAAACCCCGCATCTGCCAACTCTTCAGACGACCAAGGGGTAACACCACACCAATATAAAATAAATTTGGCTGAACCTGGGGATGGATGCCGATATGTTGATACTGAAAATCTGATCTCTCCTTCAACTCCTCTTGGAAACGGACAGGTAGGGAAGGGAGTTGGGGCGTTAGGGTTTCTCCGGCGAAATTTAGACGCTGCAAAACCAACTGAAGATAATTTTCCCAACCTAAAGTATTGATAATTTCTCGCAAACGTGGTTTACGGGAACTATTAAAATCGATATGATTGAGGTAGACATCAGCTAAAGCTGCCAAAACTGGCAAACATTGCTCTGGTGTTAACAAAATTTCCATATCTCTAGATGGTTCTCCCTTGGCGCCTACACTCAGATAGAGACGGAAGTAGACATTAGAGTCAACTAAGACAGCAGCTAAGGTGATATCATTCAGGCGATCGCCCACCGAAACAGCACCACCTCCATCAAAGCAAACGCTGAATTTGGCTGATAGTCCCGATAAATGCGGATTTTCTAAAATATACTGATTCCATCCTTGGACAAAAGGACGGGTATCAATTAATTCCTGAGAATCAATCCCCGCAGTTGGGCTGGTCATAATATTGCGAATATGATCTACAACGGGATTGGGCGAACCTAAGCCAATATCCTGTAGACGCTGGAGAACTTCAGCATTGATTCCTTTGTCGATTTCCCGAATTTGCAGGTTAGCGCGGTTAGTCACATCAACATAACCACCGCCAAACTCATCTGCTATATCTGCGATCGCATAACATTGTTGACTATCAAGAATTCCCCCTGGTATTCTGATGCGAGACAATATACCATCTTGAGCGGGTGTGGCGTAAAACAAGCCAGGACATTTAGTAAAACCGGACAGCAAAGTTGGAACTCCTTCCCCGTGCGACGCAGAGACAGAACTTGATAAACCCCTTAGAGTTGGCATTCTGACTTACTCAATTTTGGATTTTGGAGCCACTGCGTTGCGGAGGTTCCCGACCTTGTAGCAAGTGGCGTGATTTTGGATTTTGGATTATTTTCTTACCCGTCTTTTTCCGAGTCTTGGGTTTTTAGTCAACCCCCAACAATCTAAAATCGTCCATCTAAAATCTAAAATTGGTTTACAGCTGCGGCACAGTCCCGGAATTTAACCGAAGTTTCCCAACTCTAAGATTTAGCATTTTAGCACGAGAAAGCATTTATCGGTTTGAATATTGCAAAAAGTAATTTTTCACCTCTCTAATAGCCGCACTTTAGTTAACAGTGGTTCTCTCATGCACAGCCCCCTTGAGTTCTTTAAATAACACCCTACATCCGTAAGTAGTAGAAGTAACTGCGGTCATTACCAAAGCATCAGCAGAAAATCTGCAACTTACTGAAGGCAAGCAAGTGTACGCAATAGTTAAATCCTCTGATGTCATGATTGCCGTAGGCTAATTTAGTTGTTGTAAATCTATAAAAAAGGGGTGGTGAAACTGCCCCTTTTTTCATATCTAATTAATTACTTTTTTAGGCGATAACCTAAGAGGATTTAGCAGAGAATTTACATACAGCAGAAGGCAAAGAAGTTTATTTAACGATGGATGTGGCTGATGTGATAATTTTCCTGGAATAGGTTACGAAATAATTTCCAGTTAATCTCATATCAGGTGCTAGGCAAGTCCCCTTCAGGCAAGATTTCATCTATGTTGATTATCCATGGAATACCTTTGTCAACTGGATAACTCACACTAATTCTAGCTTTATTCGCAAAGCGTTGTAACTTTTTAGCTAAATGTGGAATAGTGATCATGATATTGTGATAACTTTCCATATCATGACAAATCATGATTAAGGTCAAAATACCACTGATGCCTTTCGCCAAGATATGATTTCCGCTGATGGTGAGGGTGAGAAGCAGACTAACACAGACAAACTTCGTGTCCGGCTCCTCGACGATAATATGGACACACTTTACAACACAGTCGTCATCGCTGGTTGTTCCCCTGTGATTTCTCTCTGGGCCAGAGCTACCGAACCCTGGCATCCCCAACTGCGAGTTCAATATAACTTTGCCAATAGCATGGCTGCATTACACCTGCTATGCAGAGGTGAGGCGCACATTGCGGGAATGCACCTATACGATCCCGTTTCAGGGGAGTACAATATTCCCTTTGTCCGTGAAGTCCTAGCTGGGAGAGAAGCCGTTTTGATTACTCTTGGAGTCTGGGAAGAGGGACTGATGGTGCAGTCTGGGAATCCGAAAGGAATCAGAACTTTAAGCGACTTAGTAGAAATGGGAGCAACCATTGTTAACCGAGAAGTAGGTTCTGGCAGTCGTTTGCTTTTAGAACAAACCTTAGAAAAGGAACAAATGCCATTCCATGATCTTCAAGGCTTTGATCGGATTATCACCAGTCATCAAGATGTTGCTCAAGCCATAGCTTCCGGAGTTGCAGATGCAGGTATCAGTACAGCATCTGTAGCGGCAGCCTTTGGGCTGGGATTTATCCCCCTGCGTCAATCACGATATGACTTAGTAATTCTGAAAAAATATCTAGAAGAAGCGCCAGTACAGCAATTGCTAAGTACCTTAGGACATCAGCTAGTTCACTCACAATTAGAAATTCTCGGCGGCTATGACATTAGCAAAATTGGGGAAGTTGTAGCAACCGTTTAAACTTTTCCTAGGATTTTGGTTGTGTGCTTCAGAGAAAAACTCTGCATAAATTTCTATTTCTTCTGTAGCCATTTTTCGATTTTTGTCAGGACGGGTTAACCCCCATCAATATAGTTAAACTCGTCCTTACATTATTTGTTACTCCTTTCCCGTCAAAAGAGTACTTAATTTTCCTCCTTTTCTTCCTTTGCGTCCTTTGCGTCCTTTGCGGTTCGTTAAAAAAATTTAGATACTCTAACGGTGGTATAGGAGTAGTCATTAGTCATTCGTGGGGATAAAAAACACCGACTAATGAGCAACAGAAACTGAGCAAAACACTGAATATGTCCGGGATTTTTACCCTTTTTGCGGTAGAACGCGCACCTCCTGCGAAGTTCTATATGCGTCGCTTTCTTTTACCCTACAGTGCGAACTCCTCATCATCGCAGACTCACCGAAGCTAACAAATTCTAGGAGATAGAAAATCATGTCCGACGAAAAAATTAGACAAATTGCTTTCTACGGTAAAGGCGGTATCGGTAAATCTACCACCTCGCAAAATACCCTAGCTGCAATGGCAGAAGTAGGTAAACGCATCTTGATTGTAGGATGCGACCCCAAAGCCGACTCCACCCGATTGATATTGCACTGTAAAGCCCAAACCACCGTGTTGCACCTCGCAGCAGAACGGGGTGCTGTAGAAGATATCGAACTTGAAGAAGTGGTAATCACTGGCTTCCGGGATATCAGATGCGTAGAATCTGGCGGGCCTGAACCCGGTGTAGGTTGCGCCGGTCGAGGTATTATCACCGCCATCAACTTTCTAGAAGAAAACGGTGCATACCAAGATGTAGATTTCGTATCCTACGACGTGTTGGGTGACGTTGTGTGTGGTGGTTTCGCCATGCCAATTCGTGAGGGTAAAGCGCAAGAAATCTATATGATCATCCTGTACATCTTTAAATCCTAAAAATCCTGATTCAGACATCTTCGGAGGGTGTAGGTCAGAGTGCAATATTCCCTTTTTAATCATTTTACACTAATTTTTTACATCCCCAGCCTGGAGACTGGGAACGAGATGAAAAATCATTAAATCATGTACATCTTTAAATCCTAAAAATCCTGATTCAGACATCTTCGGAGGGTGTAGGTCAGAGTGCAATATTCCCTTTTTAATCATTTTACACTAATTTTTTACATCCCCAGCCTGGAGACTGGGAACGAGATGAAAAATCATTAAATCATGTACATCTTTAAATCCTAAAAATCCTGATTCAGACATCTTCGGAGGGTGTAGGTCAGAGTGCAATATTCCCTTTTTAATCATTTTACACTAATTTTTTACATCCCCAGCCTGGAGACTGGGAACGAGATGAAAAATCATTAAATCCTGAAAATCCTTAAATCCTAAAAATCCTGATTCAGACAGTTGCCGGATATTGCTTTAACACCTGCCTTAAATACTCCCCAGTATAAGACCGGGAATTTTTCGCCACATCTTCTGGTGTTCCTGCCACAATTATTTCTCCGCCTTTATCGCCACCTTCTGGTCCCAAATCTATCACCCAGTCAGAACAACGAATCACATCTAAATTGTGTTCAATTACCAAAATCGAATTTCCCTTATCTACCAATCTTTGCAAAACATCCAATAATTTGTGGACATCATAAAAGGATAATCCTGTTGTTGGTTCATCAATTAAATAAAGGGTTTTACCTGTAGCGCGTCGAGATAGTTCTGTTGCTAATTTCACTCGTTGCGCTTCTCCACCAGATAATGTTGTTGCTGGTTGTCCCAATTGGACGTAACCTAAACCGACATCAAATAATGTTTGTAAGCGAGTAACGGCTTTGGGAATATTTTGGAAAAATTCTAAACTTTCCTCAACTGTCATGTTGAGAACGTCAGAAATTGACTTGTCTTTATATTTCACCTGCAATGTGTCGCGGTTATATCTTGCACCTTTACAAACTTCGCATTGCACGTAAACATCAGGGAGAAAGTTCATTTCGATAACGTTTACACCCTGTCCACTACAAGCTTCGCAACGTCCACCTTTAACGTTGAATGAAAATTGTCCGGGTTTGTAACCTCTGGCTTTGGCTTCTACTGTTTGGGAAAAGACATCGCGAATTACATCGAAAACGCCGGTGTAAGTTGCGGGATTGGAACGTGGTGTCCTTCCAATGGGTGATTGGTCAATAACGATCGCCTTATCAACGGCATTCAATCCTTTGATTTCTCCCAAATGCTTGGGTAAAGGAACTTTTTTTAGCAGGTGGTGCTGTAATGCTGGATAGAGTAATTCGTTAATTAGGGTAGATTTGCCTGAACCGGAAACACCGGTAACAGCAACGAGTTTACCTAAGGGGATTTCGACATCGATGTTTTTTAAGTTGTTGCGATGGGCATCTTTGATGACTAAATTTCGCCCATTACCTTCGCGGCGTTTTCCTGGGGTGGAAATTACTCGTCTTCCCGACAGGTAAGCACCGGTTAAGGAATCTTCGGCTGCGAGTAATGTTTCTATATCACCTTGGGCGATGATATTGCCGCCGTGAATTCCTGCACCAGGGCCAATATCAACTATATGATTAGCGGCGCGAATGGTTTCTTCGTCATGCTCTACGACAATTAATGTATTACCTAAATCGCGCAATCTAGTTAAAGTTTTCAGCAAGCGTCCGTTATCTCGTTGATGTAAGCCAATACTTGGTTCGTCTAAAACGTAGAGAACTCCTGTTAATCCAGAACCGATTTGTGTTGCTAGGCGAATGCGTTGGGCTTCACCACCGGAAAGGGTCATGGCTGGACGGTCAAGGGTGAGGTAATCTAAGCCGACATCTAACAAAAATTGCAATCTGGCTTTGATTTCTCGCAAAACTAAATCTGCAATTTGTGTTTGGCGATCGCTTAATTTTAACTGCTCAGTCCTCTCCAGACATTCCTGAATCGACACCCCGGTGAAATCTAAAATCCCATATTGCCCCAACTTGACCGCTAGAGCTTCTGGTTTTAACCGCTTGCCGCCACAAACTTCGCATGGTTGATCAATTAAATAATCTTCCAATTTTTGCTTAATTAGTTCCGAACCCCCTTCATATTGCCTTTGCAGTATGGGAATTACCCCTTTAAAATTCTGGGTTTTCTGCTCCTTCGTGGTTCCTTCTTCTCCATACAAAATAATTTGGATCTGTTCGTAGCTCAACTTGCTCCAGTTCGTCTGCAACTCAAAGCCGTGGGCTTGTCCCAAACTATACAGCAATTCTAAGTAGTAGGAATTTTCCTTTTCTGACCAAGGGGCAATTGCTGCATACACTGGCGCTTCTGGGTCAGGGACGATCAAATCCGGCGCAAATCTTTTTAAAGTCCCGATACCGTGACAGTGGGAACAAGCACCATAAGGGGAATTAAAGGAAAACAAGCGCGGTGATAATTCTTCCATGACCGCACCATGTTCTGGACAAGCAAAATTCTCAGAAAATACTAATTCTGAAGGTAATTCTTGTGAGGAAATACCATTATCTTTTGGATCTGTTACTATATACTTACTATCAGACCGCTCCAGCGCTGACTGAGTCGATGTCTCTTTTAATACCTCAATTGTGGCAATTCCGTTAGATTGCTTAAGACAGGTAGATAGAGAATCAACTAGACGCTCCTGAATTCCTGGCTTTTTAACCAAGCGGTCAATTACCAATTCAATGGTATGTGTGATATTTTTATCTAACTCAATAGAATCAGATAGCTCTCGCACCTCCCCATTCACCCTAACTCTGGTAAAACCTTGGGACGATAAACCGGATAAAAGTTTGCGGTGAGTGCCTTTTTTGCCGCGAACGACGGGGGCAAGGATTTGAAAGCGGGTGCGGTCGGGGAATTCCATGATGCGATCGCACATTTCATCGATGGTTTGGGGAGAAATACAGCGATCGCAGATCGGACAATGGGGTTCACCTGCCCGACCAAACAACAGCCGCAGATAATCATAAATCTCTGTCACCGTCCCCACAGTGGAACGGGGATTATGGGAAGTTGATTTTTGGTCAATGGAAATTGCCGGACTTAAGCCTTCTATCGCCTCCACATCCGGTTTATCCAACTGTCCCAAAAATTGCCGGGCGTAGGCGCTGAGAGATTCCACATAGCGCCGTTGTCCCTCAGCAAAAATCGTATCGAATGCCAAGGAAGACTTACCGGAACCAGAAACGCCAGTAAACACAATCAGGCGATCGCGTGGCAATTCCAAATCAATATTTTTCAGATTATGCTGCCTAGCACCCCGAATCCGAATGGTATTCTGGCTGTTGTGGCTCTTGTGCGGAAGATGTCCGTTTAAGGATGCTGCTAGCTGTTGGTCTGACATATTGACAGGCTGAAAGAATGTTGCGCCGTGAAACAGTCCTTAATAATACTATCTTTATCGCCTTTATAATAGAACGAGTGTACTGTTTTTCTCAGTCCCCAGGTATATTATGTGATCTGCTAGTTTGAAAGTATGATGATTAAACTAAAAATCTTGCTAAAGATAGAGGTATGGTTTGGCAAATTCAAGTAAAAACCAAGCCAGAAATGATTTATCCAGATACTAAAGGACAACCAGTGTATAAAACGTTAAAGCCCAGAGACCTGAATCCTGAAATTATCAGCTGAAATGGGTGAGTTAATTACCACACTATTAGTTGCTATCTCAGCCTTCATTGTCACTAACATTGATGATCTCGTTATTTTATTACTGCTGTTTTCTCAAATAAATTCTAGCTTCAGGTGTCGGCACATTATTGCTGGTCAATATTTAGGCTTTGCAGTGCTAGTGATTGCCAGTCTTCCTGGATTATTTAGTGCATTCATCATACCACCCCACTGGATTGGATTGCTAGGATTAATCCCCATGGCAATGGGTATCAGCAGTTTGATAAATCGAGAAGCAGATGTATCTCAAGAGGTTGCAATTGTAACAGCAGAGGCTCTAGATTTAAACACCGCCAGTCTTTTTAATGCACATACCTACAGCGTTGCAGCTATAACTATCGCTAATGGAAGTGATAACATTAGCTTTTATGTGCCGTTATTTGCTAGTAGTGATTTAGTAAACTTTATGATGATTATGGGAGTATTTTTTATATTAATAGCACTTTGGTGTTATCTAGCTTATAAATTTAGTTATCAAGCAAAACTGGTAGATATTTTAAGTCAATATAGTAGTTATATTTTACCTTTAATTTTGATGATATTGGGCGGGTTTATTGTTTTAAAAACTGAAGCTTTAAGCCTGATGAAGTTAGCAGCAAGTTGTGTTTGTTTAATGATTTTACTAAAAAAAAGCAGTTGATAAATTAAGCAACTTGCATTTTATCTTCTATCAGAATATTTTCAAAAGCTACCATCACCCGTGTATGAAACCTTTGGCGGTGTTTTAGTTTCCAAACAGGCTGGACAATTTCCAATCTCTTTCCAGATTTTTTTCGCACATCGATAATTCGCACAGCTTGTAATGTGCCTAGTTGCAATTCTTTTTTTACCATAGATTCTGGAATAGCTGCCGCACCAACGCCACTTTCTACAACTGCTTTTACCATTTCGCTAGTGTTTAAGTGAAGTACAACATCTAGAGTGCTGGGTTCAATGCCCCAACTTTGCAAAGCTTGGTGAAATATTTGCTGTGCGCCAGAACCAGACTCACGCATCACCCAACTTGTGCTGAGTAATTCATCTAGATAAATCTCGCTACGCTGAAACCAAGGGTGAGATTTGCTGACAACAATTTGCAGGCGATCGCTTCCTACTTCGTCTTTCTCTAAACAATGCTGCAATGATGGTTTGATCTCCCCTGTCACCAAACCCAAATCATACATACCCACAGCAGTTCCTTCACAAATTTCTTCAGCATTTCCCAACTTACAGTTAATAAAAATGCCGGGATATAACTGCTTAAACTGGCTAATTTTTTGGGGTAACCAATAATTGCCAACCGTGAGACTCGCACCTATCTTTAACTCTCCCCGTTGCAGATTGTTTAATTCCTTCAAGCCACGTTCTGTTAACTCTACATGATCAAGAATTTTCTGAGCTTCACCTTGCAATAATTTACCAGCATCGGTAATTTCAATATGACGGCCAATACGATGAAATAATCTAACACCATATTCTGTTTCTAAGGTTTGGATGGCAGCACTGACAGCTGGTTGAGTAATATAAAGTGATTCAGCAGCACGAGTAAAGTGCAACACCTCTGCTACGGCTAAAAAAATTCGCAACTGTTCCAGCGTCATTTTGGCTATGTATAAGCTTGTAGAATAGTAATTTTGAACACCACGAAATCATTATACGGCAAATTTAGCGGAAAACTGTAGATAAAATTATGACATGGCTGCTGTCATATCTGCACATCAATAAGTTCCGTCTATGGATTTGACAAAAAAGACTGTTTGCTTTTATTGATGAGGAGCCATAGAGTGAAACCATGCATTTAGCGCAGTAAGGAAAATCACCAGTTTAATTCAACTGTACTCGGATATCCTTAGACTGGAAAATTTGCTGATGACAACAGAATTGAAGCATCAACAATGCTAAAACGCGAAACCTCTAGATCAGCAAACATTCCAGCTAGCGACCGATACAGATGGTTAAAAGTCACCACCATTGAGGAGAAATGACACACAGATGAGCGGATTATTAACTGCTATTCCTACAGGACTCACTGCTTTCGTTGCCACCAATCTCGATGATATTTTTGTTCTATCGCTGTTTTTCTCACAAATAAATGCTTGCTTTCGCCGTCGTCACATTATTATTGGTCAATACTTAGGTTTTAGTGCCCTAGTAGTTGCCAGCTTACCCAGCTTCTTTGGCAAGTTCATCCTACCAGAATCCTGGATTGGTTTACTCGGTATTATTCCTATCATTATTGGTATCAGTCGTTTACTAAATCAAGAAACTGACGATGGAGAAAATACAAACAACCCCGAATCTTCCTCATCTTGGTGGTGCAACTTCCTTTCTCCCCAAACCTATGGTGTAGCAGCAGTCACAATCGCCAATGGTGGGGACAACATCAGTATCTATATGCCGATGTTTGCTACCAATACATGGGATAGCTTACTGGTCATTTTGGCAGTGTTCTTCGTGATGGTAAGTGTGTGGTGTTATGTAGCCTACTGTCTAACTCAGATAACTGCGATCGCATCGGCAATTACTCGCTACGGTAATTCCCTTGTTCCCTTTATTTTAATAGGATTGGGTGTTTCTATTTTGATGCAAAGCCACACTTTAGAAACTCCCATCTTGGTTATCATCACTTGCGTAAGCCTAGGTTCTCATCTGTTAATTTTAGGCAGGAATACGTGGCGAGAAAATTACGGTTTTTCTTTGGGATCACCCGAAGCTGAAGTTTTATCTAGAGTTGAACAAAAATGAATTTTTATAGTATACAAGAGACATCAACACATTTTAAATTAGATAGTTAGTACCTGTAGAAAAGTTTGTACCCATAAGGAAAAACACATGAAACTCTTCAGAAATAGTCTTGTCAAAATGACTCTAGTTTTCTTGGTACTGCTAGTAAACTTGATGATTATTCAGCCATCTTGGGCAGAGAGAAAATATACTGCTGATCCAGACTATATAGAACTCACTCAAAAGCTGGAATCCGCTTTACAGCAACAACAGACTGAAACTTCTACACCAGAACTTCAGCAAAAAATATCTGATTTAAAATTCCAAAAGTATATCCTTGAAACAAGTAAAAATTCTTCTGGTGTTTGTCGCAATCAAACAGAGAAAACACTGTTAATTTATGGTCAAAAATCCAAAAAATCTAGCTCGACCTATGATAATGAATTATATCTGCTACCCAGTGGTGCAGAAACTGATGACGAGTGGGATTGTCAAGGAGTTTATATCCCTGGTGAAGCCGCTACAGAAGGAAAAGAAGCTACCCCTGCTAGAGCCTTTAAAATTGTTCATGGAACTATTTTAGTTGCTACAAGCAACCCCCAAACTGGAGAAACTGAATTCAATGTCCCACCTGCAAACGTTTTCAAATCTGGTGAAGCTAACTGGTTGATTCCTGATAATTTACAAGTGGTACTTGAGTCTGGAATCACCACTGCAAAAATCAATGATTAAGCAGGGCTATTTCGTTCTAGACTGATCCAATATGTCAATTGCGCGCAGCCAGACCAATTCTGGCTTTTTTATTGGGAATGTATAGTACGTAGGACTTACTTCCTTTGGAAATTCATCCTAATTTTGGGCTTTTTTAATGCTGTTTTGATGCGTCTCTTTACCCATCCTACCCGTAGCGTGCGTTAGGGAACGCACGGATTAAGATTTTCAATTTTTGTTATTATTGCCTAAGTCATAGTATGTTGAAATTCAACCTATTAGTAAACAAGCAATCTATCGATTCTGGTATTTTAATAAATACAATTTATTAAAAAAACTAGATTAGCCAGTAGCCATAATTATTTATTATAAAGCTATGGTATTTATGTGTTTATATGAGAAGATATTAATCAATGATTAAATATTTTCATCAGTTAATTAAAGACATAAATCCTATGAAGATAGAAGCAGAAAGATTAGAAGTGAAGAAGTTAGAAAAAAAGAAGTACAGGTCTGATCGAATTCGGGATCATTTGGCAAATGAACGTACTTATCTAGCATGGATGCGGAGTGGTATTGCATTCATGGGTTTTGGTGTTTTGATTGTGCGTTTGCGTCTTATCAGTCCTCCGCTGGCACCACAACCTCCTGGTAATGGTTGGAAGTTAGGTTTAGCATTTACTTTGGTAGGTTTGTTAACAGTGGTACTTTCAACTCAACATTATTTTGCTGTTCGCCGAGACATTGACGAGGATACTTATCAACCGCCAGACCGTTGGATACTTCTTGCGAGTCTAGCTGTAATACTTCTTGGTATGGGAGTACTCTACTATGTCTTCACGGTTCCCCTAGATTATTTGCAGACTTTTTTGCTCGAATGATATACAACTCCGCAGTTATAAGTCAAAATATTCTGGTTCATGAGTATTTTTGTCTAGCACTGCCTCAGTAATATTGAGTGCCAAGTTATAATCAGAGACCATCCGCAAAATAATTTGTTCTTGCAAGTAATATTGAAGAATATCTAACCGCCAAGCCAGTCGAGTGATGCTGCTGCTTTCACCAACCAATGGAACCATAGAAATATCTTCAATTTAGATGAAATTTGTCGGCAAAAAAGATGCGTCTAACCAAAGTGGTAACTCTAGTGTTTTTAAGTAATTAAAACTAGAAAAAAGTTGTTGTGGTCTACCCCAAAGATCCAGAACGAACCAACCATCGTCCTGTTGATTGGCTGGAAGTAATGCCGTAATAATATTGACTGTGATCCCATAGCGAGAAACTAAGTCAAAGATCACTGGTGTTTGGTAATAATCTTTCAAGATCCAAATTTGCAAGCGCAGTCGGTAAGATTGACCACTGTAGCCTTGGGAGGCTGGAATCTCCGTAGCTGTTGGTAAAGGGGCAACTTCCTGGCATGAATGGGGAAATGGTTGAGAGTCAACATTATGCTGCACATTTTCGGCACTCCCCAGATGCATTAAATCTACTCCCAGGTTCTGTAAGTACAGCAGTCCATTAGAGATATGTTCTGAATTACCTTGGAGTTGCAAGTCAAACCAACCATAGTTTTCTCTTTCTTTCAGCATCGCAGCTGTGATATTGACAGTAACACCATAGCGCGATACCAAACGCGAAATCACAGGTTGCCATTGGTAATGCTGGGGTATGCGAATGCGGCTATAAACTGGAGTAGGTGAAGGCGATTTCTTTTGTGGCATAGCAATAAGGAATGGGAAGAACAGTTAATTACCAACTACTTGTGCTGTTTTCATCCCAGATTTCTAGTTCTATCTCCTGAAGGTAATTGATAGCATCATCTATCTTTGCTACTGTACCTTGTAGATCAAGCTCAAACCAACCGTCACCAACAGCATTTGCACCCAAAATGGCAGCTGTAATATTTATCGTTAGACCATAGTCTGAGACTAAGCGAGAAATGATCGGTTCTTGATGAAAATTTCTGGGAATTCGCAGGCGAATTCGTTTGTGGATGATCTGATTGTCAGTAACCATATCCAAATTACTTATTTGTCAGAAATGAAAGTAGATACACTCCTAGGACTTACGCACACTCTACGAATTCTTGGCGGTTAGATAAATTAAGCTTTTTGGCGATTTTTGCGTAAGTCGTGACTCCACCATACAAGAGGGCAGAATCAGTAGTAGGGTGCGTTCCCTAACGCACGAATCACGATTTTTAACGACACAAACCATACCCCATATTTGCTATTTTCTGTCCGTTAAGTCCTAAAATTAAGCTTTTTGGCGATTTTTGCGTAAGTCGTGACTCCATACAAGAGAGCAGAATCATTGGAATAAACCAAAGTAGCTGCAATATTTCCTGTCCTTTAATTACGGTAAGTTTATCGACATACAGTATGATGTAACCCATTGTTAGACTATCCCACAGGTAGTCAGGTAAAGCAATACCTTTACAAAAATAAATACGGTTAGTCTATTAACTTACAGTAGTTTGGTTTCTGACGAATTTCATCTATGCTAGTTAATTTCGAGACATCGCCCTGACCCACCCTGAGGTGCGATGCCTGCGGCGTCTGCGGTGCGATCGCCAAATAACCCAACTTGGCAAAGCTTAAACAATTAAGTCTGGATTCCCGTTTGCAGAAGCTAATTTCCCGCAAAAGTTTTAAATCACTTGAAGTTATCAATTTGAACAAAAATAATAGTTGCTTTTATCAGTTAAGTTATTTACAGTAACTATCAAGTAGTTGATTGATTACTTTTATAAAAGTAAAACCAACATAGCAAGTTACCATAGAGAAAAACTCAATGAATAAACCAATTTCCCAGAAATTTACTAATTGGATAGTTACTGCCGTATTTATGGCACTTATAGTCGGATTTTCTCTACTTGAGCAGCCCAGCGCTAAAGCTCAATCAATAACACCAGATATCAGCGCCCAATCTACACCTGCCCCCATAAAATCTGTAGCAGAAAACGTTAGGCATTTACTAGAAACCAACGAATGTTTCGGGTGCAACTTAATTGGAGCAAACCTCAAAGATAGAAATCTGCAAGCTGCAAATTTAGAGAACGCGAACTTGCAAGGTGCTGACTTAGAAAGAGCCAACTTACAAGGAACTAACCTACAAGGTGCGAATCTCCTAGGTGCAGATTTGGGTAAGGCAAACATCATCGGAGCAAACCTAGAGAAAGCAAACCTATTTGATGCGGACTTAGAGAAAGCGAATCTAACAGACGCAAATACAATTGGGGCAAACTTCCAAGGGGCTGATTTGGAAAATGCCATCATACCACTTGGATTCACCACTCCATGATTAAAAGTGCATAGCTATGGCACGAAAAAAACCTAAGTAAATATCTCTGATTGACCCCTGTTGCCCCTTGCTATTGGGGGTTTTTTGATTTCCTAGCTGATGTATCCAATCAAGTAAGTAGGCGAAAAGAAATCAAACTATGTTAAGCAAAGTAAAAACTATTGAAATTTGCTCGTAGTGAGGGCTTCAGCCCTGACTACCAACCTTGAATTATTTACGCCAACCTACTTATATTGTTTTTGGATATCTCTAGAGTTTTCAAACGCTTTGAGTCATATTGGTTCTGTGGAACGAATTGTTTTTTGCTTTGATATCGTAGCCATTAAAATAGAGCACCTGGATTACGGTTGAGAAATACTAGCGATCGCAACTGCGATATAGATAAAGAAGCGGCACTATAAAAAAAGCATATCCCCTCGGATCAACTCCATAACTAAAAGAATTGTATCCATATATAAATATATATGAGGTAGGCTAAAAACCTGCGCTCCCTGCTTCCTGCCTTATTCCCATGACAAATATTTACGCCGACCTACTTATTTGAATTAACTTCAATATCAACAGGGCATAGTTAGGTTATTCATCACTTTTATTTATCATTTTAAAAAGAAAGAATATTTGCTTTTATCAAGCTGAAAGGAATAATATTGATTTCAGGCAAAGCCAAGTATCTTACCAAAAAAAGAATCATCAGTTCATTTAATAGCGATAGCTTCCAAGATTTCCAAAAATCATCTGTCTGCTGATTCGAGGTAAAACAGTCTAACAAGATCCTAACTTGCCTCACTTTCAAAAGGAGAGAGGAGTTAGGAAAATAGAATTTAATTATTGTGAGCAACAAATATGAGTGGGTTAATTAGTACCATAGTTATCGGAATTTCTGTTGCTATTGCAACTACCTTTGATGATAATTTGTACTTGACTGCTTTCTTCGGTAAAGTCAATCGAACCTTTCGTCCTCAGCATATTATTCTCGGTGAATTTCTGGGATTCACTGCACTAGTATTGGCTAGTCTTCCTGGTTTCTTCGGTGGTCTCATCATTCCACATACTTGGATTGGATTACTAGGTTTTCTTCCAGTCGCTATTGGTATTAGTCATCTAATGAGCCGAGAAAATGAGGAAGAAGAAGTGCAAGCTGTGTCAGTTAACTTCAATTCTGGTCTTCAACCTCAGCGCCACAATAAATCGCTATTCGCCATTCTACGCGACCCGCAAACCTACCGTGTTTCTGCTGTTACCATTGCCAATGGAGGAAACAATATTGGGATTTATGTGCCGTTGTTTGCCAGTAGCAATCTTCCAAGTTTAGGGGTAATTTTGTCTGTTTGCTATTTTGCTGTTGGGGTGTGGTGTTTTTTATCTTACAACCTGACTCGTAATCCTCTTATGGCTCCCGTACTAACTCGCTATAGTCGGAAAATCTTTCCCTTCATATTAATCTACTTGGGATTTTCTATCCTGATGAAAAGTGAAACGTATCGACTCTTACCTAGTATTGCAATGTTTTCTAATTAGGTCTAAGATGAACACGATAAATCTTGTCTAATTAACTAACTTTAAGCTCACTATCATTAATATAAAGTAAATAATAAATCGCAATGGTTTTTGCGGCGCAATTTGGCAAATTTTAGCCCCCAGTAACACTCCTGGCACTGAGCCAAGCCATATCGGTAATACTAAATTCCAATCAACTGTTCCTAAAGTGAGGTGTCCAAAAGCAGTAAATAGTAATAAAATTGCTGCCTGGGAAATATCTGTACCAACTAACTTCCGTGTATCCAAGCGGAAAAATCCAATCAGCACCAAGGCAAACATTGAACCAGAAGCAACGCTTGTTAGACCTACAATCCAGCCTAAAAATGCTCCTACACTCACAGTCTGCAAGCGTCCTAGTTGAGTTTTTAAGTCAAATTTGGGTAGTTCAGGTAATTGTAACTTTGGGAAGAAGGTCAACAACACCATTTGCACCAATGCTAAAACCGTGACTAACAGAATAATCACACCCAGCAAGTGAAGGGTGATGTTGTTTAGGTCATATTCTCCATTCCGTTTAATCAGGTGCAATATCCCTACCCCAAACAGAGAACCAGGAACACTTCCCAAAGCGAGCCATTTCACCACCTCCCCATCAAGGGTTTGTTGTTGCCAGTGCTTGATGCTACCAACAACTTTCATCAGCGTAGCGGCAACGACATCAGAACTTACTGCTACCGCAGGTGGCACTTGAAAAACAAAAATCAACATCGGGGTGATGAGGGAAGCGCCACCAATACCTGTCAGACCAACAACAATACCAACTAGAAAGCTAAAGAGAGGTAACAATAACAAGTCCATACTCCTGTCCTTGAGCGGGGTTTTCTGAATGAGGCTTTGTTTAGCTGAAACGAGAAAACTAGTTGTAACGCTGTTGTGCAGAACGTTTCGCGCAATTGCAAGTTTTGACTTTCTACAAAGTACTAAATGTCGATCAACTAACCGTATTTTAAGGCTAAAAATAGTAAAAGTCTATATTTGTGTGAGGCAATACAAATTGTTAGTATTGATTTACACAATAGCTAAAGTCAATTCTTTGGCAAACCAAGTTTCAGCCTATATCTACACTTCAGTAGTAGACGTATAATAGTCTTTTAAACAACTACATCAATTCCAGCGTAATACTGTATTTGATATGGCAGAGTTATCCCTCTTTTATCACTGTCAGATAAATTAACGAATTTGTGTCATTTCAGCCAACAGAGATTCAAAATCAAAATTTTAGCCCACCTTAATAGAATCTCCAGAAAGAATACGGGTGTACTGCTCACTGCAATTTCGATTACAATGAATGTGGCAAGTGGCGAAACAAAACGCAGGGGAAGTATCACCTAGACGTAGGCATTACATTCGGTTTGCAAGACCGAGAAGTACCCGGTCATTAGACAAGGAAGTGCGATCGTAAACTTCTGGACATGCAGGGAGCTATAGTCCTGCCTTGCCCCCATTCTCAGTTATTGTCAATAAACAAACTCCCCAGGCGAAGCTGTGAAAAGTGCGATCGCATCGAGGACGCCAATGACTGAAAGTACTGATTTATATAGCTTTAAAAATTCACCCCCGAACTTTTACCAAGAGTTCGGGGGTGAATTTGTGAAAACTTATTGATACTAAATATCAACTGTGCCTAAGTTCTTTGAGTGATTTAATCTCAGCATCCTGTAAGGCATTCGCTGCTAGCACTTCATGGCGTAGCAGCCTGATATCGCCGCGAATTTCTTGCAGCGTACTGCCAGCTGTAAATCCGCCGCTTGAAACGAACATAAAGAAGCTTGCAATTAAAGCTGCTCCAGAAATTATTAATCCGAGTTTTTGCATTGCTAAGTTTGCGCGATCGCATCAATTTTGTCTTCGATTCGTGCTAAGTCAATTTCTGTAGTCGAGGTGTCATCGCCATCGTACTGATAAATATCTATGCTCACATCCACAAACCAGGGTGGCGG
>NZ_JACJRJ010000034.1 GCF_014697195.1 Cylindrospermum sp. FACHB-282 | reverse complement strand
GTTTATCTTCTCAGATTTCGGATTTTTAAGATTAGTGTTTTTTCTTTATCCTGAAAATTGTCAGAATCAGGATTTTCAAGATTAATTGTCAGAATCAGGATTTTCAAGATTAGTGTTTTTTCTTTATCCTGAAAATTGTCAGAATCAGGATTTTCAAGATTAATTGTCAGAATCAGGATTTTCAAGATTAGAGGATTAACAGGATTTTGTAGGAAAGTTTATCTTGTTAGATTTCCAATGTTTAAGATTAGAGATTTTTCATCATCCTGAAAATCTTGAAATCCTATAAATCCTGATTCTGACTTTGGTAATTCAGTTCCATCAGCCGTTATTTTGGATTTCATCAAACTTAGCCCTTACAGCCTGTATATCCTGCCACATCAACCATTTAGGCGAACCCCTTTCCTTAGAAGGATTACGCAACAAGTAAGAAGGGTGGAAAATCGGCATGCACAAACGCCCTTGCCACTCTAGCCACTGTCCGCGAATTTTCGTAATTGGTCGTTTATCGGCAGTGATACCTTTGACAGCAGTCGCACCGGTTAATAAAATGATTTTCGGGTCAACTAGGCGAATTTGTTCTAATAAATATGGTTTGCAAGCCGCCATTTCTTCAGGTGTGGGAACTCGGTTTTCTGGTGGGCGGCATTTTACGATATTACCGATATATACATCGTTCTCTGTAGTTAAATTCACAGATGCCAAGATTTTATCTAGCAATTGCCCTGATCTACCCACAAATGGTAAACCTGTTTCGTCTTCGCTTTGTCCTGGTGCTTCCCCAATAATCATGATAGGTGCTTGGAGATTACCTCGTCCGACAACAGCATGAGTGCGCGTGTCTCCCAAACCGCAACGGTGACAGTTATTACAATGATTTTCTAACTCGGTGAGATTAGCATAAGTTCCGGGAGGGATAGGAATTTTAGAGTCTGTAGGAATCAAATCTCGTTGATTAAAGGTTGAATCGTCAAAGAGACTAAGTTGGGTTTCGCTGCTCATGAAACTTGGGATGTTGGCTTGGACATTAGTGGACTGATTGTGGGCAATTTTTTCAGAATAGAATATTGCTGAACACTTAGTATATATAGGATTTTTACCCTTGGAGTTTTTGTAACTTTTTTAAGTTTAGCTAGATACTTGATCTATTTATAGGGACTTTGGTTTGCCAAACTTGTTCAAATTCTAGTTTGGAAATTTCAAATTCTTGAATATCGCCATCACCTAATCTTTGATCGCATAACCTGCCAAAATCATCTGCATGATGGCTGCCATCATAAGATAATACATTGCCGTTTTCGTAAACTTCTAATTGTCTGTCGGGATATAAATTAATACCGATTTCCATAAAGTAGGTACTTGTACCCCAGGCATCATAGTCACCGCCAAGGGATTCATCCCAAAACCATTTGTAATATTTTTTGACTTTTCGTGATAGAGACATAAGATATTTACTCCTAATGAGAGATGTCTACACTCCAGCTAATTTAAAAGTGTATGCCTGTAATAAAGCTAGGTAGCATACCTTTGAAATTATGGGTTGTACTATCACCCTATCAGTTTTCTGTCTGTGGGGAATCATCTAAAGGCCCCAATATTCAATTCCTTGATGACGTAATATGGCTTCAGCACGATGAATTTCTTCATCTGTGGCAGTTAATATGAGCAAATCATAACTTTACCTGCACCCGTGAGCAGCAGATGCGCTGGTTTTATGAGGTATGGAATGCAGCACAGGAATTATGAAATCAGGGTGCAGATGTCTGTGCTGTCACAACTTGGGCGCTTTTGTATATTGGGAAATTTTACCTAAATCTGAAAATGCATACTCAATTTCAGCATCGCCCATTAATTAATAAAAAAGCTACTCATCTTCGTTTCCTGGCGGTCGTTCACTTTTGCTCTGCTGCGAGTGCCATTCAAAAACAATCCGCTCCAATATTTCAGCTTGGGTACAGTCGTTAACAGCAGCGTATACCTTAATCAACTGTCTCACTTCGGGATTAATGTGACGTATTACTAGTTGGTTATCTTCTACCATGTTCATTAGCCGGCATTATGTAGTGAATATAGCGGTTAGTAGACGAAAAAAAGGGGGACTTCGTCTTAAAACGCTGAATTATGATACCTCTCCAGTTTAGAAAATTTTGACTTTAATTGCACAAGAAATTTTAGAACATATAGCAATTTTATCTAAGTTATGAAAAGCACTTTGATAAATTCAGAGTTTTGATTTTGATAACAAAGTGAACATTGGTTTAAGGTAAATAATTAAGTTTCCTTGTCGCTGCTAGCTAATTCCCTGGGTTCATAGTGACGGCAACCCTCACACGGGCCGCTGGGATTGACAGCACAACGGACATAGCCGGATCTGGCATTAAATTTGCAGCTAATATCGCCAACCAAATAGCCTACTCCTTCTAAATAGTAGCGATCGCCTTCAACTGGTCTGATACTTTGCCGTAACCGCGCCCTAGAAACGTTTAAAGCTGCTTGACGCAAGCGTGTACGTTCTCGCAACCGGGTTTTACGGATCACCCACAGGGAAAATAGGGACGGTAATAAACCAACGGTAATCACTAAAAGTGTCCTCAACACCGTCTATTAACCTCTTTTGTGCGCTGATTGAGCATTTCTGATGTTGCACTCTGGCAATTGATTTGAGATGCTTACCCACCAATTAATCGTTTGACATGAGCAGGAAATCTGGCGTTTTGCAGAGCCTGAACAGCCGTGCTGGAATCTTGTACCCAAAATTGCCTACCAAAACGGACAAGATATCGATCATCTCCTGCCTGTACAATGCCAATCACCGGTATTTTTGCCTTTTCTTTGTCTCCTGAATGTTCTTTCAAAATCGTACTCAAGCGATGGTTTTCTTCAAAGGCTGCTGCTTGTTGAGGATTTAGTTCTACCATCACCATCTTGACTGTTTCTACCTGTTCGGCGTCTTCAACTATAAATTGAGTTTGCTCATCTCTTCGGTCTACTTTACCCCAAATAATCAATCTGGCATCAACTTCAAGTAGAGAACTAATGCGTTCATAAGTTTTGGGAAAGACAACTGCTTCTGATTGTGTCGTTAAATCTTCTATTTGCAAAATCGCCATTGGGTCACCTTTTTTGGTGACTACTTTTTTGACGTTATTTAGCATGACAACTGCACAAAGTATGGTGTCATCCTTTTGTAACCCAAGTTGCGACAAATTAATTGGAGTGAGAACTGAGGATGATTGCTGGATGGATTTTAGGGGATGGTCGGATACATAAAAACCTAATAATTCTTTTTCTAAACGCAACTTTTCTTGTGGGGGAAAATCTTTCACATCTGGAGCTTTGGGAGCAGTTTCAAAAGCATTATTAGCTTTTTGATGATTAGCCGAAAATCCACCTAATAAATCAAAGAGGTTTCCCTGACCACTGGCTCTATCTTTGGCACGGGATTGGGCCCAATCATAGACTAATTCTAGGTCTTGGATTAGTTGATTGCGGTTGGGTTCGATTTTGTCAAAGGCTCCACAGTGAATCAGTGACTCCATAGTTCGGCGGTTAACAGCACGCAAATCTACGCGATCGCAAAAATCGCCGAGGTCTTTAAATTCTTTAAACTCTCCGGCTTCTTCTCTCGCTTCTAAAATACAGGCGATCGCATTTTGACCCACGTTACGAACTGCTGAAAATCCAAACAAAATCTTGCCTGCTGCTGGCGTAAAATCCAGCCCAGAGCGATTAATATCTGGGGGATCTATCGGGATACCCATACTAATACAATTATCAAGATATTTCCGCACCTTTTCGGTGTCGCCACTGTTAGCCGTCAACAGCGCCGCCATATATTCTAGTGGGTAATTAGCTTTTAAATATGCGGTTTGATAAGTTACATATCCATAAGCTGTTGAATGGGATTTATTGAAACAATTAGCAGCTATCAAACCATTTTTAATTACAAAATTATGGTCGCGCTCTAGCCCAATATCATAGACATTTTCTCTGCCTACAAAAGTACGTGTAAGTATTTTAACCATTTTTTCTAACCCTCAAAACAAATTCTCTCTTGCTCAAAAAATGTAATTTAAGTAATATTTTTACTACAAATTTACCCTAGAGCCAACACCGCTATACCTTGACACACAATAGAATTAAATTTTTCTAAAATGTGGCAAATTGCACAAAAGCGGTTAACAGGCAGTAAATTGCTAGACTTAAAACTTCAGAAAGTATAACCCCGCCCTGGGAAAAAACTATTGGAGTAGGCTGAAGCAACTGGGCAGAAATTGTCAAAATGTACTAAAATCAATGACTTGAGTCACAAAGAGAGCAATCATGGCATCCATCCGCGAGTTGCACGAACAGCTAATTAAAAAAGAACGTTCTGCCGTTGAAATTACCCAAGAAGCTTTAGACCGTATTCAAGTATTAGAGCCGAAATTGCACAGTTTTTTATCTGTGACGGCACAACACGCCTTAGACCAGGCTCGTGCTGTGGATGCCAAAATCGCCGCTGGGGAAGAAATTGGGCTATTGGCAGGGATTC
This sequence comes from Cylindrospermum sp. FACHB-282, assembly GCF_014697195.1. Lineage (GTDB taxonomy): Bacteria > Cyanobacteriota > Cyanobacteriia > Cyanobacteriales > Nostocaceae > Cylindrospermum. The sequence continues at coordinate 66,930 of NZ_JACJRJ010000034.1, read as the reverse complement.
CCATTGGCATTAAAGACAATTTGTGTACCAAGGGTATTCGCACCACCTGTGGCTCGCGAATTTTGGAAAATTTTGTCCCGCCTTATGAATCCACAGTAACCCAAAAACTAGCAGATGCTGGGGCGGTGATGGTGGGTAAAACCAATTTAGATGAGTTTGCTATGGGCAGTTCCACAGAAAACTCTGCCTACCAAGTCACCGCTAATCCTTGGGATTTATCTAGGGTTCCGGGTGGTTCTTCTGGAGGTTCAGCAGCGGCTGTGGCAGCTGATGAATGTGTGGTATCCCTCGGTTCTGATACTGGTGGTTCGATTCGCCAACCTGCTTCTTTTTGCGGTGTGGTAGGGATGAAACCAACTTATGGACTGGTTTCCCGTTACGGGTTGGTAGCTTACGCTTCATCTTTGGATCAAATTGGGCCATTTGCACGCACAGTAGAAGATGCGACGATATTATTAAAGGCGATCGCAGGTCACGATCCCAAAGACTCTACTAGCTTGAAGGTTCAAGTTCCCGACTATTCTGCTAGCTTAAAACCAGACCTTAAAGCCAGAAAAAAACTCAGAATCGGTGTAATTAAAGAAACTTTTGGTGAAGGGTTAGACTCGGAAGTAGAAAAAGCTGTTACCGCAGCCATCGATGTACTACAAAGTTTGGGAGCAGAAATTCATATAGTTTCCTGTCCCCGCTTCCGCTATGGCGTCCCAAGCTACTATATCATCGCCCCGTCAGAAGCATCAGCAAATCTAGCTCGTTACGATGGTGTCAAGTATGGCTTGCGCTCTCCTGATGCAGACAATCTGTTGTCGATGTACACTCGTACCCGCGCCGCTGGTTTTGGTACAGAAGTTAAGCGCCGGATTATGATTGGCACTTATGCCCTTTCTGCTGGCTATTACGACGCTTACTATCTGAAAGCCCAAAAAGTTCGCACCCTGATTAAAGAAGATTTTGAAAAAGCTTTTGAAATAGTTGATGTTTTAGTCTGTCCTACTTCTCCCACCACAGCTTTCCAAGCAGGGGAAAAAACTACTGATCCCTTAAGTATGTATTTAACTGACTTGATGACTATTCCTGTCAATCTTGCTGGTTTACCAGGTTTGAGCCTTCCCTGTGGTTTTGATCACAAAGGGCTACCAATAGGATTACAGCTAATTGGCAAGGTACTGCGAGAAGATCAACTGTTTCAAGTAGCTTATGCTTATGAGCAATCTACTACTTGGCATCTGCATTCACCCAAAATAGCTTAAAGCCAAATGGCTAATGACTAATGATTTCTGGGGCTAACTCAGTTGCCATATTATGTATATACATAGAATTTTTTCTCTAAATTCTATGTATTTAGGACTTACGCATTGACAGGAAACACCAAGTATGTATTGTTGGTTAAGTCTCTTGTAGGGTGCGTCAGATGTCAAAAATCTGTTAATTATTGCCAAATTATTGAGTCTGACGCACCCTACAAAGCCATGTTCAAAAGCCGGAAATGACCAATTATTGTTGATTCATATTATGTTCAATTTGTATAGTGCGTAAGTCCTAGTATTGTTTTATCAGTCTTTGAAAATGCCAAAGCTGCTAACTTCAGCTGAGATATGTATTTATACTTAGGTTGAGACTAAAAAAATTAGATAATGCTGATATATAAATCATACTTAACATTCCGGATCTTATAGCCAGCGGTAGAAGAAATAATACAGGTAAAACCACTCTGTACTCCAGCTATCGGGGAGATTTCAATCATGGCTATGACACCTGTATACTTGTTGACCATTCCTGGAAATCCTAGTGTTAAAATTTCTCAAGATGAATTGCGATCGCTACTGGGTGAAATAGAAACTGAACTACACCACAGTAAAGTTTATCGCCATGCTTTGGCTATGTTGGAAAAGTTGCTCGGCTCTTCACAGGAAAAAGCCAAAATTTTGTTTAAATCTGTCAGCCGAGAAGCAATTGGTTTAGCGTTTCAGAAATTCGCACTAAAGCATCAGACAGTTGCAGATATTAACCCACAGCTAGATACGGCTGTTTCACCAACTGTGGAACCAGAACAATCTAGCGACTTATCACAATACTTAACAACTATTGCATCACCCTCCAAGCAAGGGAATTTACTGCCAGAGTCTAATCTAGCAGACAATACAGTAAGTAGTCCCGAAGGCAAAGCCATAAATAAAACACCAAGCAGGTGGCTCCACCGGACTCAAAAATCTCGCGCTACTGAACAAGCCCAGCAGCGCTTAGAAACTCTCCATCAAATCGGACAACAGCTAAGACAAGCGCGTGAATCTCAAAATCTTTCTCTGCGCCAACTTTATGTTTACACTCATGTATCACTCGATTATATGGAAGCAGTAGAGAATGGAAATTTACATTTATTGCCAGAAGATGTTTTAATTCGTGGCTTTATCCGCGTCATGGGAAATGCCTTGGGACTAAATGGCACAATTTTAGCAGCTTCTTTACCTGCACCCAATCAGGTGAAACCAGTTTTACCCTTTTGGGATCAGTCCAAAAAACGTTCTGGAGCATCGGCAATGGAAATCAGCCCCATACATTTGTATGTGGGCTACGCGGCCTTTATTGCCGGGGCAGTGGGAGGATTGTCATGGATATCTCAGCAAACAAATAGCAAAGGAGCGCTAAATTCAGATGTGGTTATTCCTGGGGCTTCATTCCATAAAGAGTTACCCCAAAGCACTGAAGCAACTACTAAACCGGGCATTAAGTCTGGTATATCTGGTATCAGTGTTGGATCTGATATTGCCCCACCAGAAACACTGTAAACAATTCAAAATCCAATTTTAAATTTTAAATTTTTGAATTTATCAGCACATCTAAAGTGGCTTTTACCATTTTTTGTTCCGAGAAATCTTGGACTCAAATTTGTGCTGTTTTGCCATTGCATCTCCTCATGATTTCTGAGTATATTCTTCTGCATTAAATCAGCGATTTGATGAAAAGAGGCATAGAAGACTTAACTGACCAATGAGGAGTGAATCCTAAAAGTGAAGATGCTTTTGTGATATCAGCTTGGGAATGTTGAATATCTCCTACACGAGCCGGAGCAAAGTTAACTGCTGGTTGCCAATGGGGAAAACAATCTTGGAGAACATCTACAAGCTGGAGCAGAGAGATGGTGTTTCCCGTGCCTATGTTAAATGTCAGGCAGGAACCATTGACCAGAGAAATTGTTAAAGCTTTAGCAAAGGCGATCGCCACATCCTGAACATAAATAAAGTCTCTTGTTTGATTCCCATCACCATACATGGTAATCGGTTTACCTTCCTGCATGGTGTTAACAAAAATAGAAATAACACCAGAATAGGCAGAGGTAGGACTTTGACGCGGGCCAAATACATTAAATAATCTGAGATTGACTACAGACAAGCCAAATTCTTGACTAAATAAACTGGCATATTGCTCACTGACCAATTTTTGTAACCCGTAGGGAGAAATGGGAGCAGTGGGGTTATTTTCTGATATCGGCAGCTGAATAGGATTACCATAAACAGCAGCAGAACTAGTAAACACCAAGCGGGGAATTTTCAGAACTTGACATAACTGAATTACAGCAATAGTTGCAGAAAGATTATTATGATGAGCCGCTAAAGGATGCAACCAAGATTCTGCAACTGATGCCGTTGCTGCTAAGTGAGCAATTCCGTCAATTGGTGTGGTAAAATCTTCAGGCTTACAAGCTAATATATCTTTCTCGATAAATTTGAGCCGGGGATGCTCCTGTAAATTCTGGAAGCTACCAGTTTTAAGGTTGTCAACAACCGTTACTCTATGACCTTCAGATAATAATTGTTCGGTAACATGAGAGCCAATAAAGCCAGCGCCGCCTGTAACAAGAAAGTGCATAATTTTACGAATTTATTAATGAATAACTTAATGTAATTTGCTAGATATTTTTTCTATTGATGGCTGGGAAATATTTTGCAACTTCGTTAGTTTTTGATGGTTAAAATAAAATTTTGCTCCAGAGAAACAGCCGCGAATTTCTGCTAGGAGAGTTTTCAATCTTGGTTGTTGTTTGAAAATACCAAAGAGAATTACATAAGTGAAATAAACTGGCATCAACCCTAGACGCACGAGATTTCCCCAATGTCTATATTTCTCAAACCGAATTAAAAGTTCTGTCACGTGCCCACGCATATAAAAGAATATCTGCCGTTGTAGACTATCCATCTCTTTGCGGTGAGTGTGGTAAACTACAGCAGTTGGTTCATAATGGCAAATCCCGCCTTCAGCCAGGACTCGATACCAAAATTCTGAATCTCCACTACAACCTGCCGCACCAACATCAAGACGTTCATCAAAGTCTCCTACCAGTTCAAAAACTTTACGTCTAAACGCCATATTTGCACCAGCACCTATCCGCCAAGCGGGAACACCCAAAAACTGATATTTGGCAAAATATTGGCTATCAAAGATTAACGACTGATAACCTCTATTAAAACTCCAGTATTTTTCAAATAAATATTGTGATTCAGTTTCTAATTCTGCTGCTATGACTAAACCAGTCAGGGCCATCACTTGAGGATCACGAAAACTTTGCCGCAATCTCATAACCCAATCACTATGCACTACTACATCGTCGTCAGTGTAGGCAATAATGTCACCAGTGCTGTTGTAAATTCCGGCATTACGAGCAAAATCTAAACCTGGTCGAGGTTCTAAGACATAGCGCACACCAGGTATTTGAGTAACCAGTTGCTTTGTTGCATCTGAACTTGGCGCATTATCTACCACTACAATTTCTTCTGGAGGATGGGATAAATTTTGCAGCGATCGCAAGCACTGTGCTATTTGTTCAGGGCGATCGCGTGTACAAATTACCACAGAAACTGAATAGTTTTCACACTTTGACCACTCTTTACATAGCTTGGCAAAAGGCTGTTCCCAAGTTTTCATTAATTCTCTAGGTGAAGTTGTTGTAGAAGCTTCCATAAAAAGAATATTTTTTTTTGAAAAATGGGATTTAAGCGCAGGTGTAATAGTCTGCACAGCTAAATCTAATAATTGTTCCGCAGACATGGGTAATTGCTGGTTTAATATTTCTTGATGACCCAGAGGGATACCATGCCACCAAAATACGACATAAAAAAAAGCAGGATTAGTATCTGCTACTAATATGGGAATATCTTGACTAAGTTCGATATGTAAAATCTTTCGAGGGATAAAATCACTCATTATCAGTTTTTCCTCAGACTAGGGTAATGTTTAATGGTTGCATATACTCAAGGCGCAGACTCATTAACTAAACCGTATTATATTAAAATCACTTATTACAGAAATATTGTTCATCTCAAATCAAGCCTGTAACCAGCGGCGAATAGGAGTAGGTAATATTCGCTGCCCAATAATCTGTAACCGCTTTTTGATTTGATACAAATAGTGCAAAGTCAAATTACGATATGGCAAAAGCCCTATATTCAAAGCTTGCCAAACATCAGGATCTTTAACTACTTGTTCAAATAAATATCCCTCTAGCCATTTTAAAAATTTGAAATGAGCTTCACTACGTCGGTAAGGTTTATATTTTCCTGTTTTTTCTTCAAGATGACAATTAGAATCAGGATGTTGTCGATATCTATCCCAACATTCACTCATTACAAACGCCGGAATCTTTAGATATACTTTAGAAAAAAATGCCCGATCCTCAAATAATCCCTTAAATGATTCTTCAAAACCTCCAGTTTCTGTAAACACTTGGCGTCGAAATAACACACTACAAGTAGCAGGTGCATTAGCTTCATTTGTGAGTAAAAGAGAAAGTAGTTTTGGTGGTTGAAAAACTGTATCAGACTGCACCCCAATTTCCCTTAATACATCTCGTTTTTGGTCTTCAGCTTTACCTGTCCAGCTATACCAATATTCTGTAGGGCCAAAGACAATTCCGACTTCAGGTTGAGATTCCAAAATTGCTACTTGTCGCTCTAATTTTTGTGGTAGCCAAACATCATCAGCATCAAGGAGAGAAATGTAATCTCCTTGAGCATAAGAAATGCCTAAATTACGAGTTGCACTCATCCCTCGATTTTCATGAGATTCGTGTTCCAAATAGCGCACTTTATCGGGATGTTGAGCCGCATATTTTTGAGCAATAGCTGTACTTCCATCTGTGGAACCATCATCTACTAATAGTAGTTCCCAGTTTTGATAAGTCTGATTAAATACACTTTCTATCGCTTCTGATAAAAACTGTTCACAATTCAGAAATATAATAATGGTTGAAATCAGGGAGTTATTATTCATTTGCTTGCCTTAATTGATTTTTTATATTGTTTGAATTTTCTGTAAATAATCCTCTCAGAGTTTTTTATTAACAATTAGCTAACAGAATAAATTTATGTTAGCAATTTTTGTAACAAGATTTTGTTGTTTTACTGCCTTTTAAGAGATAACATATTATTTGCCTGCTTGAAATGTTTTGTCTAACTTTTGCAAAGCGATGCATTTGCGAGTTTTTTGATTAAATTCAGATTACAAGTTTTTGTAATTAACTAGTCAAGGTTATAGCCAATTATCTAGGATTTTCTTAAATTGATTTTTATCCCAGTTTTTAACTTCAAAGCGAGGTAATAAAAACCTATTATTATACTTCCAGGCTGTTTCCTCAACTGTTGAGCAAGCACAGTTAAAATTAGCTTTTTTTACCAAGGAAACAGTATCTTGATTATAAGCACCGAAGGGGTAAGCAAAACTATTCACTGAATGTCCTAACGACTCTTCTAAACTTTGTTTACTTTGCTCAATTTCTTGCTGTTGAAAAGCTGCTGTATGGGTATGCAAGAAGGGATGGGTGATTGTATGCGCTCCTACTTCTATCAAATTTCCCTTTTCTAAAGCGCGAACTTCTTCTAGATTCATGGGACGATGAGTGGGACGTGCAATCGCATCCGCATTTGCCCAAGTAATGATTCTATCAAGAATTTGCTGTTGTTGTTCGGCAAATAAAGACTGTAATTGCTGCCAAACTGAGTAATAAAAAAACAGTCGGGAACCCGGTTTAGCTTCCCAAGGTGGACAAGCATAATCATGCTGATGTTCCTCTTGGCTATAATTAACAGCTTTCCCTAATTTCCACTCCTGAGAACTGCCGTTAATATTCAGACAAAGCTTTTCTGGCAACTTTCCTGGCTTGAGTAAGATTTGCTCTAGTTCATCCCACCAATATTCCCGATTTCTGCCTATATAACCAGTAGTGACAAAGACAGTTGCGGGAATGTGATAACTTTCTAAGATAGGTTTAGCATTGTGCAAGTTGTTGGCATAGCCATCATCAAAAGTAATCGCTACAGCCCGTGAAGGAATTTTACCAGCTTGTTGTGCTTGAGCAAGTTCTTGAAGACTCATAGGTTGAGTATATTGCTGTAAAATTGCCAATTGCTCAGAGAAATTTTCGGGAGTTACGCATAAAGACCAAGGATCAATATCCTGCTCTGCTATGCGGTGATACATTAATATTAATCCTTGAGAAAAAAATCTTTTGGGAAACTGCCGAGTGACTTGCCATAATTTGCTGATTGTGCCTCTCATAACTAATCTTCCGGTTTCATAGCTCTAACGGTGATTAAAACTTCATACTGGCGATCGCCAAAATCTAGTTCTTTAGGACTCAACTCTTGCACAGACAAACCTTGCAAAAAGGCGATCGCCGCTAACACATTACCGTGAGTTTGAATTTGCACATTTTCCTTCGGGAAGAACTCTGCAAACAGTTGTTTGGAAGATAAACTAGTGAAACTCCAGCACCAATACTCAGCCCATTCATCGTTACAAATGTGACTAATACCCGGAAAAGTCGCCAGTAAAACTCCACCCGGTTTGAGAATGCGATAGATAGTTTGCAACGCCAAGCGGTAATCGTAGACTAGATGCAGGGTCTGAGTGAGAATAAAACAGTCAAAGGTATCCGAGGGAATGTGATCAGCATTAGTCAAATCACCTACATAAGTAGCAATGGGATTATTCCCTTTGACGTGTAACACATCTCTAGTTGTGACGCGATCGCCTCCGAACTGTCGAGTATAGGAATCATCCCCAATTTCCAGCACCCGACCCCGAATATCATCAGCATAAGTTGTGAGAAACTTATCCACATAATAACGGTCAATTGGTAACCCCCTGTCATAACCAAACTCGCGGCTAATCGGTGTAACACGGCGTAAATTACCGAAATCAACACTCCCTACAGGATGGCGAAAACTCTGCCATTGGGTTCTCAACCAACGCCACTTATTATTTAACCAGTAATTTACAGGACTTGAATTTGCTTGCTCTTTCGTCATCAGAAAACCCCCTTAAATTTTAGCTAAATTTATTTATAAACTTTGTTGGATCTCACACTCTAATTGCCCATTCAGCTTTTTGATAAAATAGCGAATTTGGCTGATAAGATTGTATAACTTAGGATGGCGATAAGGCCATAAAGCCTTTTGTAATGACTTATCCAGTTCAAGATTTTTCACTCCCCGGTCTGCAATGTATTTTGCTAGCCAATTTAAGAAAATCTGACGGGCTGAATTGAGTTTATAAGGATGATATTCTCCCGTACGCATTGCTACATAAGAACTAGAATCTCGGTGCTGTCGATATTTATCCCAACACCCACCCTCAACAAATACTGGTGACTCCAGAGCAATCTTCGCCAAAAAAACCTGATCCTCATACATATGCTGAATAGCTTCATCAAAACCACCAGTATTTTCCACAATTTGGCGACGAGCCAAAAGGCCACAAGTGCAAGGGAGAATTCCCCCGTCTTGTAAAAAAAGATTGAGTAACGTAGGTGGTGAAAATACAGTATTCGGTTCTACCCCTAGCTTGGAGAGAAAGTCACGGCGAATATCTTCCGGTTTTCCCGTCCAGCCATACCAATAAAGGGTAGGCCCATAAACCATTGCTGTTTCTGGTTGAGATTCGAGAATTGCCACTTGTTTTTCTAGCTTTTGGGGTAAAAAAACATCATCCGCATCCAACAGAGCAATATATTTGCCTTTCGCACGATTAATACCCAAGTTGCGGGAAGTACTTTTTCCCCGATTTTGATGTTCTGGATGTTCTAAATAGTGGATTTTATCAGGGTATTGAGCCGCATATTTTTGAGCAATAATTGTACTCTCATCAGTGGAACCATCATCTACTAAAAATAATTCCCAATGCTCATAAGTTTGGAAAATTACGCTTTCAATTGCTTCCACAAAAAACATTTGCGCGTTGAAAAACGGCGTAATTACAGAAACCAGCGGTTTATTCTGCATAAGTTGTAGTTTTGTGTATGGTTTCTTGATGCTGCCGAAAACGCGCTCCTTGAGATTGTCTCTGTTTAATTGCTCGCAGATAACTTGTTTCTTGTAAAGCGCTCACACTCTCGGCACTGTATTCTGTAAGTAAGCGATCGCGTGCTGCTTGTCCTAGTTGCATTCTTAAGTTTGGGTTAGCCAATAACTCAATCACTGACTGGGAAATTTTTTCGGGGTTATGAGGGGGGATGAGTCGGCCAACTTTTTCTGTATTGAGCATATCCGCCATCCCTCCGGCATTTGTACCGACAATTCCCCTACCAGCGGCCATTGCTTCTAAACAAACACAGGGGAAATTTTCCCACAAACTAGGAAAAACACAAATATCAGTATTGGCTAAAATATCAGGTAGATTTTTTGGAGCTACAACACCAGTAAACTCAATCGATTGGCTGTAAGAACGCAGCATCTTTTCTAAATATTGGCGCATATCTAAGCGTGGATCTGGAGAAGGTTCTGCTGCACCCACAAACCGAAATCGCACATTAGGAAACTGCTGTAAAATTTGGGGAATTGCTTGTGCTAAGTCAATCACACCTTTACGAATTTCCAATCTACCAATAAAAGTTACAGTATTGGTTTGAGTATCAACAGGAATCTTCAGCAACTCCTCACAAGGAATATAAGGATAAGGAACATGACTCACCTTAGCAGCATCCAAACCCCACTCATCAACTAGCAGTTTTCCCAGAGAACGAGAAGGGGAAGCAATTTCATCAGCGCTTACAGCATGCGATCGCTCTATTTCATTGACCTTTAATGTATATAAACGATGGGCTGCACCCATGGGAGAATATCCCCAAGCCGGACGAATTCTCCTGAATAATGAAGCAACATACCAATAACTTTTTCTCAACATCGAGGCATAAGATTCATCATAATTCAACTTTAATAGCAAAATCGAGGGAGTATGCAATTTAAGAACAAACGGGATTTCTGGAACTAATCTTACAGCCTCCCTCGCATCAGCAGCATAGTCAGGCCCTTCCAACACATCAAAACCTATATCCCCATGGCGTTTAGCAAACAGCCGTCCCACAAGTTCTGCAAAATCTTGTTGTTCCAAAGACTTAACTCGGTGGGTGATAACTCCAGCTTCAGCTTCACTCCCAGAACGCTCACGACTACCTGCAAATACTTCTACCTGATGACCAAGTTTACTCAGCATTTTAGCTGACTGATATACATAAGTTGCAATACCGCCATCAGCCGTATCAGGAGGATATTCATAACTAATAAAAGCGATTTTCATCTGTAACTCACACTTAATTGTTTTTAATTTAATTACTTTTGATTATTGACGAGAAATAGAAACAGGAATTTTACAACTTATTGTATGTAAAACTTTTTCTTTCATCCGCCAGATGAAATATTTAATACTGTTGGTTAGATTAGATAAAGTTGGGTTTTGACAGTCCCAAATTTCTTTTTTCAGAGTTTCCCAAATTTCCTGATGTTCGATTCCTTGTGCAGAGAAATAACTTTCTACCCAAAGCAAAAATTTCAATCTGGAAGCCATATAAGCTTTTGTGGCTGCTTCATTAGCACTACAGGTTGCTGGATGCTGTCGATATCTAGCCCAACAATCATTAGCTACAAAAACCGGAAATTTCAGCAGCACTTTTGTAAAAAATACTTGGTCTTCATACATTCCCCGAAAAACTTCTTCAAATTGACCAACTTCTACAAATACTTTTCGCCGCACTAAAACATTACAAGTTGTAGGCGTTTGGCATTTGTTTTTTAATAATAAGAGAAGAAGTTGAGGTGATGGAACCAAGGTATTTGGCTGAACACCAAGATCATAAAAATGATCTTCTTGGCTATCATCAGAATTTTTCGCCCAGCTATACCAAATCTCTGTACGTCCATAAACCATCGCTGCACTAGATTCTGAGTTCAAAATATTGACTTGCTGTTCCAATTTTTTTGGTAGCCAAATATCATCACCATCTAAAAAAGCAATATACTCACCTTCTGCTTTTTGAATACCCAAATTGCGAGAAGCACTCATTCCCCGATTTTGGTGATTTTCATGCTCTAGATAACGAACTTTATCAGGGTATTCTTCAGCAAAGCGACGAGCAATATCTGTGCTACTGTCAACAGAACCATCATCAACTAATAACAGTTCCCAATTTTTATAAGTTTGAGCAAATACGCTCTCGATAGCTTCCTGAATAAACTTTTCTTCATTTAAGAAGATAATAATTCCCGATACTAAAGGTTGAGTGTCCATAAATATATAACCTTTTTATAATAAAGTACCACTATGTTGCAGTTGATAGAGTTTAGAAAACATTCCCTTTAGCTTAAGTAAATCAGAGAATTTTCCTTGCTCAACAACTCTGCCGTGATCAAGTACAATAATCTGGTCAGATTTTTCAATTGTAGATAGACGATGAGCGATCACAATCACAGTCCGATTTTGACTCAGAATATTAACAGCTTCTTGGATTAATCGTTCTGATTCACTATCAAGGGCATTTGTTGCTTCATCTAAAATCAAAATTTGGGGATTACGTAAAATCGCTCTAGCAATAGAAATTCGCTGGCGTTGTCCTCCTGAAAGCCTTACTCCTCTATCACCAATATGAGTATCATAGCCTTGGGGAAGATTACAAATAAATTCATGAGCATAAGCCTGTTTTGCAGCAGCAATAACTTCCTCATCCGAAGCATCCAACCGACTATAAGCAATATTTTCTTTAATGGTTGTACTGAACATATGCACATCTTGACTCACCAGTGCAATTTGACTACGCCAAGAGGACAAATTGAAATTTCTTAAAGGAGAACCGTCTAGATAAATTTCTCCTTGTGTAACTTCATAAAAGCGTAATAGCAGGTTGATTAAAGTTGACTTACCAGAGCCTGAAGGTCCTACAAATGCCGTAGTTTTACCTTTAGGGATACAGATAGAAATTCCCTCGACTGCTGGACTAGTTTGGCTTTCATAACAAAATATAACATCTTCAAAACTAATTGCCAATTCTAGTTTCTTAAAAGGCGCTTTTCCAGAATATATATAAGGCTTGTTAGAAGTATCTAAGAAAGATACAACATTATTTACCGGGCTGAGTAAACCAACTAACTTCGCTCGATTTTTATCAAATTCTTTTATATAAGGCTGTAATCGAGACAACATCAAAATAAAAGTTAGCAAAACTGGTACTGTAGCTTGATTTTGAAAGGCAATGATTAAAATAGCTACTAGTATAGCTACAGAAAAAACTTCAGAAATCGGTTCAACTGCACTAGACAAAAGCTCAAACTTTACACTTACATTGCGGACATTTTTCGATAAATCATCAAACCGGGCTTTTTCGTATGATTCTTGTCCAAAGGAACGGATAACTTTAATTCCTATTATTCCTTCCACTATCCGATTGTAGAGGTCACTATTAGCATTAGTTTTCTGTTCACCAAGGGCAGAAATTTGATATGTTAATTTTCGGATAATTATGGAAATACAAACTAGAGAAACTGCAACAAATATTGTTATCTGCCATGATAGGAGTAGTAAAAGGAGAATAAAAACTGTAATTGTACATCCATGAATAATAATATAAGTAAAATAAGTTAGTGCATCACAAGCAAGGCTAGTTTCCATTTCTAAGGTATTAATCAATCTCCCTGATTGATGGGAATCGATAAAACTCTGGCTAACATTTAAAAGTTGCTGAAAAATCCCCACTCGCAAATGGTGATAAACATTCACATATAGCCAATGAGATAAAGCCTGATAACCATAAGATAGACCACTTTTGAGCAGGAAAGCTAAGAAAATGAAAAAGGGAATTATTAAAAAGCGTTGGCTGGGATGAATAAACAAAAATAGTTGATTGAGATAATTTAAAAATAAATTATTGTAAACGCTAGTTTGTGCTGATGTTTTATCTAAGCTTTGTAATAGAGGAATAAATAGACTGATACCCAACCCTTCAGCGAAAGGAGACAAAGTTCCTAATAGAACAATTACGGGAATTGCCCAAGGATAAAATTTTATCAGGGGCATTAATGCCTTAATTGCTTGTAATTCTTTCATGATGGTTTAGAGGTATTCATACCTTTAAAATGACTGTTTTTTCCATTGTCTTGGTGTGCCAAATATTTTCGGTGCTAGTTGGTGTAAAATTATTTCAACTTGCACTTTCATTGTTTTGTTCAGCTTTTGCTGTTCCGAATTTAAGAAATTATATAAATCGCTAAAATTTTCTGGTTGATTTTTTTGATAATTTATGTCAGCAATTGGTTGGATTTGTGTTTGTGGTTGATAGATAGGTACAACCGAACCTGTAGTTCTTTGGGTAAGCAGTTTGAAGATGCTAGTTAATAATAATTTATATAAGCTTAAACGAAAACAAGGCGTTATGATATCGGCTTTTAAAGCTTTATATAGCCAGTTCAAACTAATTCTAGGATTATTACCTTGATTACTTTGATTAGCTAAGTACATATAGAAACTACTGGCAGATAATCGTTCTATATATGTAGGCATATTAGGATATTTACCTCGAATCGATTGCCACATTAAATCATGGGATTTTGCCATCTGGCTATAGTCCTTGGACATACTATTAGGAAGTTGACGATAGCCGACTAAAATTTCTGGAACTACTCTAAATTGGTAGTATTCGGCAATCCGTAAGCAAATATCCCAATCTTCACTTCCCTGAGCATCTTGCTTCTTCAATCCACTATCATATCCACCAACTTGCTCGAAGCACGTCCGACGAATCATGATAGAACTGGCATTACCAATAAAATAATGAAGCAGCAATGTTGTATAAACGTCACCTTCTATCCTAGAGGCTCGAAAGTATCCAGTTGGCATTTCATTTTCTTCGATATCCATCGACCAAGAATATACTAAGCCGACTTCTGAACCTGCTTGCAACATACATTGCACTTGCTTTTCAATTTTTTGTGGATACCAAATATCATCAGCATCAATTGGGGCAATGAATTCTCCCCGTGAGTTTTCTATTGCTAAATTACGTGCAGATGCTACTCCAGAATTAGATTGTTGTAGCAAGATGATTTGCTGATATTTTTGGGCGATACTTCTAACGATTTCAGCCGTTTTATCTTGAGAACCATCATCTACGACTAAAATTTCGATATTTTTATATGTTTGTTCAATGATTGAATATAGTGTTTTAGCTATAAATTTTTCGGCGTTATATGCAGGAACGATTACCGATACTAAAGGGATATGAGCGTCAGGCTGTTGAGTAATCATATATCTATTCTTGAAGCAGTTTTAATAATTTGCATAGTTAATTAGCTGTATTTTTTTCGTCTGCTTTTAATTAATTCGGGCATACAGTTGATGAAAATGCTTGCCCTACAAGGCTTTTTAGGTTAAATGATGGGTATAGTAGCTATTTTGTTACCATCATCGATCTAGCGATCGCATAACTCCCGGTTTTTTCCCATATTTAGATACTTATATCAGACTTTCCTAAGTACTATAAGGGTTTACCACAGGTAATACAAAGTAATCACGTAGATACTCAAGTTTAGTAATTGCTTACAGACAGGTAGCTAAACATTCAAGGCTCTTGTAAGTAGAGAGAACAATTGATACGGAGCATACTTGAACTCTATTAAGACTGACATGGTTTTTCAGGTATTCCTAGCTCTGGGAAATTCTGCTAATAGTAGCGTAAAGCTATGTTTTTTAATTACCGCATCCACTTTTTGGTAGATTTATTTAAACTTATTTATGAGGTTATGTAGATTTTACAACTCTACTGATAAAATTATCAAATATTAAGGCTGTAATTTCTCTGGCTGTAGAAAAAGTTCATCACAACTTTATTTTCTTTGGCAAAATAAATTCCTCCAAGAAGATTCCGTAAAGATACGGAGGAATGAGTTTAAATGATCAATGTTTAAGCGCTATATTAACGACATACAAAATAACAAAAGATTTATTACTGCTATATACGATGGCATCATCTACCGTACAAAATCTACCAAGTGTTTCGGAAATTACAGTACATAATTTACCAAAAGTTTCAGTAATTATACCTGTGTACAACGGAGGTGAAAATTTTCATCGCTGTCTGACGAGTATGGCTAAAGCTGCATCTTCTGCCTTGGAAGTGATTGTTGTTGCTGATGGTGACACAGATGGTTCATGGCTCCTAGCCAAAAACTTTGGTGTGAAGGTAATTAGAAATCCTAAATCGGTAGGCCCTGCCAAAGCTCGGAACTTAGGAGCCAAAGTAGCACGAGGTGAAGTGCTATTTTTTGTAGATGCCGATGTGGAGATTTATCCAGAGACGATAGATAAAGTTGCGATCGCCTTTCAGCAAGAGCCAGAGATAGCAGCTCTCATTGGCTGCTACGATGATGCACCAGGAGCAGACAATTTTTTGTCCCAGTACAAAAATTTATTCCACCATTACACTCACCAAACAGCATCTGAACAAGCATCAACCTTTTGGGGTGCATGTGGAGCAATCCGCCGCGATGTATTCCTAGAAATCGGCGGGTTTGACGAAAGTTATCGCCATCCCTCCGTAGAAGACATTGAATTAGGCTATCGGCTCAAGCATCATGGTTATCAAATTAAGCTATGTAAGCACATACAGGTTAAGCATCTTAAGTGCTGGAAAGTGATTTCTCTACTTAAAGCGGAGATTTTCTACCGTGCTCTTCCATGGACTGCCTTAATATTGCGCGATCGCCAAATAATCAACGACTTAAATCTAAATTTAACAAACCGAATTAGCGTAGTATTACTCTACGCACTTTTGGGTAGCGTGATAGCAGCTTGTTGGTGGACAAGTTCTCTAATACTCACCTTTACTTTCAGTCTTGCACTTCTAATACTCAACGCCTCTGTTTACCAATTCTTTTGGGAAAAGCGAGGTTTTTCATTTACACTCCTAACTATTTTCTGGCATTGGCTTTACTACCTTTACAGCGGACTAGCATTTGCTATTGGGTTAGTTCGGCACCAAATACTCAATAAACCCAGATATTCTTTCCGGCTATTTCAAAATTTTTCCTAGTTCAATTTTTGACTCCTCAAAAATCCCCATCATGAAGCGATAGGGGACTATCAATAGCTATTCACTAACCAGAAAATCATAGACCACAGCTTAATGCGTTGTCTATTAGGTAATTCAATCTCAATGAATTGCTAAATTGGGCACGCATTTATCAAGTAATTTGGAGCTAAATCATTGGAAAAACATCCTGTAGTTATCATTGGGGCGGGCCCAGCCGGTTTGACATCTGCCTATCAACTTGTAAAGCAAGGAATTAAGCCTATAGTTTTGGAAAAAGCCGATAAAGTTGGTGGTATTGCTCGCACAGAAATATATAAAGGCTATCGCTTCGATATTGGTGGTCATCGCTTTTATACCAAAGTAGAAGAAGTTCAAAAACTCTGGCAAGAAGTCCTTGGAGAAGACTTTCTCAAAGTTCCCCGGATGTCACGCATCTATTATCGGAATCGATTCTTCAACTATCCCCTATCAATTTTTAACACCCTATCAAATATCGGCATCATCGAAAGTTTATTAATTTTATTGAGCTACTTCAAGGCACAGTTATGGCCTTGTCCTCAAGAAGATACTTTAGACCAGTGGGTAACTAATCGTTTCGGCAGTCGTCTCTACAAAATCTTCTTCAAAACCTACACCGAAAAAGTCTGGGGTATCCCCTGCAACAAAATTCAAGCAGAATGGGCAGCACAACGCATCAAAGGATTGTCTTTAAAGACAGCCATCTTAAATGCCCTATTTGGTAGCAACGATACTAAAACCTTGATTAAAGAGTTTGATTATCCAGCTTTGGGCCCAGGAATGATGTGGGAGAAATTTCAAGAAGCGGTAGACAGCAAAGGTGGTCAAGTCTGTCTCAATACTGGAGTTATTCGTATTGAAAGAGAAGGCAATCATATCAATAAAATCATTGCTCAAAAAGACGGCGAGACTTTCCAAATTGCTGGAGAAAATTTCATCTCCACCATGCCTGTAACTACACTGATAGATCGGCTCGATCCACCGGCTCCAGACGAAGTAATCCAAGCAGCCAAATCACTCAATTATCGCAACTTTATCATTGTCTCGCTGATTATTGACGCGAAAGATTTGTTTCCCGATAACTGGATTTATGTTCATAGTTCAGAAGTTAAAGTAGGTCGCATCCAAAACTTTAAAAATTGGAGTCCGGAAATGGTTCCCGATGCCAACAAAACCTGTTTAGGTATGGAATACTTCTGTAGCTATGGTGATGAGATTTGGACAATGTCTGATAGTGAGTTGCTAGATTTAGCAACAACTGAAATAGCACGTTTGGGACTTGCTGAAGCAAATAAAGTCGAAGATGGTGTTGTCCTGCGTCAAGCGAAAGCTTATCCCGTATACGACCGGGATTATCGTCAGCATTTGCAAGTTATTCAAAAGTATTTGGAAAATTTTGATAACCTGCAAACAATTGGTCGTAACGGAATGCACCGTTATAACAATCAAGACCACTCTATGTTGACGGGAATGCTTGCCGTTAGGAACTTACTAGGTGAAAACAATGACCTGTGGGAAGTAAATACTGAACGTTCTTATTATGAAGAGTTCACAAAAGACGATTTAAAAAATCAAAAGGCTCTGCAAGTACTAGAAACCAAATCCTAAGAAGATAAATGTAAAGAAATCAGACGAAAACTTCAGGTTTCTTCAATTTCTCGCCATGACTGAAACCTGAAATTACTTAAAATATTACACTCAATACCCTTGGTGTTAAGAGGTTGTTTGAAAAGTCTAATTTATTACTCACCGGGCGACTGGAAGTCGCGGCTTTCTCATCCTGTCCAAAATCGCCATGCTTTAGATCCCAATGCGTCATGAGAATTGCATCGCTTCTTGTACAATCTGTTGTTGATCAAGCTCAGTAACATTTTTTTGATAGAGTGATGCTTTGTTGAATGCTCTTCATCTCTATGTCCCAGGTATCGCTCCCCCAATCGCTTCAGAAAGACCTACCGCTCACCGCTCTTGCGCCCATGCAGGATGTGACAAACCTCTGGTTTATGAAGATCATTGCCCACTACGGCAGTCCTGACTACTTCTTCACCGAGTATTTCCGCGTCAATCATACCTCACGGCTAAATCGTAGCATTCTGGCAGCAATCACCGAAAACGACACAGGTCGCCCGGTTTTTGCTCAAATGATTGGCGAAAGCATTCCTGACTTAGTAAGAACAGCAAAGGAACTCTGCGGCTATAATATTGCTGGAGTAGACTTGAACATGGGCTGTCCAGCACCTCGAATCTATCGCAAAAATGTTGGGGGTGGATTGCTGCGAGAACCGGAAAAAGTAGAGCGGATTTTGGGAGAACTGCGTTCTGCTGTGAACGATCGCCCTTTGACTGTCAAGATGCGCGTAGGCTTTGAAAATACAGATAACTTTTACTCCATACTAGATATAATCAATAGCCACAGCATTGATTTACTGAGTTTACATGGTCGCACGGTGAAAGATATGTACCACGGGGCAGTGAAATATGATTTGATTGCGGAAGCGGTCAAACGAGTCCATTGTCCAGTACTGGCTAATGGTAATATCAACTCGGCGACAACTGCTGTTGAAGTGCTTTCTCAAACGGGCGCGGCGGGTGTGATGGTGGGACGTTGGGCGATTGGGAATCCTTGGCTTTTTAATCAAATTCGCCAGGCTTTGCGAGGAGAGCAGATCACACCCGTTCCTTTAGTAGAGGTACGCAACTATATTGATCGTTTATGGCAAACCCCCACAGCGCCAACTATACCAGTGCGAGCGCGTGTAGGCTACCTGAAAATGTTCCTCAACTACATTGCTTTGAGTGTTGACGCTGAAGGTCATTTTCTGCGGCTGATGCGACACACATCTACCGAGGTAGAACTGTTTACCCTCTGCGATCGCTTTCTCCTTGCTGAAGGAACGAAAACTTTAGCTCTAGCACCCTCCTTGAGCGTGTAACTGTCCATAATGGGGTATTACAGCATGGGTGGCGTGGCTGTGCCGCAACCAGTGTGGGGAGGTGATGCGGCTAAAAAGTGCTACTTCGGCAATGGATTTGATGATGCGGCGGATGTAGCGTGTTGCCGATGGGTTCACCCGTTTTTTGGCTTGTGAAAAGCGACTCAGTTTTGTCTTTGGCGTGTTGCCGATTAGCCAGAAGGTATTGGTAAAGTTCTGTTGGTATGGGAACATCGCGCTCCTTGTCTCCTTAAGAATTTTGCCAAATTAATTGATTTTAGCTTTATTGGTAAAATCTTTCTCAGAAATCACCTTAAGTCCAAACTAGTTTGTTTTAGTACTTTGTTTAATATGTTCAAAGCTGCGTTATGGTCTCGATCCAAAACACATCTTTGATAAAACAAGCAATCTTGGCTTATGGCCGCTTTTTTTCATATAGCGCTACCCTATAGTTTCAGGATAGATGATGTTTAACAACATATCAAAATTACAATTAAGACAACTATTTTTTTTTGGTCTAGTTGCCTTATATCTAGGAATATTCTTTTTTTCCAATAAACTCCAATTTGCGCCAGTTTGGGATGAGAAGCATTTCTGGGGAACCAGCCTGCTGTTTAGCAAAAGTCTGATTCCTGATTTAGGTCTATTGCGAAATTATCCTGAATTAAATACACCACTGCCTTTTATAATTTTTGGCACTCTTGAACATCTATTTCATGGTGGATTATTTGTTGGGCGTTTGCTAAATTTGCTTCTCTCATTCGTAATTATCTGCTTGGTTGGATTTTCTGGCATTAGCAAAAGCCAATCTGGTTTTATAGCAGCATCTGGCATCTTACTATCACCATATTATCTTTTCCATAGTATAGTTTTGTATACAGATATTATTGCCATATTTTTCGTAGTATTTGGCTTCTGGTTTTACATCCGTTCTCAACATATTTTGAGCTGCCTAGCCTTTATTTTGGCAATTGCCTCACGCCAATATATGCTGGCGTTCCCCTTAGCTATAGCAGCTTATGAGTTGAGTTGTTCTTGGAAAACAGGATTCAAACTCCGCATTCAATTGTTAGCTCCTATAGTTGCTTCATCATCTATTTTTGGATGGATTTGGCTCTTTGGTGGACTAGCTCCACAATCTGGGTTAGGGACAGAAGTTACTCCGGAAATTCAACAATTAGTCTGGGCTTTTTCAATTAATGGTAGCCTTTACTTCCTAGCCTGGGTTGGATTAAATTTTGTAGTTCCTGAATGGGTTTTACTTTCTAGAAAAATTAATCAGCGCCAGATATTTATTCCTAAAAATTGTTGTCTAGCTCTGGGGATACTGCTGTTATTTATTATATCGTTTCACAGCTTTGAGTCTCATGGAATTCTCAAAAACGCAACAGAGTTATTACCAAGTGATTTTTTAAAATTTGTAGTATTTTACTGTTTGGCTCTATTAGCTTGTGTACGCTTTTCACGTATTAATCTAGCTTTCTGGGTGATTTTAATGAACTGTGGAATCATGCTTAAGGCTTACCCTTGGGAGAAATACGTTCTCCCATTAATTGTAGTATTTTGGTATTTTCAATCTATTAATCTCCTAGACAACACACCAAAAGATGGTGTTGCCAAGACAAAGACATAGAAATAGGGCCTTTTCGGCTTTCTTAGCTAGTCTTATACATTTTAAAGACCAGTAACGCAGGGAATTTACATAAAGTTTTAACTAAAACATGGTAGATGCCCTGCTTTTGCATTTAGCCCTTGTATACCAAACATTTTAACCCTGTATGTCAGTGTTATAACGCGTTATATCCATTAAAGAGTGTATAAAGTTGGCGGGTATTCCGTTTATTGGCAGAGAAAAATGTGTACTTTATCTACATAGATAATTTTTTGTAGGCGATTTGATTGATATGAAATTAACATTATTTTTTCCTGCCTTTGTTGCAGCCACAGGTGTTGCTCTTGCTGTAACCGCTATTCCAGCAGCAGCCGCTGTTGTTGGATGTAGTAGCGGTAGTGTCACAGCAGGTGGTAATGCCTACAGTTCTTGCTCTGGCATAATTATTGGTAACAACCGGGGTGCTGGAACCGATAATTTAGAATATAGACTCAATTCTGACAACCTAGCGTTGCTACCACAGAGCGGCTCGGCATTGGATTTTACAAAATATACATGGACTTTGGCCACTGCATCTCTGGGCTTCCAACCTAATAACTACAATACGAGTGGAACATGGAGTCTGGGTGCTGGAAAAAGTATTAACTCTCCCTTTGCGATCGCAGTCAAGGGCGGCCCCGACTATAGCGCCTACTTTTTTAACGCTGCCAGCAACATCACAAGCGGTACTTGGAATACTTTTGGTATCGCCAAGGGGAATGGTCAACCAGGCCCTGGTCTTTCCCATCTCGACATATACGTTGCTACTGCTAAAGATGTTCCCGAACCTCTAAGTATTCTTGGCACGGTTGCGGCTTTTGGTTTTGGCGGCTTGTTGAAGCGGAAGCATGGCAATCAGGCGAACAAAGAACAAGCATCAGCCTAATCAAATTTGAATCCAGTAGGTCTGATTTCTGGGAATTTGAAAGAGTCTAAAGAATAGATGGGTAATGGGTTTTGTCTATTACCCATTATCTATTACGGGTTGCTAGTAATTGCACTCAAATCTGGCTCCCTGAGTGAGTTGAGCAATGTCCACATCTGCAAATCAGTGAAATCTGGAATTGCCATAAATGCGCCGATTTCCTGCAAAAATTGGGGATTATGGGTGGAGGCAATGCCAATGGTGCGGATACCAGCGCTGACAGCAGATAGAATTCCAGAGGGAGAATCTTCTAGGGCGATCGCATTTTCTGCTGTAATTCCCAACTGGCTCAAAGCAACTTGGTAGGGTGCGGGATCTGGTTTACCCGCTATACAATCCTCGGCTAAAACAACTGCGTGGAAAGCTGCTTTTATTCCCAAAACTTCTAGCATGAATTCTGCATTTAATCTAGGGGCATTGGTCACTAAAGCGCGTTTTAGCTGATGTGTCTCTGTCCATGCCAGTAGTTCAGCAAATCCGCTCAAAGATTGCAGATGTGGGGCAAGTTGGCGGAAAAGCGCTTCTTTTTCGTCTGCGAACTTTTGCCCCGCTGCTGGTGATAGTTGCGGTAGAATGTCTTTGATAATCTCTGGGTTTAGTCGCCCACTAATTCGAGATTTGTAGAAGGTTTCGTCAATTTCCATGCCGGAATTTAACAGCATTTGCCGCCAAGCTTGGTAGTGTATCGGGTCTGTGTTGACAATAGTGCCGTCTAGGTCAAAGAGAATTGCAGCCAGCATGGTTTTTTGGTGTGATTATATTAATAATTATTAACTTAATTTACACTGTTTTCTTGTTTTGAGATGCCCCGAAGGTAAATTTTGGGTAGTTGATCTTTCTGTGTAAGCAAATGTTAGCGGCTACAAAGTTTTTTCGTGTCGATGAATTAATGGTGCAGATTTACAACTCCGAAGTGGAAATGGCTCAGGATGTTGCCGAAATTGCACACAAGTATTTACAGAATCTCCTCCAGGAACAGGATACAGTCGCTGTATTATTAGCCACAGGGAATTCTCAACTCAAATTTCTCGATGCTTTGATTGCCTTGGGTGGTGTAGACTGGTCGCGGATTACCTTATTCCATCTAGATGAATATTTGGGTATTAGTGCTGACCATGCTGCCAGTTTCCGGCGCTATCTGCGGGAGCGTGTTGATCAGCGGGTGGCTCCTAAAGAATTTCACTATATAGAGGGTGATGCCTTGCAACCTATCGCCGAATGCGATCGCTACACCAAACTGCTACAAGCTCAACCAATTGACTTGTGCTGTCTCGGTATTGGCGAAAATGGACATTTGGCTTTTAACGATCCAGCAGTGGCCAATTTTCAAGATATACACAGCATTAAACTAGTAAAACTGGATACTGTGAACCGTCAGCAACAAGTAAACACAGGTCATTTTTCTAATCTAGAAGCTGTCCCGCAATATGCTTTTACTGTAACTATCCCCATGATTTGTTCCGCCAAAAAAATTATCTGCCTAGTACCAGAAACACGTAAAGCTAAGGTGGTAAAGAAGATATTGTATGGAGATATTACTACCGACTATCCCGCTTCTATTCTGCGTCAACAACCCCAGGCTACTTTATTTTTAGATGTTAATTCTGCTAGCCTGCTGGCTTAACTTTTTGAGACAGGGGCATTGCCATTTTTATCAACATCGACACCAGCCCCTACAGGTAGATTTGAAAATTTTGAATTTTGTGCCTCTTGCAGAGAATCTGCGCTTCCTTAGCAGCTTGCGGCAGGCTCAATGCAAGAATTTTGAATTACTTAACTATAGGCTCTTGAAGCTTGAAATTAGACAAACAAGCTTCAAGATGAGGGCAATCTTCACATTGGAGGGTTTTGCCTGGATTGGCACATCCACAGGGAGGATTCACAAAACATTCAGAAGGTTGTTTGGGCATCCAAGATTTTTTAAGTACAAAGTATACGATTACTTCTTGGAGGCAAAAAATCAAATCTCTGATCATAAAAATTAAAATTTAGACCAATAATAAAATAAAGAGTTAAATGACACTTCATTCTCTATTACTGGCAAAATTATAACTTCATACCTAAAGCATGGATGAATCTAGACTTAAGGAATATTTTTAGATTCACTCAAGTTGTAACCTAAGATATAAACATATTGTACAGGCGATGAATCTATCTTTGTTTGCTGCGTCATGAAACTTCTTTGATTAACCGACCATCTTCCATGTGAATTATGCGATCGGCAATATCTAAAATCCGGTTGTCATGAGTGACTATTAAGATCGCGCAATTCTGCTCTTTAGTTAGTTGTTGCATCAGATTAACAACATCTCGGCCTGACTTACTATCTAAGGCTGCGGTAGGTTCATCAGCTAAGATCAATTTGGGATGGCTGACTAAAGCACGGGCAATAGCTACCCGTTGTTTTTGCCCTCCTGAAAGATCAGATGGGTAGTAATTAACTCGATTACCCAATTTAACAG
The DNA here is from genome assembly GCF_014697195.1 of Cylindrospermum sp. FACHB-282. Lineage (GTDB taxonomy): Bacteria > Cyanobacteriota > Cyanobacteriia > Cyanobacteriales > Nostocaceae > Cylindrospermum. The sequence continues at coordinate 42,599 of NZ_JACJRJ010000034.1, read as the reverse complement.
CATGGAGTATAGCTTCTGATTGGATACGAGCTTCCCGTTCAGGAATATCTTTGTGTAGTTCCAGCGACATTTGAACATTTTGTCTGGCTGTTAAGAAGTCTAGCAAGTTATGAGCTTGAAAGATATAACCTATCTGGCGACGTACTTTCACTAATTTCTCATTACTAGCTCCACAAAGCTCTTGCCCTAGAAACTTAAGACTTCCTTCTTGGACAGAACGTAAACCACCAATTAAAGTTAGTAAAGTAGTTTTTCCTGAACCTGAAGGGCCAGTCATAATCATAATTTCTCCAGATTTAATTGCCAAATTAATGTCAAACAAAATTTGGGTACGCAATGCTGTTTTACCAAAATATTGATTGAGATTTGTTATATTTACAATTAAATTTGATAGATTCATTTTATTTAGTTGCATTATCTAAGACTAAAAAATTTCTGCCGGATCTACATTTCGCAGTTTATTTGTTGATAAAAATCCAGAAATTAAACACATTGATATGGCAAAAAATAATACGAGAATTGCCTTGTGTAGATCCATACTAACTGGTAAGTTAGTAGCATTTTTTGCAATGTCATACAGTCCCAGAGATATAGCAAAACCTGGAATATAACCTAAAGCTGCCAAGATTAAAGCCTGTTGAAAAACTATACCCAAAAGGTATTTATTTTTAAACCCCATTGCTTTTAGAGTTGCATATTCAGCTAAGTGAGAAGAAATATTACTATAAAGAATTTGATAAACAACAATTACACCAACCACAAATCCCATAGCTACCATCAAGTTAAACACAAAGCCAATAGGTGTCCTGAGAGTCCAATAGCTTTTTTCAAAATCAATAAACTGATCACGTGTAAAAACAGTTACATCTTTGGGTAATTTGGCTAACAAAGTTGCTAAAACTTTTTGGGGGTTGGCATTAGGTTTGAGGTTAATTAAACCTATATCTATTCTTTTTGGCTCACGGTCTTGGAATATCCGCAGGAAAGTTGAAGAACTAACAATTAAATTGCCATCAACTCCAAAGGAAGGGCCAAGACTAAATAAGCCACCAACTTTAACTCTGTAACCAATTAAGCCACTATAGGTAAATATTTCCATATTCACAGGCTTATTTTGCTTAAAATATTGGGCAATTGGGCCAAACTCTGGTCGAGAAGCGCTGTCAAATAAAACTTTATCAGGATTTTGTAGCAACTTTAGTTTTTGCTCAACTTCTGGCATTTTAAAAATCGATTTAACTGGGTCAAATCCAATTATATATATAGGATATTTTCGCCCATTAATTGGATTTTTTAGTTTAGCAAACTGTACATATACAGGGCTGATTGACTCTACCTGATCAAAACCTAATGTCTGATATAAACGACTGCGGGAAAAGCTTTGATTAGATGTTAAAGATTGATATTGGGCACTGATTAAAAATAAATCTCCTTGGAGATTTCTATGCAATTGTGTAGCACTGGAATAGAGGGCGTCTTGGAAGCCAATTTGCAGAAACATCAACACAGCAACAAAAGCAATCCCAGCCAAAGCGACAAAAAAGCGAATTTTTTGTCTGGCTAGTTGTAGCCAACCTAGAGGTATATTGCTAAACATTTTAAAATTTTTGTTGTGAATCGAATGTAAATCGAATCTATTAGGACTTACTTTCCTTTACAAATTACCCTCTTTTCAGGCTTGTTTGATGCTTCCCCTGACACATCTTAACCGTAGTGTGCGTTCCCTAACGCACAATTTATAAAACTTTCAATGGATAAAAGCAATGACCACATTTACCATTTTTTGTTAATGCGTAAGTCCTATCTATTTAGAGCTATTTTCAAAATGCTGTTAGTGTAGCGTCAATTAGCTAATTCTGACTTTTTTATGCAATCAAGGAAACTTTAATTCTGGCTTTTTGCCAAACTATTGATATTTATTGATTTTTTTCTGATATTTATTACCCAGATAATTCATATCTGAATGAGTACCTGTACCTGTAAGTCAGTCAGCCCTGAGATACGTTGGTTATCTGCTGAGTTATCAATGCGAATTTTGACATTGATAATTTTATTATCAGTATCTGCTCCTGGATTATTAGTGAATATATTTTGTTTGCTAACTCGCAAACCAATATCTGCAACTGTTCCTCGTATTTCCCCAGCAAAAGCATCGCCAGTAATTTTAGCCACCTGACCTAAACGCACTTTTTTAATATCAGTTTCATAGACTTCTGCTACTACAAACATCTGTTGTGTGCGACCTAGTTCAGCTATTCCCTGGCTACCAATCATTTCTCCGGGCCAAGCATTAATTTTCAGGACTTGGCCATTTATCGGAGAGCGCACAGAACTTAAATCTAGTTCAGCCTCAGCCTGTTTAACTGAAGCTTTTGCACTCTCGACATCGGCTTGTGCTGCTTGCACATCAGTAGGGCGGACTTCAGCTATACTCACAAGCCTGGCTTTAGCCTCGTTTAACTGCTTTTGTAGAGTTTCGACAGTGCGGTTGAGGGAAGCTTTAGCTTCATTCATCTGCTGTTGAACAGTATCCACGCGCAAACGTTTAGCATCTGCATCGGAAGCAGAAATCGCACCATCACGGTATAACTTCTGATATCTCTGATTCTCAGTTTCGGCATTACGCCATTCTGCATTTATGCGAGCAATTGTCGCCTCTTGTGCATAAATTTGTCCACGTAACTCTGCTTCTAGATTAGCAATTGTTGCTTCTTGTGCATAGATGTCACCGTCTTTTGCTCCTGCTTCTACCTTGTAGAGACTGGCTTGGGCGACTTGGACTTGTCTATGAGCTTTTTCTAAAGCTGCAAGACGGGAATTGTAACTATCAAGAATCGCCACCACTTGTCCCCGTTGTACCCTGTCACCTTTGTTGATTAGGAGTTTGGCAACTCGAACACCCCCTCCTTGAGAATCGGGAGCAGACAGACGAAGGACTTCTCCTTGCGGTTCTAAACGTCCTAATGCTGCAATAGCAGTCATGGTAGGAGAACTACTTGGGATAACTTCAGGTTGTTCGCTAGAAGTTAAACGAAGTCGTGAAAGGCTGTAGAGTGATAGCGCACCAGTTGCTACAGCCGTAGAAATTGCCAAAGTTATTGACCACCAACTGACAGGTTTTGTGAATGACTGCTTTTCTTTATATACCATAATCATGTCTTCTAAGTTAGCGATATCTGACGACAAGTGACTCCGCGTCTACGCAACTTGTGCATTTAACTGGTATGCAGGCAGTATTTAGGAAGAATACTTGTCATCGTTCGGCAAAGGTAAAGCTGAGAGGATGGTATGATGGCGCACTCATTAGCTACCAATCCGTTAGCAGCATCACCTGTCAGTAGAGCCATTTGGCATTTGATGCATCGAAAACGAGACGTTTTTACTTGTTTAGCACTACCTCTTTTTTCTTTTTCACGATCGCTAAGTATTCGCTACGAGTGCCATCTACTCGGTAATGGTCGCAAATTTGGCAGAGTTTGAGGATGTCTAAGCGGCTGAACACTTTTTGATGCTCAATTCCGTTATCATTTCGCCACCGCCAGAAAGTCGTCCGGTCAATGCGACGATTACTCTCAGGCCATCTTCGCCGTGATAAGAACTCTATAAGTTCTTCTTCATAAAAAGAGTAGCCTTTGGGTAATTTGAGAAGTTCTTCTCTTAACTCAGTTAGCGGGATGAGTGGATCTAGCTCAGATAGTCTCATGCCAGCAAGCCCTTATAGTTTCGTGTACGTTCAATCATGCAGAAAGCTACACGCAATACGGTTTAATCACTTTAATGTGCCCATACTGTACAGTTAATAGTGGATAGAGTGATGAGATAACAGATGAATTTATCTAATTACTCTGCCGCGTCGCTAAATGAACAGTATAGAGCTACGCTATTCAATCACACACAATAGACTGATTAAAACTCAATTGCAACCTATATGCAACAGATTGACTGGCGAATAATCAGCGGGGTTACGACATAAATGTTGCAGTTTGTGATGCTTGGCATTTTTTTTTGAATTTAGTTCCTTTATAGATGTTACTAATAAGCTGGAAATTAGCAATTTCTTCAGTGATAATTGCTTTTCTTCATCCGTTGGGCATAGCAATTTGTTACTAAAATTACACTGCCAGGAAATTTCTTTGAGAGAGTTTTTTTATATACAATTGGATAATTGATTTATATAAGGGATAGTTTTTGAAAAAATCAACTTTTGGATAGATGCAAAAATAGAGTGTGATGATGAATACTCCAATACAGTTATTCGCACTGTTATTTATCTTAGTAAGATGTCAGATTTGGTTTGATAAGTCTGATTAACTGGATTTGTCATAGTCTGTGATTTAAGTGTAATATTTTATTGGTGTTAATAAATACTAAAACTGAGGAATATCAGATTATTTCATTATGGCTAAAGTCTCTTTGAGAATATAGAAAAAATTTTTAGTTTCATGTTTGGGAAATTGGTTAATGAACCCAGGACAAAGGCATGTTATTTTAAAAAGCTTACTAGGTAAAGGTTTCATTCATAAATTAATTTTGGTTATGACATCGTGAAACCGTTACAAAGAAAGGATCTTTATCCTTGAGATGCGGTTGCTCTGGTACTAAATGGAGGTAATAGTTTTTGTGACTGGAAGATGTCTGTTTTCGTATGTTTTTTTACTTCGTTCAAAAACTATGCAATTTATATGCAATTTTGCTAAATATCTTTCGGTAAATGAGATACTCATTATGCGGATATTTATAGATTAATTAGTTAGTTAATCAATCTTTTATATAATCAGAGCCGACGGTGTTTCATAGATGTTGCATATCAGTTGCCGTCGAGAAGCAGTTGATCTAATATCAACGCAAGTGGCAATTTAATTGAATAACGCAAAATCCGATCAGGTTTATTCATAAAAGCATTTACTAAAAACCGCAGAAAGACCTACCTATTTGCTGTCTGTAATCTGGGAATTTCAATTTACTGGAATTCTGAAAGACTGTTTTATAAATAACAACGTTTCACATTTTGAGTGGAGAGGAAATAAATATTTCCACGTTTTCAATTTGCACGAGCATAATAGTGAAGATATAGCGATGGCTGCTTCTAGGATTGAAGCTGCCTTGGCACAGTTGCAAAACGAAGCGAGCAATTGTGAAAAGGCTCTGCTCAAGCTGATAAAGGCGAAAAAAGATATGTCTGAAACCGCAATGTTAACTAGCAAAATAAATAGGCAATTGCAACAAACCAATGTTGCTATTATCGGGATGGCTTCCATATTCCCACAATCTAAAAATTTACAGGAATACTGGGAAAAAATTATTCAGAAAATTGATTGTATTACTGATGTACCTCCTTCGCGTTGGAGGGTAGAAGATTACTACGATGCCAACCCCAAAGCACCGGATAAAACCTACTGCAAACGGGGCGGATTTATCCCAGAAATCGATTTTAATCCGATGGAATTTGGGTTGCCTCCCAATATTCTAGAAGTCACAGATATTTCCCAACTACTAGGTTTGGTTGTAGCTAAATCAGCGATGGAAGATGCTGGTTACGGTGAATCGCGGCAGTTTAATGATCAGTTGCGCGATCGCACCGGAGTTGTCTTGGGGGTGGCAATTGGCAGGCAGTTGGCCATACCCCTGAGTACCCGATTAGAGTATCCGGTTTGGGAAAAAGTCCTCAAAAGCAGTGGCGTATCTGCTGAGGATACACAAAAAATTATCGACAGACTCAAAAATTCATATGTGCAGTGGGACGAGAACGCCTTCCCCGGTATGCTGGCTAATGTAATTGCGGGACGGATTGCCAATCGTCTAGATTTCGGGGGGATGAACTGTGTAGTAGATGCCGCCTGTGCTAGTTCATTGGGTGCTCTGAGAATGGCAATTAGTGAGTTAGTTGAGCATCGAGCGGACATGATGCTGACTGGTGGAGTTGACACCGACAACTCGATTCTTGCCTATATGTGTTTCAGCAAAACCCCCGCTGTTTCTCAAAACGACAAAGTCAAACCTTTTGATGCAGATTCCGATGGGATGATGCTTGGTGAAGGTGTGGGGATGTTGGTACTTAAGCGCCTGGAAGATGCCCAACGAGATAATGACAGAATTTATGCTGTGATTAAAGGTATTGGCACTTCTAGTGATGGGCGCTATAAAAGCATCTATGCGCCACGACCGGAAGGTCAAGTCAGAGCGCTGCGTCGTGCTTATGAAGATGCGGGATTTTCCCCTGCCAGTGTTGGTTTAATTGAAGCCCACGGTACTGGCACAATGGTGGGAGATCCCACAGAATTCACCTCGATTAAAGAAGTTTTCGCCGAAAATAATCCCAGAAAACAATATATTGCTCTGGGTACTGTCAAATCCCAGATTGGACACACAAAAGCGGCTGCCGGTGCGGCGAGTCTGATCAAAGCTGCTTTGTCTCTGCATCACAAAATATTGCCCCCGACGATTAACGTCACCAAACCCCATCCCAAACTCAACATTGAAACTTCCCCATTTTATTTAAATACAGAAACTAGACCGTGGATTCCCACCAATGATCAGCCAAGACGTGCGGGGGTGAGTTCCTTTGGCTTTGGTGGCACAAATTACCACGTTGTTCTAGAAGAATACGAAAACGAACACAGTAGCCCCTATCGTTTACACCCTACTCCCCAAGCAGTGTTGCTATTTGCGGCTACGCCGGAGCAGTTGTTGTCACGTTGTCAAGAGATGCAACGGCAATTGCAATCTGATGGGGGAGAGCGGCACTATACAGAACTGATTGCGGCTTGTAAATCTTTAGCAATTCCGGTGACAAATGCCAGACTGGGGTTTGTGGCTAATTCTCTAACACAGGCTGGTGAGTTTTTGCAAATCAGCATTGACTGGTTGAGAAACAAGCCACAAGCCGAATCTTGGGAACATCCCCAAGGAATTTACTACCGCAAAGCTGGGTTGACAACTCAGGGAAAAGTGGTGGCGCTGTTTTCTGGACAAGGCTCTCAATACCTAGAAATGGGACGGGAACTGGTGATGAACTTTCCATGTTTGCGCCAGAACTATGCAAAGATGGATAGCCTGTTGTCTAAAGATGGTTTGCAGCCTGTCTCTGAGGTGGTTTTTCCGCCCCCGATGTTTGATGCTGCGGCTAAGGCTGCCCAGGTAGAAGCGTTACAACTAACAGAATATGCACAGCCAGCGATTGGGGTTTTCAGTGCAGGTTTGTACAAGATATTGCAACAGGCTGGCTTCAAGGCAGATTTTGTTGCTGGCCATAGCTTTGGAGAGCTGACGGCTTTGTGGGCTGGTGGTGTTTTGAGTGAAGCAGATTACTTTTTTTTGGTGAAAGCCAGGGGACAAGCGATGGCTGCACCAAAAGATCCCCAGTTTGATGGGGGTGGTATGCTGGCGGTGACTGGGGATGTTAGTCAGGTGGTAGAACTGATCAAGAAGTTTCCCCAAGTTATTATTGCTAACTGGAATTCTCAGAAGCAGGTGGTACTGGCTGGGGCGATCGCCCAAATATCCCAAGTGCAAGAAGCTTTGAAAACTCAAGGGTTCTCTGTTGTGCGGTTAAAAGTTTCGGCGGCTTTTCACACTCCACTGGTGGCTTATGCCCAGAAACCCTTTGCCCAGGCGATTGAAAAGGTTACTTTCAACACTGCCAAAATCCCGGTTTATACCAATGTCACTGGTGGGCGTTACCCCAGTGAATCCCTAGCGATGCAAAAAACCCTCAAGGAACACTTGAGAAATCAGGTTTTGTTTCGCCAAGAAATTGAAAATATCTATGGTGAAGGCGGTTATTGCTTTATTGAATTTGGCCCGAAAAATATTCTCACCAATTTGGTTAAGGATATTCTCAAGGATAAGCCGCATATAGCTGTGGCTTTAAATGGTAATCTGCCCAGGGTCGGAGACGATCGCACTCTCCGAGAAGCTATTGTACAGTTGCGCGTCGCTGGATTGCCTTTGAGCAACCTAGACCCCTATGAAATTGAGCGCCAAATCCCCGAAGCGACTAAACATCAGATGTTGAATGTGCGATTGAACAGCACTAATTATGTTTCTGAAAAAACGAAACAGTCTTTTGTAAAAGCTCTGGAAAATGGACATCAAGTGGATTTGAAATCAGCACCACTAACCAACGTCACCCCCAATTATTCCCCGAAATCTCCCCGTCAATCGGAAAAAGTACTCAATGGTAGTGCCAAATCACCGCAAAATGGGTATCAAGTGGACTTGCAACTAACATCAATCAACCACTCCAACGCCGATTATCCCCAGCCATCTCCCCGTCAACCGGAGAAGGTAGCCAATGGTAATGTCAAGTCTTGGCAAAATGGCAAACCAGATTACGAAAAAGTTATCGACAGCTTAGATTTTTCCTTAACTGAATTCAGCCGCCAACAACGTGACATTTTAAATGTCCACGAACAATCTTTGCAATATCAGACGGAATATACCAAAACCTTTCTTGAATTAATGCAGCAGCAGCATTCATTTTTGGGAAATGGTCAACTCGTTGAACAACAGACGCCAACTCAGCAACTGGCAATTTCCAGTTCTGAACGTAGCATTATGCGGTTTCACGATCATCAAACTGATACTCTCCGCATTCATGAGCGATATCTCAACTATCAGCACGACTACACCAATAATTACTTCCAATTAATCCAGCAACATTATCACCTGTTGCACCTTGGAGATGTGGCTCAACCCCATGTCTTACCAGTGGTGAACCATCAAGATAGTCCGGTTCTAGTGCCAACTTCTGTCGCTGCTACTAGTCCCCAACCCTTACAGGTGATTAATTTTCCAGCTAGTCCGGTTTCGGTGAGCAACTTGGAGCCAGGGATAACTAATGGTGTAAATCATCTCCAGGATCTGGTTTTGCCTAAGGAGAATCACCCAGGAATTATTACGGTAACGCCCACAGTCCCAACAGTTACAGCAATTGATCTAGCTAATCTGAGTCAAACTCTGCTCACCATCGTTAGTGATAAAACGGGCTATCCAACGTCGATGTTAGAACTGTCGATGGATATTGAGGCAGATTTGGGGATTGATTCGATTAAGCGGGTGGAAATTCTGGGAGGGTTGTTGGAGCTATATCCTGATTTACCCAAGCCGAATCCAGAAGAACTGGCTCAACTGCGTACCCTGGGACAAATTGTTGAGTATATGCAAACGCTCGCTCCAAAAGAACCGGTTGCTCAACCAATATCCACAGACTTAGAATTCAAGACTCAACCAATATCCACAGACTTAGAACTCAAGACTCAACCAATATCCACAGACTTAGAATTCAAGACTCAACCAATATCCACAGACTCAACACAGGCTACACCCCTGGACACTAGGAGCATTCAGCACTCATTACTCAACATTGTCTGTGATAAAACAGGCTATCCAACGTCGATGTTAGAACTGTCGATGGATATTGAGGCAGATTTGGGGATTGATTCGATTAAGCGGGTGGAAATTTTGGGCGGGTTGTTGGAGCTATATCCTGATTTACCCAAGCCGAATCCAGAAGAACTGGCTCAACTGCGTACCCTGGGACAAATTGTTGAGTATATGCAAACGCTGGCTCCAAAAGATATCCCCACAGATTTAACACTCAATACTGAAGCAGGGCTAGACTCGGCTACGGTAACAGCACTCAGCACTCACCAGATTCGCCGCAGTCCGGTGAGACTGAAAGCGCTTCCGGAACCTGATGTTTTAGATGTGACTATACCCCCTCAGCATATCGCCTTAGTGACTGATGATGGTTCTCCCACCACTGGGGAATTAGCAGTAGCTTTAACAGGACGCGGTTGGAAAACTGTTGTTTTAAGCTTTCCCCGAACCTTGGTTGAACAACAGTTACCTTTAGCTGAGGGAATCCAGCGGGTTGTGTTGGCGGATTTGAGCGAAGAGCATTTACAACAACAGTTAGAGGCGATCGCGCATAAATACGGGGCGATCGCTGCATTCATCCATCTGAATCCCGTCAGTGATGTCTGCTATCTGGAAACAGAAAAGGCTCTGCTACGCCATGTCTTTTTAATCGCCAAATATCTCAAAGAACCGCTGAATCAAGCAGCTACCAAAGGACGCAGTTGTTTTCTGACTGTGGCTCATCTAGATGGTCAGTTTGGATTAGGACGTACAACTAACTTTGGTGCAATTGGTGCGGGACTGTTCGGACTCACCAAAAGTTTAAACCTAGAATGGGAAGATGTATTTTGCCGATCGCTTGATTTAAGTCCTGATTTAGGGACTCCAGCAGCAGTAGAATCTATCCTCGCTGAACTTTACGACCCCAATCGCTTAGTTACAGAAGTGGGATATAGTTCACAAGGACGTGTCACCCTGGTGGCGGAAACTCTTCCCCCATCACCAATTATTGCTCCCTCTGTCCCCAATACCAAGCTTCAATCTCAAGTCTTTCTTGTTAGTGGTGGTGGAAAAGGGATTACTGCTCAGTGTGTCATCAAACTAGCAGAGCAATATCAATGTAAATTTATCCTGCTGGGTCGTTCTAGTACAGAGCCAGAACCTGTATGGGCAGAGGATTGTGACACCGAAGCCCAATTGAAACAGCGGATTATGGAGGATTTTCTGGCTAAAGGCGAAAAGCCTACACCTGTAATGGTGCAGAAAAAGTATCAGGCTATTTCCTCCCAACGGGAAATCCAAGCCACCATTCGAGCTATTGAGCAGGTGGGTGGACAAGGGGAATATGTGAGTGTGGATGTTACCGATGCGATCGCACTCCAAGAGCAATTAGCCGGTGTCATTGAGCGGTGGGGAGCAGTCACAGGAATCATTCACGGGGCTGGGAATCTCGCCGATAAGCTGATTGAGAAAAAATCAGTCCAGGATTTTGAAACAGTTTATGCAGCCAAAGTCAAAGGTTTAGAAAACCTGCTGCACTGTGTCCCAGCCAGCCAGCTGCAATATTTAGTCTTGTTTTCCTCTGTGGTTGGATTTTACGGCAACGTGGGACAATCTGATTATGCGATCGCCAATGAAATCCTTAACAAATCAGCCCATCTGATTAAGCGCAACCATCCCGATTGTCACGTAGTTGCGATTAATTGGGGCCCTTGGGATAGTGGCATGGTATCACCAGAATTAAAGAAAGCTTTTGCCGAGCGCAATATTGAGACAATCCCCATTGAAGTCGGGACACAAATGTTAGTTAATGAACTAGCAATCAGCAATCAAGAATTTGTGCAATTAGTCATTGGCAGCCCCATATTATACAGACCACCGTTATTAGCCAATGGGTTCAAAACCTTTCGTATCCAGCGCAAATTAACACTCTTGTCTAATCCATTTTTACAAGATCATGTAATTGCTGGTAATGCCGTTCTTCCCGCAACTTGTGCCCTAGCATGGATCATCAATACTTGTGAACAACTCTATCCCGGCTACACATTCTTTATTTGTCCAAACTACAAAGTTTTAAAGGGAATTGTTTTTGATGAAAATCTAGCAAGTGAATACACTTTAGATTTGCAAGAAATTGCTAAAATCGAAGATGACAAAATAGAATTTGAAGCCAAAATCTGGAGTAAATATTCAGGAGATAAAACTCGCTATCACTTTAGTACCCACGTGAAGCTAAAACGACAAATTCCTAGTGTCCCTATTTATGAACAACTGAACTTAAATCAAGATCAGAACCTCCTCAGCACTAAATCGTTTTATCAAAATGGTACAGGCAGCTTATTTCATGGAGTAACTTTCCAAGGCGTCAAAGCTCTCTTAAATGCCAGTCCAGGAAAATTGACAATAGAATGCTTATTGCCAAATCCTGGAGAAAAGCAACAAGGACAATTCCCCCTTCAAACATTCAATCCCTACATTGCAGATGTTCAGGTTCATGCACTCTGGATGTGGACACATCATTTTTACCAACAAGTTTGTTTACCTTCAGAAATCAAAGCCTTTGAACAGTTTGCTCCTATCCCATTTGGTGAAACATTCTACGTTTCTTGTGAAGTCAAATCAAAAACAGAATCGGCTGTAGTTGCTGATGTCATTGCACATGATCAACAAGGAAAAATATATAACCGGATGATAGGAGCCAAAGCAACTATTTTGCCCAAACAATTGTGAAAAAAGTCGAAGCAAACTCAATACAGTTTAGATAAAAATCCCCACCTTCCCAGTATTTAAAGGGAAAATATAGGCCAATACAGTTCAGTTAAGCATTTCTTCCTTCTCTTCCTTTGTGTCCTACAGCCCTTTGGGCAAGAGCCTACGGCACGCTTCGCGAACGCTGCGCGCGTGCGTGCTTTGCGGTAGCCTGCGGCACGCCGCTCCGCGTCTACGTTAAAAAATTGATTTAGACAAAAACTGAAGCCTTAACACCAAGCGTATTTCCTTAAAAAAGGGGATATCTCCAAAGACTGAAAATCACTAACTAAACTGTATTGATTCCAACCTTGCAAATGTAAAAATAGACATTTTTGAGAAACTAGATCATGGAAAAATTTCCCCAAAATAAAAATCCCAAAATGGCGATTGTTGGCATGGATTGCTTTGTAGGCAGATGTCAGGGATTAGATGCCTTTGAACGCAGCATTTATCAAGGCATTCAGCACTTTATTCCCCTTCCTCCCCACCGAACACCAGCCATAGAATTACCAGAAGAGACACTAACAAACCCTGAAACCTTCAATAGTAAAACACCATTAGGCGCATACATCAAAGATTTTGAAATTGATGTTTTAAACTTGCTAATACCGCCAGACGAGCTAGATAAATTCAAGCCTCAAGACCTATTGATGCTCCAGGTAGCGAATAATGCCCTGAAAGATGCTGGACTGGATAAACAGACAAAAATGGCAGTTGTGATTGTCACAGCAACAGAAGTTCTCCCCCCTCAAATTAACGACAGTGAATACCCGAATCAAAACACAAATAAATTAGCTAGTTATATTTCCCGTCTCTGGGATGCTGCTAGTCCAGCATTTGCATTAAATGCTGAACAAGATTCTGTTTTCCAAGCCTTGAATTTAGCCCAAAAACTACTAGCTAATAAACAAGTAGATGCTATTATAGTTGGTGCCGTTGATTTGTCTGGACTAGAAAATCATCAGACAAATCTCAACACAGGTGTAAATACCCTCAGTTACGACCAGAACGCCAATGGTTCCGTAGTTGGGGAAGGTGCAGCCGCTGTGGTATTGAAACTCCATGACACAGCAAAACAAGATCAAAATCGCATATATGCGGTCATTGACGCCCTGGGACTAGTAGAAAATTCCCAACTCCACCCAAAAGCAGTAACCCAAGCTTGTCAGGTAGCTTTTAACCTGGCAGATATCAAACCAGATGATATCGGCTATTTGGAAGTTTTTGCCAGTGGTGTTCAACAGCAAGATCAGGCAGAGATTCAGGGTTTAATCGAGGCTTATCGCGTTGCTGAAACAAATCTGCGTTGTGCCCTTGGCAGCGTAAAAGCCAACATTGGGCATACCTATGCAGCATCAGGAATAGTTAGTCTGGTAAAAACAGCACTCTGCCTATATCATCGCTACATTCCCGCGGTTCCCCAGTGGTCTAACCCCAAAACGCCAGCAGAGTGGCTTTCCAGCCCCTTTTATGTCGCTTCTCAATCAAAACCCTGGTTTTTAGAAGCAGAAGCCAAAAAAAGAATCGCTGCCATTAATAGTATGGATGTAGATGGCAGTTATGCACACTTGATTTTGTCAGAGGAACCAAATCAGAAAAATTACAGCAGTAGATATTTAGAGCAAATGCCTTTTTATCTATTTGCGATCGCAGCTGATAATCAATTAAGCTTATTAGAGCAGCTTTCCACCCTCGAAAAAAATATCACCAATTGCACCTCCCTATCTGCTGCCGCTAGCCAGAACTTTACAACCTTTAAAAACCATCAAAAAGGAACCTATGCCTTAGCAATTCTTGGACGCAATCAGGATGAATTAATCAGAGAAATTCACCGCGCATTTTCAGGCGTTACCGCAGCATTTGACACAGGAGAACCCTGGCAAACTCCAATAGGCAGCTACTTTACAGCAAAACCACTGGCAGAACAAGGTAAATTAGCCTTCGTTTACCCCGGTTCCTTCACTTCTTACATTGGACTAGCCCAAAATCTCTTCCGCTTATTTCCCCAAGTTCACGATGACCCAATAATCAGTAACGTTTATCATCGTGTCGCCAATATAGAAAAACTTCTATATCCCAGAAGCTTAACAAAGTTGTCTAACAAGCAACTGGAAACCTTTGAACAGCAATTGATAAATGATCCAGTAGCAATGCTCGAATCGGAAGCTGGCATTGCTGGAATTATCACGGCAATACTCAAAAATTATTTCCAAATACAGCCCCAATCTGTATTTGGATATAGCCTCGGCGAAACTAGCATTATGCTAGCTCAGAGTGTCTGGACTAGCTTTAAAAATACCAGCGATTACTTAAACTCATCCCCCCTCTTTAAAACCCGCCTCTCCGGCCCCAAAAATGCAGTGCGCGAGTATTGGGGATTACCCCAAGCCCAAGATAATCAAGAGCAAGACTTTTGGAGTAACTATGCTCTCATTTGTCCAGTAGCCCGCGTCAGAGAAGCTCTCAAACAAGAAAATCGCGTCTATTTGTGTCTGATTAATACACCAGAAGAAGTTGTAATTTCTGGTGAAACACAAGCCTGTAAGCGGGTGATTCAAAACTTAAATTGTGATGCCTTCCATACTCAAATAAATCATGTAATCCATTGCGAGCCAATGCACTCAGAATATGATGAACTTGTAAGAATACACACCATACCAACTCAAAACGTATCAGGAACTGTTTTTTATTCCGCCGCAGCATACGAACCCATTACTATCGATAGTAATTCTATTGGTCACAACATAGCTAAAACCCTCTGTCAAGAGCTTGATTTCCCTCGGTTAATTAACCGCGTCTACAACGATGGCTACAGAATATTTGTCGAAGTAGGTGTTGGTAGTAACTGTTCAAGATGGATTGGAGAAACCCTAAAGAACAAAGAACACGTTACCATCTCTGTTAATAAAAGAGGTGTAGATGATCATGTTTCTATTGTTAAAGCATTAGCGAAACTCCTCAGTCATCGGGTTAACTTAGACTTGTCTCCACTATATTCTCCATCGACAACAAGCTTAAATAAAACCCAGTCAATGCTCAAAACCATCACCTTAGATAGTGGTAAATATAATGCCTCATCTGTGAAGGCAAAAAACTACCAGCAACCTATCAAAGATACATCTTTAAATACTCTAGAGAATCTAGTTGATAAACAGCAGTATACCCCAGTAAAATCCACTTACAGCTTACTTGAACAAAAACATCTTCCCAATTTACGTAACCCTCATTATCAAAAGCTAAGTGATAACAATACCCGCGTCACCAAAACTCATGCTGTTTTATTGCAGGCACGACAGGAATCACTACAACAAATAAGTTTGCTGCTTCAGCAACAACTAACTATTTACCAAAGGCTAGTTGAACAAGTCAACAAATTACAATAAACCAAAACTCTAGCATAAGTAGGTAAGTAGGTTGGTGTAAATAATTCAAGGTTGGTAGTGAGGGCTTAAGCCCTCTCTATCTCCTGTGGTCGAAGCTACCTTGTAGCAGTCGTAAATGATTTGTCAAAAGAAGCAGGGGAGCAGGGAGCGGGGAGCAGGGGGGAGAGACTGGGACAAAGCTTGTACCCCGCCCCAGCCGAGCGCCCTGGAAGGGCGGGGCTTCTTACCCATGCTCCGCTTCGCTCCGCGCAGAGAGGAAGGGCTTGCTCCCCCTGCTCCCTGCCCCCTTCCCCTCTGCCTCTTCGGTGAGATTGATAAAATCTCTATTGGCACTCCTGCTTGATCCAGGGTATTACAAATACATTCTCACAAATCAAATAAAACTTGCATCTCTTAATAAATCTTTCTGGCTTTAAAAAAGATTTATTAAACTATTACTTCTCTTTTAAATCTTTTAAACTAGAGGGTTAATAACGTGATTAGCATAGATTCTCTTTTGAATAAACAAACTAATTCCCTAAAATTCTCCACTTTGTTTGGCAACCACAATCAAGTTTGGCATGGTTATTTAGATACTGTATCTTTTGATGAAGATGGCATCAAATCTAAATTACTTAGTTTAGCTAAACCTTGTTATATTATCAGTCATCAAGGGCAAATAGGCGTCACGACTGAAGGTAAATATGGTCATACCAAAAATGACAAAATAGAACAAATGGAAATGCTCATCACTGTGCCACCCTTGGCAATTCAACAGCTAGGTGATCCAAGTTTCCTAAATTTTTATGGTGTAAAATGTGCCTATTTAACTGGGGCAATGGCTCATGGCATTGCTTCTGAAGAATTAGTAATTGCACTAGGAAAAGAGAAAATTTTGAGTTCATTTGGTGCAGGGGGTTTATCTCTTTTCCGTATTGAAGCAGCCATTAACCGCATACAACAATCCTTAAAACAGGAACCTTACGCTTTTAACTTACTCCATAGTCCTAGTGAACCTGCTATTGAACGCCGTACCGTTGATTTGTATCTCCAATATCAGGTGAGAGTCATAGAAGCTTCTGCCTTTTTAGATTTGACTGACAACATTGTTTATTATCGAGCCGCAGGACTGAGTTTAGATACAGCTAATCAAATCGAAATCAAAAATAAAGTCATCGCCAAAATTTCTCGCCGAGAAGTTGCTACCAAATTTCTTCAACCTGCTCCTAGCAAAATTCTTAAACAATTAGTTGAGCAAGGTTTAATCAGTAAATTACAGGCATCTCTCGCCGAAAAAATTCCTATGGCTGATGATATCACTGTAGAAGCCGATTCAGGGGGTCATACAGATAACCGTCCGCTGGTTTGTTTATTACCTTCCATCCTGGAATTGAGAGATGAAATACAAAGTAAATATTGTTATGAAAAACCAGTCAGGATTGGAGTAGCAGGAGGAATCGCCACTCCAAAATCAGCATTAGCTGCCTTTATGATGGGTGCAGCTTATGTTGTTACCGGCTCCATTAACCAATCTTGTATTGAAGCTGGAACTTCTCAATATACCAAAGAGTTGCTAGCTCAAGCCGAGATGACTGATGTGATGATGGCTCCGGCAGCAGATATGTTTGAAATGGGGGTAAAACTGCAAGTTCTCAAACGCGGAACGCTGTTTCCTCTCCGAGCGCAAAAGTTATTTGACTTATACAAAAACTATGACTCAATTGACGACATTCCCCAAGGAGAAAGAGACAAATTAGAAAAACAAATTTTGCGAAACAGTTTACAAGCAGTTTGGCAAGAGACGGCTTCTTATTTGTCTCAACGAAATCCTGATAAATTAGCCAAAGCAGCCAATAATCCTAAACTCAAAATGGCGTTAATTTTTCGCTGGTATCTGGGACTATCTTCACGTTGGTCTAGCTCTGGTGAAAAAGGACGAGAAATTGATTATCAAATCTGGTGTGGCCCGGCAATGGGTAGCTTTAATGATTGGGTGAGAGCATCTTATCTAGCTGAACCTCATAATCGGAAAGTGGTTGATATTGCTTATCACATCATGACAGGAGCCGCATTTTTATATCGAATACAAAGTTTAAAAATTCAAGGATTGTATATTCCAGATAATTATAGTCAATATCGTCCAGTTAGGTTTCCTATAAATTGAATATTTTTGATTGATGTTCAAATCAGGTTGATGAAACTATCAATTCAAATAATCCTTGGCGAATATGTCTAACGACAGAAATTTAGGACATCTTGAACAAGTCATGGAAGTTCTAAATAACCGTGCTAAAACATGGAATTTAGTAACTATTAGCCGCATCAATAAATCTCTAGATAGAGAAATTTTGAGCCAGGCTATAGATATGATACAGTATCGTCATCCTCGTCTGAATTCTCGGATTATTAATTCTAATAATCATCTCCGATTCCAAACAGAAGGGACAGCTAAAATTGCTTTGCATATTGTGAATAAATTGGACAATGAGCAGTGGCAAGAAGTAGTTAATGACGAGATGAATAAGAAAATTGATAGTAGCCAAAATCTACTACGAGTGGTGCTTATTCATATCCTGAACGATAATCATATAAGTTACCTAATTACAACAGTACATCATGCGATCGCAGATGGAACATTCAGCATTCAACTGCACTCACAAATCTTCACTTATTACCAGAAAGTTGTATCTGGTGATCTAATTAACCCAGTTAATATACTGCCCCCAATCCCACCCATAAAAAAACTATTACCCCAATGGACAAAGGGTTTTAGAGGTAGGATAAATAGCATTTTATTCTTGTTGCAACTAGCATTTGAAAAAATTTGGCATCGACCGGAAACATTAGGTTTTCAAAAGTACGTTCCCATAGCCAAGCGTCATTGCAATATTATTCACAGACAGCTTAATCCAGATTTTACCCAACAGTTTGTAAATCGTTGCCGACAAGAAAGTACAACAGTAAATAGTGCTTTATGTGCCGCAATGATGTTTACAGTAGGCAGAAAAATTATTAAGCTTAATAGCAAAGATGTCCGAGTAAACTGCCTATCATATCTAGATTTGAGAAGACGTCTCAAACCTGCAATTGATGAGGAACATCCGGCTGTATTAGCCACATCTTTAATGGGGTTTCACACCATCAAGACAAACACCTCCTTCTGGGAATTAGCTCGACAAGTGAAAAAAAAGCTAGATGCTGGTATCAAGCAAGGCGATATCTTTAAGACAGTATTGATTGTCAAGCAACTCATAGATTTTTGTTTTATCTTCCCCAAGCAAGTAGCTGCCACGGTATCTGTTTCTAATATTGGCAAAGTAAACATTCCCAAAGTTTATGGTGAGTTTGAACTAGAAGAAATCAGTTTTGCTGCTTCTCATGCTTTGTATGCAGGTGTTTTTGTACTCCATGCGGCAACTTTTCAGGAAAAAATGCTCTTAAATTTTGTGTTTTCTCAGCCATCAATCAGTCAGCAAATAATGGAGGAACTTGTAAATAATTTCATGTCCTGTGTTTTTGATGTTTGTCACTTCAATTTGGATATGTCTTTTATATCCTAGATGCCAATTAAATGCTGTTAATATTTACCTTAGAGGTATGTAAATGAGTGAATATATTCCTAATTCTCATCTCAAAAAGTCACCTACTGTTGTAGATATTCAAGAGTGGCTAGTTTCTAACATTTCCTATGTATTGGGAGTTGAATCTGACCAAATAGATATCCATGAACCTTTGGAAAACTATGGTTTAGATTCAGGACAGGCGATGATTTTAGCCAGTAAAGCTGAGAAATCTCTAGGATTTAAGTTGTCTCTCCACTATCTGTGGTATTACCCCACTATTGAAGAGCTTGCTCAACGCTTATCTGAAGATTTGCAAGATTCTACCTCAGAAACTTTTCAGATTTAAACGCCAGGCAACAAATTCTCCTGGTATTTCTTTCTTGAGAATAGACACTTTACCAGCATTAGTTAAACCCCCTTGAATCAAGTGTTCTCTTCTCTAGTTTACTTGCAGTTATACAATTTTGGATTAACATTAGGATATTTCAAAAATATGAACGCATCTGAACTTTTAGCCAAGCTTAATCAACAGGGCGTTAAATTGTGGGTAGATAATGGCAAACTAAATGTTCGTTCTCCTAAAGGGGTAATTACACCAGAAATAGAGGCAGAATTAGCTACCCGTAAAGCAGAGCTTTTGGCACTGCTTCAGGAAGTAGATATCAGCACTAAATCTACATCTGTCCCACTAATTCAGGGATTAAGCCTGCAAACTATTGGACGGTTAATTAGCGGATTTATTGGAGAATCACCTGCGGGGTATCAGCCACCAATTATTAATCCTAAAGTTATGGCTCAAAACCTCAGTGTTACCTTTAGACCTTTACCCCCTAATTATCAGAATGAAGCCATTATAGAATTTCGACAAGAATTGGTAAATAAGCTAAAAAGCTATGGGGTAAAAATTCTCTCTTGGGAGGAAGCAACAACTGAATTTTGCTATAAGATTAAACTTCCAGTAATTAACTGGAATCAAAGCTTAAAAATGAGGGGTATTAGAGCAGAAATTGATGCAGTTATCGATATAGAAAGACCTAAGTCTTTGCTAGATAATTTGGGAATATTGATAGCTGAAAAATTGTATAACCTATATTATCGCAGGCAGCTACAAAATCGCGATATGTCCGTTGTAAAAATTGCTAAACTTAGTTCTTGGGCTGAAGATCATGCAGCAAAATATGTTGAAGACCCTACCAATACTCAAGTAATCATAATTACTGAAATAGATCAAAAATTTGTCAATCCTCTAATACCCTATCAAGATAAAATAAATATTGGCATCAATACCCTAGTTAGAACATTTTCCGAAATTGTCATTGGGGTATCATCTGAAAAAATTTCCATTTTAAATATGAATCTTTCTGATTCTATTTTTGCTAAAGATCAAATAGAAAATTTTGTCTTAAAATCACTGATTCCTAAAATATTTGTCCCCATTGCTCCACTTTTACTAAACCGATTTGAAGTAGGAGAGTATAATCCGCATGAATCTAATTATGCTGCAAAATTGGTTAAATTGGGTCAAGAACTGGCTATAACAGGTTTATTTCCACCTGGGTTTAAGCTTTCTGAGGTTATTAAAAGACAGTCCCACAGAGATATTGTCAATGTCATTGTTAACGGCCGGACGGGTGTCTCTTATGGTTTTGTTGCTTATGCAGAACCTCCACAGTATGTAGGTGCAACACAAATAACTGCTAATGAGTGGGAAAATCTTTTATCTGTTGAGGGATTTAGTAGTAATGAACTCCGTCAAAATAAACAAAGTAGACGTTATATTAAAACCATAATTGCTGGAGAATATGTATTTAAGCAAATCCCCGATATTTGGTTAGTTAGTGCTCGTTCAGGTTCTAATAAAACGGACTTGCGTCTTGAGAATGATGTCATCCGCATTGGTTTGAAAGAAAAGTTATATCTCCAATTACCCGCAGGGGTTGGGCAGCAAATGGTAGATATCAAACCTTCTTATGATATCTATGTCATGCTTGCCATTAGTTTGGCAGCTGCTTTGTATACACCAGAATTAATTAAAGATGGTGCGCCAATTGTTCACTTTCACGGCTATCCGGCATTTGATTGGTTTCAGCCGAATGAATACTACGCTGGAGTCGATAATCCTTCTGTACCTTGTGGAACCTATGAATCAGGAGTACTCAATTTTTTAGGCATTTCTAACTTGGCAAATCAACAGATTAGCAATATGAATTTAATTAGTTTGGTAGAACCAGATCATGGAACAAATTTTATCGCCTCTGATGGGGAATATCTAGTTCAAAGGTTGAAGGCTGGATGCCTAGAGCAAAAAATTGAACTAGGTGGTAAACATTTTGCTTCTCTGAAGGCAAATATAGCTAAAGATTAAAATATAAAGAAAGCTACACAGAAGGAATGCGGCGCACCCAGGAATGGTTGCAAAGCACAGACATCAAAAAATTGGTGTAAGAAGTAAGCACCCGAAAATGAGAAATAGTTTATCACTTAAGGGAAAGACTAGCATGGCTTTTAATAATTTCTTGCCAGGTACGATCTTAGAAGGTTTTAATTTTCAAAAAATCATCAAAACCTTGGATTACAGAAAAAAACAAGATATAACTTTGAAAGCAGATGTTGATACTGTTTTAGCTTACAAAGCTTGGATTAAGGATAAAACTAATAATACTCTTGACAAAACAAGAATATTAGGAGTTGTGTCTGTGTCCTCAGGATCTGAAAAATATTTACCCTACACTATACCCAAAATAATTAAACAAGTATCTGAAATAGGTTTGATGGCTGATATAGTCATCGGTTTGAATAATGGTTTTGAATGTCAGACTGTTATTGATCGGTTGAGTTTTCTTCCAGATGTCCAAGTTATTCATCTATATACTGGAGAAAAAGTTGCTAACAATGTGCCGGCTAAAATATTTGACACTTTGAGGTGTGAAGGTGAACCATATTACTTAAGAAATATTGATTTTCAACAATGTAGTCATAGAATATTTATTATCCATCAACAAGAAGGGATATATTCAGCAGGTAAAATTAGAATGTTGGGAGATATTTATAGTTCATTGCTTTTAGAAAGTATAGATAAAGGATGGATACCTCCGGAAATTTTGGTAGCTTTTGATGCTGAATCACAGTTTCTAGTAGAGCAAAATTATCCTGCTATCGAGCTAGATTCTAATGGATTAATGTTAATAGTCACTGAACTACAAAATAAACCAGAAATAGATATTCTTGGTACAAGAACTAGATTGGCTGTTTACCAAAAAACTATGCTAGACGATCTGGAAATTTTATTGCCTAACTTTAGACAAGAGATACCTCCTATCCAATGGTTTATAGAAATTATGCATGGTAAATTCAGGGGCTATAAGTGGAATGCTGGAGGAGGTATTGTTGCTCGAACAAATGTGATGATTAGCTTGTTAGCGGTGATTGCTGAAATGTATCCGGGGACAAGAATTGAAGATGTACATCTCACAATATTAGCCATGCACTCAGGCTTTATCGGTGACATATTTATGGATGTGGTTTCTACAAATAGAACTCCCAGTATTACCGATATGACAATGGATCAGCCACCAAAAAAAGCCTGGATTGAACAAATATATAGATGGAATGCTGGTTATCAAGGATTAAAATTATGTTATGGGCTTCATAACATTAAATTGATAGCATCTGATGGCTTTCCTTGGTTTTCATTAAGGGAACCAATTAAATTTTTGCAAAGCGTGAAGGGAAAGGAAGCAATTAATTTATCCACAGTAATTAAGAAAATAAAATATTTAGCGATCGCACTTCTGGCTTCTCAACAAATCAGGAAAAGGAGTATAGAAAACCCTGATATTCTGCAAGGCAGCGGAGCAAAGGGTTTTTGGTGAAAGTATCTGTCTATGGGATACCCCCAACACCCTAAGGAAGGAAGACAACAAATCCCCCAAATACCCTTAAGAGTTATGACACATTTATCCAAAAATCAGCCGTGTTAATTTTACTATCACGATTAAATTGCATCCAAACTTTATATGTTCCCGCTTGAGGAAAGCTCGTCATAAACTTCACCTGTCCCTCTGGGGTATTTTTAAGAGCATGAGCATGGATATAATCAGATTCTGTTAATGGAGACGAACTTTTGATAATGACTAAATGTCCTTTTTCACCTAGATATGGCTGTAAATCTTTAATGGGCTGATTGTTACTAGCCTCTTTTAAATCAAACTGTAAAGTAACTTGCTTACCAGCCTTGATAGTTTTTTCAGAAGAGGTGAAATTTACTTTAGTACTAGATAAAGTTTTAGTCTTTTCAAACTTTGCCAAATCTTTAGGAAGTGGTGTTGAGCCAGGAATTATGAGTTTCATTAATGAAACTGATTCTTTATTACCTGCTGGTTTATAATCACTAATTAGGGTATAATTACCAGCAGTAGGAAAGCTTGAATTTACTTCAAAGCGACCATTACCTTTATATTCAGGGTGAATGTGCTCGAAAGATATAAGGTCATCTCTAACAACAATTAAATGCATTAACTTCTCTTGGAAAGTGTCAAACTTTGTGACAGATTTTCCCGCAGAATCTTGAATATCAATCACTAAAGGAATAGGCTGATTTGGACTAAGATTTTTGGCGGCAGTCAATTTAGCCTGGGTAGTGACTTGAGATTTTTCTCCCTGATTCATCTCTGCCATTGAGTGTCCTTGATGTTCACTCCTTGCATTTTGTTGATGATTTCCTTGATGCATATCGTCTTGGGAAACCTGTTTTTCAGCAGATTTAATATTCGACGTACAACTTTGAGCGAAAAGCAAGCTAGCAGCGACAATAATTCCCGTAAATAATCGTTTCATTTTTTCCTTATCCCTAACTTAAAATTTAACGCTTAACAAATAGAAAAGCCCTGGCGACTAAAAGTCCTACGCCAGATGCTGCCTCTTTCAACGGAACTTAAGTTTCGACTTTTTCGAGTTTATCAAAACTAGTGACATAGGGACAATTTTTTGCCGAAAAGCCAGAACTTTTGCCAGATAACAAAGGTATGGAGCTTGGTGAATTTTCTTTTGCTAATTTCTATCTTAAACAGCAGTTAACACAGGTTGGAAAGGTTGTAATAAAATCCCTAAAATCCGTTCAACCTCTTTGATGTAATATTCAATTTCATCAATATAAACAGTACTTCCTTCCAAAAATAAAAACTTCCAGTTCGTTCCCGTAGTCACCGAACCATAAACACGTTGCACCTCATTACCTTGATTTTGATTAAAGCACTGAGCCGCAACCATCGCCGCTACACATTGACCAAGACCACCAATAATATCTTCCTTCTTAGCTTCAAAGATTATCGTTACCGGAGCAGTGATAAAAAGTTGCTCTCTAGAACCACTAATAATGTAATCGCAAAATCCTTGTAAACCTCTTTTAGCATCAACATTAAATTCATTACCAGAGAAAAGGGAAATTTGGTTATTTAATAATCGTCTCACTTCTGCTAAAATGGGAGCAATTAAAAACTCTGACCGTGCTTTTTCAGTAGAAATAGAAGTAGCTAACGGTATGTAATCTATCAGCAGAGTTTTTAAAGTTTCTGACGGTAAGACTGGTTTGATCTCAGCAAATAAATTTCGACTTTCATCGAGTGTTAAGCCGAAATCCTTTTTAACTTTAGCAAGACTGAAATCACTGTAAGCCATTTTTTTGTACCTAAATTGATTAGAGATAAAATTTTCTTTTCAACTGTTTATTAGAATGTGAAATTATCCTGTTTTTTATCGTGAATTAACTGTTTAAATCCATAGCGTTTCATAAAATTATTTCCTCAAGGAGCGCCGCTATATTATACACCGTGCAAATGAAGTATATTGAGCAATCACATAGAATATCCAACACAATATCTGACAAAAAGCCGCTTCGAGTCTATCCTTTTATACTCTTCCTTTCTTCCTTTCTTCCTTTGTGTCCTTTGCGTCCTTTGCGGTTCGTTAAATAAATATTCTTTCCTTCAGCAGAAAGCAAGTAAAACCTAATCATCCTTCACCACAAACCACCCCAAAACAGCCAACCCCAACAACAAAGGTGTCAACCAATCACCCCAACCCACATATAGAGTTTGTGTTTGCCGGCGATAAATAATTTCAGCATGGGTTTCATAAGTGTTATATTGCGATCGCCACAATGTTCTACCATGAGGATCAACAAAAGCTGAATATCCGGTATTTGTAGCCCGCACTGCCCATCTATCGGTTTCAATAGCCCGCATGATATCCTGGGCATGGTGTTGGGCTGACATCGCTGGTGTGTAATGGGCATCATTAGAAGAACTGAGGATAAATTGCCCACCTACCGCAGCTTGACGGCGGAATTGTTCAGGAAAAGCTGATTCATAACAAATACCAACAATTGCTCGTCCAAAAGGAGTATCAAAAACTTGATTTGCTGCACCAGGAACTTGATGCTCATCTAGTGGTGACAACCGGGAAATAATGCCACCGATAACTTCTTCAAAGGGAATATATTCCCCTAAAGGTACTAATTTAGATTTATCATAACGGCTGACAATTTTACCGTTTGCAGCAATAGTAAATAAGCTATTTGTATAACTGCTT
Source organism: Cylindrospermum sp. FACHB-282 (assembly GCF_014697195.1). GTDB lineage: Bacteria > Cyanobacteriota > Cyanobacteriia > Cyanobacteriales > Nostocaceae > Cylindrospermum. Next base: position 16,975 of record NZ_JACJRJ010000034.1, on the reverse strand, counting down.
CCCCGTTGGCCAAATGCACCAATCCAAGCAACTACACCTTTTTGTCGCACTGCTGCAACTAAAGAACTTGTGCTTAATTGATGCTGAAAAAAAGGTAAAGCTCCTTCTGGGGTGAGAACTCCATTTACACCTTGTTCTGCTAAAGTTATATATCCATTGGTGTAACCTTCGATAGCACGACGATATCCTTCAGGACGCAGTTTAATGATGTTGGGAATATTGCCTTGAATAATTCCTATTTTTAAGGCTGTTTCTGGTGGTTGGGCGATGGGATGAATATATAAGAGAAAACCTATGAGATGAGAGGTAATTAATAATGTTGTGGCTGTGGTTAAATATGGATTAATGAACCGCAGAGGCGCAGAGGACGCGGAGGAGTTTTTGTTGAGCCACGCTTCGGCGATTAGTCCGTTGACGGCGACTATTATTGCTGTAATGGTGCTGGTTCCGGAGAGTTGACCAAGATGTAAAATTAGGAGGTTTTGCGGTGACTGGGTGTAAGCGAGAGTACTCCACCACAAGGCTCCTGAACTCCAAAGGCTCTCTAAGGCGCACCAAAAGGCTGTGCCTATAAGTATGCGTAACCACGGTTTTTGCTTGTCTAGGCGCACCAGACAAGCTGCCCAAAGGGATACTAATAACCCTCCCCAGAGGCTGATGAATGCCCAACAGAAGAGGGTGATTAATAAACTTGGAAGCCAGGGAACGCCTAACCAATCCATGGGATGAATGCCGGTTATCCAAGATAGGGCGATGCCGTGATAGCCGATAGCCCAAGCTAAGGCGAAGGCGATAGGTTTTTTTTTGCTGGGTGCAGATTTCACAACCAACACCCAGAGGGGGGCTAGGGCTATCCAAGCGAGGAACCAGGCGCCGATGGGGGCGACGGTTAGCCCCATGAATACGCCGCTAGCGAGGGAAAGTAAAAGGTAAAAAGATAATTGTGGGCTTTTTTCTTTTACCTTTTTACTTTTTACTTTTTCCTTCATAAGACATCGCGGTAAGTGGGAAACTCAGTGTCTTGAGACCTGAGAGGGAAACGACTCGTGCGGTTTTAACCGCCTTGAATATTTTTTCATTACCGCCTTGGAGTTGGGAAATTCGGGGTACTTTTGTGATGTACTTTCAACGGGACAATTACCGATTCAAATTTTCCAACTCTGTACGCATAATGTTTTGCTCCAAAGAGCCTCCCATTTCTGGGGTAATGTTAGCTATCTCCCAAGGGGAGACGCTTCGCGAACGACCTGTTATAAGAGCTTGTTAGGCTTGCAACACTGTCCCAGTGACCTTAGAACTGTTTAATCGCAAGCGACAGAGCTCTTAACTAGTGAAGCAGCGCGGTCTTGGGGGTTTCCCCCATGAGCGACTGCTGAACCCCGAAGGGGCTACGCATTCTCCGGTGTCGTGACTCAAATAACGGCTACCCTTTGACTACGCTCAGGGTGGTCTGGTCAATACGGCTTGCTTGATTACTCTTGCAAGCCCAGTCCCTTTAGGGCTGGGTTACTGACTCCACTTCTTCCAATTCGCCTGTATCACCAGTATCGGGGGGGACTATTGCCACTGCGGTTAGTGCATCATCTTCGTCTAGGCGCTGCACTCGCACTCCTGTGGCCGATCGCGATTGTGTGGAAATCGCATTCACGGCTTGCCGAATGATAATACCGCGACTTGTGACCATCATGATCTCTTCGTCGTTGTTGACTATCCGCAGGGTTGCTAGTTGGTCTTTGGTTTTGCGGTTTTTGAATTTGGTAGCCATTAAACCCTGTCCGGCGCGTTTTTGCAATCGGAATTGGGCAACTGGCACACGTTTGCCATATCCACCAACGGTAATCACTAACACCCAAGGGCCAACATTCCCATTGCTTGGTGCTTCTGCTTCTTCGGTTTCCACTTCGGTTTCCACAATATCTTCGACTTCCGCTTCTGTCTCTGGATTCAAGGTATCCAGGGTTCCCACCAATTCTTCTTCTGTCGTGTTCAAGGTGTCGAGAACTGCTGCTGGTAGGATATCCATCCCCACCAGTTCGTCGCCTTTTTTCAGTTTCATGGATTTTACTCCACGAGTAGCCCTACCGAGGGGGCGTAATTGTTCGTGGTTGCAGCGGAAGTGAATCGCCATCCCATGACGGGAACCAACGATGACGCTATCTTCAACTCTAGCGCGGCGTACCCAGCGCAGTTGGTCGCCTTCTTCTAAGGAAATGGCAATTAAGCCGTTGGCGCGAATGTGGCTAAAGGCTTCCAATGCGGTTTTTTTGATATTGCCGCCTTTGGTGAGCATGACTAGGTATTCTTCGCTGGTAAACTCGTCAACGGGGACAATAGAGGTGATTTTTTCTTCTTTGGGAATGGGTAGCATTTGCACAATCGGTGTACCGCGACTGGTGCGGGAACCGAGGGGAATTTGATAAGCTTTGAGGCAGTAGACGACGCCGCGATCGCTAAAAAATAAAACGCTATCGTGATCACAGCAAGTTAAGAAATGCTCGATGTTGTCATCATCTTTAACTTTAGCCCCAGCTTTGCCTCTGGTAGCACGGCTTTGAGCTTCAAAGGTGCTAACGGGCATCCGTTTGATGTAACCATGTTCTGTCAGCAGAATTAAAGCTTTTTCATTGGCTATCAAATCACGTTCATCAATCTCTCCTTCGGCGTGGGTAATGATTGTGCGGCGGGGTGTGGAGAAGCTAGTTTTGATGATCGAGACTTCGGTTTCAATGATTTCTAGCACCCGCTCCCGTCTGTCCAAGATATCCTTTAAGTCGGCGATCTGGGTTTGTAATTCTTCGTGTTCTAAACGAATTTTATCGGCTTCTAGGGCTGTTAACCGTCGCAGTTGCATTTGCAAAATTGCATCTGCTTGCACTTCCGAAAGTCCGTAATTTGTGATTAACTCACCTTTGGCTGTGGGTGCATCGGGGGCATGGCGAATCAAGATAATAATTGCATCTAAATGGGACAGGGCAATTAATAAACCTTGTAAAAGATGATCCCGTTCTTCCGCTTTTCGTAGTTGGTAACGGGTGCGTCTGTTAATGGTTTCAATGCGAAAATCGAGGAAGACCGATAAAAACTCTTTCAGGGCGAGGATTTGGGGTTCGCCATTCACCAAGGCCAGCATATTCGCCCCAAAGTTGGCTTGGAGTGGAGTTTGCTTGTAGAGGTTGTTGAGGACGACGCGGGGATAGGCATCGCGCTTGAGTTCGATGACTATTCGCATCCCATCGCGATCGCTTTCATCCCGGAGATCGGAGATGCCATCGATGCGTTTATCATTCACCAACTCGGCAATTTTTTCAATTAGTGCCGCTTTGTTGGTTTGGTAGGGCAATTCGGTGATGATAATTGCTTCTTTTTCCGGACGCCCCCGCTGTTCAATGGTTTCAATGTTAGCGACGCCGCGCATGGTGATGGAACCGCGCCCGGTGGTGTAAGCTTCTTTAATCGCCCCTGTTCCCAAAACCAGCGCCCCGGTGGGGAAGTCTGGCCCGTGGATGTACTGCATTAATTCTAGAGAAGTGATTTCTGGGTTGTGAATCAATGCCACTAAACCATCAATCAATTCGCCTAAATTGTGGGGGGGGATGTTGGTTGCCATCCCGACGGCAATTCCAGAGGAACCATTTAGCAGTAATTGGGGGATTCTGGATGGTAGGACTGTGGGTTCTTGTTGGGAACCGTCGAAGTTATCGGCAAAGTCTACTGTTTCTGATTCGATATCTTGCAGTAGGGCGGCGCTGGTAAGTCCTTGCAAGCGACATTCTGTGTATCGCATTGCCGCCGGGGGGTCGTTGTCTACAGAACCGAAGTTACCGTGACCGTTAATTAAAGGCGATCGCATGGAAAAATCCTGCGCCATCCGCACCAAGGCATCATACACAGCCGTGTCGCCGTGGGGGTGATACTTACCCAGCACTTCCCCCACGACACGGGCACATTTTCTAAAGGGGCGATCATGCAGCAGACCTAGCTCATGCATGGCGTAGAGGATGCGGCGATGCACAGGTTTGAGGCCATCCCTGGCATCTGGCAACGCCCGACCGACAATCACGCTCATGGCGTATTCCAGATATGAGCGGGACATTTCGTTCCGCAAATCTGTCGGGATAATCCTCTCCTGTGAGGTTGTCATAGCCTAAAAAACTCCAAAAATCGTAGATTTTAGCCTTTCTAGTTGACAAAATACAAAATTATGTCAAATTAATCTTGAATAGTTGCCATATTTAGCTACAATTTTAACATATACTACCGTTTTTTGCGGGCAGATAAGAGTTAGCAAAAGCGCCTGAAAACCCAAATATTCTATCACCGATAATCATTATAAATATTGATGTATTATTTGTGCCATTTTCATTCCTAAAAATTTATCCATCAAAAATCATGTTTTCTAGTTAAATATAATTCTTTTAATCATGTAAAATCTCTAATATTGAAATTATTAAAATCCGATAAAAACGGCTTAATATATATAAAATATGATAGATAATTTTTTAGAAAAAACCTTAATTTGGCTAAATTATTCTAAGTAATAAAAATGATAACTCCCTGAATAATTTATCGATTAACTTGGTTATATTGTCTATCCAGTTTTGGTTAATCAAGCTCACTCCGAGATAGACCTATTAAAAGGATTTAATGGCATAGATATTTTAAATTCGTCATAACTATCCAACTGACTGAATTTTAAATTTTAAATTTTGGATAAGGGAATTGAAGATTGAAAATCCAAAATTTAAAAAGGGTTATAAGCCCCCAAATTTCTTGGTTAAACAAATCCAAAATCCAAAATTCTTTGACTTGATTGCTGGGGTCAATCTAAAATACAAAATTGTGTGGCACTTATTGCACTATTGATGTTATAAAAATTGATCGTGGTGTTTATGCCCCAAGATAGTGTTTGCCCGACAACACAATCTTTTAAGCTGGGACTATGCATTCAGGGAAATATTGATGAATAAAAAAACAGTTCCCAATCAAGCTGAAAAGACAAATCCAGAAGATGACTCATCCCAATTAAGCCCGGAGGTACTTGACAAAATCAAACATCCGCCAAAAATGGATGATGTCATTCGAGAACAATCACCCGAAGAACGTCGGGGGAATCAAGCTTTAGTTCCAGAAATGCTGGAACAACCAATCGATGAAATGATCGGTTTCAGCTAAAGAGTAGTCAGGTTAAAATTGCATTCAGTATTCTGCTGATCATCTTTTTTATCCTATGCTGCCAGTCATTTATTCCCAGGAGTTTTTGGAGCACAAGACGGGAACCTACCATCCAGAAAAACCAGAACGCTTAACGGCGATTGTCAACGGACTGAAAGCATCTACCTTTGCCGAAGAAATTGAATGGCTTACACCTACTCCAGCAGCTGAAAGACCAACGTTATTGCCTCTGTTGGCAAAAGTTCATACTCCAGCTTACATCAGTAAAGTTAAAGCGATCGCCTCTAGTGGTGGTGGTTATCTAGATGGAGATACGCCAGTTTCCCCTCGGAGTTATGATGTAGCATTGTTGGCGGTAAGTGCTTGGTTAGATGGAGTTGATGCAGTGCTAGCAACGGCAAATCCGGCTTTTGTGCTGGCGCGTCCACCGGGACATCATGCAGAAAGCGATGCAGGAATGGGTTTTTGCTTATTTTCCAATGCAGCGATCGCCGCTTTCTACGCCTTGGAACAACCCGGAATTAACCGCGTCGCTATCCTAGACTGGGATGTGCATCACGGCAATGGCACCCAAGCGATTGTCGAAACTCACCCACAAATTGCTTATTGTTCTCTACATCAATACCCTTGCTATCCCGGTACTGGTAAAGCTTCTGAACAAGGTTTGCATCATAACCTGTTAAATTTACCCGTACCTCCTGGTAGTGATGTTGCCCTATATCAACCACTGTTTGAAAAGAAGGTTGTGCCCTTTTTAGCGCAATTTGAAGCTGATTTACTGATTGTCAGTGCCGGTTATGATGCCAATGCCGCAGATCCTTTAGCAAGTATCAATTTGCAGCCTGAAGACTATGGTCTATTTACACAATATTGTCTAGGGCTTACTCGAAAAATTCTCTTTGGTTTAGAGGGCGGCTACGATTTCTCAACACTTTCTCAATCAGTTATTGCCACCATTGAACACTGTTTGGTTTAGCGATTTATGCCTTTCCAGGTAGAACCTGGAAAGAGCAAATAATCGGAAAATGATCATTTTTTAGCAATCCGATACTCTAGGATATTTAAGATTTTACCACTCAAATTTGTCTCCTCATATTCGTTGCAAATTACACCACCAAGGCTTTCGGGAATTTTCCTACTGAGGATATTTTCCCGATCCACAGGATAAATTAGATACTCATAATCTAAATTATTGTCAGCCCATTCCTTAAGGGACGTAATCGTTTCTAACCCATAACCCTTACCATGTGCTGATTTTTTCAGCCAAATCCCAGTTTTTGGCTGTTTACTCTGAAGATCGCGGATTCCACTACATCCTAAAAATTCTTGGGAATCTTTCTGAAGAATTACAACTGTGAGCTTTTCCCCTTTTTGCATCTCTAGCAAAGATTCATGAATAAATAATTCTGTTTCCGAAATTACTTCAGGAGGACGAGCATATAAATATTTAGTAATTTCCTCAGTAAATTCTCTAAAAATAACTTCTTTGTATTTCAGCGATATAGGCTGCAACAATAGCCGATTTGTGGATATTTGCCAGGATAATAGCTCCATAGATTTTTAAATTCGATGTTTCTTGATTTACCATTATACCAAGTATTTATGCGTATTTTTGTGTGATCAATTGCTGTATTAAGTAGATTTTTAACAATCATGCCAGTTAAATTCATCAAATCTTCAGCCAGAAAAAATTTAAGCAGTGTGCTGAAAGTGCTTAAGTTTTGTTAAGATGTTAGTGCTAGCAGTTTCTCAGAAAAGTTCACCTATCTGGGTGTAGAGAATTAAAGATTACTAGCAGCACAAAGTTCAGAAGGTGAAGCAAATGACCACCTATATTTTCTCCAACGATGCCCTACAGATGCTTGTCAATGCCTATCTAATTTCCGGAACACTGCTAATTGCAGCTTCTGCTATAGGTTTGATAGTCATTGAAACAATTGAAAAGACAGGAGAACACTAAATTCAGACTTGGTGGTGTATTTATTACCAAACTCATTAAGTGTAGATGTTTGCTGCTAATAAATCCTGGCAATACCAAAAGATGAAAGTCTCACGGCGTTGCAGGACTGCCTGAAAGTCAGAATACAGGTAACTGTACCGCTATTGAGACAGACATCTAGGAACAACACAAGTTAGTTTATACAGGCTTTGAGTATTTCTAGTGCCATTTCCATAGAAATCCTGCAAGTCAGATTAGTCAGAAACTGTAGATAATCGGCTGATAATGCTCCCACAAGTTATCCCCATTGCCGTTAATAAAATTTAGCGAAAATTTGAGTAAATAGCCCTGAAAAAAATTGTGCCAAAGGAGTTGAGCTTCTTTGGCACTACTTTTGGTGTGATTGTATGTAACAATATTAGCCACTTGAGCTTTGCCAAAAATCATCGGATGCAAGGAATGTTGCCACCGTAGCAGGTATCCGGTTTTTGATTCTTGGAGCAAAATATTCTATCCTTGAGAATAAATTTTATTAGTATGTCAGGTTTTGCAACTCTATCCCAACTGGTTGAAGTTCTTTTAGCCCAGCCTATAAACTTATCTGCATCTGCTTTAGCACAATGGAGTAGCGGTATCCAAACAGACACCCGAATATTGAAACCGGGGGAGGTGTTTGTGGCTTTACGAGGTGAAAAGTTTGATGGGCACGAGTTTATCCCCACGGCGATCGCCAAAGGAGCCTTGGTAGCAATTGTTGATTTTGAATACGACAATCCGGGATTTCCCGTATTGCGGGTGAAAGACACTCTTCAGGCATATCAGCAAATTGCTAACTGGTGGCGCGATCGCTTCCAGATCCCAGTAATTGGGGTAACGGGTTCTGTAGGCAAAACCACTACTAAAGAACTAATCGCCGCCGTTCTGGCAACCAGGGGACGAGTTCACAAAACTTATGGGAATTTCAATAACGAAATCGGTGTCCCAAAAACTCTCCTAGAACTCGGTGCAGAACATGACTTTGCTGTAATTGAGATGGCGATGCGGGGTAGGGGACAAATTGCTGAACTGACACAAATAGCCCGTCCGACAATTGGCGTGATTACTAATGTGGGGACGGCCCATATTGAGTTACTGGGTTCTGAAGAAGCGATCGCCGAAGCTAAATGTGAGTTATTAGCCTCGATGACGAATGATAGTGTGGCAATTCTCAATCACGATCATCCTTTATTAATGGCCACAGCGGCAAAATTCTGGAAAGGAAAAGTTTTGACTTACGGCTTAGATGGTGGCGATATCCAAGGGGTGTTAATCAATAACCAAACAGTGGAAGTTGCTGGTATGTCTATACCTTTACCTTTACCTGGTCGTCACAACGCCACTAATTTTTTAGCAGCCTTAGCAGTGGCCCAGGTACTAGAGATTGATTGGTCATGGCTGCAAGCTGGTGTGATAGTGAATATGCCCACTGGGCGATCGCAGCGGTTTGCCTTGGCTAATGATGTGCTGATCTTAGATGAAACTTATAATGCTGCACCAGAAGCCATGCTAGCGGCGTTGCATTTGTTGGCAGATACGCCAGGAAAGCGGAAGATTGCGGTATTGGGTGCGATGAAGGAATTGGGAGAGCGATCGCCCCAGTTGCACCAACGAGTGGGGGAAACGGTGCGAAAGCTAAAGTTAGATGGGTTGTTGGTTTTGGTTGACGGTAAAGACGCAGAAGCGATCGCTAAAAGTGCCGTGGGTGTGCCATCAGAGTGCTTTGTCACTCATGCCGATTTGCTGGCTAGGTTAAAAACATTTGTGCAAGCAGGCGATCGTCTGCTATTCAAAGCTGCCCATTCCGTAGGATTGGATCGGGTTGTCAATCAGTTGCGTGCAGAATTACCCAGTTGAACTCAAAAAGAGGGGAAATTGTAGAGATGTTGCAGACAATGTCTCTACATTCCTAAGAAAAATTGTTCTGCTTTTAACCCGTGTTTCATCCAAGCAAAAACGCTATATTAGCCATTTTATAAGACATTATTATCATAATTACGTCTGCCACTCCTCACTTAGGAAATAACCTTCATGGCGGATAATTTTTTAGTAAATATCGTCATATCATAGCCACCTAATCCCAATTAAAAATTAAGAAAGCCTGATTTGATAAGATTTCCGGGCTTCTATCTGTCACATTCTTTTTTTAAAAAATTGGTATGAGTTTTTATTAGCACCCTACTACATAACTAAGTATGCAAAAAGAAACCAAACTATATTAAGTAAAGTAAAAAAAGTTGAAATTAGCTCGTAGTGAGTGGCTCTTAGCCATCTCTATCTCCGAAGAGTCGCGCTACGCGTATAGCCTTTAGCTGCGCCAACGCCATGGCTAGAGCCTACGGCAAGCTCCGCGAACCGGCGATAGGAGACGCTACGCAGTAAGCGCATCTATGCCCCCTTTCTCTTTACAAAGTATGGCTGAGAGCCGCTGACTACAAACCTTTAATTATTTACGTTGCTCTACTTAAACCCTAACCTTTTGCTGACAGGAAAAAATACTGAATCAGTATTTTTTGAAAAATTCATCGATGTATTGTTAACTTAATTACTAATCTAAAAAATCTAGCCAGACCCAACTCTGTTAATTATGTCTAAACCATCAAGCTTAAAGGCTTGATTTACCCAATGAATTTTGAAATGATCAGAACTAAGCTTAGACAAAAGCCAGTCTAATCTCACTTTTTTGTTAAACAATGCCTGCTTGAAAAAAGGAGAAAAATTTATGGCTAACATCACAATTTCTGAATTGCGTCCTGCTGGTTATGATCTGTTGCACGATTCCGAAAGCTTTCTCAATGAACTAGCTGCACAGGAAATACAAAACGTAGTGGGAGGCCATTCTTACAGTGCATCCAAGTTCGGGTATGGCTCTCACTCCGGACATGGCTATGACCACTCCCACTCCAGACATGGCTCCCACTACGGACATGGCTCTCATCACAGCAAGCATGGCCATTGGTATTAGTCTAAAAAATAAAAATTATTAGCAGTTAGCTAATAGCTTATTTAATCAATCGGGAGAGTAATCTAATTACTCTTCCGGTCTTTTTGGTGATTTTTCCTGAGTTATCTCAGGTAAGTCTGACTCAGTTGATCTATGGATTTACCTGTTGAGAAAAAAAGTTTGAAAAAAACTTTCTGCCTCATTGCGTTTGCATTATTTCTCAGACAACCAATTGTTGATAATGGGTAATCGCTCAAATAACCCTACCTCACGAAGGTAAACTAATTGCGGCGAAACTCTGCAAAACAGAATTATGCCCAAATTAGTCAATAAACAACTGACTGCTAGGGATAACAAGATATAAGTGGGAGGCATGACTACACCAATGACGAACCAAGTGTAGACGTGCATGATCATCACAAACGCGAAAATACTAGCAATTCCAGCAGCTTGCCATATTTGATGTGTTGGGCGGCGTAATACTGCGAGGATAATCGTCATCAATGTGCCAAGTATGTTTGCTGGCACTAGGAATGCACAGATACCTATGCAGTTGTTGCGGGAAAACTCAGCTAAGGTGTGAAAGTCGAACATCAATTTATGGGGATAATGATTACTTAATTATTTTAAATTAAATATTTTTTTATCTAACTGAACTAACAGTAACATATATAGTGAGTACTCACATTGAGAATTTAACATAAATTTAATAAATTTGCTTTGTTTTACAGCTACTAATAGTCCATCCTCAATATTTAGAGCAAATATGGTGGGCATTCCCCACCATAGCAAAATTAACCCATCAAAATCACAGTATCGATAACGTGAATAACACCATTATCAGCTGCAATATCTGCTGCTAAAACAGTGGCATTTTTGACTTCAAAACCATCAGCGCAATCAATTTTAATGGGTGAACCTTCCACAGATTTAACCGTACCAAGTTTTGCCAAATCAGCCTGCAAAAGCTTACCTGGAACAACATGATAGGTTAAAATTCGGGTTAACTGGGGAATGTTCTGCAACAGGGTTTGTATGGTTCCTGGTGGTAACTTGGCAAAAGCATCATCAGTTGGCGCAAACACAGTGAAGGGGCCAGGACTTTTTAATGTCTCCACTAAACCAGCAGCAACGACCGCCGCCACCAAAGTTTTGAAGGAATCAGCACCAACTGCAATATCAACAATATCAGCCATTGATTTCACCTAATCTCTGCCAAAGATTTTAAAGGATACTCAACAGTTTTAACTTTTATTAATCCAATGGCTATTGTAATATCGCCTTATGATGTACTTAGGAAAATTCCTTGATAACTGAAATGTCCAAGCGCACTTATGCAATCCTGGGAACTGGTGCATTAGGCGGGTTTTATGGTGCCAGACTCCAAAAAGCTGGTTTAGAAGTCCACTTTTTGCTCAAGAGTGATTACCTTGAAGTCAAGCAAAACGGTTTAGTCGTCGAGTCTAAAGACGGTGACTTTACTCTACCCCAAGTCCACGCCTACTGTAATGTAGAAAAAATGCCAAGGTGTGATGTGGTAGTGGTGGCACTGAAAACAACGCAAAACCATTTGCTCCCACAGATATTACCACCCGTTATTAAAGAAAATGGGGTGGTGTTGGTATTGCAGAATGGACTGGGTGTAGAAGAGGAAGTTGCCCAAATTGTTAGCGGCGTCAGCGTTATTGGTGGGTTATGCTTTTTGTGTTCCAATAAAGTGGGGCCAGGGCATATCCGCCACCTAGACTATGGACATATGACTCTGGGCGAATATAACTCTAACTATCATCCCGCTGGAACTACAGAAAAAATGCGGCAAATTGCCGAAGACTTTAACAGCGCTAATATCCCGATAGAATTAGTTGAAGATTTACTGTTGGGACGGTGGAAAAAACTGGTGTGGAATATCCCCTACAACGGGCTGTCTGTAATTCTCAACGCCACAACAGACGAATTAATGGCAGATATCTACACTCGTCAGTTAGTTGAACAGTTAATGTATGAAGTTGCAGATGGGGCGAAAAGTACCGGGCGCATCATTCCCGATAGCTTTATTCAAACAATGCTTGATTACACTGTGAAGATGAAGCCTTACCGCACTAGCATGAAGATTGATTACGACGAAGGCCGTGCCTTAGAAGTAGAAGCTATTTTTGGCAACCCATTACGGAAAGCCCAAGCAGCGGGTGCGAATTTACCGCAGATTAACTGTGTATACCAGCAGTTAAAGTTTTTGGCAGCCAAAATAACCTTTACTTGATAAAGTAATCGTGAGAGTATACCTTTTAAAAGGTTTCTAAAGTTCTGATATAGGTATGTAAGCCATGAGTAGTCAGACAGTGGTGCTAGCTATTAATTGGATTGTGGGGATTCTGATTATTGGTCTCACATATCTGGTTAATTTTAATGGAGCAGGAAGCAGCAGTTTAGTCGGTAGCGTATTTCTCTTAGTGACTTTGCTACCTAACAATTTACTCCGCTTTGAGCGTTTGTCCAAAAGCCGAAAACTCAGGGCTTTGGCTCGTATCCGCCGCGAATTAGGAATTGCTTCCGGGGTTTGGTTTGTAATTCATGCAGCGCTCAGTATCCAAAAATATTTCAGTTCTGAGATCAGTTTTTTTACTCAACTAACCTATCGAGAGATTCTCCCAGGTTTTTTATCGCTAATTGTCTTTGTGCTGCTGCTTGTAACTTCCAACCGTTGGAGCCAAAGGCTACTAGGGCAGAATTGGCAAAAATTGCATTCCCTGGTTTGGTTGGTGCTACCTTTAGTGTTGACTCACGTTACGTTTGTGACTTTACACTATCACGGGATGATATTGCCACCACCTTTTATCACTTATTTAGGGTTGATGATTTTTGCGGCTGTAGAATTTTTTGGATTGCGGCAAAATTTTCCCAACAAAAACTGGCAGCATTCAGCTTTGGTTGCAGTAGGTTGCCTCATTTGCTTACCGATTATTTTATTTTTGGCAGCTAATCCAGCAAAGATATGATGTATACATCTGTTAATAGTTTGAAGGCTTGAAAGCCTGGGATTTCAAGGTTATAGCCAGTCAGACTATGGTGAGGACTTGCTAGTGCAAGTCCATACAATATCAAATCATCTGAGACTAACGTCAACCAAAAATTTCAGACATTGCCTGTAGAATGTCAAGATAAAAATTACCTTTTACCGCTCGAAATAGTTCAAATTGAGAGCCTGGGGCGCCGAAAAATGGTCTGAGAAACCATCCTAATTGCATCCCAACAAAGGCATAAAGAAATAGCCAGGATCTTAAAATAGTGGTGCGGGTTTTTTTGCCCACTTCATCTAGTTGTGAAAGTAACTGCATTCCTTCATAAAGGAACTTAACACCAAAGATGCCAGTAATGCCAAAAATTAAGACATTTAATAATTTAAAAAATTGATAAGAATCGGGGGCTGTGATCATAAAGAACAGGGTGACTGGTGCCAAGCTGAATAACAGCACGCTAATCACTGATACTGCTGTGAGTAAAACAACAAAATGCTGTTGAATACTGCTGCGGGAACCAAATAAAACGTTAAAAAAGAACAGTGTGGGAAAGCAAATTATCAGGGTTAATAAGTAGAATGCTGGGAGTTTAATAGCCCCAGATAATGCCTGGGCAAAACTGTGAGATGCACCGATAATTGCGCCATAAATGCCAAAAAAGATGGAACTGGTAACGAATAGAGAACTGATTTTACTTTGTAATCTCACATTCTGACGAATTTCTTCTAAAAAATTCTGACGATCTCGCAGTAAATTAAGTAAAACGCCAAATTGTTGAATTTTGTAAGCTGGTTTTTCTAACATATTTATATTGGAGATGATTTTTTTCTACAACTGGCTAATTAGCGAAATCCCATGAGATAGCCAAGGGATTGAAAAACGCTTAGATAGAAATTCCCTTCTCTTTCGCGAAACAGTTGAAATACAGAATCAGGTGTGCCAAAAAAAGGCCTGAGAGTCCATCCTAGCTGACTACCTACGAAAGCATAAAGAAAGAGCCAAAATTGTAAAATTTTCTGGCGGGTTTTGCTACCTTCGTTGTCTTGTTCTAAAACCAAATTGGTAGCATTATATAAGGAAGAGATGCCGATAAATCCAGTTAACGCAAAGATAATTACATTTAATAAAATTAAAAATTGGTAATTATTGGTAGTAATTAAGAAAAATAGTGTGATTGGCGCAAAGCTAAATAACAGCACGCTGGTGACTGACACGGCAGTTAGCACTAATGCAAAATGCTGCCCAAAAGTGCGCTTAGAACCAAAAATAATATTAGCAAAGAACAATGTTGGCAGGCAAATCAGCAATGTGATTAAATACAGTGCTGGTAGTTTAACGGCGGAAGATAAAGCTTGCATCCAGCTATGGTATGCGCCAATGATGCCGCCATACATGGCTATAAATAGGGAACTGCAAACTAAGAGAGAAATGATTTTACTGGGTAATCTTACGCCTTGGCTAATTTCTTCGAGAAATGTTTGGCGATCGCGCAGTAAGCCCAGCAGTACTGTAAAATATTTTATACTAAGAGATTTCCGTTCAATCATCCTATCCTCACATACATAATATTCAACATTTGTCAATCATTGATCAGCGTAATCCGCACCAGAACCATATTTCCAGGCGTCAACCAAGCGATGCCAATAATATTGTTGTTCCCTTGGCAAATTCCTTACCGATGTTTCTAACATTGGACTCAAGGAAAATAAAGCGGTATAAATACTTAAATTTACGTAATGCACTAGCCAATCCAACAAATTTGCCAAACCTACTTGAGGAATAATCTTGGCAACTAATGCCGGATGGGATAAACCTGTTTTTAACAGTGTTTGCGTTAGTGCTGAAAACTGGACAATATCTTGTAAAAAGGGCTTGAGTACTGGTGTACCTAGCTGTTGCATTTCCTGAAATACGGCGGATAGCAGTTGGTTAATTTGATTGGGAGCAATATTTTGATTTACACCTACACTCATGGCTTTTTGAAATAACCAAGTTACACTCAAACTTGGCTGATATGGTTGTAACATTGCTAAGGCTTTGGCAGATAATTGCTCAGTTTGCAGTGCTTCTTCAATCCCTAATGTTAACCGCTGCAAGTGACGCACCATAGCGCCAAAACCCCCAAAACTTAAGGGTGATTGACTACCGCTGCTGTCTCCGACGGGGAGAATGCGATTCCACGGGGTTTTGAGGGGACTTTGGCGATAGGTGGGAAAGAAGCCAAACAGCCCTCGTTGAAACTGAAGTTGGCTCAATTCCACACCTTGATATTCTGGTAAGAGGCGCAGATATTCTTCAAACAGGGCTTCTAAAGTCAAGCGTTGTGGATGTGCATCCATGTAGGTAAATAAGTAAGTTGTTCTACCATCCCTGGCTGGGAAGGCTTCCCAAAAGTATTGGCATTGATTCTGCAAGGATGTGAATGATAACAACAAGTCCCCTGTGGGATTTTCCGGAAAACCTTGAGCGCAACTGCCTACAACCAAGCAGAGGGCATCTGGTTTTTTACCAAGACGTGCTTGTTTGCTAATGGGAGAAAGATGTCCCATGGCATCGATTAACAATCTAGCGGTGAATTGGTTGTTGAGCATCACCCCATCGGGATGAACTACTGCTTCTGTAAAGGGGGTATTTTCAAATAGTTTTCCCCCAGCTTGCAGAAATTTTGTTTTCAAGGTGGCTAGTAGATAAACTGGATCTATGCCGATGTTGAGGACGTCTTCTACCCAAACTTGGGTTCCACCTTGAAAGCTGACTCTTGCCGGGTTATATTGGGTGGCGATCGCACTTTCTAACTCCTGTTCTGTTAGCAAGTTCAATTCCCTAAAGACTTCTAGCTCTTGACGGGAGATATTCCACTCTTGTGCTCTCCCCCGCAAAATTAAGCGCTCTATTAATGCTACTCGCACTCCCCGCACTGCTAAGGCGCTAGCAATTAAAATTCCTAATGTGCCACCGCAGACAATCACATCCCAGTCTACAGGTCCTAAAGGTTGGGTATTTTCTTGAATTACCGTGGCTATGGGTGCGTTGTCTGCTCTCAGAGATGCTAAGATGCGATCGCTTTGCCGCAAAGACAACATCACGTCCCCTGGTAGTTGAGAAAGAATTTCTTCAGTTAAGGACATAAAAGTTAATTTCACCAGACTTAAATAGGTGGGCTTAAACAATTCAAAATGTGGCGTTGCTGAATCGGCGAATCAATTTACCTCACGCAGAGGAGCCAGCGCGTTGCGGAGCCAGTGCGTTGGGCGGTTTTCCCGACTTAAAGCAACTGGCGTGGGGTTCCAAGAGTTGTAGCGACTGGCGTCGCAGATGCGCAGAGAGTAAGAGTTTTAAGATACCCCATTTTTTAGTTTCATACTTCTATTCAGCAATGCCCAAAATGCTTTCATGGAAGACTATTTAAATTTTTTTACACTGATGGGTGAACTCCGCAGACTATAAGGCTGATCAAATTTTAAAATTTATATAAAGTACAAAAAAACATCCCCCGGAAGATAGATAATTTTTCGTAGCCCATCTTTAAGTTAACCACTAAGTTTAAAGTCCTAAATTTACAAAAATTTCTATGACTACCATAGTTTTTATCAATATCAAAAACCTAGTATAAACCAGTAAATAACAATACTCAGTTCAACTTACTGGCAACTTTGTTGGCAACCATATCCCGAAGCTAAAGAATACGAACTACAAACGGTGCTTATGGAAGGCAAGTCTCCAAAGTTGCAACGTCAAAGCAATCGCTGCTTTCGTATTGGTAAACTTCTCTGATTTTATAGACAGACATTACCAAATATAGATAAATGTATTAAGATAGTTGTCAAGGTTTAGAACAACAAATATGAAACTATCAGATTATGCTAA
>NZ_JACJRJ010000033.1 GCF_014697195.1 Cylindrospermum sp. FACHB-282 | reverse complement strand
ACATCAAATTGGTGTAGTGGTATTTGGGTGGAATCAGGGACAAAGACAAGAAGCGCAGTTAGGTAGAACAACGCAATCATTTGTGCAGATACCAACCGCCAAACTCAAAAAACGAGTTAAACAGTTATGCGAGTACCACGGCATCAAATTTGTAGAAACTGAAGAATCCTATACCAGTAAAACTAGTTTTTTAGATGGTGATTTTCTACCTACTTTCGGCGCAAAACCTGAAGGGTGGAAACCAAGTGGAAAACGAGTAAAACGCGGTATGTTCCGCACAGGAAAAGGACTATTTATTAACGCTGATTTAAATGGTGCAGCGAATATACTTCGCAAGGTAGAGACACAATTAGGACTCGTCCTAGTCAAGGTCTGTAGGCAAGTTTTGACCCTTGCTACCAGATTTCGTATCTGGGAAACCAAAACTAAAAAGCGAAGTGGTACGGCTTCAGCCTACCACGTAGTATCAGTTTAGAATCCCCGTGTCTTTAGACCGGGGAGAGGTCAACATTGGCTGCACTGTGACACCTAAAAAGATTCCTGAGTCATGAGTGCCGAGTTTTGAGTAATGAGGATCATGGAGTAGTTTCTCATTTAAAGAAGATTCAATGGTGCGGTAAGCTTTTCTGACAGCTTCAGCATCTGTGAGATTTAACTGCACACCGCCAACATCGGTTTTATGGGTAATTGTGTGGGAAAACAGCTTTAAAACAACTGGATAACCAATTTTTTCTGCACATTGAACAGCATCATCCTGATTTTTAGCCACGCAAGTAGCCACAACCGGAATCCCGTAAGCTGCTAAAACTTGCTTTGATTCAAACTCTGTGAGAATAGTTCGCCCTGCTTGACTTGCTGCTTGAATAATTTTTTCCACACAATAACGATCTGGTACTCCTGAAGCAGCTTCAAACGCTGGCATTACAGGAGTTTCGTAGATACCGCGCAGATTGTAACTAGACTGCCACATATAACTAAACATCCGCGCAGCAGTATCAGGATAAGCATAAGTAGGGATATGGTTTTGATTGAGAATCATCTCACCTGCGGCTACACCTGCTCCCCCCATCCAACTCGCAAGGATGGGTTTACCGGCAATTTGTGCGTAGGGTTTTAATTGCTCGGCTGTCTGGGTAGGATCTGTCATTGCTTGAGGAGTGAGAATCACCAATAAGCCATCACTATTGGGATCTTTGGCGGCAATTTCTAACGCTTTAGTATATCGCTGTGGGTCAGCATCGCCAAGAATATCAATCGGGTTACCGTGGCTCCAATGTTTTGGCAATATTTGGTGAAGGGAGGCGCTAGTTTCTTCAGAAATTGGGGCAATTTCTCCACCCGCAGCAATCAGAGCATCAGTAGCAAGTACCCCAGGGCCACCGGCATTAGTCAAAATCGTCAGCCGTGGCCCTTGGGGACGGGGTTGTTTTGCTAATACTTCTGCCATATCGAATAAGAAGGTCGCATTTAAACCGGTGCGGGGACTCATGACACCTAAGCAGTTAGGGCCAATAATCCGCATTTTGCCGCGCTGTGCTTGCTCAAGTATTTGCTGTTCTAAGGCTAAACCCTCTGCACCTGCTTCTTTAAAACCAGCACTGAGAATAATTGCACCTTTGACGCCAACTTCCACGCAATCAGCAATAATGCCTGGGACTGTTGGGGCTGGTGTGGCTATAACTGCTAGTTCTACTGCTTCGGGGAGATCATATATACTGGGGTAGGCTCTAATTCCTAGTATGCTGTGGTGTTTGGGGTTGACTGGGAGAACAGTTGCGCCAAAAGGATTACTAATTAAGTTCCATAATAGGGTGCGCCCAACACTATCAGGTTTTTCGCTAGCACCAATTACAGCAACGCTTTTGGGTGTAAAGATGACATCAAGGGGGTTAATGTTTTCGGTGCGTAAGATAATATCTGACTGGATAGGCTTTTCCATGGGTTGCTGTTATCTGTGGTGGCAATGTGCCTGTTGAGGAAAATTTTAAAGAAGCGAGCTGGAGTTTTCCTCTATAATTTGGGTAATTTTTTGTAAAGCGATCGCTACTCCAGTTTTGGCTATTGGTGATAAGCTGTAGCCTAATTCAAAGTTTACGCCTGGCACTTTTATCCACCAAGCTGGGGGATAATAACCATATATAGCTTGAGTCAGAGCCAGAAGCGATCGCGGATTGGCTGTATGTCCAGCAATCATACTGGAAGATTCAGGAGTGAGAAATTCTACTTGCACCTGGGAACTTTCGGAGGCTAAACAAGCATCAACAAAGATGGCTAAATCACTATTTACCAAAACTTCAGCAAGTTCGGGGGTGAGTTGGTGGACAGCAATAGATTTCACCTTTGATAGATGCAACGCTTTAGCTACTCGTTGGCCAATGCTATCATCACTACGCAAATCATTACCGTAACCAATCACTATCAATGTCTGATTCATGGTTTGAGGGCTGATACCATTTTGGCAAGGAAAAATAATTGTTTTTGGCAATTTTGCCTTTTTAAAACCTTCCCCTTCTGTTACCAATTCTGTATGTAGCTTGAGTGGCGTAGCCATAGATGCGCCACACACACTATATTAGAACTTAAGTTCAAGCAAGATAAACAAACCGCAAAGGACACAAATAAAGAAAAAACAAGAGGTCAAAAAATACAGCGCAGCCTCACAAAGAAATGGTATGACTATATTTGAAGCTAAAGGAAAAATTTGAGGAACTCGTGAGGAAATAAAAAATTATAATATAGATGCCGATTTGTGCATCAGCAGTCTTATGATTAATGGGTTAGAGACCATCGTTAATGAGACAAGCTGTAAGGCGGTTTTATGTCTGAAACAAATTCTCAACAGATCATTAATACTGCGGTAACTCTCCTAGAGAGGTATGCAGAGGGGAAACGCAATTTTAGTGGAGTCAACTTGGGTAATGCTGACTTGCAAGGTGTTGATCTCAAAGGATCTGACTTCAGCTACGCTGACTTGAGTGAAGCTAATCTAAATGGTGCTAATCTTAGAGGCTGTGACCTCAGCTTTGCAAATCTCAGTCAAGCTAATTTGCAAGATGCTGATCTTCGGGGAACCTTATTGTTTTCGGCCGATCTCCGTCAAGCTGATCTCCAGGGAGCGAAATTGGAAAAAGCAGATTGCGATCGCAGCACTCATTTTCCTCAAGATTTTCAGCCAGCGCAAGTGGGATTGCAGATTAAAGAGGAGTAGAAATAAGGCTTACACATAATCTGACTGATGTTTCCTAATCTCGCCAAATTTCGTTGACAATCTCCCCATCTTTCCCAACTAATTGAATATGCAATGGCATTTGTCCGGCTGCATGAGTTGAACAACTTAAACAAGGGTCAAAAGCGCGAATCCCGGCTTCAACTCGGTTTAACATTCCTTCAGGAATTTCTGAACCGTGAATAAAATACCGGGCAATTTGGGCTACTGTGCGATTCATTGCCAGATTATTTTGACCTGTAGCAATTACTAAATTTACTTTTTGCAGTAAACCGTTTTCATCTACTTGATAATGATGAAATAATGTGCCCCGTGGTGCTTCGCTGACCCCCACACCTTCTAATTGGTTAATGCCAGCATCAGCCCGCAATCGAGTTGAAAGTAAATCTGGGTCATCTAGCAAAATTTCAATATGTTCAATTGATGCTAAAATTTCAATTAACCGAGCGTAATGATAGAAAAAAGATGAGGTAACTGTACCTTTACCTCTGTCTCGAAATTCTCTCAATTCCACATCAGCTAAAGGCGTACCAATGTGGCTGCAAATATTTAAACGTGCGAGGGGGCCTACCCGATAAATTCCACTATCTAAACGGCAATGATCGCTAGAGTGAGGATACCCTAAAGGACGATAGTAGGGAGACTTTAAGTAAGAATCAGGTTGTACTGCTTCACCGATAAATTCCTGATAGCTAGTTGCATCAAGTTTATCGGCAATGATATTACCTGCGCTATCTACAAAACGGATATGTCCATCGTAGTTTTCCCATAAACCTTCAGGGGTGACTAACCCCATAAATAATGTGGGAAAATTGCCAAAAGTTTGGGTTTCTTGTGCATAATTTTGGAGTAGACGCTTAAACCTGCCCAGTGCATCTAATACAGTGGTGCGTACTTCCGAAATCCGGTTTTGAATATGGGTGCGTCCTAGTGCTGAAAGGGGTTCACGAACACCACCAGGAACCGCCCATGAGGGATGAATTTTTCGTCCTCCCAATTGTTCAATAATCTCTTGTCCAAATTGACGCAAACGAATTCCCCCACGGGCTAATTCTGGTTCTGCTGCAATTAACCCAAATATATTGCGTTTTTGAGGATCACTATCCATTCCCAATAATAAATCCGGGGCGCTGAGATGAAAGAAGCTGAGGGCGTGGGATTGGATAATTTGCCCCAAATTCATCAAACGGCGCAGTTTCTCGGCTGCTTTGGGGATTGTCACTGCGAGAATGCGATCGCCTGCTTTTGCAGAAGCTAATAAATGACTCACGGGACAGATACCACAAATCCGAGCGGTAATTCCTGGCATTTCCCAGAGCGGACGACCTTCACAAAATTTTTCAAAACCGCGAAATTCGGTTACATGAAAACGAGCGTCGCTCACCTGTCCTGTATCATCTAAATAAATGCTAATTTTGGCGTGTCCTTCTATGCGGCTAACTGGGTCAATTATGATTTTTTGAAACATGGGTTTTATGATTTCGCGCTTTCGTCGCTTTCGTCGCAAAGGAAGAAATTAGAATTTAGCCAAATTTAATCAGTTGTCGTCCTTGTAAAAGTGGTATTTTTCCTTGCAAAAGTGACTCTAAAACGGTCTTGATTTGCATGGCTGAAGGTGGACAACCGGGTAAATAAATATCAATTTTGACGAATCGATGAACAGGTTGGACTTTATCTAGTAATGGTGGTACGATACCAGGGCTATGGGGAATTGTGGGGTGGAGTTCAGCGGCTTCTATGTAACAACGCTGAAGAACAGATTCTGCACCGCCTAAAGGATTTCGTAAGGCTGTAACATTGCCGGTAACAGCACAATCACCAAAGGAAACGAGAATTTGCGATCGCTCTCTTACCGTCTGAATTATCTGTAAATGATCCTCATTTGCGATCGCACCCTCAACCAAAACCACATCCACACCTTGGGGATATTCCTTAGCATCAGCAAAAGGGCTATAAACTAAATCCACCTTTCCCGCTAAATCAATCAACCATTCATCCAAATCGAGAAAAGACATGTGACAGCCAGAACAACCCCCAAGCCAAACCGTCGCCAATTTCAAACGATCCATTGCTTTTTCTCCCTTGCTGTCACCAGGAAATCGAGTTTAGCGCGATCGCTTTTCATTTCCCCAACCCCCGAACCCTGATTAAAAAGCGCACCCGTTGGACAAGCATTAACGCACTTACCGCAAGAAGTACAAGATTGAGAACTTCCCCAAGGCTGATTTAAATCAGTAATCACGTGGGAATTTGTCCCTCTACCCGCCATATCCCAAGTATGCGCTCCCTCGATTTCATCACAAACACGCACACATCGAGTACAAAGAATACAGCGATTATGATCAACACCAAAGCGATCATGAGAAACATCAACTTTGCGCTCAGGAAAATGATAATCTAAGCGCACATGATCCATACCCAACTCAATAGCCAAATCTTGCAATTCACAATTACCATTAGCCACACACACCGAGCAAATGTGATTACCTTCAGCAAATAGCATTTCTAAAATCATCCGCCGATATTGTTGCAAGCGTGAGCTAATTGTCCTAACCTCCATACCCTCAGAAACCTTAGTCACACAAGCAGGCTGAAGCTTACTACTACCAGCAATTTCCACCAAACAAAGACGACAAGCCCCCACATCAGTCACCCCTTCCAGATGACACAAAGTCGGAATATGAATTCCTGCATTTTGTGCCGCTTCAAGAACAGATTCCTCCTCAGCCGCGCTGATTAACCGCTCATTAATAGTTAAAGTTTTTACTGCCATAATCACCTCACAGACCAGTAAAACCGTAAATATATTTAGATAATTTGTTGCAGATATAACTTGCATATCTTAGATAAACAAGACGCCTACCCTACCAAATTATTCCTTCTACCTTGGCGACGAAAGCGACGAAAGCGCGAGCCTTTCATATCTTAATTCAGCAACTCCAAATACTCATCTCGAAAATAACGCAAAGTACTAAAAACCGGATTCGGTGCAGACTGACCAAGACCACACAAACTGGTATACTTCACCATATCCCCTAACTCTTCCAACAACTCCAAATCAGCAAGAGTTGCCTTACCCGCACTAATTTTTGTCAACAACTTATACATCTGCACCGTACCCACCCGACAGGGGATGCATTTACCGCAAGATTCATCCATGCAAAACTCCATGAAGAACCGCGCCACATCTACCATATTAGTAGTTTGATCCATGACGATCATCCCCCCAGAACCCATCATCGAACCAAGTTCGGTAAGAGATTCATAATCTACCGGACTATCAAAAGCCGATGCAGGAATACATCCCCCAGAAGGGCCGCCCGTTTGTACAGCTTTTACCACACCGCCATCAGGAACACCGCCCCCCATCTCCTCAACAATTCGCTGTAACGTAGTTCCCATAGGTACTTCTATTAAACCCGTATTGCGGATTTTGCCAGCTAGGGCGAAAACCTTTGTCCCTTTACTCTTTTGAGTGCCAATATTAGCAAACCATTCCGCACCTCTGCGGATAATCGGTGAAATATTAGCGAAGGTTTCGACGTTGTTAATTAAAGTAGGATAGCCCCACAAACCAGATTCAGCGGGATAGGGGGGACGGGGGCTAGGAGTACCGCGTTTACCTTCGATAGAAGCCATTAAAGCTGTTTCTTCACCGCATACATAAGCCCCTGCACCGATCCGAAGATCAATTTTTAAATCAAAGCGAGAGTCAAAAATTTGACTACCTAAGATGCCGAGACGTTGGGCTTGGTGAATTGCAGTTTGTAGACGATGGATGGCAATGGGATATTCTGCTCTGATGTAAATATAGCCTTGGTTGGCGCCTATGGCATAAGCGGCGATCGCCATTCCTTCTAAAACGCGATGGGGGTCACTTTCTAGGACACTGCGATCCATAAACGCACCGGGATCTCCCTCATCAGCGTTGCAGATAACAAACTTAGATTTGGCGATCGCTTTCGCCACCGTTGCCCATTTTACACCTGTGGGATAGCCAGCACCACCACGTCCCCGTAACCCACTACGGGTAATCGCATCTATCACCTCCTTAGGGGTCATTTCCCGCAAGATATGGTAAAGGGACTGATAACCCTCAGCAGCAATATAAGATTGAATGCGTTCAGGATCAACTTTGCCACTGTTCTCTAAAACAATCGGCATCTGGTATCTAAAAAACGGATGAGATAAATCACCCCGTTGGACTGTTGTCTCTCCCCCATTGAGAGCGGCGATAATTGAGGCAGCATCGTCAGGTGTAACTTTCTCGTAAAGTGTACCCAGACTTTCTGATTCGGTTTTTGTATCGACTTGTACTAATGGCCCTTGACAGCATAAACCCATACAGCCAACACTACAAACCTGCACTTGTTCGGCTAAACCCGCTGTTTTTACAGCTTCTTCCAAACGGTGTTTGACAGCTTGAGAATTTGCAGACAGACAACCTGCTGCAACACAACAGCGAATTTGTACAGGTTTCTCAGAAGAATGTTCTTTTTGGGAAATTTCCAGTAATTCAGCTAGATCCATCTTGCAGCCATCCTTTGATGTGTTCATCGACTGATTCAGGGGTTTGATAGCCTAAAACAGTGCCATCAAACACTACAGCCGGTGCAATTCCACAAGCACCCAAACACCTTGCTGTTAGTAGGGAGAGTTGTCCATCAGGAGTTGTTTCACCAGCATGGATATGAGCAGATTTTTCTAGTGTTGCCAAGATAGCTTGAGCGCCTTTAACATAACAAGCAGTACCCGTACACACCACGCAGGTATGCACCCCACTAGGTGCAAGTGAAAACAAGTGGTAAAACGTGGCTACACCATAAACTCGGCTAGGCGGTAGTTTGAGACTGTGAGCAACGTAAATTAATACATCGTTTTCTAAATAGCCAAAAAGTTCTTGTGCTTTATGCAGGATCTCAATGAGTGCATCCTGCTGATACTGATAGCGTTTTATAGTTGCGTCCAGCATCTTAAAGCGTTTATCACCGCTAGTATGTATTGCTGAGGATGATTTTGTAGTCTTGTGATTTTGATCAACAGATGCTGAATTCATCGCGATCGCCTGTTGGTGAACGTGACCCAAGCCTGACATCTTCAATTGTAGAAAAAGAATTTGAGAAACTTGTGAGGATAGAAATTCTCAATAATATATAGACGTTCCATGGAAGGTAATTGGTAATTGGGGATACGTCATTAGTAAAGAAAAATAAATATCACCCATCACCCATTACCCATCACCCATCACCCATTACCTTGTTTCCTGCGTTTGGGCGTCTATGACTACACTCCAATCATCATTTTTCACGGAGGCTTCCAGTTGAAGTCGGCGTTCAGCTTCAGTTGCATCCTCCTTGAAGGCTTCTTTTGAGAGGTTAGTATCAGCCATCGCCTTCCGCAATTTTAGCTTTTTCTCCTCGTAGGCTTGGAGTTCTGCTGGCGACATCACCGCCTTAGCAACTTCCCCCACTGTACTCGCCCACATATTATCAGCAACATTACCGGGTGGAGTACTTTCTAGTTCTGCTATCCAAGCATCGCGCAAGTCTTCCATTTCTTGACGCTTGGGAAACTTGAATGTTTGCACCCGTACAAAAGCACACTTTTGCTCACCGTTTTGGGTAACATGACCGTTGAGGGAAAGCAACACATTTCGAGAATAGCCAATGTACTGGGTGCGGCGATTGTTGTCTAATACCGCGTATACACCCGCAATTTTGGCATTGCCACCAATCCCACGCCAAGCCTCAAGGGGGATAATTTCCATCCCATTATTCGCCAACTCAGGAGTTATACTCGCCTCAGTTGCGCCGTGTTCATCGTCGGAACTGTACAAAAAATCATGCAGTCCCTGGTGCGCTACTGGTACAGATTGATGCTCAATTGGTAGGTTGTTTTGAGTTTCCATGATCTTTGTTCTCCGTGCAATTAATTAGCGATCGCTTCCAACACAGTAGGCGATCACCATCCTAAATGATTCAACAAACTCTGCTAGTCTGGGTGAGCGATCGTCTATGGCTGTGGTGCGATGACGCGGTGCGATCGCCAATCAACCGCCAATATTCTCAGATATGAAGCAATTAACGCCCAAAAATTGGATTTTTATTCAACAGCGGCTAACGCCTTATTTATTTTTGCTGCCTGCCTTAATTATCTTAGGTTTAACCGTATTTTGGCCCGCACTGCAAGCATTTTACCTCAGTTTTACCAGCTACCAAGATATTGGAGAAGCGCCCCACTGGATCGGTTTTGCCAACTTTCTCCGCTTGTGGAAAGACGCAGTTTTTTGGAAAACCTTAGAAAACACTTTTCTCTATCTTGTTGGTGTTGTCCCGATTTTGGTTGGGCTACCCTTAGGGCTGGCGATTTTGGTAAATCAGAAACTGCGGGGAATGAATTGGTTTAGAGCCGCTTATTACACCCCAGTAGTAATTTCAATGGTAGTTGCGGGGATAGCTTGGAAATGGTTGTATGCAGAAAACGGCTTACTAAATCAATTTTTCCAAACCTTGGGGATTTTCCCCGAAGGTATTCCCTGGCTAACTAGCCCAGCCAAAATTTTGGGGATTGTGCCAATTTCTCTAGCCAGCGTTATGGCTGTGACTGTGTGGAAGGGGCTAGGCTACTACATGGTGATTTATTTGGCAGGATTGCAATCAATTCCCGCTGATGTCTACGAAGCCGCCGCAATTGATGGTTCCGATGGAATTCGCCAACATTGGGATATTACCATACCTTTAATGCAACCATATTTAGCCCTAGTAGCGGTAATTTCCGCTATTTCTGCCACCAAAGTCTTTGAAGAGGTCTATATTATGACCCAAGGGGGCCCACTCAATAGCTCAAAAACAATTGTTTACTATTTGTATGAGCAAGCATTCATTGATTTAGAAATTAGCTATGCTTGCACAATTGGGCTAGTGCTATTTTTGCTCATTTTGGTGTTGTCAGTTTTGCGCTTATTAATTAATCAGCAAGATGGCAATAATCTCAGCATTTGATATGGCACCAAACCACAGATAATCATCATCTGAATTAAACTCGCTAACAAGAAAATCATTTTTTACCACAATTTTCTCCAGAAGGGCTAAAAAACTGCAAAAGCATGACTTTTCTCACATCTAGATTTAGGACTTGCGACTCATGTATCTATTCGGCGCTAATTCTATGATTGATACAACTGGAACTTCAGCCAGCCTCAACTAATTTAATTGTGAGAGAAACCTACTATGCGTTTGCACAAATCTTTAATCTTGATTGGTACAGCCAGTTTAATTGCTTTGGGTGGTATGGCAGCATCTCCTGCCCTAGCTGATAACCGCGATGATTATAATAGAGTTAATCAGCAACAAGATTTCCGCCGTCCACAAGAAGCACGTCGTCCACAAGATTTCCGTCGTCCACAAGATTTCCGTCGTCCACAAGAAATTCGTCGCCAACAAGAAATTCGTCGTCAACAAGAAATTCGTCGTCAACGAGAAGCTCGTCGATTACAAGAGCTTCGTCGCCAACAAGAAGCTCGTCGATTACAAGAGCTTCGTCGGGAACGCCGATAGGAAGACGGACTATCCTTCTGACTTTTTGGAGTTTTTATAAAAGGCAGGTTGAAAACCCCGACGTTTAAAGACTTAAAATCAAAAAAATTAAGTCTTTAACATCTTTTAAGTCGGGGATGAAAACCGATATAGCAATCCTATTTGATTTGTAAAGGGACTTAGATACCCGACTTCTCTAAGAAGTCGGGTATCTTTGTATTCACAAATATTGAGTTATTTAAAACCGTCTTTCAAACTCTACTATGGCGCGACTATCATTAGTTAAATTAGTGGAAGCCCGCAGACGGATTTCGTCACTTATTCGGTAATTAACGCCCCATTGGAAGGGGTCACTTGCTGTTAAAATTTTGATGCTGGAAACGGAAATTTTGGTAGAAATATCCACCCCAGCTTCTAAGGCTAATTCTAAACTGGAATTGTTTCTTCCCGCTTCGGGATTTTCAGAAATGATTGTGGGAAATAGACGTAATTCACTTAAGCCTAAAGCATCGCCAATCTGGTTAAAAGTTCCCTGAAAGTTGTTGAACACAGCCGAGCCAGCTATATTAATTAGACCTAAAGTACTGTCACCACGTCCTTGAGTATCTACAAACCCACCCCCCAATAAAGAAACGATTTCTGTTTGACTGCGTGCTGGGTTGCTTTTCAATTCCAGATTATCGTTGATTTTGCTGGCGGGGCCTTTCACACTAGCTTCAACTCGCACACCCTCTAACGCTGCTAACCCTGTAGAACCTTGTCTACCGATCCCGATTTCACTACTCTGAATTACATCTAATACCTTGGCAAATAGCCGAACATCTAAGATAGGATCGCGGGGTTGGTTGGCTCTGAAGGTTGCAGTCTGTTCATAGCCACGAGCTAGGTTAAATTGAGTAGTAAAAAGATTCACCCCTCCTTGGGTTAGCTTAATAGTACCTTCGGGTATAGGATCGCTTAAGGAGCCATTAACGCTAAGGTTGCCAGTTGCCAGAAAATCGAGAATTGGGGGGCGGGAAACTTTGACTTTTTTGCCTAGGCTGATTTCTAAATTATCCAACTTTGTGATGGCATTATCGCCGGCGTTGACTTTGTTTTGGGTGTTGGCTGTTGCGGGTAATGAATTTACATTGCCTTTTTCAGATTGATTCGAGGTGCTAGATTCTGAGAGCAGCACTTGACCATTAAACAAATCGATATTACCACCAATTATTGGGTTCAGCAGAGAACCGGTAATCTGCAAATTGCCGCTAGCGCCGCCTTGATACAATCCCTTAAGATTTATGATTAGCTGATCGAGGTTAACGGTGAGGGGATTGTCTATTTTTACCCCTTGGTTGTTGAAGATGGGAATTGCTCCAGCCACCTCTACCTTACCCCGGCTAAATCTACCCTGAAGACTTTCTACTAAGATGCGGTCAAAATCAAATTGCACCTTGCCTGTGACACGCCTCAGCTTTCCTGGCAAAGCCTGGGCTGAAAACGTGGCACTATTAACAGTGGCAATTCCATTAACTAAAGGCTGCTGTCTAGTTCCCCGTACCTTGATGTCTATTTCTCCTTCACCCTTCTCGAAGGCTACTTGGTTAGTTAACAGGTTTAATAGGGCCAATCCCTCATTTTTCACCTTTACATCCAGACTAATTTGATTGTTGTCTGGTTCTACTGCCGCAAAAGGTAATTTGTAGGGGATGCTGCCATTAACGTTGACAGGTTCTGGCCCAGAGGCTAAGAGGGTACTGCCAAAGTTTAAACGTCCATCGGCATAACTGAAACCTGCTGTAGCTGACTCGACTTTCTTCTGATTAATTGTTCCTTCTGTGATTTGCAATTCCCCTCTGGCTTGGGGATTGGCAATACTACCTGCTAAAACAGCTGTAGCGTCAACATTACCTGTAATGCCCACGGGTAGCTTGATAAAATTATTCAATACCTCTATCGGAAAATTATTAATTCGCAACTGACCGGATTGTTCTTCGCCGCCAATGTTACCGGTGAAAGCAATCAGCCGATTATCTGCTTCAATTCGTAAAGGTTGCAACCGCAGTACACCTTTTTCAAAGCCGCCTTCGGCAATCACTTTGTCAGCACGATAAAAACGACTTGGTTCGCTTTCTTTACCCCAGCTAAAGTTTTGACCGTTCAAATTAAACTGCACTCCCAGTCCGTTGGCTGTGGCAGTGTCTATGGATATTTCGCCATTGAAAATCCCTTTTAAATCTGTCAAATCTGGGATTGGCTTAGAGGCTAGCCGTTTTTGTTCTTGTTCTGCTAGCAGGGCATCAATTTCAAAAAGGCGCTGGATTTGGGAAAGTAAAGGCTGATTGGGCAATCCTTGTGGGGTGGTGGTTAGATCCGCAGATGTGCCGTAGGTTGGTGCTTTTAAACCACGTTGCAGGTCTTGGATTTCAAATATCTGTGCTGCGGTCAGGAAGTCTTGAATATTGCCTTGGGCAATGTTAATTTTCCCTTGTACTTGGGGTAATTGGGCGGTTTGGCTGATAGTACCATTAAAGGTGTAGCGACTGTCGCCTTTGACAAATTCGCTATCTGTGAGGGTGGCTTTACCATTGTTGTAGCTGAATTGTGTACTGATGCGATCGCCATTGATGCGACCAATTTCTGGTTTGGCGATCGCTAAATTGCCTTTAGCAGCTAATGTCTGCTGATTAAACTGCACATCCCCAGTTAACAACCCTGCCACCGCATTATTACCCAAGGCAGTGTTGGCTGGCAATACCAAATTTAAGGTTGCCAAGGGGAAATTCGCCACTTTAATTCCCCAATTATCCCCTTGAGCTTGACCTGTGGCCAATGCTTGCTGCCACTGTACTAAAAAGGATTGGGGGCGATTTTTGCTATCTAGATTTACGGCAATGCGGTCTTTCTTTCCTGCCAAATCCAAAGTTAAACCACTACCCTGCACCAAAGTGACATTACCAGCTAACAGTGGCTCAAATGCAAAGTTCCTCACTGCAAAGTCGCGCAAACCAAGTTTACCCGTGACATTGGGCGTCAGTAGTTTGCCCGCAACTAAGCCACTAAAATCCACTTTTCCCACCACACCCAAGGAACTGGGAAGCTTCACAGGCAACTGTTGTAAATTGTAATTTTGCGCTTGGATGCTGAGATTTAACTGAGTAATTTCCGGTATGCCTGGTTTCTGAGCATCGGCTAATATGTAACCGCTGGCATTTAAATTAGTGCTAGTAACTTGATTCAGAGTCAGCTTTTGACCATCCCAAGCAATGGCCGCCTTCAAAGGTGATTGTAGACCAGGGATACCTTGGCTTAACTGCAAATCTCCAGCCGCACGCACATCAGCTAATTTGGCAGACCCCACCAAGCCAGACAGTTGCATTTGACCGCCCAACTGACCTTGCAGCTGCTGATTCAAGCGGTTTAATTGCACACCAGAACTTTTAACTATTGCTTGATAGCGACCCTCAGCCAGTTGGATATTAGAGGCTGTAACCGTGCCCCCGGCAACCTTTAATAATGCCTGACCCGTAGCTTGGATCCTTTGTGGATTGAAGGAATCAATCGACCCCGCTACATTAAACTGACCAGCTAGCCCTCCCCGTAACTGCGGCGGTACTGCCACCAAGCGCTGCAAGGGTACGTTATTAACCTGGATTTGCCCTTGATAGCGACCCTCAGCCAGTTGAATATTAGAGGCTGTAACCACGCCACCATCAATAGCTAGGCGTCCCTGTCCATTGGCATATAGGGTTTTGAGACTGAAATTTTCTGTGTTGCCTAAAATTTGAAATGCACCTGCCAAGGGGCCACTTAATGCTGGGGGAGACTGTTTGAATATTCGTCCTAACCGCACGCCATTGGCTACCAATTGGGCGGCAAAGTTTTGGTCTTTGATCTGAATGTTAGAAATGGCAACTGTCCCACCCCCAATTTGAACAGCTGCCCCATCAGTGCGAATTGTTTCGACTTTCAAGGGTGCTGTGGTTCCCGATATAATCAGACGACCGTTAAATTGTGATCCTGCCAAAGAGACATTTTGCAGTTGTTTTTGATCTACAAAGGGTGTTAGGGGTATCCCGGAGGCTTGGGCGACGGCTTGCCAGCGTTGATCAACATAACGTCCATCAGCCCGCACTACACCACCAGCAACATTGACAGCCACATTGCGGAAGGAAACGGTACGGTCTGCGGCGATGATGGTTTCACCACTAGCGGGGTAGGTTGCCCTAGGTGCCCGCCATTGTACTGAAGTCTGGACATTGCTAGCCGGGCCAGTTAGTTGGGCTGTGGCGGAGACTGTGCCCACTTGAACAGAGGATGTAATGTCATAAACTTTAGCGATCGCATCCCCAGGCAAATTATTAGCTGTAAAATTAAAATCTAATCGGGGAACTGTACCCAGTCCAATAGTCCCAGCACCCCTGACATCACCGCCTAATGTCAGTTTCCCCTGAATGTCATTCAGCGTAATTAGAGCCGCACTAGGAGAAAACCTAAACTTACTACTGAATGTCTGAAAATCAACTTTGTCAATCTTGGCAGTTTTCAGCGTCGTCACAGTACCGGAGAGGACTGGCTGGGAAATTGACCCCACAATCTGCAAGTCTACTTTGACCAACCCACTGGCAGGTACAGGAAGTTTCACCTTCAGGGCTTCTGCCGCATTAGCCAGACTCACCGCCTTTACACGCCCTGCCAACTGAAAGCCCCCAACCCGGTCGATGATGCCCGTAGCCACTAGGGGAATTTTGCCATAATTGGTAGCCACCTGATCTAGCCGCACTTCCAGCCCCCGAAAGCCGATTTTTCCTTGGGTATTGCTCAACCCTTGGGGTACACTGGGCAATCGCAGCGTCACCCCTTGCACATCCGCACTGCCATGCAATAAAGTCTCCTGATTTGGTATCAGTTGGACTTGTAAGTCACCATTAACTCGACCCGCCCGCAAAATAAACGGTAACTTGATCAGTCGGGTAATATCTGCCGCTAGCAACCCTTTTGCTTGCAGCTTTAAGTTGCCATCTAAAACTTTATTAGGGCGTAAATCTCCCTTAATCGCAATATTACCCCCGGTGTTGGCGCTCCCGACTAAATCCAACCTAATCAACTTGTTATTATTCAGAAGTTGGGCAGTGCCATTAAGTTGGGAAAATGCCACAGAGTATCGGGGATTGGCGATTGGCGATTGGCGATTGGGGGAATTTCCTGCTTGTCCTCCTGCTAAGAGCGCCCTGCTAAGAGCGCCCTGCCCCCTTGCTACTCTCCTCTGGGGTAACAGCAGTAATTTGCCATTACGGAACCGCAGTTTATCCAAATCGGTTTTAATTAGTCCAGCTTTACCAGGTGGCGCTATTGTGGTACTAATCCAGCTGCCTTGCTGATCCTGTTCGATATAAACATCAGGGTTGACTAAGGTAACATCCAGCTTGAGTTGGCGGTTAACAATTAACTTAACCGGGTCAAAACCCACCTCCACTGCCTCGATTGTCGCTTTGTCTGGATCTGTGGGTGTTGCGGGAATCGATGAAGCTGCAAACCTTAGCCCTGTCAACGAAAAATCTGTGACTGCTCCCAGTTTGACTGGACGATTGAGTGTAGTGGTAAGGTTTGTTTCTGCCAATGGCGCTAACTCTTTTTGCACAAAAGTCCACAACCGCCAAATACCGCCGATAATTCCCACCAGCAGCAGTCCTCCCAAGGCAATGCCACCGCGAGTCAATATCATCAACCATAGACGCTGACCTGTGGGGGAAGGGGAGTGAGAATCGTTAGAGTTAGTCATTGGCTATCACTCTATTAAAGGCCGGATGTAGCTAGCAGATTGCTCTTACTGACTGGCACACTTTCACTATGCCATCTCCAGGATACAAAGCAATTGTATATTTTGGCTTTTGACATACTCACCGACCTGAAGGCGCAGTGATTCTTGACGCTTCACTGACTGACGCTACCGTAGTAGTCTTACTCTGTCTCTGCGTCCATTTAGAGTCGTGGCAATGCCCTATCCCGACTTTGTTTATATTTTTTGCGGCGTTTTCATCTCGGTCGTGTTCAGTTCCACAATTCAAGCATCGAACCGACCGGACTTTTAAATCAAGTTTTCCCCATTTGTATCCACACTCAGAACAAACTTGGCTTGTTGGTTCCCATCGACTAATAAAAAAGAAAAACTCTACCAAATTTCTGTGATTTGGCCTCGCACAACCTTCTAAACTCTCTCCAACCTTGTAGACTAATTGACCTAGCAAGTTTACGATTTTTGACCATACCTGACACATTTAAATCTTCCAGGACAATAGCTTGGTTTTCACTAACGACTTTGGTAGATAACTTGTGCAAGAAGTCTTTACGAGTATCCGCAATTTTGTTATGCAGCTTGGCAATTTGAATCCGAGTTCTATTACTGCGTTTTGAGTCTTTGGCTTGGCGCGATAGCTTTTTCTGAAGCTGGCGAATTTTCTGATTTAGTTTTGAATAATCTGGACTTTCGGCTTTTTCACCATTGCTCATTACCGCAAAAGTTTTAATTCCTAAATCAATCCCAATACTTGGGTTTTTCGCATCAATATTAACAGATTCAATTTCTCCTACAAAACTGAGAAAATAGCGGTTAGCGCAGTCTTTAACTACTGTGACTGAGCTAGGATTTGACGGTAAATCTCTAGACCAAATTGGTTTTATATTGCCAATCTTTGCTAAATAAACCTCTTTCCCTTTGATAGAAAAACCGCCAATTCTGAACCGTGCTGATTGTCGATTAGTTTTCTTTTTAAATTTAGGACTACCCAACTTTATACCTTTTCTTTTCCCCTTGAGTGAATCGAAAAAATTCTTGTAGGCCACACCTAAATCTGCAACTGACTGTTGCAATGGGATATTAGAAACCTCAGACAACCACACCCGTGCATCAGTTTTCTTTGCTTGAGTAATCACTGACTTTTGCAAGTCGTTATTGCTTGGGAGTTGATCAGATTTTTTACAGATAGCAAGGGCATCATTCCAAACCACGCGGACACAACCAAATAACCGAGCTAAACTCTGTTGCTGTTGGTCTGTAGGGTAGAAACGATATTGATA
This sequence comes from Cylindrospermum sp. FACHB-282, assembly GCF_014697195.1. GTDB lineage: Bacteria > Cyanobacteriota > Cyanobacteriia > Cyanobacteriales > Nostocaceae > Cylindrospermum. The sequence continues at coordinate 56,557 of NZ_JACJRJ010000033.1, read as the reverse complement.
CCTGGCTTTCATTTTTGATGCTATAATTGGTCTGTAAATTAATTATACATTGGTCTGCATATAATGACAAGTCAGTTTAGAAGAGAAAGGCATAGCGTTACAGACCTAAAGATTCATTTGGTCTGTGTTACAAAGTATCATCGGTCTGTGTTCACAAGTGAAAGTATTGATTTGGTTGAAAAATCATTTCGGGAAGTCGCCCAAATAATGGATTTTAAGGTGCTTGAGTTTAATGGTGAAGGGAATCACGTTCACGCACTGATTGAGTATCCACCTAAGTTATCTGTTTCTCAAATGGTTAATGCGTTAAAAGGTGTTTCTAGTCGTCGTTATGGGCAAGCAGGATATAAAAAACCCCATAAAGAAGCTCTATGGAGTCCTAGTTATTTTTCTATATCTGTGGGAGGTGCGCCGCTAGAAATTTTAAAGGAGTATATTAAGAATCAAGAAAAGCCGTCCTAGAAGGACGGGGCTTGTATCCCATTATTTTCGGTCAATGGGGATTGGGTAATGAGTAATGGGTAATGGCAAACAAGAGAAAATTGTGGTTTTGACTTTCTCTAAGGTGCAATGTAGAACTTTAATATTATTAATAGACATCAGAAAAATAGGACAAATGATTACACCCATGCGTGTTTTTGTGTTAATTTTCAATGCCGGTACTGATAATGAGGGCATTCACTCGATTCAGGTAGGTGAGCGCAATAAAATTCTGATGTTCGAGTCAGAAGACGACGCCACGCGCTTTTCTCTCATGCTAGAAGCTCAAGATTTCGCTGCACCTACGGTAGAAGCTATGGATGCTGAGGATATTAAGGAATTTTGCGAAGGTGCCGGCTATAACTGGGAAATTGTCCCAGCAGGGGGCGATTTAGTCGTTCCTCCAGAAATTAATGTTGAGGAAACTGACTGGCAAGCTGGTGACGAAAAGGGGGATACTGGTAAGGCTACCGGACGCCCCAACCCAGTAGCCCCAGATGAACCTGAATTATCTAATTCTGAGCTAGACAATATTCGTCGTCAACTTGAGGGTTTATTGTAATACATTAGTCGTCAGTCTCTGGTAACTGAACAAATGACAGAGAATAAATAAAGGAAAAATGACAAACTTGCAGGAACGCGGACATCTCCTCACGGAGCAAGTAAATCCTCATAGTCTTAACTTAGACCAGATCAGTTCTCTGGAATTGGTAGAACTGTTTAATGCTGAAGACCAAAAGGCCGTGGCGGCGGTGGCGGCGGCGAAAATCAAGTTAGCTGAAGCAATTGATCGCACCGCAGACCGTTTGCGTCAGGGAGGACATCTATTTTATGTCGGTGCGGGAACAAGTGGTAGATTAGGGGTATTAGACGCTGCTGAGTGTCCACCTACTTTTTGTACGCCCCCAGAGTTGGTACAGGGGATTATTGCGGGTGGTGCTGGCGCACTGGTACGCAGTTCTGAGGATTTAGAAGACCGCGCTGAAGACGGAGAAGCTGCGATCGCTCAACGACATATTACCCAATTAGATGTAGTAGTAGGTATTACCGCTGGTGGCACAACGCCTTATGTCCACGGTGCCCTCAACGCCGCCCGTCAACGGGGTGCAATGACTATTTTTATTGCCTGTGTTCCTGCTGAACAAGTTAGCCGCGATGCTGATATTGACATTCGCTTGTTAACTGGCCCAGAAATCCTAGCCGGTTCAACTCGCCTGAAAGCTGGTACAGTCACTAAGCTAGCTTTAAATATCCTCTCTACTGGGGTGATGGTCAAGCTGGGCAAAGTTTACGGCAATCGCATGGTAGATGTAGCGGTAACAAATCAAAAATTACGCGATCGCGCTCTACGAATTTTACAAGATATCACCGGTTTAAGTCGGGAAGCTGCTGGCTTTTTATTAGAACGTAGTGGCAAATGGGTGAAGCTAGCACTCTTGATGCACTGGACTAATTTGGAAAAAGAAGCTGGCGAAAAGCTCCTGTCAGAACACCAAAACAATCTCCGGGCAGCTGTTGCCAACTATAACAACGACAAACAACCCTGATTACTGTTCATAGGTTTTTGACCGAATTTTAGATTTTAAATTTTGGATTTTGGATTGAAGATTCAAAATCTAAAATTTAAAAAGGGTTACAAGCCCCCGAATTTATACTCGCTCCGCTATAAGCAAGCTACATGAAACAAATCTAAAATCCCAAATCTAAAATTAAATGACAATCCCTGACTTGATTGCTGGGGTTAATGTAAAATCTAAAATCCAAAATTGAGGGTAGGGTTATTAGACCCTAACATCCTAATAATTGGGTTTAATAAACCTAATTAAAGATTTCTATCAATGATTAAGCTGTTGGGCTTTTAATTTGAACATCAAGGGCGGGCTTTCCTGCCCACCCCACAAGAGTTAGATTGAATGATGGTATGCACATTATAGGATTGTCAGCTTAATAGTTCTCCCTCAGCTTAATCACTTATAATTTCTTTACTGCCATAGAAAGTATACAGTGTCCTTATAATAAAAACCATCCTCCATAGCTGAACTTCATGAAGCTACGTAAAGCTTTGTATTGTTATTTAACGGTTTTCCGTCAACCGGAATCTCTCCAGTGAAATTTATGTAGAATCTTGAATTCTTTATAAAAAATTCAGGATTTACACGGATATATTTCAGCCACAAAAATGACTATGATAATTTATCAGCAATAAATGCATCTTGATTTGAGAATATAGCAATCCCAATTGAGCGAAGTAATATTCGCAGACGTGTAGACTCTGAGATTACTCCTCTACTAAACTATCCCCCGCTCTTCTCAGTCAAGATAGAGGGATTGTTATATACCGATGAAAATAAAATAAATGGCGGCCATTCAAAGTGGTCTGCTAGATGTATTTTCACTCTTTTGAGATGCTTACTAATCACTGTATAGCTAGCGTGGGTATTCTAAGAGCTGACTTGTTAATTAAAGGTACAAAGTATGACCCACCAGGAAATGATAGAATCTAATGATTTTAATTTGCTAAACGAGTTTAAAACCTGTACTCAACTGCAATACAATGGCAATTTAAATATTAAGAGTTCCAAGGGATACGAATGGAATTTTTACTATCGTCTTGGACGGATAGTTTGGGCTACTGGAGGGACTCATCCCTTCCGGCGTTGGCGGAGATTAATCTCTCGAAATTGCCCCCAGTTGGATTTAGATAAAATGCGGTTTCGCGCTGAAGACATATCACTTGATTACTGGGATTATCACCTCCTGGGAATTTTGTATAAACGGCAGAAAATTCAGCGGGAACAAATTAACGCTATTGTGGAACAAACAATAGCAGAATTGTTATTTGACCTAGCGCAAAAGGCGCATTTTGCCTCTATAACTTGCTATCGTAGCCCGATAGTTATCTTAGACACACCAATGAGTTACACAAGTTCAGACTTGTCAATCAAGCTCATGCTGGACTCATGGAAAACCTGGTCAGAATCTGGTTTAGCCAGTTTTTCTCCTGACTTAGCACCAGTTTTGCGGAGACCAGAACAACTCCAACAATTGGTAAGTCCATCAGTATACAAAAATTTTGTGAATCACATCAATGGCAAATACACTCTGCGGGATTTAGCGGTGAAAATGAAGCAGAATGTGTTGCCTGTTGCTCGTTCATTACTGCCTTACATCCTCAAAGGAATCATCGAACTGGTAGAAGTACCTGACTTGCCTTTAGCCGTGACTGAAGTTGAGAACAACTCAACCACCGCAAGAGCAATTAAACCAATGGCTCCGCTGGTGGCCTGCGTAGATGATAGCCCTCTAGTCTGTAAAATGCTAGAGGATATCCTCACTGCCAATGGACTGAGGTTTATGAAGATTCAAGATGCTGTACAAGCTCTACCAACCCTGATTCAGGATAAACCAGACCTGATTTTCTTGGATTTAGTTATGCCGGTGGCCAGTGGGTACGAAATCTGCACTCAGTTGCGACGAATTTCTGCTTTTGCTCACACACCAGTGATTATCTTAACTGGTAGTGATGGTCTTTTAGATAGAGTTCGTGCTAAGGTAGTCGGCTCTACAGATTTTCTCACTAAACCAGTAGTGGCTGATCGGGTCATGGGTATAGTGCGTAAGTACTTACCTGTTCAGGCTCCATCAACAGTCAAGAGTGTAGCTAATTTAGAGGCTTGTAAATAGGTTGATTTGTCGTTAGCTAGTCAAATTAACTCCCATCACCCCTAAATATTTAGGCTGGGGTTTGACAACAAAGATATTTAGTCTGAGTTGAAACTAATTTCATGGGTTGTTAATACTATTTAAATTGAGAATATCTATGTGAAGTTATGTTGAGCAAGTAATTTTTCTGAGGCGAAGAGATAAATAATGTATCACAATTAGATCAAAGGGAAGATGAGGATTAGTCTAATTATGATTACATATTTCCGTTTTTGTTTGAAAGTGAATAATTTAATAGGTAATTACCATGAATACTGTTTTAGTTGTTGAAGATGGCTTGACTGATATGGAAATTCTCAAACGTTACTTGCAACAAGCAGGTTATTCTGTGATTGGTGCAACAAGTAGCGAAGAGGCACAGGACAAAATAGATATTGCTAGACCGGATGTAATATTTCTTGACGTACTTTTACCTGGTAAAAGCGGCTTTGAAATTTGCCGAGAACTAAAGAATAACCCCAACACTAGCAAAATTCCTGTAGTTTTCTGCTCTACAAAAAGTAGTGAAGTAGATAAGATTTGGGGTAATATGTTGGGTGCGGAAGCTTATCTATCAAAACCAATTGATCGGGCAGAATTAGAAGTTACTCTCAAACGCTTGCTCAACTAAATAGCAGAGAAAATCACCAAAATGGTCACTATTATTTTTTAGATAGTAGCTGCTGCGAATAGTGACTAAAATGAATAATTCAGGACAAAGGACAAAGGACTTTGGACACCAAACAAAAATTTTTAAGTTTTAATTTGGGAGTAAGAGATACAGCGGTAATTTCACTACAGCATATCACAGAAATTTTGCAAGTATCATTGTCAGAAGTCTGTGGTGTACCTCAGATGCCTAATTGTGTCTTGGGTATCTACAGCTGGCGTGGCGAAATGCTTTGGTTGGTTGATTTAGAGGAAATGCTAGGTTATCCACCACTTTTGCAAGGATCAAATTTTCTCTCAAGAATGATGACAATTGTGTTAGAAAGTGAGGGGAAATATTTAGGAATTTTGGTACGGCAGTTAATGGATATTGAGTGGCTGGATACCCAGCAGATGAAGCTACCAGATGCTGAATTATTTTATCCAGGAATGGCACCTTTTTTGCAAGGATACTATATTAATATTTCTGAGGACATGATTTTTAGTTTGGATGCCTTAGCGATTATCCAATCTCCCCTCTGGGTAGCTCATAGTTGAGATTTTGCTAATGGGTAATAGAGCATGGTTATTTTTTGAATTACCATGCATTTTTAGATTGAAAGTATCAAATTATTACTAATAACAATTGCTGAGGTTTGGAAAATGACAATTTTATATAGCAACAGTTCAGAAAGCGGAAATCTAGTTGCTGACACAGAATCCCTGGAAAATCAGAAGAGCGGCGTTAATATAGCAAGTGTTGCTAGCGATGAATTATCTACATTAAATGCAATTTCTCAGAAATTTAAAATTTTGCGTCAGCAATTCCAGAGTGTCGCTGCTCAAATGCGCCAAACTTCAGACAAGGAGACGCTGCTTAAAGTAATTGTAGCACAAATTAGGGAGAAGATTGCCTGCGATCGCGTATTGATCTATCACTTTACTTCTTCTGACTCTGGTAGTGTTTTAGCAGAATCTAGATCATTAGCTTGGACACCGACTCTAGGTGAAAAGCTTCCAGGCATTCTTTTTGGTTTATATAATAGTCAAGATTATATAGAACCTGTAGCAATTGATGATATCAATCTGATCCAACTCACCCCCTATCAAAGGCAACTGCTGGAGAAATTTCAAGTCAAATCTAGCCTAAGTCTACCAATTGTCATAGAGGGTAAAGTGTGGGGCTTATTGGTAGTAAACAGTTGTGCCTTAGCACGCCAGTGGCAAGAAATAGAAATCACCCTGTTATCTCAAATTACAACCGAACTGCTCTATAGATTACAAAGCTTTGAATCTGCCAAAGAATTGGCACAGCGGACACTGGCGAAAAAATCAGTAGGCAGAGTTATCAGCAAGATTTTGCAGCTACCAGATGTTGATCAGATATTTCAAACAACTACCCAAGAAGTACGCCAATTACTGAAATGCGATCGCGCCGGCGTCTATCGCTTCAAACCTGACTGGAGTGGGGAGTTTGTCGCCGAGTCCGTGGGTAATGGCTGGGTGAAAATGGTAACACCTGACTTTAAGATGGTCTGGGAAGATTCTCACTTGCAAGAAACCCAGGGAGGACGTTATGCCAAGGGTGAAAGCTTTATCGTCAATGACATTTATCAAATGGGTCATGCTCAATGTCACATTGATATTTTAGAGCAGTTTGAAATGAAAGCTTATATCATTGTGCCCATATTCTCTGGGGAACAATTATGGGGCTTACTGGCAGCTTACCAAAATTCTGGGCCTCGTGAATGGCAACCTTGGGAAGAAAACTTTTTGGCGCAAATTGGCTTGCAATTTGGTGTAGCTATTTCACAAGGAGAATATTTGGAACAGGTGCGATCGCAATCTGAACAACTAACTCAGATCGTCGAACAAGAAAAAGCTGTCACCAAGATAGTCAATCGCATCCGTCAAGCCTCAGATATGGAAAGCATCTTCAAAACAACTACTCAAGAAGTACGCCAATCACTAAGATGCGATCGCGTCGCCGTTTATCGCTTCAACCCCGACTGGGGTGGGGAATTTGTCGCTGAATCAGTGGGGAATAATTGGACAAAACTAGTAGGCCCCGGCATCAAAACGGTTTTGGATGATACCTACTTGCAAGACACCCAAGGCGGTCGCTATGCCAAAGGCGAAACCTTTACCGTAAATGATACCTATAAAGTAGGTCTTGCTCCCTGCCACATTGAAATCTTAGAACAGTTTGAAGCCAAAGCTTACATCATTGTGCCCATATTCTTAGGGGAAAAGTTGTGGGGCTTACTGGCAGCCTATCAAAATTCCGGGCCTCGTGAATGGCAATCTTGGGAAGTCAACTTTTTAGTTCAGATTGGCTTACAATTTAGCCTAGCTAAATCACAAGTTGATTATCTAGAACAAGTGCGGTTAAAAACTGAGAAACTCACTCAGATAGCCGAACAAGAGAAAGCTGTCACCAAAATAGTCAACCGCATCCGCCAAGCCTTAGATGTAGACGAAATCTTCAAAACAGCTACCCAAGAAGTACGCCAATTACTGCGATGCGATCGCGTCGGTGTCTTTCGCTTCAACCCTGACTGGACTGGCGAATTTATAGCTGAGTCAGTAGCTCAAGGTTGGGTGAAACTAGTAGGACCAGATATCAAAACAGTTTGGGAAGATATCCACTTACAAGAAACCCAAGGAGGTCGATATGCCAAAGGCGAAAGCTTCGCAGTTAACGACATCTACCAAGCAGGCCATGCTTCTTGCCACATTGAAATTTTAGAGCAATTTGAAGTCAAAGCTTATGTCATAGTTCCTGTATTCTCTGGGGAAAAATTGTGGGGCTTACTGGCAGCTTATCAAAATTCCAGCACTCGGAATTGGGAAGAAAACCAAGTCACCTTGTTAGCACGGATTGGTGATCAGTTAGGACTGGGATTGCAACAGACCGAATATTTGCAACAACTACAAGCACAATCAGCAAAACTCGAGATGGCCGCAGCACGAGAAAAGGCAGCCAAAGAATTACTCCAACAACGATCTATTCAACTTCTAACAGCCCTCAGACCCGCCCTCAAAGGCGACTTAACAGTACGAGCGCCAATTACAGAAGACGAGCTAGGCACCATCGCCGACGCCTACAATAGTACCGTGCAAGCGATGCGGCAAATTGTCATACAGGTGCAGGGAGCCGCCCAACAAGTTGCCCAAACCTCTAGCACCAGTAATACTTCACTAGCGGGACTAACTAATTTAGCAGAACAACAGTCAGCAGAAATTACTACAGCCTTAGGTGACATTCAACAAATGCTAGACTCCACCCAAGCTGTGGTAGCTAACGCCCAATTAGTGCAAATAGCGGTGCAACAAGCCAATAAAACTGTAGATTCTGGCGACATCGCCATGAACTTGACTGTCAAAGCCATCCAAGCAATTCGCGAAACCGTTGCCCAAACCAGTAAAAAGATTAAACGCCTCAGTGAATCCTCACAAAAAATCTCCAAAGTAGTAAATTTGATCAGCAATTTTGCTACACAGACAAACGTCCTAGCTCTGAATGCAGCCATTGAAGCCACCCGCGCCGGTGAATATGGCAAAGGCTTTGCCGTTGTAGCTGACGAAGTTCGTTCTTTATCTCGTCAGTCAGCAGCAGCAACTATCGAAATAGAAAAATTAGTCCAGGAGATTCAAGCAGAAACCGGGGAAGTGGCAGTAGCAATGGAAACAGGCATTCAGCAAGTAGTAGAAGGTACAAATCTTGTCAGTGAAACCCGCCAAAACTTAAATGCTATCGTTTCCGCCACTGCCGAAATTAGTCAGCTGATTGAGCGAATTACCGAAGCAACCCAAAAACAAATGGCCCAATCTGTCACAGTCACAACCTCAATGAAAGATGTAGCGGAAATTGCCAATAAAACCTTTGCCGAATCTCACGAAATCGCTGTTGTCTTCCAAGATTTATCAGGGATGGCGCAAGACTTATTAGCCACAGCCAGCAAATTCAAAGTCAATTAAACCATCAAATTAATTTGCAACTTTTGGAGGGTGGGTTACCCTATCACTAACACACCCGCCAAAACTCCTCCTCTTAAACTCCCTCTGCGACTCTGCGACTCTGCGTGAACCAAATAAAAACATTGATATCAAAAATATCTTTTAACACCACATAATCCAAAAATATGATTACAGATATTTCAATTCGCGAACAAGGCTACGGCTATTTCCTGGCCGAAGCACCAGAATTATTACAAATAATTGAACAAGAATTATTTAGCTTATCAGAAGGTTATAGCACCGCCAAAGTGCATAACCTCATGCGAGCAACTCATACAATTAAAGGTGGAGCCGCTAATGTTGGGCTAGATGTCATTAAAATGATCGCCCATTCTTTAGAAGATGTGTTTAAGGCTCTATATAGCCCAGATGTGGTAATAGATGCCGAATTGCAAACCCTCCTACTGCAAGCTTATGAGTGTCTTAGTCTGGCACTAACCGCAGAACTAACAGCAAATACTATTAATAGTGAAGAACTGCTTCAGAGATCAACAACAGTATTTGCACAGTTGCAAGAAAAATTAGGTGATGCTTTTGGTGCAGATGCTCATATTCCTACTTCCGAAGAATTGGGATTTGATATTGTCCAGTCTATCTTTGAAGTAGGAGTACAGCAACGCCTAGAAAGTATCGCTGAAACTATTAATAATCCACCAGATAACGCCGAATTTGTGAATTTTTTGCGCTCTCAAGCTGAAGTGTTTCTTGGCTTGGCACAATCTTTAGGTTTGCCTGGATTAGGAGAAATTGCCCAAACCCTGATGGCAGCATTGGCAGCCAACCCCAGTCAGGTATTACAGATTGCAGAAATTACCCTGGCTGATTTACAACAGGCACATACAGCAGTGCTAGCAGGCGATCGCACCAATGGTGGCACACCTTCTGCAAGTTGGCAAACACTGACAACATCTGCAATAAATGAGTTATCTATTACACCTGTAAGCACAAAATCTTTTGCCACCACTTTTCTGAGCAACACAGCAGACTTTTATAAATTTTTAACTATACCTGGAAAAATTAAAAATGAGCCGATAAAACCTGCAAATGCTAAGTTTTATTTAAAAGTTATTCGCTACATTTTCGGCTGGTTTAACCACTATATGGAAATACCGGAGTCACAACTATCTTTAACATTGTTGATTCCTCAAGCAGAGTTGGAAAATCCGGTAAATTATGTAGAAAATTGGCTGAAAAAATTTCTGGCTTTTGTCCAAGATCAAGAAGATAGCCAGAGTCTTCGTCTTTATCGCCAAGGTGTGATTTTAATCATCCTCCTTGCCGTTGCTAAATTTCAGTACTCAGTTGAGCAAGCTAACAGTGCTATTCCAGTAATCAAAACACTACGAAAGCACATCCGTCAATCGGCAAAAAAATATAAAAATTCCCCACCAGTGACAGCTGAAGAAAAAAATTGGCTCGGCAGTCCTAAGTTGCAAAAATTGCTCGTTTTCAAAGAAGTATCTAATCCGATATCTGCGGAAACTAACGATTCTCTCTTAGAGTCAATATGGGGAGAGGAATCTAGCCTAGATATGACCGATGATGAAGTAGCCATAACTCAGACTGTAGAAGATGTGAGAAATGATGATTATTTAGAAAGCGTTACTTCATCAGTTATTAGTGAGCAGATAGTTACAAATATTTCGGAAACAGCAATTGAAATTATTCCTGATTATACCACACAAATCAACCAGCAAATAGAAGATAAATCCTTACCTTCTCTAAATAAAAGATCTCGGCAACCTTCATTTGTGCGGGTGGATGTAGAGGGACTACAACGCCTCAATTACTTGACAGGGGAATTGCTGATTTATCAAAAACGGCGGTCTTTACAAAATGAACAAATCCAAGAACTCATTGAGCGGTTAACTCAGCAACTTACCCGACATCAAACAATTTTAAATCAACTACGGGATTTGCCATTACAGAGGCAAAATGTGGCATTGCAAAATACACAAAATGTTGCTGCTGTCAATTTTGACTCTCTGGAAATGGATGCATATACAGAATTTCAACTGACGTTACATGAAGCAATTGAGGAAACCCTACAACTACAAGAAACTACAGAGTCTCTTGACTTACTCGTGAGCCAAGCTTCTCAAATTAGTGACAAAACACATAGTTTAACTCTTGGTATTATAGATAATTTAGTAGAAGCGCGGATGTTGCCTTTAGGAAATATCCTCAATCGCTTCTCCCAGATGGTAACTAAGCTGGGTAAGGTTTATAGGAAACTTGTAGAGTTGAAACTAGGTGGTACACAAGTACTAGTAGATAAGGCGATCGCCGAAAAGCTGTATGATCCCTTGTTACACTTGGTCAGAAATGCTTTTGACCACGGTATTGAACCACCACAAATGCGCCGTGACCTTGGCAAACCAGAACAAGGTTTAATTGAAATACGCGCCTATAATCAAGGGAGTCAAACTGTTATTGAAGTCCGGGATGATGGACAGGGGTTGAATTTAGAGAGTGTTCGCAAGAGAGCTATTGAACTTCGTCTCATACCATCTGATGATGAAGCTGGAGGCTATGTTCATAACCCAACTGAAGCTGAACTTTTAGAACTGATGTTTTCACCGGGATTTTCCACCGCTGGTAAGGTAAGTGAAATTTCGGGACGCGGTATGGGGTTAGATATTGTGCGGACTCAGTTGCAAGGACTTAACGGTTCGATATCAGTTCAATCATTGCCTAACCAAGGAACAACATTCTTACTCAAAATTCCTTTTTCTATGACCACAGATAAATTAATGCTAGTCCAAGCTGGGGGTGTTGTTTATGCCATGCTGTTAGACAGCATTGAAAAAATATTAATTCCCTCTGCTCAACAAATTAGGGAATTTGAAGGCAAAAAAGTTTTGCATTGGAATACAGATCAGGATGAACAGATAGTTAGCCTCCGAAAACTTGCGGATTTAATGTACTACAATGGTTCACTGCTCAACACGACTACTCTAGATAATATCCCAACTAAGGCTGACACAGCAGCCATGAAAAATCCTGTGCTTTTACTACGGCGAAATTTAGGAATTATGGGTTTAGAAGTTGACCAAATTATTGGTGAACAAGAACTGGTAATCAGACCTTTAGGAAATGCGATCGCACCGCCAAAATATGTTTATGGTTGTAGTAGCTTGGCCAATGGCAACCTGATTTTAATCATCGATGGCACTCTGCTGGTGGAATCTAGGGAGATGCAGGCTACTCTTGAACCTCGTTCGTCAAAGAAATCAGCCTTATCAATATCGGGTTATCTCACTTCATCCACACCCTTACTTGCTGCATCCGCTGCCACAGATACTAGAGAAATTCAGCCAGGTCATTATGTAGAGGCAACTCACAAATCACCAAAAGTGGTTTTGGTGGTAGATGATGCCATTAGTCTGCGGCAAACCCTTTCTCTCACTTTACAAAAATCTGGCTATCAAGTAATACAAGCGCAAAATGGTGTGGAAGCTCTAGAACAGTTGCAGTTGCATCCTGAGATTGAAGTTGTGATCTCAGATTTGGAGATGCCGCGCATGAATGGTTTTGAGTTGTTAAGCAGTATCCGCCAAAGCCAAAATTTAGCCAAAATGCCTGTAGTAATTCTCACTTCTCGCAGTGCAGAAAAACATCGTCAGTTGGCTCAAGAATTGGGTGCAACTGCTTACTTAACCAAGCCTTATTTAGAGCATGAATTTATCTCTATTGTCAATGGTTTAAGTAACAGATATATGGAGCAATTAAATACTGCAATGATCAATCCTTAATTAACTTGTGCGAATTGCCTCGCATCTTTCTAACCCCTCTTTATTGGATTTAATCGCTCAAATACTTTACTACTCTTCTATCTGTAATCTTTTCTCCTTTTGTTACGAAATATGTGACTAATGGATAGAGATCAAATTTGCTGTTATCCTAAAATACTTTCTGGGAAGAATAATCTTACTGAATAAATTAATCTATTCCTAGATTGTTATGAAAACTTCTCTTTTTTACGGAGATGATAGCCGTAGCTTGTTTACCCAAAGCAGTACGGGTAGATACACTGAGGCAACCGTTGAGATTCTTGATGATCTCATTGAGGTGTTTCATGTCCGTAGTTAGCCTTAAAAAGATTTTTAATAAAAAAGATTTGGTATCTCTGTTTCATGAATTAGTCTATCAGCTGAAGATCACGATTGATGTTGAGTTGATAGACGGTACAAAACTGATGAGGATTGGAGAACAAACTGAGGAAAATAGATATCCAATTGAGGTAGCAGGAGACATCATCGGTTGGGTTGTTGGGGGAAAACAAGCAACCATAGTGGCGGCTTTGCTCTCGTTTCTGGCAAAACAGGAGGCTGAGAAGAAAGAACTCGCTAAAGAATTGCTGGAAAGATACCAGGAAATTGATTTATTTGAGGATATCTCAACTCAACTGACAACGAGTTTGGATAAGCGACAGATTGCCCAACTTGTGCTTCAGGAAATGAGTCAATTGATTGAATCCTCTGCGGGGATGATCTTACTCCTGAGTCCAGAGGCAACTGAGTTTGAAATCATTGCGGAATTTGGACTGTTTTTTGACCACAATCAGCCAGAACCGGGCAAGGGAATCATTGGCAGCATTGTGCAATCTGGTCGGGCAGAACTGATCAATGATGTGCAAGCCGATCCTCGATTAGAGGGGCAGAAAAACGTGAAAGCTTTGATTTGTGTACCGTTGAGAGCCAAGGAGCGGGTATTGGGTGCGATCGCCATTGGGATGCCCAAAACCGACGCCTACAAGGCTGAACACCTCAAACTCGTGAGTATCTTTGCCTCACAAACTGCGATCGCCATTGAAAAAGCTGTGCTTTACGAGCAAAGCACTCATGCCGCTGTCGAGGCAAAAGCCCAAACAGAAAGGCTTCAGCAAGCTCTCCATGAGTTGCAATTGGCACAAGCCCAATTAATCCAAAGCGAGAAAATGTCGAGTTTGGGGCAACTTATTGCCGGAGTAGCCCACGAAATCAACAACCCGGTTAACTTTATTTGCGGTAATTTGAGGTATGTTGCCGAGTACGCTCAAGGCTTGTTGCACCTGCTGCAAGAATATCAGAAATACTTACCTATTGTGCCCCCAGAGATAGAACTAGAGTTAGAGACTATCGATCTGGAATTTATCATCCAGGATCTCCCCAAACTGCTGGATTCGATGAAGTTGGGCACTGATCGGATTGTGGAAATTGTACAATCCCTGAAAAACTTCTCTCGCCATGACGAAGCAGAAATGAAAGCCGTCAACATCCACGATGGCATCGATGGGACGCTGATGATTCTTCACCATCGCCTGAAAGCATCTATTCGCCGACCGAAAATTGAAATTGTTAAAGACTATGGCAAACTTCCCCTAATTGAATGCTACCCCGGACAGTTGAATCAGGTATTCATGAACGTCCTGGCAAATGCCATTGATGCTCTAGAGGAGGGAATGGACAATCAGGAAATATCCCCCTCTACTGCCCAAATCACCATTCGTACTGAAGTCCTCGACAATCAGTTTGTGGTGATTCGCATTGCCGATAACGGCCCAGGAATGAAGGAGGATGTCATCCAACACATTTACGATCCCTTCTTCACCACAAAAGAGGTTGGCAAGGGAACCGGATTGGGCATGGCCATCAGTTACCAAATTGTTGTGCACAGACACCAGGGATTTATCAAGTGTCGTTCCCAATCAGGTGAAGGGACAGAATTCTGGATTCAGATTCCGGTGAATTGTTCAGTGGTGAACGCTGTTGAAAATCACAATTTGGCGATCGCTACGAACACAATCGAATTATCCCCCACTGCCGATGCAGACGGTTTCATTTCCTCAACAACTCCAATGCTCAAACCAACTGATCTACTAATACGCCATAATCAACTGATTCAGCGACTTTCAGAGCAGAGTCCAAAGATTGGCGCTGCATCACCTGAGCAAATTTACCAGATATTCCAACGTCACCCAATTTCGTTAAAGCTCTACGCCACCTTGTTGTCTTGGTTCTGTTGTCCTAACCCTACCCACATCGACCAAGAAGGAAACCAAAATCATGTCTAGCCAACTTGATGAATACAGCCGTCAGCTATTTGAACAATGTCCCGTTGGGCTGGTACTGTGCCGAATGGATGGAACCCTGATTGACATCAATCCCGCCTATGCTGCCATTTTGGGGCGTACTATTCCGGAAACCCTAAGCCTGAGCCACCAGCAGCTTACCCCTGAAAAGTATGCCAGAGCCGATCAAGCTTTAGTAGAGACCCTGATCCAGACTGGTCGTTATGGGCCCTATGAGAAAGAGTATATCCACAAAGACGGGCATCTAGTTCCCATTAGGCTGTCTGGGCAGCTGATTGAAAAGGATGGAGAGTGCTTGATCTGGTCGAGTGTAGAGGATATCAGCGACCTCCGACGCGCCCAGCATGAACGTCTACATACCGAACAAATCCTGAAACAGAGTGAAGCACGATATCGCTCTCTGGTAACTGCAACTACACAAATTGTCTGGGTATCTACACCAGCAGGAATTTGCTTTGAACTGGCCAGCTGGATAGCTTATACGGGTCAAAGTTTAGCTGAAGCTGAAAACGGAGGCTGGATTGATGCCGTTCATCCTGACGATCGCGATCGCACAGCCCTTGTTTGGGGTGAAGCTGTGGCCAACCGCAGCCTCTATGAAGTAGAATACCGGATTCGTGGCCAAGACGGCTCTTACCGCCACTTTTTTGTTTGTGGTGCCCCCGTCCTAGCAGCAGACGGCAGCATCCGTGAATGGGTTGGCACCTGCACCGATATTCACGAACGCAAGCTAGCAGAAGCCGAAAATCAGCGTCTCATGGAGATGTTAAATCATTCTAGCGATGCGATTATTGTCCGCGACATGAGCAACAAAATCTCATACTGGAATCAAGGTGCAGAGACACTCTACGGCTGGACTCGAGAGTTCGTGAAAGACCAATACATTCACACATTTCTCAAAAAAACCTTTCCAAAACCAAAAGAAGCCGTTATGGCGGAGTTTTTACAGCAGGGCAGTTGGGAAGGAGAAGTGGAACACATCACCCGCAACGGCAGAACCATAACGGTTCAGAGCCGCTGGACTTTGCAACGCGATTTATCCGGTCAACCCTGTGCCATGCTAGAAATTAATACTGATATTACTGCTCGCAAACAAGCAGAAATCGCTCTGCGGCAACTAAATCAGGAACTGGAAGCCAGAGTTGCCGAACGAACATCTGCCCTGCAAAATACCTTAGCAGAAGCCCAGGGGTTAAATGCCATTTTAGATAACTTAGCGGATGGTTTGTTGGTGGCAGACATCGCAGGACTGATCACTCACTTCAATCCTGCCTTTTTAGCCATGCATGGATTGACAGCCACCGCCCTCAAAGGTCACTACCGGGAACTGCCGATATCCGGTTTAGCAGACCTGATTGAACGAACGAAATCTCATCCCGGAGAGGTGTTCGCTGCTGAAGTTGCACTGGCAAAGGAACGCATTGGTCATGCAGTGGCAACAGCCATCTTTAAAAAGACGGCAGCCAATGAACCCACTGTCTGCTTCGGTTCTGCGTTGCTGATTCGGGATGTGACGGCAGAAAAGGAGATTGACAAAATGAAGACAGACTTCATCTCCACGGTTTCCCACGAGTTAAGGACACCATTAACTTCTGTCCTCGGTTTTGCGTCCATCATTAAAGAAAAGCTGGAAACTGATGTCTTCCCAATACTTTCTACCGAAGACCGCAAGCTTCAGAAAACGATCAAGCGGGTGGGTGACAATCTCAACATTATTGTGTTGGAAGCAGAACGGCTCACGTCTTTAATTAACGATGTTTTAGATATCGCCAAGATGGAAGCAGGTAAAGTGGAATGGCAGATGCAGCCCCTCGACCCAAGCGAGTTATTAGATTGGGCAACCAAGTCTACAGCCGGGTTGTTTGAAACCAATGGCTTGCAGTTGGTGAGAGAGATTGAACTCGGACTGCCTCAGATAATAGGCGATCGCAATCGGCTGCTGCAAGTCCTCATCAACCTGATTTCCAATGCCGTTAAATTCACTGAATCTGGTTCTGTCATCTGCCGCGTCAAACAAGAAAACGACGGTGTATGCATCAGCATTATTGACACAGGCGTTGGCATTGTACCTGAAGACCAGCCAAAAGTGTTTGAGAAATTCCGCCAAGTTGGTGACACCCTCACCGACAAACCCAAGGGTACAGGGTTAGGACTGCCTATCTGCAAACAAATCATCGATCATCACGGTGGTAGAATCTGGGTGGAGAGTGAACCAGGCAAGGGCAGTACCTTCTCGTTTATCGTTCCCACCTACGTCAGCGATGCCTACTCTGGCGACCAAAGCTATCGCAAAACCAGTACCAGTCTAAATCTAAATGCCCTGGTCAAACAACTCAAAGAACACGTCATCACCACAAACGCTGTGCAGAATGAAAACCGCAAAACCATTTTGGTGGTAGATGATGATGTCAACATTCGGGAACTGCTCCGTCAACAACTGGAAAACGAAGGTTACAATGTTCGGGAAGCAAAAGACGGTGTGGATGCGATTCATCAAATCAAAACAGTCCGTCCCGATTTGATTCTTCTGGACGTAATGATGCCTCAAATCAACGGCTTTGATGTGGCAGCCGTCCTTAAAAATGATCCCCAGACCGCAGATATTCCGATCATCATTCTGTCAATTATTGAAAACAAGGAACGGGGCTATCACATTGGCATTGATCGCTATCTTACCAAGCCGATCAACACAGAGAAACTCCTCAACGAAATTGGCTCACTGCTTTCCCAAGGTACTTCCAGCAAAAAGGTCTTGGTTGTCGATAAAAATGCTTCAACCTTAAAAACCATATCAGATGTGCTGCAAACTCAGGGATACAGTGTGATTGAAGCCTCCAACCCACAAGAATGCATCCATAAAGCCTTGTCAGCTAAACCTGACATGATCATCATCGATTCTATCTTCTCTCAAGAAACAGACCTAGTCAAAGCCCTACGGTTTGAAAAGGAGTTGGAGAATGTATTCTTCATTATTTTGTCTGATCACTAATTGCATCAACTGGGGATTGGGGACTGGGGACTGGAAAATTCTCCTAAACCATAATCCCTATTTCTCAATCCCTAAACCTAATCCCTTAGGACTTACGCATTGACAAAAAATGCTAAATATGTAGGCTGGCTTTATTCATTGAAAATCTTAATCCGTGCGTTAGGGAACGCACGCTACGAGTAGGATGCGTCAAGAGACCCATCAAAACACCATTAAAAAAGCCCAAAATTAGGATGAATTTCCAAAGGAAGTAAGTCCTATCCAAAATCCAAAATCCAAAATCGTATGACCCAAAAAATTCTGATTGTTGACGATGAACCTAATATCTTGATTTTGATGGAACAAGCCCTAGAAGCATTAGAAGACGAGGGGGTTGAGCTTCTAACTGCTAAAAATGGAGAAGAAGCTCTCGAAATGATTAAAATTGAAAAACCAGATTTGGTTTTTCTTGATGTGATGATGCCTAAAATGAATGGTCTGAAAGTCTGCCAAATCGTTAAACACGACTGGCAAATGACTGACATCTACATCGTGATCTTGACAGCTAAAGGACAGGAATTTGATAAACAAAAAGGAATTGAGGTTGGTGCAGATTTATATCTAACTAAACCATTCCGCCCCAAAGAAGTCCTTGAAAAATCAAAGCAGGTGTTGGGATTTTGAGGCAATGTCCACGACAAAAAGTGGTTTTTGTCCAACAGGTTCTATCGCTTCGGTAGTTCCTCGCCAAACTTAATCAAAAGTGCGATCGCCATACTCACAAGCATAATTAATGTCATACTCAAAGCTGAACCAAATCCCCAGTTTTGAGTAGCTCCGAGAAACTGGTTATACACTAACCGCGCTGCTGTCATACTCGAAGCACCACCGAGTAATTCGGGATCAACAAAATCACCTAATGCGGTGATGAATACAAGCATAGAACCAGCAGTAATTCCTGGCAAAGTTTGGGGTACGGTCACTTGCCAAAAAGTTTGCACTGGATTTGCACCTAAATCAGCGGCTGCTTCTAGCAACTGTTTGTCTAGCTTTTCTAAAGAAGCATATAAAACCAAAACCATGTAGGGTAGTAAGCTGTAACTCATACCAATTAATACAGATGGATTTCGGTTAAGTAATTCTAAAGCAGGTAAGCCTAAATTCGTTAGTATACTGTTTAATAAACCAGTCGGACGCAGAATAGTAATCCAAGCATAGGAGCGCAATAAGGAGGAAGTCCATAAAGGCAAGACAAAGCCTAATAGCAGCAAATTTCGCCAGCGCTTTGGTGCCATTTGAGCAATCCAATAAGACACGGGAAAACCCAAGATTAAACAAATGATTGTAGTACTGACTGCCAAAAACAGTGAGCGTAAGATTACTTGTAAATAAATGGGATCAAGTATCTGGATGTAGTTGCTAAATCCACTGGGATTGACTATATCTCCCGGTCGAATGTCTGGGACTAAACTCAACTCAAAAATAATCAATGTTGGCAGCACTAGCAAAAGGAATAACCAAATGCCGGCTGGTGCAAGTAATGCCAAGGGTGAGAGCCAGTCTATTTGTGGGCGTAATTTTTGGATTTTGGCAATTTTGCCAGGGGAATCTAGGGGAGAATTATGAATTTGTGTAGACACAAGCCTGATTTCTAGATTTGTAATTTAAGTTAGCTGCTGGTTAATTGAGTCCAATAACGCTGGTAAACTTCTTCATATTTGCCTAAAGGAATAACCCGTTCACATTTTTCTAAACTTGACGCGGGAGGAAATAAATATGTATCTTCTTGTATTCTCGTTGGTAATAACTCAAATGCGGCTCTATTCGGTGTAGCAATGTTCAAACGTTCAGTGAATTGGGCTGATACTTCTGGTTGTAAAATCCAGTTAATCCAAGCATAAGCGCCAGCTAAATTAGGAGCATCTTTGGGAATTATCAGATTGTCAGTCCATAATGTTGAACCACTGCGAGGAATCACAAATTTTAGTTTGGGGTTTTCTCTGGACATTTTCACCGCATCTCCTGAGTAACACATTGCCAGGAGTAAATCTCCTGCCAAAAGTTGGTTTTGCCAAGCATCGGTGTCAAAGGCAGAAACTGCTGGTTTCAGGGCTTTCAACTTTTCATAAGCTTGTTTGATTTCTGTTTCATTTTGCGAATTATAAGAGTATCCCAGCATCCGCAGTGTTGCCCCTATTACCTCCCGGAGATCATTGAGTAAAGTCATCCGCTTATTAAGTTTTTCTTTGTTTTGCCAAAGATAATCCCAATCTTCTGGTGCGGTTTCGAGTTTTTCAGAATTATAAATTAACCCTGTTGTACCCCAATTAAAGGGAACGCTGTATCTGTTATGAGGATCATAACTAGGGTTCTGAAACTGGGGGTATAAATTATCTAATCCGACTAAGCGATCGTGATTTATTTCTGTTAATAAATCTTGATCCAACATCTTCTGCACTGCGATGTCAGATGGATAGATGATGCTGTAAGTACCACCTCCCCCGACTTGCAGCTTCGTCAGCATGACATCGTTGGAATCGTACACATCTGCCAAAACTTTCATGCCAGTTTGGGCGCTAAATGCTGCTAGTAATTCTTTATCAGTATATTGTGACCAGGTAAAGATATACAGTTGCTCACGTTGACCAGCAGTAGGAGAATTAGTTCGTATATTAGCAAGCCTCCAGCCACAACCAGCTAACGACAAACTACCAAGTGCTGCCATCTCTTTTAAAAATTGCCGTCTGTTAGTCATTAGTCACTGGCCATTTATCATTTGTGATTAGTTTTCTGCCAATTTATCAACCCGTAATTTTGGAATACTAGCTAGACATCTATAGACTATGGATTTTTGACTCTTGACTAATAGCTAAACAGTCAGTTTCTGTCCACCAAGCGTAGATGGTTGTGTCACGGTTTGGCAAAGTACCAAAGGTATTTGGTTGCAAAACACTGATGCTGATGCCGTTAGTCAACTCAACAACATAATTAACATGAGTACCTAAATACATGACATTGACAAGCCGTCCTTCAAAGCAGTTTGTTGGTATATTGGGTTGATAAAGCGAGAGCTGAATTTTTTCTGGACGGACGCTGACTACGACTACTTGCGATAATTCAGTTGGTGTATCTTCAGAGCGGCTGACAACAATTGTGAGTCCGGTTTTTGTGACAATTTTCACGTAAGTGGAGTCTATCGCCGCGATTTCACCGCTGAATAAGTTAGTATCGCCAATAAAATCAGCGACAAAGGATGTTTGGGGCTGTTCGTATATTTGGCTGGGAGTGCCGACTTGCTCGATTTTGCCTTGATTCATCACAGCAATGCGATCGCTCAAGGACAGTGCTTCCTCTTGGTCGTGTGTCACCATGATAAAAGTCAATCCCAAGTCTTTGTGTAAATTTGATAACTCAACCTGCATTTCCTTGCGGAGTTTTAAATCTAACGCCCCCAGGGGTTCATCCAGTAGCAAAACGGCGGGACGGTTGACCAAGGCCCTTGCCAAAGCTACTCGTTGCTGTTGACCACCAGAAAGTTGATTGGGAACGCGCGATCGCAAAGTTTCCATTTTCACCAGCTTTAAAGCTTCTGTAACTCGGCTGTCAATTTCTGATTTGCGTAATTTTTTTAACCGCAGCCCAAAAGCGATGTTATCCCACACATTCAGGTGATTGAACAGCGCATAGCTTTGAAATACAGTATTGACAGGTCGGCGGTAAGGGGGCACATTAGTCATGGACTGACCCCGAATCAATAACTTGCCAGCGTCAGCCGTTTCAAATCCAGCAATTAAGCGCAGTGTGGTTGTCTTACCACAACCGGAGGGACCCAGGATACTAAAAAATTCTCCCTGTCTGACATCCAAATCTACACCATGTACTGCTGGTTCTTGGTTGAAAAACTTGAATACGTTACGCAGTTCAACATCTAGCGGCTGAAAACTTGTTATCCCCCTCTGATTTTGCATCACAGTTTGAGCCATAATCCTCAGTAGAATGCCGTGATCTTACGAGACTTAGTCTATTAATGTAGTCTATTAAGCAGACTACAGGTGACTCTTTGGTTTATTGTATCTGCCAAAAACAATAGATTAGGAATATACACCCCCATTGTTTAATTTTCAATACCGGGTAGCATCTGCGAATAATTTTATACAGTTAATGCCAATTTCCGAATCTTTCTTTGTCTTATGGCTATATTACCAACATCCTTACTTACTAGCAAAAAAGATACCCGTACCGTCGGGCGTGGTTTCCAGTCAATATTTTTAATTATATTTACCCTAGTGATGACTTCGGCACTCGGTACTCGTTTAGCATATTTGCAAATTGCTGAAGGGCCAAAACTCCGGCAGCGTGCAGAGGCTAATCGGATTCGGATGATTCTCAAACAGCCGGAACGGGGCAATATTTTTGACCGTAAAGGCAAACTTTTAGCTAGTACTCGCTATCCTCGGTCTGTATATCTCTGGCCGATGGCACATACTAAGCCCTCATGGTCAGTTGTCGGCCCAGGTCTAGGAAAAATTCTCGACATCCCCCAAGAAGAGATGGAAGTAGATGGTGCAGGCCGCCCCATCCGGGTTTTGGGAGACAAACAGGCAAAGGCTGGAAATGATTTACACTTAACTATAGATTTGGATTTGCAAAAGGCAGCAGGCAAAGCTTTAGGAAAATACCAAAGTGCGATCGTCGCCATCGATCCAAATAACGGCGCTGTCTTAGCAATGGCATCTCACCCCACCTTTGACCCATATATCTTTTCCAAGCAAAAACTCTCCGAAAAAGACTGGAAAAGCGTCCAAGGTAAAGATCATTTACCTGAAAATCGCTGTAAGTTGGGCTTTGATGCTTCCTCCTCCCTCGCTAATTCAGCATCCCCCCTAGAGCTAGAATTATCAGGAAAATGCCCTGCTTGTAAGTACTATGGCTAACTAGTAGAATATGTTGAGTAGACGAAATCTTAGATTTTTGTCTATTCTTTGTATTGGAAATATTTCACAAAAGCTAGGCTCTTTCGGTTGATTGTCTGCTTAAAACGCAGCACAATTCTAGCACTATTGTATATAGGTAATCCTAATTTTGAAATTCTGTTTAATCTTATGACCTTGTTGCAACCATCCCCACTGAGCAGCCAAAAAAATACACGTACAGTTGGCCGGAATTTACAGCCGCTATTTTTAATCATATTTACCTTATTGATGACATCGGGAATAGGGGTTCGTTTGGCATATTTACAAATTATTGAAGGAGCACACCACCGAAAGCGGGCAGAGGCGAACCGGATTCGGATGATTCCCAAACAACCGGAACGGGGAAACGTTTTTGACCGCAATGGCAAACTTTTAGCTAGCACTCGCTATCCCCGGTCTGTATATTTATGGCCAATGGCACATACTAAGCCTTCATGGTCAGTTGTCGGCCCGCGTCTGGCGAAAATTCTCGATATCCCCCAAGATGAAATGGAAGAGAAACTAGAAAAGGCTGGTGCTAACTCTTCTTCTCTCATCCGCATTGCTCGCGACCTGAATGAAGCCGAAATCACGGCTTTGAAGGAGTATACAAACGAACTGCCTGATGTGGAAATTCATACGGAAGCTGTTCGTTATTATCCCCACGGTAAGGAATTGGCCCATATACTCGGCTACACTCGTGAACTGACTGCTGAACAGTTAGAAGAAAAGAAGCCCTTCGGCTACCGTCTGGGAGATGTAATTGGTCAGATGGGGGTGGAAAAGGCTTATGAGCAAACCCTGCGGGGAGAATGGGGTGGTCAGCAGGTAGAAGTGGATGGTGCTGGTAGACCACTCCGGGTGTTGGGAGAGAAACAGGCAAAAGCTGGTAAAGATTTGCACTTGACGATAGATTTGGAGATGCAAAAGGCTGCTCAAAAAGCTTTAGGGAATCGCAACGGTGCGATCGTTGCCCTTGACCCCAAAAATGGTGCTGTCTTAGCAATGGTGTCTTACCCCACCTTCGACCCCAATATTTTCTCTAAGCAAAAACTCTCCCAAAAAGATTGGAAAACTGTCCAAGGTGACGAGCATCCTTTGGTCAATCGCGCCCTCAGTGCCTTTCCCCCCGCTAGTACTTTTAAAATTGTCACCACCACAGCGGGGCTGGAATCAGGTAAATTTTCTCCTAACACCGTGTTGCAAACCTACGGTTCTTTAACTATTGGTGGTACCCGTTTTGGTGAGTGGAATCATGCCGGATTTGGCCCCTTAGGTTTTACAGGGGCGATGGCTATGAGTAGTGATACTTTCTTTTATCAAATTGGTCGAGCGGTTGGCGGGCCTAGTTTGATTGAATGGACTCGCAAATATGGATTTGGTCAAAAAACCGGCTTTGAGTTCGCCTCAGAAGAAGCGAAAGGTTTAGTTCCTGATGAGACTTGGAAGCAGAAAGTTTTTAAAATGCCTTGGACTGTAGGTGATAGCATTAATATGTCAATTGGTCAAGGTGCTTTACAAACTACTCCTCTGCAAGTAGCTGTGATGTTCGCTGTACCTGCTAATGGTGGTTATCGCGTTAAGCCCCATTTGCTCAAAGATAATGAAGACGCAAGAAGCTGGCGGGAATCGCTAAATATGAAGCCAGAAACTATCAAAGTTCTCCAACAGGGGTTGCGGAAGGTGGTGTCTGATGGTACGGGTAAGACTTTGAAACAGCCAACCCTTCCTCCAGTTGCTGGTAAAAGTGGCACGGCGGAAGCTTGGAGGCGTGGTGTGAAAGAAAATCACGCTTGGTTTGGTGCTTATGCTCCCGCTGATAAACCAGAAATTTTGATTGTCGCTTTTGCTGAACATTCTGGAGGTGGCGGTGGTAGCGTAGCTGCACCAATGATTTTAGATGTGATGGAAGGATATTTTTCGCGGAAGTATCCAGGGAAATATAAGAAATAACTTTTAGCAACAAGATCCCCAAGTTTAGATCCCCGACTTCTCTAAGAAGTCGGGGATCTGAAGGATCTGAACATTTTAAGTAGCATATTTTACTATTTATACATTGTGTTGATAGTCACTTATTGAGAATATTTTCGTCATTATTGACAATTTTAAAAGTGGTGTCGATTAGGGGGTCTGAAACCCTTTCTCAGCAAGGTTTCCAAAGGTGAACTCTTTACATAACCACTTCTCCCTAACGGGGATGGAAACGTTATCAAGCCCCAGCGCCTCAGTTATGGCCACGGTTAAACGAAGTGAAACCCAAAAATTTAGGACTTAACGGACAGGAAATGGCAAATATGGGGTGTGGTTTGTGTGATTAAAAGTTTTAATTCGTGCGTTAGGGAACGCACGCTACGGGTAGGATGCGTAAAGAGACGCATCAAAAAAATCATCCAAAAATCTAAAATCTAAGATTGAATTATTGGGGCTGAGTGGGTTTGAGATTTCTGGCTTTGTAGAATGTTTCCAAACTATCGCGATCGCCAACAAAACGCCAGTGCCAAGGTTCATAACTCACACCTTGGGGATTATCTTTGGGAAAAGACAACTCAAAACCGAAACGGGCTGCATTTGCTTGTAGCCACTGATAAGCTTTAGTATTGTCAAAATTAGCTTGGAGATTAGTTGCAGGTACTGCGCCATCGCCAATATCCGCTGCGTAACCTGTATGATGTTCACTATGACCAGGAGGAGCGCTGAGAGCGGCTCTTTGGGCTGGGGTTTGATTGCGCTGGGCACCAACAGCAAAAAACAACTGTTCTTGCTCTTTAATTGAGCGAAAGCCAGAAATTGGCACCAAAATCACACCTGCACTCCGCGCTGCTTGTGACATCGCCTGAAACTTTTCGGCAGCAGCTTTTCGCATTCTAATGCGTCCATCTGCGGAAATTGCAGCTAGTTCTGACTCAACTGCTTCTGGATATACGAAATGCCCTAATATAGTATCGTTATTATTTCCATTAATATTGACAGAATTATCAGATTGTGTATTTGGTGCAGATGCTGTGTTAGCAGGCGTTGGTTGAGAATTGTCCGTTTTTTTGGGTGCAGTCACGGAAAACAAAAACCCACTAATTACCGCCAGCAGCAAAAATCCCACTACTCCCCCAATCAGTAAAACCTGGGGTTGCAAGTACACCTTGGTTGCTGCATCTGGATTATCGCGTAAAGCCGCTGGAATATCATCGCCAGATGAAGCCGATGAGTTTTGCGGGTTTCCAGGAACCCCAGCCTTATTCAAAAATTAACTCCTGTATTTGTTGAATTACCATAACAGATTATGAACTAGACAAAAGTGAACTTAACAGGTAATATCTCAAATCTGCATTCCTAGGCTTAATTTTGATAAACCTGCTAGAACTATACGTCAAGCTGGGGGGATTAGTCCTAGTAGGATTTATGCTGGGACGCAAACTACCTCACACAGTGCCTACCCGTTTAGGTCAGTTTCTCTTTTGGGTGGGAGGGCCTATCAGCATCGTATCTTTTTTACGCCAAGCCGATTTATCGGGGCAGATTTGGATAGCACCTGCGATCGCCTATTTAGCCATTTTACTAGGAGCCTTTCTCGCTTGGGTAGGAATTAAAGGTCAAGTTTATTTCACCAACACCACCCCCCAACCAGCAACTCAGGGTAGTTTGATCCTAGCAGCAATGGTGGGTAACACAGGTTATTTAGGCTTTCCCATCACCCTAGCAATGGTAGGCAAGGAATACTTTGCCTGGGCGCTATTTTATGATTTACTGGGGTCACTGATCGGATCTTATGGCTTAGGTGTCGCCCTAGCCGCCAATTTTAGCAGCAGCGTTAGTAATTATGGGCAGACAGCTAGAGCCATCTTAATTAATCCTGCTTTGTGGAGTTTTGGATTTGGGTTAATATTTCGCCAAGTAGCAATTCCTAGCTTAGTCGAATCCTGCCTAGAAGTATTGGGTTGGACTATGGTGGCTTTATCTCTAATGTTAATTGGAATGCGACTCTCCCGGCTAAATTCTTGGGATAAAATACCCCAAGCGGGAATCAGCTTGGTAATTAAAATGTTGTTAGTTCCCGTGATGTTAGGCAGTTTATTACCATTTTTTGGTGTAACTGGCGACCCAGCCAAGGTAATTGTCCTACAGATGGCTATGCCTCCAGCATTTGCCACATTAGTAATAGCTGAAACCTTTAATCTTGACCGTGACCTTGCAGTTACTGCCTTAGCAATGGGGGTTATCGTATTGCTAGTTACCATCCCAGTATTGCTGTGGCTATTTTGATTTTGGATTTTGGATTTTGGATTTTGGATTTTAAATGGTGAATTAATCATGGTTTACAGGATTTTAGGGCTTACGCACCGTAGGAATTTACCCTCTGTTTAGGCTTTTTTGATGCTGGGCAGCAATCCTACCTGTAGGGTGCTGCCCAGCACGAATCATGATTTTTAATGACACAAACCGTAGCCCATATTTACTATTTGGCGTTGCTGATTAAAAATATGAATATGTGTCACGGAAAGGCGCAAAGGCGCAAAGAATCAAGCTTAAAAAGGTTAAATTTCCCAATTTCATATTCTAATTCAGCAACGCCTACTATATTGTGTCCGTTAAGTCCTAGATTTTTAATTTTTAATTCTTAATTTTTAATTTCCCAAAGAGGTTGATTTACCTTTGATACCAGTTCAGCCGGAGTCATACTTTCGTAGTGTTCAAAGGGTTGGTGAATCCAAGGGTTATCGGGTAGGTAATCGACATAGAAATCCGGGACGATAACTGAACAGGCTTTATACCAAAGTACGGCGGTGCGAATTTCCTCAATGGGGAAATCGCTCTTTTGCTTTAGCCAAGGGAGAGTCTGTTGGAGGGTGATTCCAGAATCTACCAAGTCATCTACTAAAAGAATCCGCGAACCTAATTTTTCAGTAGTCATAGTCAAGTGGCAAGAAACAATTAAACTGCCTCTTTCTTGCTTGCCACTGCCACCGTAAGATGAGGTGGCTAAGATTGCCAGCGGTTGATTGTATATACGTGAGAGAATATCCCCTACTCGCAGTCCCCCTCTAGCGATACAAACAATCTGGTCGAATTGCCAACCGGATTGATAAATTTGAACTGCTAATTGTTCAATCTTGTGGTGATAATCTGACCAAGAAATGTAAAGGTCTGACATAGGGCTATAGTACTGAAGGAAAACGCAAATCTTCTGTCTTAATATGAGAGCAAGATATTATGAACGATTCTGTTGCTGATGGCGATGCCCAAAGAACTCCTGAAAGCGAAAAATTGGACTTTAAAACCAAACTGGCTTATGGTGCAGGAGATTTAGGCCCGGCGATTACTGCCAATATTGCCATATTTTATCTGCTAGTGTTTTTTACAAATGTGGCTGGTATCCCGGCAGGTTTGGCTGGCAGCATTTTGATGATTGGCAAAATCTGGGATGCGGTAAATGATCCGTTTGTGGGGGTACTGACTGACAGAACCGAATCCCGGCGCTGGGGGCGTCGTCTCCCCTGGATTTTGTATGGCGCAATTCCTTTTGGGTTTTTCTTTTTCTTGCAGTGGATTGTACCGCAATTTAGTGCCGATCAGAGTAGCAATATTTGGCCTTTGTTCTGGTACTATGTAGCAATTGGGGTGATATCTCAGGTGTTTTACACCGTTGTGAATTTGCCTTACACGGCGATGACTCCAGAACTAACTCAGGATTATGACGAACGCACTAGCCTCAACAGCTTTCGCTTTACATTCTCTATTGGTGGCAGCATTCTATCTTTAATTTTATCGAAGATTATTTTTGACAATGTTAGCGATCGCCAGCAACAGTTTGTAGTTTTAGCGGCAGTCTGTACTGTGATTTCGGTCTTGTCCTTATATTGGTGCGTTTATGGCACGCGCGATCGCATTTTGGCTTTTGAAGCTAAACGCGCTCAAGTTGAACAACCCCCATCTATTCCCATCGGTGAACAGCTAAAAATTGTCTTTACTAATCGACCTTTTCTCTTTGTTATTGGGATATATCTCTTTTCTTGGTTAGGTGTACAGATAACAGCCAGCATTATTCCCTACTTTGTGGTCAACTGTATGCGCCTCAAGGATTCAGATGTGCCTACAGTGATGATTGCGGTGCAAGGAACTGCCCTTGGTATGCTATTTGTTTGGAGTTATTTGAGTAAAAAGGTCGGAAAGAAAGTTGTTTATTTTCTGGGAATGATTTTATGGATCATCGCCGCAGCCGGACTGTTTTTCTTGCAACCAGGTCAAATAGGTTTGATGTATCTGCTGGCTATCATGGCAGGCTTTGGTGTTTCCACAGCTTATCTTGTGCCCTGGTCAATGATTCCTGATGTCATTGAATTAGATGAACTCCAAACCGGACAACGCCGGGAAGGCATTTTTTATGGTTTCATGGTTTTGCTGCAAAAATTTGGTTTAGCTTTCGGGCTATTTGTAGTCGGCAATTCTTTGCAAGTATCTGGTTTTAAAGAGGCTGTAGTTGGGCAAAGTACCCTCCCCATACAACCTGAGTCAGCACTGCAAGCTATCCGCATTGCTGTTGGGCCGATACCAACAGTTTGTTTAATTTGTGGTTTAGTTTTAACCTATTTTTATCCCATTACCCGCGAGATGCACGCAGAAATGCTGCTGAAACTCAAAGAACGGCGGGAGAATATGGCGCAATAACTAAATAGTGGATCTATAACAGGGTGCGGAGATGATAGCCGTTACCCTGAAAATTTTAGGACTTACTTTCCTTATAGTGTAACTAAATATAATAATTTGGTTAAGAATCATAAACTTTTCTAATGTAAAACTAAAAAAGATTTTATTATAACAAGTATAACAAACGTTAATACTACTCATTTATGTTGTTTGGCATTAATTTTAGGTGGGTTAAAAAACTAACCTAATGTATGTATGCAAAAATGCCATTTTTGTTTAGGGTCTACTACTACGTAAAAATTTAATTTTTAAGAAGGTAGAAATTTCATGAACAAATATTTAATGAAGACAATATCTTATCAAGATTGGAAGATTGAGATATATCAGTGGTTTGCCAAAAAAAGATTTGAAGTTATATGCTACAGTCCCAGTGGTCACCAAATAGACTACTCAAAAATTTCTCTGCGATGTTGGTTCAGAGAAGAATTTGCTATTGATGAAACTAAAGAATTTATCGACTCAATTAATAGTGAACAAAATATTAATCTAATATCAGTAGCAAGTTGGGACTACTTTGAATCGTCCAACAAGAAGCAAGTAGATTTATCAAAGTTGGCAGGTTAAAGCAACTGATCGCAAGAAAGGGATTATCGAATATAACCGAATAAGAAAGCAACCCAGCCAATTACAGCACCACCTAAAACCAACCAAGCAGCATTGATGCCCAAGCGCAGGGCGAAAACTGCGGAGATAATGGCGATCGCCACGGCGAGAAAATCTACATAAGGTGCTTGTGGTAACGTTAAAATGGCTTTTCCTAGTTGCAGGGTGGTAACTACCATCAGCGCCACAGCACTGACATTCACAGCATCAAGAAAAGCCCTAGTCCAAGAAGAAGCACGTAAGCGGGGGATGAAGGGATTCAAGGCAGCGACAAAGAAAAACGAGGGTAGGAAAATTCCCAAAGTTGCCACAATTGCACCGGGTATGCCAGCTAGGATATAGCCAATAAAGGTAGCAGTGGAGAGTACTGGTCCAGGGGTAAATTGACCAATGGCGATCGCATCTAGTAACTGCTGTTGCGTTAGCCAACCATATTCTTGAACTAATCCCCCTTGAAGAAACGCCACCAGCAAATAGCCACTACCAAACAACACACTACCAACTTTCAGAAAAAACCAACCCAACTGCCACAAAGGAACAGATACATTAGTTACCGTTGTCGCAACTGCAGCTGTAGCCTTCAAAGTCGCACCTGTGCTTAAGCCAGCAATCAGCAAATTAGCCTGATCTTTTGGTGTATCACCACCATGCAACCAAAGCATCCCCAGTAACCCCCCAATTAATAGGGCAATCACTTCATTTACCTGCCAAAATAAAGTTAGCACCGTAACAGCCACAGCAATCACCAGCAACTTCCGTGTTTTTACTGCCTTTTTTGCCAAGCCCCAAAGAGCATTGAAAATAATAGCTAAAACAGCCGGTTTAATGCCATAGAGTAACGGCGCGACTTGTGGCAAAGCCCCATAAGCGACATAAAACCAGGCAAAGCCAGCAGTAATCAAAACCGCCGGCAAGATAAAACAGACACCTGAGACAATCAGCCCCAGCCATCCCCCATAGATATATCCCAGATGAATCGCCATTTCAGTGGAATTTGGCCCAGGAATCAAGTTAGTTGCCCCCAACAAATCTAGAAAATGCTCCTGTGTCAGCCACTGACGCCGCTTAACTACCTCCAATTCCATCATGGCAATATGGGCAACTGGTCCCCCAAAGCCAATAACGCCCAGTTTGAAAAAGAGTTTGGCGAGCTCGCCCAAACGACTTAGTGGTAAGTTATTCATTTTTGCTAGGCAAATTATTGCAATCTACAAGTGTAGTCACCACTTCTAGGATATTTCTGAGAAATTAAGGCTGGGTTATTTGTTGCACAAAATGTAAGATTGGTGATTGCCAAACATCACTCTGTCTATGTGGCAATATATTTTTCTACGAGAAATAGTGTCTGTCTTATTTGTCTATAGCAATCCTAAATCAGTTCCGAACAAAAAGATCCGGGGATCTGAGCCTCTCGGTGGAGAGCAAATCAACTTAGAATTGCTATGGATTGTTGATACTTTTGTTTAAATTAGTTATGTATCCTTAACTCTAGTTCTGGATACACCAACGCTCCCGAACAGGAATAGGAACAAGAACGTGCCCATATTTGATAGACCCCAACCCCCCGTATTTGAGCGCGTTGAAGAAGAACGCCTACACCGTAAGCAGCGCCTAGCCGCAGCTTTTCGCCTATTTGGCAAGTTCGGCTTTAGTGAAGGAATAGCAGGCCATATTACAGCTCGTGATCCTGAGTTGACAGATCATTTCTGGGTGAATCCCCTAGGGGTATACTTCGGTCATATCCGCGTCTCTGACCTATTATTGGTGAACAGCGAAGGCGAAGTTGTTAAAGGTTCGCGTTCTGTAAATCAAGCTGCTTTTGCCATCCATTCTCAAATTCATGAAGCTCGTCCTGATGTCATAGCCGCAGCGCACGCCCATTCACTTTATGGTAAAGCCTGGTCTAGCTTGGGTCGTATACTTGATCCCCTGACTCAAGATGCTTGTGCATTTTATCAAGATCAGGGGTTGTTTAATGACTACAACGGAGTAGTACTAGACATAAATGAAGGTAAGCGTCTGGCGGAAGCCTTGGGCAAGAAAAAATCCATCATCCTACGTAACCACGGCATTTTGACTGTGGGACACACAGTGGACGAAGCTGCTTGGTGGTACATAACTTTAGAGCGATCGTGCCAAGCACAGTTGTTAGCAGAAGCCGCAGGGAAACCCCATATCATTAAGCACGAAACTGCTACTTTAGCACACAGCCAAGTGGGGTCACATTTCGCCGGGTGGTTCAGCTTTCAACCGCTTTTTGACAGGATGTTGCGGGAAGAACCTGATTTGCTTGATTAGGATGATGTTTTTCGCACTAGAAAAAGTTTTAGCCCCGATATTTGTAGCGCCGAGGTTTCCCCATCTTAACCTAGTTCATACATTCGCCCACAGCAACAGCCGTATCGGGGTAATCACTAAATACGCCATCAATGCCTAAATTCAAAAATAATTTATATTCCCCTTGGGGATTCCCTAGAAAATCTAGGGGTAAAAAGTAATCTTCATTGCGGAAAGTCCAGAGGTGAACCTGCAAACCAGCTGCATGGGCATTCCTAACTAAAGATGTCGGTGACAGCAATTTCCCAGTTCTATCTCTGGGAATAACCAGGTTTTTATTGACGCCAACTGCTTGTGCATATTTAGCAATGTCCTTTAATCCTGATACAGTAGCTAAATCTGCATAGGTGCGGTGATCATCACTGACTACAAAATCATAGGGCTTACCCTTATCGTTCAGCAGTTGCACCAAAGGTAAATCGGTTTGTTTAGCCAAATCTTGGAGATTGCTAACTTCAAAGGACTGAATGAAAACAGGTGCGTTGGCTCCTTGATAACCATTGGCTGCTAAAGTTGCCAGTAGGGGGGCTTCTAGGGCTAAACCAAGAGATTTAAAGTAAGTTGGGTGTTTGGTTTCTGGGTAAATGCCAATGGTGCGACCAATTTGGGCACTTTTATCTTTGGCTAAATCAATGATTTCTTGCAGGGTGGGGATTTCCCATAGTCCGTTGTATGGGGTATTTTGCGATCGCATTTCGGGAATTCGCTCGGTTGCTCTTAAAGTTTTCAGTTCCATCAGGGTAAAGTCTTCTGTAAACCAGCCAGTTTTGGATTCACCATCAATTATCTTGGTGGTTTGACGGTGAGCAAATTCGGCATGGTTAGCAATATCGCTGGTTTCGGAAATTTCATTTTCATGCCGCGCAATTAAAATGCCATCTTTGGTGGAAACTAAGTCTGGTTCAATATAGTCAGCACCTAAATTAATCGCTAATTCATAAGCTGCTAAAGTATGTTCTGGGCGGTAGCCGCTTGCTCCTCTATGAGCGATGATAATGGGTGGTTTTCTTGTAAATGTATGAGTCATGAATTTCTATTATTGGGGATTTTGTTATAGTCATTTTAGCTAATTTATGAAAATATTTTTTTGAACAAACCGCAAAGAACGCACGCGCGCAGCGTTCGCGAAGCGTGCCGTAGGCTCTTGCCCAAAGGGCTGTAGAACGCAAAGTCAAGAAGGAAAAGAAGAAAGGTTTTAACCATTGTTTGGAATACAGCATTTTTCAGGTAACTGAAGTACACGGGTAGGGGCACAACAATGTTGTGCCCTTACGATAATCTGTACCTGTATCTTAAAATAGTTGAATATTTTGTAAAGTCAGGGTAAATTAATAGTTATATTTAACCTCTGTAAATCAGGTAAGTTTTTAACTTTTTAGTCAAATCTTTAAAATAAGTTTAATCAAATTAGCTGCATAAGAGTTAAAATATAAGTATCAAGTAAAAACTGGGTGCTGGTAAAGCTATGACCAACAACAATATCGAAGTTGTTTTTAGTTTTGATACTACCGGAAGTATGTATCCTTGCCTTACTCAAGTACGACGGAAAATCAAAGAAACAGTTACCAGATTAATTGATGAACTTCCTCTAATCCGCATTGGGATTATTGCTCATGGTGATTACTGTGATGCAAGCTCAACTTATGTCACTAAAACTTTTAATCTCTCTGGTGATGTTGATAAAATTTGTGATTTTGTCCAAAATGTCGAAGCTACTGGCGGCGGAGATGCACCAGAATGTTATGAATTAGTATTACATGAATCTCAATCTCTGGCTTGGTCAAACTCTGCGTCTAAATCACTGGTTTTGATTGGTGATGATATTCCCCACCCACCAGCACACAATCCTCAAAAGCTAAATTGGCGCAAAGAGTTAGATAAATTAGCTGAGGCAGAAATCACGGTTTATGGAGTTCAAGCACTCAATCGCTCTCACGCTACTCCTTTTTATCGAGAAATCGCTGAAAAGTCAGGGGGTTTTCATATCAATCTTGACCAATTTTCTTATATTACCGATTTGTTTTTAGCTGTTTGCTATCAGCAATCATCAAATGATCAGCTACAAGCTTATGAAAAAGAAGTGATTGACGAAGGGCGCATGAGTCGGGGGTTAAATAAAATATTTAACTCGATGATGAAGCGAGAAGCCGTCTCATATTATGAATCGGCTGACTTACGGGCAGTTTCTCCTCAACGCTTCCAGGTTTTAGAGGTGGATAATGATATTTCAATTAAAGCTTTTGTGTTAGAAAATGGGTTAAGCTTTAAAGTGGGACGCGGTTTTTACGAATTTACAAAAACCGAAACTATCCAAGCTGCTAAAGAAATTATCTTGATGGAACGGGCAACAGGTGATTTATTTGCCGGCAGCGCCGCTAGAGAAATGTTAGGTCTACCGATGGATGCGTCAATCCGGATCAAACCGAGTAACCTAGAAAAGTATGTGGTTTTTGTCCAAAGTACTTCTGCTAATCGTAAATTGATTGGCAAAACCCGATTTTTATATGAAGTTGAAGATTGGGATCGTTGATTAACGTTTAAGATCAGATCCCCGACTTCTCTAAGAAGTTAGGGATCTCGATTTAGCCTGCACTCAGCAGGTTTTATGATCTTTAATCGTATTTTGCAATAAGTCTCATGATACAGATTCAGCCTGAATTAAAGCGCGTAGAAGAACTGCGGCTGTTGTTGCAACAAGCAAGCTATGCTTATTACGTCCTAGATGCACCCACTATGGAGGATGCAGTCTATGACCAGTTATATCGAGAATTGCAACAACTAGAAATTCAGTATCCAGAATTGGTGTCTCCCGATAGTCCAACTCAGCGAGTGGGTGAGAGACCGGCAACACATTTTACTTCGGTGCGGCACAACATCCCCCTGTACAGTCTGGAGAATGCCTTTAATATTGATGAATTGCAAGGGTGGGAGCAACGTTGGCGGCGTCAAGTACCAAAAATAGATACGGTAGAGTATGTCTCTGAATTGAAAATTGATGGTTCTGCTTTGGCGCTTACTTACCAAAATGGCATTCTGGTGAGAGGTGCAACTAGGGGTGATGGGGTAATGGGTGAAGATATTACCCAAAATGTGCGGACAATTCGCTCAATTCCCTTGCGCTTGAATTTTGATGGCTTGGAACCTTTAGAAAAGGTGGAAGTGCGGGGAGAGGCATTTTTGCGGTTGGATGTGTTTAAACAAATCAATGAAGAAAGGCAAAAAGCAGGTGAGCAGTTATTTGCTAATCCCCGGAATGCTGCTGCTGGTACACTCAGACAACTAGATTCTCGCGTTGTTGCTAAACGGCGGTTAGATTTTTTTGGCTATACGCTGCATATTCCTGGTAGGGATGACGCCAGTATTGCTAATAGCCAATGGGAAGGGCTGGAATTGTTGGAAAAGATGGGTTTTCATGTCAACCCTAACCACAAGTTGTGCAGTTCTTTAGCAGAAGTTGCTGAATATTATCAATACTGGGATACAGAACGGCTGAATTTACCCTACATGACTGATGGGGTGGTGGTGAAGCTGAATTCCTTTAAGCTGCAAGAACAGCTGGGGTTTACCCAGAAGTTCCCCCGGTGGGCTGTGGCGCTGAAATATGCAGCAGAAGAGGCACCTACCCGCGTGGAAAATATTGCGGTGAATGTGGGGAGAACGGGGGCGTTGACACCTTTGGCAGAAATGCGCCCGGTGCAACTGGCGGGGACTACGGTTTCTCGCGCTACTTTACATAATAGCGATCGCATTTCCCAATTAGATATCCGCATTGGCGATACTGTAATTGTCCGTAAAGCTGGGGAAATTATCCCCGAAGTCGTCAGGGTAATTAAAGAACTCCGTCCCCCTGATGCCCAACCCTTTATTATGCCTACCCATTGCCCAGTCTGCAGTCAACCGGTGGTGAGAGAATCAGGTGAAGCGGTGACACGTTGCGTTAATGCTTCCTGTGCCGCGATTTTGAAGGGAGAAATTGAACATTGGGTAAGTCGTGACGCTTTGGATATTAAAGGCGTGGGTGAAAAGCTGGTGCATCAACTCGTAGATAAAGGTTTGGTGCATTCTGTGGCAGATTTATATAGCTTGACAACAGAGAAATTTTGTGTATTAGAAAGGATGGGGCAAAAGTCGGCGGAGAAATTGGTGAATGCGATCGCCCAATCAAAAAATCAACCCTGGTCAAGGGTATTATATGGATTAGGAATCCGTCACGTTGGCAGTGTCAATGCCCAATTATTAACCGAAAAATTTACCACAGTTGAGCAGTTAGAACGCGCCAAACAATCAGATATTGAGGGTGTTTACGGTATCGGTGCAGAAATTGCCCAATCTGTATATCAATGGTTCCGCATCAGTGCCAATCAAACTTTGATTTCTCGTCTCCAAGAGACAGGGTTGCAATTAGCCACCACCGAAGAAGCCAAAGCTGTAGGTGATGAAAATCAAAAATTAGCCGGTAAAACCTTTGTAGTTACAGGTACATTACCAACCTTAAAGCGAGATGAAGCAAAAGCGTTAATTCAAAAAGCTGGTGGCAAGGTGACTGATTCTGTGAGCAAAAAAACAGATTTTCTGGTTGTGGGAGAAGATGCCGGTTCCAAGTTAGAGAAAGCGCAAGCCCTGGGGATTACTCAATTAACTGAAGCGCAGTTATTGGAGTTATTGCAAGACTAAATTTTGACATTTTATTTATAGCAGTAGATAAGGCAGTTAGGACATTCTTAACAGATCAAACTCAGTAATGACAAGGGTTTTACTTTTGCACGAGTGCCTTTTCCCTCTTGCCTTCTGCTATATGTCGATAATTTCCTCAAAATTGACCTTTTTTGAATTCCCCGTTCGCCTTTGGCGTCCCGTAGGGAAGGGGTTGACCAGTCCCAAGGGGATAAAGAAGTCATCTTTGACACTAATCGAATCGTTTGTGGTATAGAAAATTGCCCTTAATTGAAGAGTTATTTCCTGCCTCAAAGGTAATTTATTGTCATACGCTACTTAAAGTGTATATTATTTAGTAGTTGTGAATACCAACCTTTCAACTTGTGACGATTCAACCTCACGTAAGCTTGACGTAATTGTAAGGCAATTGGTAGTCCGAACTAACAGCTTAATGAACACTAATTAACCAGACTCAATATATCCTGTAAAAAATGACACTACAAATAGCCTTAAATCAAAAAGTGTCCTTATCTGCAAATGTTCTGACTCAAGACTTAGCAGGGGAATCAGTTTTACTGAATCTGCAAAGCGAAGAGTATTTTAGTCAAAACGAAGTTGGTACAAAAATATTCTTTGTGCTAACTGAGTCAGATTCTATCCAGACAGCTTACGACACCTTGCTAAAAGAGTATGATGTCGAGCCAGAGAAGTTAAAACAAGACTTGCTCAAGTTTATTGATAAATTGGTTAAGGCTGGACTAGTTGAAATGACTGATTCTTAACTCTTAACTTGAAGTAAAAATCAAATCATGCGTGTACTGATGATTGGTGCTGGGGGCGTTGCTTTGACACGACCTTTAGATTGGGTAGTCAAAGCAGGTTATGAAGTTTGGCTACTAGGAGATGTAGACCCCTATGAAACTGAAGCTCCCAAAAATTATCGCTATTTCCCCACTGTTTGGCGAAAGTATCTAGAGGAGTTTACCAACACCTACCCTTATGAAGATCAGATGGCCGAGGAAATGGCGGAGCCGTTACGTAAACTTGCAGACGAATTCCAGCCTGATAT
This sequence comes from Cylindrospermum sp. FACHB-282, assembly GCF_014697195.1. Taxonomy (GTDB): domain Bacteria; phylum Cyanobacteriota; class Cyanobacteriia; order Cyanobacteriales; family Nostocaceae; genus Cylindrospermum. Next base: position 18,350 of record NZ_JACJRJ010000033.1, on the reverse strand, counting down.
TATCCATGTCCACGCCATTGGTTGGCACGCCCAGTGTTGTGTCCTGGCGAATCTAAGCCCTCTTGTCGTCTCTGCTTGGGGCTTTTTAAATCATTTGCTACAACCAGAAAGGGAACTAAGCAAGCATAACGATAGGGTTAGCCAAGTGTTTAATAACACTGGTGTGCTGATTGTAGAGACACCTAGTTTGATAGAAAAATCCAAAGCACTGCTGAACCCTGAACAAAGGGTAGAATTAATCCCTCTAGGGACAAACCCTAAACATTTTCGCTCTGGAGTCACAAAAGATTTACCAAAATGGCGACGGGAAATATTGAAGATTGATGAAGAAGCCACAATTCTGCTTTCGCCACGTGGTTGGTCTAAAGTGTACAACCATGAGCAGATATTTACAGCTTATGCACAGGCTTATCCCCAATTCATAAAACCGACGGTACTCGTCTTTTCAAAGCTAGGGCGTGCCGGGGGGGAAGAAGCAGTAGCTATTTACGAAAGCATCCGCAACAAAGCAGAAGAACTTGGGTTATTAGAAAATCTGCGCTGGATGCCCGGCCTACCTTATAATTTCATGCCTACAGGCTACAACTTAGCAGATGTGATTATCAATTATCCCGTCACTGATGCCTTTCCTTCGACACTAATTGAAGCAGTTGCCTGTGAACGCCCAGTTATTACCTGTGATTTGTCAGCTTATCGAGGCACTTTTATTGAAGAATTTTGTACTTTGGTAGAACCGGAAAACCCAGATGCTCTAGCAGAGGCAATGATTAAAGTTGTCAATCAACCTCCCCAAGAACGAGAAGCACATCTTGCACAAGCACGGCAAGTTATTGTCAAGGAATATGATGAAGCAATTTTACAAAAGCGGATGTTCCAAATATATGAAGATTTGGCATCTACTACTAAGGTAGTCTCTGCCTAAATTTTCCATCACTCAATTTGATTTCTGCAAGCCGCACACTCGTAACTTCCGGTCATGAGTTAGGCGCCCCATAAATGAAGTGAATTTGTATTAAAATCACTCTATTGTTCAGTTATAAAAACGAGATCCCATAGCTTCTCTTCTCTTAATTGCGCGAGCGTAGCTATTTTCTTGTAGTAGACCAATCCGCTCTATGTTGTACTCGTTCAGTACTCGTTTACGTGCAGCCTCACCTAACTCCATTCGCAAAGATGGGTTGCGTAGTAATTTAACCACTGCTTTAGCAATTTGATTAGGGTTATAAGGGGGAACGAGCCTTCCACATTCACCATGATTGAGTTGCTCGGCCATTCCTCCAGAACTACTTCCAACTATTCCACGCGCAGCAGCCATAGCCTCCAGACAGACGAACGGAAAGTTGTCCCATAAACTAGGAAACACGCACAGTTCAGTGCTTCTTAAATAAGATGGGATTTTGTCAAATGGTACGAAACCTATGAACTCAAGTGAATTTCTATAAGGTTGCAACATACCTTCAAGATACTGCCGCATATGTAAATTAGGGTTAGGTGAAGCACATGTTCTGCCAATGAATCGAAAGCTTACTTCGGGGTGCTGCTTCAATACAATCGGTATTGCTTGAGCAAGATCAAGAATACCTTTTCGGTTTTCAAGTCTGCCAATAAAAGTTACTACATTAGTCTGATTCTCAACAGGAATCTCTAAAAGCTCCCTTGATGGAACATATGGGTAGGGTACAAGAGATATCTTGTTACGATTTAATTTCCAAGCCTCGATCAACTCATCAGCTATTGCTTGAGAAGGGGCGACAATTTCATCTGCATTTAGAGCATGGATATATTCAATATCATCTTTAAAATTATATTTCCATCTGGGTTTAATACTTTTACCACGTAAGGCTTCCATATATTTATGTGCTTCACGTAACAATGACGGCTTTTCTTCACTTATCTTACTTGCCAAGAAACATGGCGTATGTAACTTAACTACAAGTGGGATTTCTGGAACAAGGCGAACAGCTTCTCGTGCATCAGCATTATAATCAGTGCCTTCGACTACATCAAACTTGACTAATGAGTGCCTTTTGACAAAAAGTTGACCAACTCGCTTTACAAAGTTTGTTAGATCACTTTCATTAATTCGATGGACTAGTATCTCGTTTTCAGTTTCGGTTCTAGTACGGTACGTACTACCTGCAAATACCTCAACTTGATGACCTCTTTGTTGTAGAACTCTAGCTGCCTGATATACATATGTAGCAATACCTCCATATGCTGTATCGGGTGGATATTCGTAGCTAATAAAAGCAATTTTCATGCGTCTTTACTTTTGGTGGACTATAACTTAAGTCGGTCGGTACAATTAAAGCTAACTAGTGTGGGCTGTCATTTGTTCTTTGTCATTGTTCATTGGTAAAAGTTTTAAGCCTATTTACGTTTTCTAATATAGTTAGATTTATTCCCGCCGTCTTACTTACCAACCCAATATCCTAATAAAACCCTATCAGTGATTTATCAATTTTTACAAGAAGAACCCTTTAGCAAGCTGCAAGGTTGTTTCATCTTCCACAGGGCATGAGTAGTCAAGTTAATCTTGTCATTTGCACCCTAAATAATTTACGCTACAGAGTACTAATAAGTTTAACAATCTTTGTGTAAGTTAAATTTGGTTATGGTACTATTTTATAGTCTGATAACTCCAAATAAGTAAAACACAAAAAATAAGGGTTTCTCAAATGTCTCAATATGAAAACACGAAAAAAAACTATTCTGAACCAGAATTGAAAGCTCACGGTAAAATATCTGGTTTGACACAACAAGTCGGTGGTAGCGGTGGTTTTGGTACTACCACTGTGTCTGCTCCTTAGTAGTTAAGTAGAAAAAAACACCAAAAGCTCAACTTCACTCGCTGTCATATAAATGATGGCAGGGTAGAGTTAACAAGTAGGAAGGATTTATTAGGTCAATAAAATTGCCTAATAAATCTAGCCTAAATACACCTTTCTACTTCCCTTCCTACAAGCCTATTCTGTACACTCATAAGGATTCATCAAATGTCTCAATCTGAAAACGCGAAAAAAAACTATTCTGAACCAGAATTGAAAGCTCACGGTAAAATATCTGGTTTAACACAACAAGTCGGTGGTAGTGGTGGTTTTGCTACTACTTCCGCCCCCATTACTGGTCTTCCTTAAGCAAGCAGTATAAAAAACATAATGACAGTAAATTTTAATTCCTGTCATATAAATAATGGGAAGGTAAAGCTAGTTTATTAGGTAGAAAAAAGTGTCTAGAAATCTAGACTAAAAGGGATTTTTTACCTACCTTTTTCCTTAACATTTTGTGAAAAATAAAGTGTGTAGCTTTGTCCTTTCCAAAAGAACCCCGACTTTTTCAAAAAGTCGGGATTCTGAAACTCCTGAGTTTGCAGATAAAAATAAATATAAATGCAAATGTCGATTAACAATGATCATTATTGCTATCAATTTTATGGACTAAACCTAGCTATTAATCGACTGTTGCCAGGGTTAGCTACTGTTAATAGTTCTGCCCCCATAGATGTTGTTATCCACCTAGTTGGTGAACAGCAGAGTCAACCGCTATTACTCGACCAATCTTTTTGGAATGTGCCCCTTGAGTGGTATCAAAAAACAGGCTTCCACCTGTGGACAACGCACCGGGATGATGGCACTTACTGGAGGATAAGGTCTTTTGATGGGGTTGATTGCTTGGAATTCATCTTGAATCCTGACGGCAGTCAAGTTTGGGGTTTTTGGTCTAGAGATGAACTATTTACGGATGCGGTATCTTTGTTGCTGGGTTGTGTACTCGGTCATCTGTTACGGCTGCGGGGAGTGACTTGTCTTCATGCCAGCGTGGTTGCGGTTGATGGTAGCGCGATCGCCATTTTGGGACAATCAGGCGCAGGTAAATCAACCACAGCAGCAGCGTTAGCTAGCCGTGGATTCTCCGTATTGGCAGATGATATTGCCGCACTTATTCCTGATGATAAAAGGTTTTGGGTACAGTCTGCTTATCCTCGTCTACGCCTGTGGCCTAATTCTGTAAATGCCATTCACGGCTCAATAGAAGAGTTATCACTAGTATCAACAAATCTAGATAAACGCTTTATAGATTTGAAAGGAAAGGATAGAGAACAGTGGCAGTTTCAATCCCAAGCTTTGCCACTATTTGCTGTGTACATATTAGGAGAACGTGACCAAAACCTCACAGCACCTATAATTAATTACCTCTCTCTACCTGACGCAATGAAGCATCTGATGTTCAATGCTTATGGGCGTGCTTTCCTCACTTCTCAACAGTGTAGAAAGGAGTTTCAAGAATTAGGTCAATTGGCAAAGACTGTTACTGTGCGGGAGTTATTACGTCCTGATGATTTAGGGAGCTTGGGACAAATTTCCGATGTTATTTTAGAGGATTTACACCTGATTCATACTTTGGTTTAGTAACGCCAGTAATTTGAATATCTGCCTATATCTATTTTTTAATCTGCAATTTTTTATGCCAACTGTCAGTGTTATTATTCCTACTTACCAGCGTGGCCACATTGTCAGTCAGGCAATTAACAGCGTTCTGGCACAAACCTACAGCGATTACGAAATTATCGTCATCAACGATGGTTCTCAGGATAACACTTCGCAAGTGCTGGCTCAATTTAGCGATCATCATCGAATTACCGCTATTCATCAAGCCAATCAAGGATTATCTGCGGCTCGCAATGCTGGAATTCGCTCTGCTAAAGGGAAGTATATCGCCTTTTTAGATGATGATGATCTCTGGGAACCTCAGAAGTTAGAAAAACAGATTTCCGTTTTGGAAGCCAATCCAGGCATTGGTTTGATCTATTCAGATTCACTCTTTTTTTCTGATAAACGGGGTTTGTTTCCAGGTTCGTACAATACAGCCTTTCCTACCCCTAATCTTCAGGTATTATGGACTCTCTTTAGATACAACTACATTCCAGTCCTAACGGTTATTGTGCGTCGAGACTGTTTAGATAAAGTGGGTTTGTTTGATGAAACTCTGAGATGTTGTGAAGATTACGATTTATGGCTGCGTGTGATTGAAAAATTTCCGATTTACTTTTTAAATCAACCCTTAGCGCGTTATCGGCAATCGCCAAATAATATTTCTGGGAATGAAGAGCAGATGCTTGTTAGCTGCCTGCGAGTTAAGGAAAAAGTCATTGAGCGCAATCCAGAATTCCTAAAATTTCCTATGAATTTTCTCGATTCCTACTTTTATAATTTCTACCTTACACTTGCCCATCTCTATATTCAAAATAATCAAATTGATAAAGTCCGTGGAGTTTTACAACACTATCGAGAAATGCGGGGTGAAACCGCTAGTTATGAGGAGTTGCGATTATCTATATCTACTGAGCAAATTTAAGATCATGCATTTTATTGTCACTGGCGGAGCCGGATTTATTGGCTCTCATTTTACAGAAGAGTTGTTATTAGAAGGACATCGCGTCACTGTTGAAGTATCAATGAATAAATTATCTAAATTTCTTGGACTAGATTCTCAAAAAAGACAACTTTTAATTAGCACTTTTGTTTTACTAGTATTAATCAGATTAGGTTTATTTTTGCTCTCATTTAAAACCTTGCAGCAACTTCTATCAAGCATCAGTAAAACCAAACCTCAATGCCAAGAGAAACACTCTATTGATAAAATTGTCTGGGCTGTTGAACTGAGCAGTCATTACACACCTGGTGTCAAGTGTTTGGCGCGTGCCTTGACTTGCCAAGTTTTCATGAATCACTACGGTTATGCATCCAATCTCTGCATCGGTGTTGCCAAAGGTGAAGCAGGAGAGTTGAAGGCTCATGCATGGTTAGAAAGTCGAGGACAGGTTGTGATTGGCAATGTCACAGATTTTTCTAATTTTAGCCAACTGGCATCTTTTGCTAAAGAGCATATTTAAAATATGAAAGCAGGCAAAACTTTAAGATATAAAATCCAACAAAGCTTACGCATTCTGCCTGCCTTGCGCCTAGTCTGGCAAAGTAGTCCTCATTTGACTATTGCTTTGCTTGCACTTTTGATTATTCAAGGTTTATTGCCTCTACTCTCTCTCTACCTCACCAAACTCATCGTAGATACAATAGCCGCCAGCGTTAATGTTGCCGACAAAGGAGCCGCCTTTAGTCGAGTATTACTTTTACTTGGCTTCTTTGGTGCTATCACCCTAGTAACTACCCTGTGTTCTTCCCTGACTGAACTGGTGTATAGCGCTCAATCTCAGCGACTCACCGACTATATGCAAGGCATTCTCCATGCTAAATCAATTGAGGTTGACTTGGAGTATTACGAAAACGCCGAATATTATGATGCCTTGCAGCGAGCGCAAAAAGAAGCTCCTTCTCGACCTGGGCAAATACTACATCGTTTGGCATGGCTATGCTTGAGTAGTATATCCTTGGTGGCGATGCTGGGGTTGCTACTGTCATTGCATTGGGGAATAGGAGTTATCTTATTTGTTGCCACGATTCCGGCGATGGTAGTGCGGGTGAAATACTCCGGCATTATGTATCATTGGCAGCGTCAAAAGACAGCCCAGGAACGCCAAGCAGGCTACTTGAGTCGGATACTTACTACAGAGCAACACGCTAAAGAAATTCGCTTGTTTGATTTAGGTTCTTTTTTTAGTCAGTGGTATCTGCGCTTGCGGCGGCAGCTATACCAGGAAAACCTCGCCATTACCACTAGACAGTCTATCGCTAATCTTTTTGCTCAAGCAGTAGCGGCAATTTTAGTTTTTACTGCCTATGGTTTCATTATTTATCAAACTATACAAGGCACTATCCGCTTTGGTGACTTAGTACTCTATTACCAGGCATTGCAACGGGGACAAAACGACCTGAAAAGTCTCTTGGGTGGTCTTTCTGGTCTATATGAAGACAATCTATTTCTCGCTAATTTATATGAATTCCTAGACCTGAAACCAAAGGTTGTAGAACCGTTATATCCAAAACCTTTTCCTATACCAATGCAACATGGCATTGTGTTGAATAATGTCAGCTTTCAATATGCGACTACGAAGCGTCAGGCACTTCAAGATATTAATCTGACTATTCGCCCAGGTGAAGTGGTGGCGTTGGTAGGAGAAAACGGCTCTGGTAAGACTACTTTAATTAAGCTTTTGTGTCGCTTATATGATCCCACTTTTGGTAGCATTACCATTGATGGCGTAGATTTATGCCAATTTGAAATTGCTGCCCTCCGTCGTCAAATTAGCGTGATTTTTCAAGACTATACGAAATATCATCTGACTGCTAAAGAAAATATTTGGATGGCAAATATCAATCTGCCATTGACCCACGAAAAAATCACCGATGCTGCCCGTCGTTCCGGTGCTGATGATTTCATCAGCAAGCTACCTCAAGGTTACGATACCATACTGGGCAAATTGTTTGAACAAGGAGAAGAATTGAGCATCGGTCAGTGGCAAAAAATCGCTTTGGCAAGGGCATTTTTGCGAGATTCACAGTTAATTGTGTTGGATGAACCAACTAGCGCTCTAGACCCTAAAGCCGAAGAAGAGGTGTTTCAAAATTTCCGCGAACTCATTAAAAATCAAGCTGCTATTCTCATCAGCCATCGCTTATCAACCGTCAGAATGGCTGACTGTATCTACGTTATGGCAAACGGTTCAATTATTGAAAGCGGCACCCATGAGGAACTTATAAATCTGAGTGGTAGCTATGCACACTTGTTTAAAACCCAAGCCCAACACTATAAGTGATTAAACAAGCCTATTACTCAATTGCCAACAAAAGTGATTTGGTGCCTTAATTTTAAGCACCTCACAAAATCACACTGCTCCCTGACGAACTGATGCAGTTGGACGGTACCTATGCAAACTTATTTGAAACCCAAGCCAAAAACTACCGATGAATCTATGACAACCTTTATTCAACCACCTACCAAAACACCAGCCGCGACTAACCCAGAAATCGAGCTACTTCTGTGCTGTGCCCGCACCCACATAACCACCGAAACCGCTGAAAGCATCAAAACCCTAGTCCAACAAAACATTAACTGGAATTACCTGATTGAGACAGCAAGCCGTCATGGCGTTATCCCACTCCTCTACCAGAGCCTCAATACCACCTGCTCAGATAGAGTAACCGATAATATAGCTCAACTGAAGAATTTTTTCCACTCCAACGCTGTACGTAATCTCTTCCTCACCCAAGAACTGCTTAAACTCCTAGAACTGTTCCAAGAGCATGAAATTCCTGCCATCCCCTTCAAAGGACCAGTTTTAGCAGCTACAGCTTACGGAAACCTTGCTCTACGGCAGTTTGGCGATCTAGATATTTTAGTTCACGAGCATGATGTTTTAAAAGTCAAGAACCTGCTCGTTTCTAGGGGATACAGTTCATGGTCTGTCAAAGAGGCTGACGAAATACGACATCTTCAAACTGAGGGTGAGCATCTCTTTAATCGCAAAGATTGCATGGTCGCTGTTGACCTACACTGGAGATTGACACGAAGACACCTGTGTTTTCCCCTCGATTCACAGAGCTTATGGGAGCGTCTTGAGCCATTATCCTTGACAGGCATTGTAGTACCCAATCTTAATTTTGAAGATTTGCTTCTTTTTCTCTGTGTGCATGGAACTCATCACGGCTGGGAAAGACTAGGATGGATTTGTGATATTGCTCAACTTGTAACCCTTTATCAAGAGAGTGATTGGAACTCTGTGCTGTCCAAGTCTAGGACACTTGGTAGTGAGCGAATACTGCTTCTAGGTCTTTTCCTGGCACATGATCTTTTGGGAACAGCGCTACCAAGTGCCATTTCGCAAAGAGTGCTGGCAGATCCAATGGTAACATCGCTTGCAAAGCAGGTGCGCGAAGGACTGTTTTGCGAAACTGTTAATTCATCCAGTATATCGGGTAACTCTTTTTTCTATATCCAGGCCAGAGAACGCATTCAAGATAGAGTCAAATACTTTCTTTTATCAACAGTCCCCAACGCTAGAGATTGGAGTTTTCTGCAGCTGCCCCGTTCTCTGTCTTTCCTCTACTATCTTATTCGACCAATCCGGTTAGTTAGCAAGTATGGGAAAAGATTGTTAGGACAAACCAAATCATAGTATTAATAATTTGTCAACTCTTTTGATGGGGGCGATCGCTTCATTAGTCAATGGCGATCGCAGCCAAATCTGGGTTATTAGCCACTACCCCACCATCAATCTGGGGAAGATATTCCTCAGAGTTGTAGGGGAGTTCGTCAGGAGGGAAAAATGTTGGTGCTGAGGCTGAGGCGGTGCATATTTTCCAAAGCTCAATATTTAGGATAGATTTTAAGTAATTTTTATAAACTTCAGACAATCAACAACATATACAATACTATTAAATATTTATGCGGGCATTAACGAAGTGTAGCGCACCATCTTTATTCCCATAATGGCGGTGCATTACTGCATTTCCCTAACACCCTCTATGCAGATAACTCAAGCACCAGGAGTTAAATGATAATCCCTAGGTGCAGCAGTAGAAGAAACTTGGGAAACTTGCTGACGAATGGGAATTTTAATCACAAATTCTGTTTCTTTTTCTGGTGTTGATTGGTAGTAGAGACTGCCACCATGCTTTTCTACAACAATCTGGTGACTGATAGACAAACCCAATCCGGCTCCTTTGCCGATAGCTTTAGTTGTAAAGAAGGGATTAAACAACTTTTCTTTTACTTCTTCACTGATACCGGAACCATTATCAGCGATGTGGATGGCAACCCATTCATCTCCTATCATTTTAGTGCGAATGTGAATTCGACTTGGTTGCTTCTGAATATCGGCAAATGAACGCTGTAGGTTATATTTATCCAGTGCATCAATGGCATTAGAAAGAATATTCATAAACACTTGATTTAGTTGTCCTGCATAGCATTCAACTAATGGCATCTGACAATACTCTTTAATCACTTCGATTCCCGGATGCTCTGGTTTTGGTTTGAGGCGGTAATTCAAAAGAGTGAGTGTGCTATTAATAGCTTCATGGATGTTAACTGCTTTCATTTCAGCTTCGTAGACACGGGAGAAAATCCGCATAGATTTGAGGATTTCGCGAATGCGTTGTACACCAACATCCATTGAGTTCAACAGCTTTAACAAGTCACCTTGGATAAAATCTAAATCAATATTTTCAAGTTCTGCTTGAATTCGTGGGGTAGGATTTGGGTATTCTTCCTGATAGACTTGCAGGAGTTTCAACACTTCTTGGTTATGTAGACTAGCATGAATTAGATTCCCATAAATGAAATTTACAGGATTATTAATCTCATGGGCAATTCCAGTAACTATTTGTCCTAAACTAGAAAGTTTTTCACTTTGAATTAGTTTGATTTGCGTCAGTTTCAAGTCATGATATGCAAGGCTTACCTCTGCAATTTTTTGCGCTAAAAGTAGATTTTTCTGCTCTAATTTTTCAGATAAATCATGCAGCTTTAAGTGCAATTTAACCCGTGATAGCACTTCCTCTTGCTGGAAGGGCTTAGTAATATAGTCCACCGCGCCCGTCTGAAATCCTTTGACCTTATTAGCAGTGTCGGAAAGTGCCGTCATAAAGATAACAGGAATATCTTTAGTTGCTGGATTTATCTTTAATTGACGACAGGTTTCAAATCCATCCATCTCTGGCATCATCACATCCAACAAAATTAAATTTGGTAGCGCATATTCGACCCGTTCCAGAGCTACTTTTCCAGATTTTGCTACCCATACTTCTAACCCAGCTAGATCCAGGGCATCAGATAAAACACTTAAATTTGCAGGATTATCATCAACAATGAGAACTGTTGCTATTTGATCAGGTGTTAGATTCATAATGCTGATTGATAAGATTGAATGAGTGCTAGAATTTCTTGGTCTTGAAAACCTTTTGCTAGTTTATGCAATTTTTTGGCAAAGGGGATATATTGTTCATCCATTTGTTCAAGCAATGCTGCTTGTTTAATAATTCCTTTGAAGTTGCCTTTCCTGACTAAGTTGTACAGGATTTCTAGTTCTGGTGTAGGTGGAGCGACTAGTCCAGCATTATCTCTCCCTAGGTGGCTTACAGTCTTCTGTTCTTCATACATCCATTCCAGATGAAGAAGTTTCCGCAATTTCTGGAACAGAACTACTGCCTCTACAGGCTTAGACAGAAAATCATCTCCTCCTACTTCTAAGCTGCGATGTTGATCAGTTTCAAACACACTTGCTGACGAAACAATGATGGCGATGTTTTTGACGGCTTCTGAGGAGCGAATGCGTTTGATGAGCGCGAATCCATCAAGTTCTGGCATCAGTATGTCAGTGATGACAATATCTGGCTGAATTTCGGAAACTTTCTGCCAGCCTTCTACTCCATCGCTAGCTTCAGTCACATCAAAGCCGATGGGACTGAGCAAATTATCGATGACTGAGCGATTTTCCCATTTGTCATCAACGATGAGAACCTTTGGTCTACAACCTTTGATGCCGATAATTTGTCCATAATCATCGGCTTGAGATGTTTTGACCCACTCATCAGCTGTGGGCAGGTTGACATCAAACCAGAAAATACTGCCAATGCCCAACTCACTCTGAACCTGAATGGTGCTGCCCATTAATTCAACAATTTTTTGACTAATTGCCAATCCCAAGCCGGTGCCCTCAGTCTGTCTGCGGCTGTCTCCCACTTGCTCAAAGGGTAGAAAAATAGCTTGGAGTTTTCCCTGGGGGATGCCCATTCCCGTGTCGCGGACTTCAAAGCGAATTTTGCCTTCAGCGGCATAACTAATTGTAAAGTTGACGCCGCCTGCATCGGTAAATTTGATGGCATTGCTTAAAAGGTTGATCAATACTTGCCGCAGGCGTTTTTCATCGGCACGGATGCCAATGGGTACTTCTGAAGCTAATTGATAGTAAAACTGAATGTTCTTGAGTTCGGCTCTGATGCGGCACATCTCAGCTACACCTTGCAGAAACGCCGGGAAGTGAAAATCTGTTACCATGAGTTCCACTTTTTGCGCTTCAATTTTAGACAGATCCAGGATGTCATTGATTAAGGTCAATAAATGCGAACCGCATTGGTAAATTATATCAATGCGCGATCGCTCTTCTTCGTGCAAGTGTTTGGAACGCTGAAGAACTTGAGCATAGCCCAAGATGCCATTGAGGGGTGTACGCAATTCATGGCTCATGTTAGCCAGAAATTCGCTTTTTGCGTAACTCGCTGCTTCCGCTGCCTCCTTGGCTTGGGCAAGGGCGATTTCTGCTTGCTTGCGCTCAGTAATGTCGGTATTGATGCCAATCCACTCTCGGATATTGCCATCATCGTAGAAAATCGGCACAGCTCGTGCATTCATGTAGCAGTACTCGCCATTTTCACGGCGCACGCGATACTCAATTTCATAAAGTGCCTGATTATTCAGGGCTTTTGACCAAACATCTAGGGTGTAAGCTCGATCTTCGGGATGAATCTGATTCAGCCAGCCAAATCCTCTAGATTCTTCAAAGGACTGTCCGGTAAATGTACTCCATTGAATTTGTTCAGTGACAAACTCACCTTCTGCATTAGCAACCCAGACAATATTGGTAGTTGCTTCAATCAGTGAGCGAAATCGCCCTTCGCTATATTGAAGTGCTATCTCGGCTTGTTTGCGTTCAGTAATATTTCTGGTGGTGGCGATGATGCCAAGATTATTACCCTCTGCATCCCGCCAAGGCCCCTTAGTAGTTAGAAAGATTCCGCTCTCATTACCATTAGAAAGATATTCCTCATAACTTTCGGTAATGCCTGTTGCGAGAATCTGGGAATCTTTTGTGATCATTTCACGGGCAACGTCAGCCGGGAACATTTCAAAATCGTCTTTGTTAATGAAATCTTCTACTGACTTGCCAATAAATTTCGCCGCATTGGAATTGAGGGCGACATAATGACCCTCACAATCTTTAACAACAATTAAGTCTGGTGTACTTTCCAAAATGGAGCGTAACAGCAAGTTGTTTTCCCGCAGGGCTGCTTCAGCTTGTTTGCGTTCGCGCAGCGCAGCTTGCTGTTCGGTAATATTTCGTGTTGTGGCAATGATGCCGAGAATGTTGCCATGAGTATCCCGCCAAGGAGCCTTTGTGGTGAGAAAGGTGCCCCTATAGTCCTCATTAGAGACCTCTTCTTCGTAAGTCTCGCTAATGCCTGTTGTGAGAATCTGGCGGTCTTTTGCCATGATTTTACAGGCAACGTCAGGTGGTAGAAGTTCAGTATCGTCTTTGCCGATGATCTCCTCAATTGGCTTGCCAAAAAAATTTGCCAAATTGGTATTGAGGGCGACATGACGCCCTTGACAATCTTTAACAACAATTGACTCTGGTATACTTTCCAAAATGGAGCGCAACAGCAAGTTATTTTCCCGTAGTGCTTCTTCCGCTTTTTTGCGCTGAGTGATGTTCTCGCTGAACAAAATAATGCCGCCGATTTCACCGCTGGCCTGATGCCAAGGGCGGATTGACCAGCGCACCCACTCTACAGACCCGTCTGCCCGTGGAAAAGGATCTTCATCACGTTGTTCGATAGCTCCTGCTAAACACCGCTGATGCATCTGCTTCCATTTTGGAGGAATGTCAGGAAATACCTCGTAGTGAGAGCGTCCGATCACCTCATCGGTGAGATTATACTCCGACAGCCATTTGCTACTTACAGCCAGATAGCGCATTTCTCGATCAAACATGGCGATCGCCACAGGAGCATATTCAATTGCCTGCTGTAAGTATGCTTTACTCTCATGCAGATCCATTTCTCCTTTGTCAGTGTTTGCTCCCATCCACTCACTCACTCCACCGCTAGACTGTTCTTCCTTTTGCTCTACAGCTTCCTGGGGGTTTGCTCTCTCTGGCATTTCGCTCATACTCGACTGTGGCTCATTTGCTTGGGGGTTATCGAATGGGAATTTTTTGCTGATGATCAATCCTGAATTCGGGCGGGGATTTCAGGGCTTTTACTCGCTCAATGGTTAGATTCCCTTGACATCTGGGCTTTGTTGTTTATGGGAATCAACCATATTTGGGCATTTAAGACACATAAATACATAATTCCCTGTATACACGAAAAAGTAACAGAGGTTAACCAATAGTTCTGTTTAATCCCATCGTGAGGGGGTTTGAATAAATTTAAGTGGTATAAATAATCTCCGGTGTCAATTTGTTGGGGAACCTACAATCTGTAAACTCGGTCAATACTCACGGTAAGCTCTCAGTGTCTTAGAATACTATATTAGCTTTCTCAAAAGCAATTACCTGTCAGGCATTTTCAGCCATCACAGGAGATTTTTATTAGCGAAAATCTCCATTCTCCAGTGCAAATTTTACCAGGTTTACATTCATGAAAGCATCTCACCGCTTACTTATTACAACAGCTGGTATAGCGATCGCTGCAACTAGTCTTTTAGCCGGTTCTCCTTCTTGGGCTAAAAAGAAACATCATCAAGAAGCCGTACACCCGGCACCAGTTACTTCAGTGATTCAGGTAGGTTCAATTGTCGAAGTTGCTAGTAGTAACTCTCTCTGCGGCTGCAATACCTTTGTTAAGGCTATCGAAAGGGCTGGACTAGTAGAAACCCTCTCTAGCAATAGATTATTAACTGTTTTTATCCCCTCTGATGCTGCATTCGCGGCTTTACCACCGGCTACTTTAGCAAAACTCCTCAGACCAGAAAACAAACTGGTGTTACAGCAGATTTTGACTTATCACGTTCTTTATGGCTCAATTGATTATAAAAAAATCAAGCCTGGAAAAATTAAGACTTATGCAGGTGGACTGGTGGAATTTAAGAGTAAGAAAGGTCATTTAGAAATCGGTAAGGCCAAATTTAAAAAGCTAAATGTTAAAGCCAGGAATGGCTATATTCACGTTATTGACACAGTGCTGATACCACCTGGTTTACTGCTGTAATATTGCGTCCAGAATATTCAGGGCTGCACATAAAAACTATGTAATGTTCAGCCCTAATAAATCCCCCAATTTAAAATGTGGAGAGAGGCTTTGAAAAGTATTTTCATTGCAACTAACACCCATTTTTTCTGCTTCCCTCACCTTGCAGGGAGGGTTAGGGGTTAATTAACGGTTAGGTTCTATATTTAGACTCCAGTGCAAACTGCTATAGTCCAAAGTCAGAAATATTAAGTATTATTAACCATTAACCCTTAACTCTTAACTCAATGATGCATCAAAGTTCCGGTCGCTGGCGTTTAGGGCTGGCTTTATCCCTGGTAACGGTTTTTTTGTGGGGAATTCTACCTATTGCCCTGACGGTGACGCTACAAGTGCTAGATGTCTACACAGTCGTTTGGTTTCGCTTTTTAGTGGCGTTTACCTTGCTGGCTACATATTTAGGGGTGACAGGAAAGTTACCCACTTTACAACAGCTGGGTTCTGCTTCTGGAAAATTAATAGCGATCACTACTATATTCTTGGCAAGTAATTACGTTTTATTTACCCAAGGTTTAGCCCTCACAGCCCCCGCTAACGCCCAGGTCTTGATTCAGTTAGCACCTGTTTTATTGGGTTTCGGCGGTTTGGCGATTTTCAAAGAACGTTACACCCTGAGTCAATGGCTAGGGGTCACTGTGAGCACTCTGGGGTTGGCTTTATTTTTTCACTCACAGCTAACGAATTTAATCACAGCACCTAGTAAATATCTTCTTGGTAGTGGCTTGGTTATACTATCAGCCGCAGCATGGGCTATATATGCTTTGGCCCAAAAGCAGCTATTGCAATCTTTATCTTCCTCAAGCATCATGCTGATTATTTACGGCGGATGTGCTTTATTATTCACTCCTTTCGCCAAATTAAAATCACTGCTCACCCTTGACCCTTTAGATTTAGGAATGTTAATTTTTTGCGCCTTAAATACTCTGATTGCCTATGGTGCTTTTGCCGAATCATTAGAACACTGGCAAGCGTCACGAGTGAGTGCTGTCTTAGCTTTAACCCCCATTATTACCTTAATTTCAGTTTGGCTAGTGTCAGGAATTGCACCTACTTTAATACCCCCAGAACACCTGAAATCAATAGGAATTTTGGGAGCATTGCTAGTTGTTGCTGGTTCAGGGACAATTGCTTTAGGAAAATCTCATTAATAAAAATTATTTTCACCATGGTACTGTGATTATTCTCTGGGGAAAATTTATTTTACATCTAAAGCTACATTATAAATACTGAGGTGACGTATTTTTTTGTTTGTTATACTTTTAAAGTAAATGCAGCTAAGTAGACTCAAACTCTTGTCTGGTGGATATTTTGCCTACATGAGTAGCTCTATAGCATTTAAGTTTTGAAGTTTTGTTCTACAGAAACAAAGCTCGAAAAAAATTCCATAAAACTGAGGCGTTTAATATTAAGTAAACGAATCAGGGTGCTTGAATAACTACCAAAACTAACGCCTCGCTAAACAACATCACCGAAAAAAGTTGAGCGATGAATAGTCTGTTTGGTAATTGGGCCAGCACCCTGAGAAAAAGTTTGCTATCGCTGGCTCTTGCGATACTGTTGCCTATATTTGGTTTCAGTAATTCTGTCATGGCAGCAGAGCGAATATATGCATCTTATTCACCCCTAAAACTAACTTTGAGCGTCAGTATTTTAGAGAACTACGCAAAAACTGGTGCCATTAATGACGAGTTGAGAAAATATCAACAGTATCTGCAAGCGCCACAACTCCAGGAATTGCGGCAGGTATTACTTCAGCCTGTAAAAGTTAGTCCAGCAGTGGTTTCGCAATTTCTCTACACAGCCCAAGGGGAATTTCTACTGCGCCGATTGGCAAAATTAATTAAAACCCCATCTCGTCAAGCAGAATCGAAACTTCAGACTTTGCGATCAGCGTTGATTTTAGCAACTGCGGAACCAGGAGGGTTGACGCTGTTGAATCTGTTGCGTAAGTATCCCACCAACAGCATTCATATTGATTTAGTCCATAGTCTGGGAATAGCTGGAGAACTGGAAAAACTGATCAGCGAAACCAGCCGGGCGATCGCTTTAGTTACAAAACAGTCAAACATAGAAGCTGCTACCATCCCAGCTGCAAATTTATCCTCATTGCCAGATTTACAGACAGAGGGACAGTTTAAACTGCAAAAGTATCCGCTGAGGTTTTTCGACTTAACGCGCAATCGGCTGTTGTTAACAGATGTTTATGTTCCTAATGTCCACAGTCCCGCACCCGTAATTGTGATTTCTCATGGTTTGGGTTTAGACAGCAGCAACTTTCGCTATTTAGCCACTCACCTAGCTTCCCACGGCTTTGCTGTCGTTGTTCCCAATCATCCGGGTAGTGATGCTAAACAATTACAATCGCTGCTGAATGGTAGCGCCGGTGAAGTAGCAGCACCAGATGAATTTAAAGACCGACCAAGGGATGTAAAATACATCCTAGACCAACTGGAAAAGAGTAACCAAGCTGATTCCAGGTTTCAGGGTCGGTTAAATCTGCAACAAGTGGGCGTATTTGGTCAATCTTTTGGTGGTTACACCGCTTTAGCTTTAGCAGGGGCAAAAATTAACTTTGAGCAATTAAGGGAAGACTGTCAGCCAGATTCACTACAAGATACCTGGAATATGTCTTTACTACTGCAATGTCGCGCTTTAGAATTGAGTGTAGACCAGTCTGGCAAAGAGTATGACTTGGGGGATGAGAGAGTTAAAGCGGCGATCGCAGTTAATCCCATGACCAGCTCTATTTTTGGCAAACTGGGCTTAAGCCAAATAAAAACCCCTGTGTTACTTGTCGGTAGTAGTGAAGATACTGTCGCCCCAGCATTATCTGAACAAATCCTTCCCTTCTCCTGGTTCGCTAATGCACACAAATATCTCCTCATCCTCATTGGTGCAACCCATTTCTCCACCATTGGCAATAGTAACCCTGGAAGTGAGCAAGTAGCCTTACCCGCGGAGATGGTTGGTGATGCATCTCTTGCACGTCGTTACATGAAAGTTTTGAGTTTGCCTTTTTTCCAAACCTATGTAGCGGGAAAATCACAATACACTTCATACCTTAACGCCGCCTATGCCAAAAGCATTTCTAGTAAATCTCTCGGTTTGAGTCTTGTCCAGTCCTTGAGTACCAAAGAATTAGCAGCAGTAATGGGTGATAATATTAACGGAACAAACACCGTCAAGCCAAAATCCCCCGACACTATAGTTAGATTCGGATTTTGGATATTAGATATCGGCCTTTCTCTGCTGCAAGGCACAATTTTTTTGTAAATGTAGAATCTCCCGCTTTCTCACCGGGAAAGTATCATTGAACCTCACACGACTCAAAGTCGCGTGATTCCTGCTTCAACGATCTCTGCCTGAAGTAATTCAGGACTTACAAGTTCTCCACAGGCGTTTAGAGCCTCCGGGATACCCACG